>JBAQDF010000012.1:0-1758 GCA_049286265.1 Sideroxyarcus sp.
TCGCAATGGTGCGCAAGCGCACCCTACATTTTTTCAGGGGCAGTATGTCAGAACAATTTCCGCCAAATCAACAAGGGCAATCGGATCAGGAAGCCGGTGAACAGGCGCAGGTGCATCCCGGTCAGCAGGATGTTGTCGCGCAGGTAGTTGAAGTGCGACACACCGCCTTCCTCGGCGCGGAAATATTTCACCGGCGCATCCACGTTGATCGGCTTCGCGCCGCACCAGCACAGGCGCACCGCCGCCTCGGGATCGAAATCGAAATGGCGCATCCAGTAGCTGTTCTCCATCACGCCCAACAGCATCTGCGCCGGATAGACGCGGAAACCATAGAGCGAATCGCCGATGCCCTGCCACAGCGTCTCGAAATTGGCCCACCAGTTGGAAACCTTGCGTCCGCGCACACGCAACAGGGGCGCGCTGGCATCGAATACCGGTCGTCCCAGTACCAGGCCGTCCGGATTGGCCAGCGATACCCGCATGAACTCGGGAATTTTTTCGGGTGGATGCTGGCCGTCGGAATCCATGGTCAGCACATGCGTAAAGCCCTCGTGCACCGCCACGCGCAGGCCCTGCAGCACCGCAGCACCTTTGCCGTGGTTGTGCGGCAGCACCATCACGCGCAATTGCGGATCCTGTTCGGCCATCTTCAGCAATCCTTCTCCTGTGCCGTCGGTGCTGCCGTCCACCACCACCCACACCGGCGCCCATTGCGCGCGCGCGGCGCGCACGGTGTCGTACACCTTGTCGCCGGTGTTGTAGCTGGGGATGAGTACCAGGTGGGTATTGGAGGGAGTCATAATTGTTTCTGTGTCATTTGTTCGCGATAATATTTTTCAAGGTCGGCAGCAAAGGTTTTCGCGTCGCCCTTGACCTCGAAGCGCTCCCCCAGCCGCACTTTGTAGCGCAACGGAAAAACCGGCTTGTCGAAGAACGACCAGTGCTTGCCGAGGAACGGGCTGCTGGCTTCGATGAACACGGTCTGCACCGGCACACCCGCCTTCTTGGCAACCAGTGCAAAACCGCCCTTGAATTCGTTGACCGGCTGCTGAACGGTGCGCGTCCCCTCGGGGAAGATCAGCAGTTGCGCGCCCTCGCGCAAGGCCACACCGGATTCACGCATCAGCATCGCGGTGGAGTCGTTGCGCACATAGCCCGCCATGCTCGCGCCGCCGCCCAGCAACGGATTGTCGAGCAATGCGGCCTTGAGTACACAGACGAAATTGGGCAGGCGCGAGCCGACCAGCACCACATCGATAAGCGAGGGATGGTTGGTGGCGATGACAAGCGAGGGGTCCTTGCGCAGCACATCCAGCGCGGCGAGGTCGCATTTCACCAGGCCGCTGGCGCGTATTACAAAGAGATAGGTGCGGAACACCAGCATGATGGCATAGCGCCCGACGCGTTGCGCCGTGCGATGCGGCATGAGGTGGCGCAAAAGACTGGCAGGCAGGCTCCACGCGAGGCAGATCAGCGCAAAAAACAGCAGACCGCCATACAGCACCAGGTATTCGTATAGGGACCTAATTTGTCGCCAGACCCACATTCTTATCTCTTCCCTGAATCCAATTTCGTTGCGCCCACCATAACACACGGCCATGCTGTTGTTATGACATCCGGCGTATCAATCATCATCCACCTCAACCAGTTTGTCCGACCTGTCGAACGTCCAGGTGACGGCAAAACCGACGGTGAAATACTGTTTGCTTTTTACCAGCGGGCTATCCGCAAACACGGCGCCCTTCAGGCTGTCCCATT
>JBAQDF010000013.1:0-9384 GCA_049286265.1 Sideroxyarcus sp.
GAGCAAAAAATTGCGACGCAGCATATGTGTGATATGTAAGGAGTAATTTTTTGTGAGCAACGCAGTATTGCAACGAAATTTGGATTTTTAGAGGTTCCCTTATTCCTTCTGCAACATCCGCAAGCCCCAAGCCACGCCAAAGCCGTTCACATCATGCGCGACGATGCCCAGCCCGCCTTCACAGCGGCTGGCCGACAAGTCCACATGCACCCACGGTGTGTCATGTTCAACGAAGCGCTTGAGGAAGCGCGTGGCGAGGATGTGGTCGGCTTCGCCGTCCAGCGTGCACTGTTTGATGTCCGCGACCTTGGAATCCAGCGCGGCTTCGTAATCTTCATCTTGCGGGAAGGCGCACATGCGTTCGCCGGTCTGCTTGCCCACACTCACCGCGCGTTGCGCCAGTTCGTCCGTGGTGCCAAACACGCCTGAATAACGCGCGCCCAGCGCCATCGCCATGCTGCCGGTGAGCGTGGCGAAGTCGATCATCAGTTTTGGTTTTGCTCTTGAAGCGAGCGTCAGCGTATCGGCCAGCACCATGCGGCCTTCAGCATCGGTGTGCATCACTTCGATATTCGTGCCGTTGAGCGCCTTGACGATGTCGTTCTGCTTGTAGGCCTTGGGGCTGATATGGTTCTGCGCCAGCGCCAGCCAGCAGTCGATGTTCACCGCCAGTTTCATTTGTGTCGCCGCGAGCAGGATGCCGAGCGTCACTGCCGAGCCGTTCATGTCCTCGTGCATGTTGTGCATGTAGCGCGACGGCTTGAGGTTGTGGCCGCCGGTGTCGAAGCAGATGCCCTTGCCCACCAGTGCGATGGTCTGTTTCGCTTTCGGATGTTTGTAGCTGAGATGCACTATGGCCGCATCTTCCGGGTCACTGCCCTGCGCCACCGCGACAAACGCGCCCGCGCCCATCTTGCGCAGCTTGGGCATGGTGAATTCTTCGTGCTTCCAGCCGTTGGCCTGCGCCAGCTTCTTCACACGTAAACGGTAGGCGCCCGGCGTGAGTTCGTTCGGCGGAAGCACGGTCAGCTCGCGGCATAGCAGGTTGCCTGCAGCTTGCGCCTTGAGCGCGTCAAATATCGCACGGTTCCCTCCCCCTTGCAGGGGGAGGGTTAGGGAGGGGGTAGACACCTTGCTACTCCGCGACTCCACCCCCATCCTAACCTTCCCCCTGCCAGGGGGAAGGGACTGGGTAATCCCATACACCTCGATCTTCTGCAGCGCCTTGCGCTCATCCTTTTTTTTATGCACCGGCAACAGCGCGCCATTCACCCAGGCACCGTACACCGCAAGCTCCGCCATGCGCTGGCGTTGCACCGCATCGCCGTTCACCGCGATGCTCAACGCTTTCGGCTGCTCTTCCAGCAGCAGTTGCAAGCCTTTGCGCACCTGCACCTGCTGCGCAAAAGTATCCTTGTCGAAATCGACCATCGCCCAGGCCACCTGCGTGCCGTTGGCAGCATTGGCAGCGACCGGCGACTTCGCCAGTTCCTCCGCCTTCATGCCGCGGCGCTTGAGCACCGTGGCAAGCAGTTCGGCATGTGGGATTGATTCAAATCCATCTTTGGGGGGCAAGGTCTTGGCTCTGGGAAAAAGGATGAGTTGGTGGGCAGCGGAAAGCGTACGGGGAAAAACGAGTTGGGCCAGCGTCATCATGTATCTCCAGAAATTGTCGTGAGGATTATACGGACATTCATCTCTCGCACTTTGTTCAGGCGAATATTTCCGGAATAGCCCCCACCAGCAGAATAGGAATAATTCCCGATTCATTGCCTTCGAAATGAGAAACCAACTATCATGCAGCAATGAGAAAGCTTCTCCGACAGACCGTTTACCTCCTGCTGCTCACGTTGATGAGCAACGCAGTCGGCTGGACTTTCAACCAGGAAGCGATTGCAGCCCCCTTGTTTGGCGAACAGCGTGCATCGGTTGCGAGTGCAGACCAACCGGCAGACCGGCACGATGATTCATGCTCCGGCGAGCATCAACATGCGTGCAATCACTGGTGCCATGCCGCTGGACATTTCATGGGGTTGACGAGTCAGGCCGTCTTTGTGTTGCCCGAGCTCGTCGATATCCCGGTTCCCTCGTTGCAGACCACCCTGCTGTCACACTCCTCCAACGATCTATACCGTCCGCCCAGGACAATCCTCGCCTGATCCGGCGGGGTTCCTTCAGTTTCGTTTTTTTCGCAATTAGCGACACTAAGCCTCGCCGAATTCCAACGTAGTCTTGTCTGGAGAATTCGATGCTTAGATTTTTATTGCCGCTGGTGATGGCGGCGTTGTATTCCATCCCTGTTCTTGCAGAAACCATCCCTGCCGCGCTGCCCGCTGTGTCTGCGACAACGATCACCCCTGCGAATGGCAAGGCCTGGGCCCTTGAATCCTCGATCAGGCGGGTGCTGGAGATCGCGCCGGAACGCCGCCAGTCGGAAGCGGCCATCGAAGCGCGCCGCATGGAATTGGACCAGGCGGGAAACTGGCCCAACCCCAGCGTCGATCTGCGCGCCGACAACAAGATTGGCCAGTTAAGCGGACGGGGTGGCAGCAAGCTCGCGCAGATCGCCCTCGCCCAGCCGCTGCCGATACACCGACTTGGATATCAGCGTGCCGCTGCCGAATCCGAGCTGGCTGCAGCGCAAGCCGGTGGCCGCGAACAGTTCCTGTTGCTGGAACGCGAGACGGCCCGTGTCTTCCATGCGGCGCAGTTTGCGACCGCGAAGCATCAATTGGCTCACGAACGGCTGCAACTCACCAACAGTTTCGCTGCGGGAAAAATAGCGACAAAAGAAGATCGGATAAAGCGATATTTGACGCCGCTTGAAACGGGGCGGCTCGCTCTTTTGCGAGAAGAAGCACACCAGGCAGACGTTTTGGCCGAGCGCGATCTGGAGAATGCCTTGATCGGATTCAAGAGCCTGCTCGTCCTCAATGGCAAGGACTCCCCGGAGACGATGCCGCTGATACTTCCTGAATATCCGGCAGCATTTGCCGTGTTGGCCGACAAACTTGATCTGCATCCCGCCGTAGAGGCGGCCCGCCGTGAAACGGAGACTGCGGAAATGGGTATCAAGGTGGCTGAATCAAGGCGCTATGCCGACCCTGTTTTGAAATTGTTTCATGACCGCGATTACAACAATGGCGCCACCATGAATATAACGGGGATTGGCGTAGGGATAGAGATTCCTGTTTGGAGCCGGAATCGCGCCATGGAAGGCAAAGCCAGGGCCGATGCCGATGCAAGCCGGGCGCGCTACGATACATTGCGTCGGGATGCCAAGACGCGACTGGAACAGGCATATACCCAACTGACTCGCCTGCAAGATCAAACACGGTTGATGGAAGAACAACTCATCGAACCGGCGCGAAAAATGTTTGAGCTGACCCGCCGCAGTTTCGCCGCTGGCGAATCCAACGTGCTGGCCCTGGTCGATGCCAGCCATGCCTACTTCGATGCCCGTACACGTTATCTGGAACTGCTGCACGAATGCGCGCTGGCCTCGGCGGAAGTGAGATTTGCCGCCGGATTATCCGTTGTTGACCCGAAGGAGTACCAGCCATGATCGCTGCACTTATCCGTTTTGCGCTGATCCAGCGCCTGATGATGTTGATCGTCGCCGTCGCCGTAGTCATCGGCGGGCTGTGGGCATTCCGCACGCTGCCCATCGACGCATTCCCCGACATTTCGCCGCCGCAAGTGCAGGTGCTCGTCAAGGCGCCGGGGCTTGCACCGACCGAGGTCGAGTCGCGCATTGCCTTCCCCATCGAGATGGAGATGCAGGGCATCCCGCGCCTGAAGCTCCTGCGTTCGACCACCAAGTACGCCATATCCAACATCGTCATCGACTTTGAGGACGGCACCGACATCTATTGGGCGCGCCAGCAGGTTTCTGAGCGGCTCAATCAGGTACGCGGGGCGCTTCCCATGGATGCGGAAGTCGTGCTGGCACCGATAGCCACGCCCTTGAGCGACATCTACATGTACCGGGTCAAGGGATATGGCTATTCGAGCAGCGAACTGCGTACCCTTCAGGACTGGGTGATCCGGCCGCAACTGCGGGCTGTGGACGGCGTGGCGGATGTCAATGCGATGGGCGGCTTCGTGCGCGCCTTCGAGGTTCGCCCCGATCCGCACAAGCTTGCCGCACAAGGTTTGACGATTGAAGATCTGGAGCACGCCATTGCGCGCAATAACCGCAACGCAGGCGGTGACCGCGTCAACCGCGGCGACAAGATGCTGCTGGTGCGCACGGTCGGACAACTCAAGAATGCCGACGACATCAAGCGCATCAGCGTAGTGACCCGCAGCGGCATGCCGTTACGGGTCGGCGACGTCGCTCAGGTCGCAGAAGGATCGCTGGTGCGCTTCGGCGGCGTCACGGCCGATGGCGCAGGCGAGATCGTGACCGGCCTTGTGCTGCTGCGCGTCGGCGCCAACAGCCGCACGGTGGTCGAATCCGTCAAGCAGGAACTCGCGCGCCTTGCCCCCACGCTCCCCAAGGGCGTCACCGTCGAGCCATACTATGACCGCACCGATCTCATCAACGCGGCGGTGCTCACGGTGGAGATGGCGCTCGCCGAGGCGGTGGTGCTGGTGATCCTGGTGCTGATCGTGCTGCTCGGCAACCTGCGCGCGGCGCTCACCGTGGCGCTGATCCTGCCGTTGACGGTGCTGTCCACCTTCATCCTGATGAACCTGTTTGGCGTCAGCGCCAACCTCATGTCGCTGGGCGGACTATCCATTGCCATCGGCATTCTGGTGGACGCGGCCGTGGTGGTGGTGGAAAACGTCCACACCCAGCTCGCAAATGCACCCAAGGGCGTGAGCCGCCTGCATCTGGTCTATCGCGCCGTAGCCGAGGTGTCCGCTCCGGTACTGTCCGGCATCCTCATCATCGTCATCGTGTTCCTGCCGCTGTTCTCCCTCACCGGGCTCGAAGGCCGCATGTTCGGGCCGCTCGCACTGACCATCGTGTTTGCGCTGCTGGGTTCACTGCTGCTGTCGCTCAGCGTGATTCCGGTGCTGGCGAGCTTCCTCATGCGCTCCGGCGCACACGGCGAAGACCGTCTGCTGGCGGCGATCAAGCGCGTGTATCTGCCGACGATGCGCTGGGCGATTGAGTATCGCAAGTCCGCCGTGTTCGGCGCGATTGTGCTGCTTTTCGCTGCCGCAGCGTTGTTTCCGTTGATCGGCAAGGAGTTCATGCCGACGATGGACGAGGGGAAAACAGTGGTGAACCTGGAAAAAGCTTCCGACATCTCACTGGAAGCATCGCTTGCGCTGGACGCGCCGATCCAGAAAGCGATTCTGGAAATCCCCGAGGTCACCGGCATGATTTGCCGCAGCGGGGCCGATGAATTGCGGCTCGACCCGATGGGTTTCTATCAGACCGATTGCTTCCTGCAGACCAAGCCTCGCGCAGAATGGGGCTACGGTCTTGAAGCTTTCCAAGAGAAGCTGCGCGAGAAACTCAAACCCTTCGAGGAACTGGGTGTCGAGGCCGGTTTCAGCCAGCCGATCGACATGCGCGTGTCGGAAATGCTGTCGGGTGTGCGCGCCGATGTCGCCATTAAGCTCGTCGGTGACGACTTCGCCACACTGGAAGCCCTGTCCGGCAAGATCGAAGAGATCGTCAATCGCACCCCGGGCGCGAGCGACGTGTTCCGCGCACGCCTTTCCGGGCAAGGCTACCTCACGGTCGCCATCGTCTCGGCAAGGCTCGCGCGTTACGGCCTCAACAACGAGGATGTGAACGCCGTGGTCGAATCCGCCGTCGGCGGCAAGGTGGTGTCCGAGATCATCGAAGGCAGCCGCCGCTTCGGTGTGCTGGTGCGCTATCCGGAAGCCGCGCGTGCCTCGCCTGCGGCGATCAAGGCGCTGCTGATCCGGACTGCGGGCGGTGCGCTGGTTCCTCTCGGTGAGGTCGCCGATGTCAGGGAAGCGGACGGGCCGGTGCTGATCCAACGTGAAGCGGCGCGTCGGCTGGTCGCTGTGCGTACCAACGTAGAGGGGCGCGATGTCGTGGGCTTTGTCGAGGAGCTGCGGGCTGCCATCGAGCGCGAGGTGAAACTGCCAGAGGGCTACCACATCGACTACGGCGGGCAGTTCGAGAACCAGCAGCGCGCGGCGCAACGTCTGGGTGTGGTCGTGCCGGTATCCATCGCACTGATCTTTTTCATGCTGTTCTCGACCTTCCGTTCGGTGCGCCAGGCCGGGCTGATCATCCTGAACATTCCGTTCGCCCTGATCGGCGGTGTAGTGAGCCTCTATCTCTCCGGGCTTTATCTGTCGGTGCCCGCATCGGTGGGATTCATCACGCTGTTTGGTGTTGCCGTGTTGAACGGCGTAGTGATGGTGGCCTATATCAACCAGCTGCGCGAGACGGGACGCACGATACTGCAAGCAGTGCAGGAAGGTGCGGAGCGCCGCTTGCGGCCGGTGCTCATGACGGCGCTCATCGCCAGCCTCGGCCTCATGCCGATGCTGCTCGCCTCCGGCCCCGGCTCCGAATTGCAGCGGCCACTGGCCGTGGTGGTGATCGGCGGGCTGTTCACCTCCACACTGCTGACGCTGGTGCTGTTGCCCACACTCTACGCTTGGATCGAGACACGTACGGAGCGACGCATCCAGACTTCTCAAAGGAGCGCATTATGAAAAACCTGACGTTATTCGTGCATGCTGATATCCAGCGTGCGTTGGCCGATGTTCTGCACAGCCTCGAACAGGTGACCGGATTTACCTTCACTCGGGTCGAGGGCCATAGTGCGCAAGACGAATACGACACAGCGCTGTCTGCTCGCGACCGCGTGATCGGCTACACGCCGCATGTACGCGTGGACATCCTGCTCCAGGACGGCGATGTAGATGAAGTCTTGCAGGCGTTGCGAGCCTCCGACTGTGGGCTAGCAGGGCGCGGCAGTTATCAGGTAACTGCGGTCGAAATACAGGGGGCATTATGAAAGTGGACGACTTGTCGCGCAAGAAATGCCGTCTCCGAAGCGCTTCTGCGCGCATGGGACAAGACACACATCTGCGATTTATTGATGGAGGGAAATATCATGAAAAGATGCTACTCGGAACTGCTGATAATTCTGGCGCTTGCGGGCTGCGGTGGGCAAGTGCACCCCCTGGCTAAAGCAGGCAATGCACAATTCATAGGTGGCGAACTGGTGCATAACGGGGGCGACGCCAATCGTCTTGTTTTAACTGCACCAGATCGGAATTACGAAGCGGGCGGCTTCACTATCAAGCGTCAGACCAATTTGAACGAACTGCGCAAGCGCTATGCAGGTACCAATCCGAAGCACTGGCAAAGGATAATGTCCGGCCTCGATACCGAGCATACGGTGTACTTCTTCGAGACGATTGCCAAATCTGCCGATGGACAGGAAATCTCGTGCCGCTTTGCATGGAAATCACGAATGAATCCGGCGGGGGTTTGCACCGATCGCGCCGGAGTCGAGATCCCCGTAGATTTCGAGTAGCGCAAGCACTGCAGGCTGGCAGCGACCGCTTCGCTGCACGCTCAATATGTCCGGATGGTTATACTAATTTCAAACAAATATTAGTATAACCATCAGGCAGGGCTGACAGATTGTCCGCTCCCCTGTGCTAGCATTACGCCCCTAAAATGGGCGTCACCCGGCGCCGTCACACCAAGAACGACACCATGCGCAACTACCTAGACCTGATGCAACATGTGCTGGACCACGGCACCCACAAAGCCGACCGCACCGGCACCGGCACCACCAGCGTGTTCGGCTACCAGATGCGCTTCGATCTTTCCAAGGGTTTTCCGCTGGTCACCACCAAGAAGTGCCACCTGAAATCCATCATCCATGAATTGCTGTGGTTTTTGCAGGGCAGCACCAACACCAAATACCTCAAGGAGCATGGGGTTTCAATCTGGGACGAATGGGCGGACGAAAACGGCAACCTCGGCCCGGTCTACGGCAAGCAGTGGCGCTCGTGGGAAGCCGTGGACGGCCGCGTGATCGACCAGATATGGGATGCCGTCGAGCAGATAAAGCACAACCCCGATTCACGCCGCATCATCGTCTCGGCCTGGAACGTGGGCGAACTGAACAAGATGGCATTGGCGCCCTGCCATGCGTTCTTTCAGTTTTATGTCGCAGACGGAAAGTTGTCCTGCCAGTTGTACCAGCGCAGCGCGGATATTTTCCTCGGCGTGCCGTTCAACATCGCAAGTTATGCGCTGCTCACCATGATGATGGCGCAGGTGTGCGGACTGGAGTACGGCGACTTCGTGCACACCTTCGGCGATGCGCATCTTTATTCAAATCACATGGAACAGACGCGCTTGCAGCTGTCGCGCGAACCGCGCGCATTGCCGACCATGAAGATCAACCCGGATGTGAAGGATATCTTCGGCTTCAAGTTCGAAGACTTCACACTGGAAGGCTACGATCCGCATCCCGCCATTAAAGCGCCAGTAGCTGTTTAGGATTTGGGAACTGGGATTTAGGATTTAATGGAGACGGCAGATGAAATATAGTGATCTGGTTGTCTGGCAAAAGGCGATGGATTTAGTGACGTCCATCTATAAAATCACTGCCATTTTCCCTAATGACGAGCGCTTCGGGCTGACATCCCAAATCAGGCGCGCCGCAGTCTCTGTTCCTTCCAACATCGCCGAAGGTCATGGGCGCAAGGCCACTGGAGCATACCTCAATCACATTTCCATTGCCCTTGGTTCTGTGATGGAGCTCGAAACACAGTTACAGATTGCTTTACGTCTGAATTTTGTTGATGCTGACACCTGCACTGTGCTGCTATCTCAAACAGGCGAAATAGGAAGGATGCTTGGCGGACTGAAGAAATCCATCGCAAACCAAGTGGAATAATATGACCTCAAACACCCAACCCAAATCCCAAATCCAAAATCCAAAATCCTCGTCTTTGTCGTTGATTGTAGCCATGGCGAAGAACCGCACCATCGGCGTGAACAACACACTGCCCTGGCGCTGCCCGGAAGATTTGAAACACTTCAAGGCGCTGACCATGGGCCATCACATGATCATGGGGCGCAAGACATTTGACTCCATCGGCAAGCCGCTGCCGGGACGCACCACCGTTGTCGTGACGCGCAATGCCGACCTGGAAATTGCAGGCTGTGTCATCGCGCATTCGCTGAATGAGGCGATTGCGGTTTGCGCCGGGGATGAAGAGATTTTTATCGTGGGCGGTGCGGAGCTTTACCGGCAGGCCGTACCGGTGGTAGATACGCTCTACATCACCGAAATCCAGCAGGATGTGGAAGGCGATGCGCATTTCCCCGAATTCGACAAAAATATCTGGCGGGAAATCTCGCGCGAGGTGCGCTTACAGGATACGCCGCAGCCGTTAACCTACCACTTCGTG
>JBAQDF010000014.1:0-18348 GCA_049286265.1 Sideroxyarcus sp.
TACGAAGCGCTGACGCTGGCTGACGCTGGAACCTCCACAGCCGAAGTTGGTTTGACGTTTGAGGTCGAGCAGCAACTGGGCGACGGCGTCGTGCGTACCATTGCGATGGGCTCATCCGACGGTCTGCGCCGCGGCATGCTGGTCAATGCCACCGGTGCTGCGATCTCGGTACCGGTTGGTACCGGCACACTCGGCCGCATCATGGACGTGCTGGGTCGCCCGATCGACGAAGTTGGCGAAATCCAGTGCACCGAAAGACGCCCCATTCACCATGCTGCCCCCAAGTTCGATGAACTGTCCCCGTCCGTTGACTTGCTGGAAACCGGCATCAAGGTGATTGACCTGGTCTGCCCGTTTGCCAAGGGCGGTAAGGTTGGCCTGTTCGGCGGCGCCGGCGTGGGCAAGACTGTGAACATGCTGGAACTCATCAACAACATCGCCAAAGAACACAGCGGTTTGTCCGTGTTCGCCGGTGTGGGTGAGCGTACCCGTGAAGGTAACGACTTCTACCATGAAATGACAGAAGCCGGCGTTATCGACAACAAGGACTTCTCCAAGTCCAAAGTTGCGATGGTGTTCGGTCAGATGAACGAGCCGCCCGGCAACCGTCTGCGCGTGGCGCTGACCGGCCTGACCATGGCTGAAAAGTTCCGCGACGAAGGCCGCGACATCCTGTTCTTCGTGGACAACATTTACCGCTACACCCTGGCCGGAACCGAAGTGTCCGCGCTGCTGGGCCGTATGCCTTCCGCCGTGGGTTATCAACCGACACTGGCTGAAGAAATGGGCCGTCTGCAAGAGCGCATTACGTCGACCAAGGTTGGCTCGATCACTTCCATCCAGGCCGTTTACGTTCCTGCGGATGACTTGACCGACCCGTCGCCTGCGACCACCTTCCTGCACCTTGACTCCACCGTTGTGTTGAGCCGTGACATCGCCTCGCTGGGTATTTACCCCGCAGTTGATCCGCTGGACTCCACCTCCCGCCAGCTGGATCCGCTGGTTGTGGGCGAAGAGCACTACAACACGGCACGTGCAGTGCAGTCCACGCTGCAGCGCTACAAGGAATTGCGCGACATTATCGCGATTCTGGGTATGGACGAACTGTCTCCGGAAGACAAACTGGCTGTGGCACGTGCGCGTAAGATTCAGCGTTTCCTGTCGCAACCGTTCCACGTTGCCGAAGTGTTTACCGGTAGCCCGGGCAAGTACGTAACCCTGAAGGACACCATCAAGGGCTTCAAGGGCATCGTCGACGGCGAATACGATCACCTGCCGGAACAAGCGTTCTACATGGTGGGCGGAATCGAAGAAGCGGTAGAAAAAGCCAAGACGCTGCAATAACAATTAGGAGCCGATTATGGCAATGACCGTACATGTGGACGTCGTAAGCGCTGAGGAGCAGATTTTCTCCGGCCTCGCCGAAGTCGTCGTGGTACCGGGCGAGATGGGCGAACTGGGTATCTACCCGCGTCACACCGCCCTGATGACCCGCATCAAACCCGGTGCGGTGCGCATCAAGCGTCCGGACCAGGAGCAGGAAGAGCTGATCTACGTTTCCGGCGGCATGCTGGAAGTACAGCCAAACGTTGTGACCATTCTGGCCGACACCGCGATTCGCGGCGGCGACTTGGATGAAGCACGCGCGCTGGAAGCCAAGCAAGCAGCGGAAGAAGCGATGAAGAACCGCACTTCCGACATCGACTACGCGCAAGCGCAGGCCGAGTTGGCAGAAGCCATTGCCCAACTGCGCGCAATTCAGCAGGTTCGCAAGCACACGCACTAGGCCAAATCGCATCAGCTTCAAACAAAAAAGCAGCTTCGGCTGCTTTTTTGTTACAGGGCATCAGAACCACAAAACAAATCCTCATCTCCAAAACAAACTGAAAGTTTGTTTCTGTTTTAACTTCAACAAGTTGAAACGTCCAACCACAGATTAAAGCAGAATTGCCTGCACATCCTGGCTTGAACAAGATTGCCGTAAAAAAAGGAGGTAGTTGCCAGAATTCTGACCAATCCGAACAAAGACCCTGCTCTTTAGTGCCTGAAAATGAAACCCAGATCAAAATTACACATGCCATTTGTCTGGATCACATGCCGCTCGTCAATATTCCATCATCCAATGACGGAATATGAACACGCGTGAATTATGCAGAGATGTACAAGTATGCTGAACTTTATAAACAGTTAAACACAATTGAATTCATTGTGTCTCTGCGCTTGGCAAATACATGTGACCAAAATAAAACAATGCCCGTGATATAGTTAATCGCGATGTAACAGGAAAATGATAAAACATAATCGCAGTTGCTCTTGAAGAGTCCCTGTATGAAGTAGTGGGAGTAACTCAGACGAGCATGATTGGTTGAGTCATTAACGATATTTCCCCAAAGTGCACAATCCTTAAAGCGCGCGAGGGGGAAGAACTTGAAATCACCAAAACTACAACTTTCAGGAGGGTATCAAATGGGACTTTTTTCATTTTTGTTTGGTAGCAGCACAAAAGAAGCCGAAACAAGCAAAGAAACAGTACTGCATACGGGTATTAGTTACGATGTATTGCTGATAGACAAGCTCAAGGAAGATCATCAGGAACTGGTGAAGCTATTCACCGCCATCAAATCGGCAGCAACCCAAGGACATTTCACAGAAATTCAAAAGATTTTGCACGAGTTCAAGCTCGCTCTGCAGACACATCTTGCCGTGGAAAACGTGCGATTTTATGTCTACGTGCAGCAGATATATGCAAATGACGTAGACACATCCGATTTCATTTCCGGCCTGCGTACGGAAATGAACGGCATCGCCCGCGTGGTCATGAAATTTACTGAAAAGCACGGTGCGGTCCCCCTAACGCATTCCACAGTGGCAAGTTTCCTGGCGGAACTCGATGAAATTGGCGCAGTGCTGGTCAAGAGAGTTCAACTGGAAGAAAGCCGTTTGTATTCACTATATCGTTCCATATAAATCGGTCGCCAGATCTGAAACAAGATCTGGCGTATTCATTTTTGTGCACTGAAGAAAGGAGACAAAGCAGCCATATATAAACTTGATGACTATCAACAAATACTTGAAGATCAAAATAGATTTATAAAAAGAGAAAGGGGATATCAATATGAGTGGATCAACAGCCGTCAAGGCAGGACATGAATTTGTTACCGCACTATGTGAGCAAGCTTGTACCCATCGCGCAGTCAATCACCCGTATTTACAGCAACTCATCAACGGCGAAGTTCCTGACGTCAAGGGCGCGCTGAAAGACTTCGTCTTCCAGTATTCCGCCTATTCCCTCGATTTTATCCGCTACCTCACCGCCACCATCGCTCAACTCGAGAATGGCGAGCACCGCAAGGCGCTCATGAAAAATCTGGTTGAAGAGACCGGAAGAATCGATGCGGAAAACGCGGCATTGCTCGGGACAATTGGCATCGAACTGGAGTGGGTGGACGGCATCCCGCACCCGGAACTATTCTCGCGCTATATGAATGCCGCAGGCGTAGACAAGGAATTCAGGAGCAAAAACGAGTACGCGGATGAAGCGCTCATCTGGCGCGATTTATTCTTTTCCCTGTGTTCCAAGGAAGGTCCTGCTCGTGCCCTCGGCGCAATCGGACTCGGCACCGAGAACATCGTCAAATATATCTACCGGCCATTCATAAAAGCGATTGAACGGCACCTCGATATTTCCCTGCGTGATCGCGTATTTTTTGACCTTCACGCTGCGCTTGATGATCAGCACGGAGATACATTGACGGAAATCGCCATCGACTACGCAAATCATCCGGAAAACCGCAAACCGATTCGCGAGGGCATGCTAATGGCACTCAGCATCAGGAATGCCTTTTTCGATGCATTGCAGGCCAGAGCAATGGCAATGAAACCTGCCTGAAATCGTACTCGCATCTCCTGCAGAATTTCAGCATCACAATCAACCCTCATAAACGAGCCAGGATAGAACTGACCATGAAACCAGACGACTACATCTACTCTTCACGTGACTTCGGCGAAACCATTGCCACAATTGAAATTGCCAGACCCGACCGGCCTCTCATTCACAAGGATGTGACCGGCACCAAAAACAAAGCCAATCAGGGATTCACCGACGACAGGAAACACCCGGTGCATATCGTGGATCTTCCGAGCAGAGCCGTCAGCGTATCCATCGGTGGCATTCCCGGCGGAGGCAGGACCCGCAAACATCGCCATACCTACGAGACAATCATCTACATCCTGAAAGGCAAGGGATACAGCATTGTCGAAGGCGTGCGCGCCGACTGGGAAGCCGGAGATGCCGTACTTGTTCCCCGCTGGAATTGGCACCAGCACTTCAACCTGAGCGAAACGGAATATGCAGAGTATCTGGGAGCAGAGAACGCCCCGATGCTGCAGAATCTGGGACTGGCTCTGCGCGAAGAAGCAGAAAAATGGTGAGGTGCAAATAAGCACATCAAGCCCGAACGCCACAGGTCGCCCAATAGACCTGTGGCAGCGGGTTTCAGTATCGTAAATCAATTATGTAATGAGCAAACATGAGCGAACTCAACACTGAGAAACCAAAGCTGCCTGGATCACACGGAGAGCATGCACTGCAAATTGAATTGGGAAACGAAAAGCGCGCGCTTGGCTTTTACAACAACCAAATGCTGGATTACCTGAACCCGGCCATGCAGGAGTTCATAGCAAAACAAACCATGATGTTCATTGCCAGCAGCGATGCTCATGGCGAGTGCGATTGCTCATACCGTGCAGGAGAGCCCGGGTTTGTCTGGGTGGTAGACAACAAGCACATCATGTGGCCGGAATACAGGGGAAATGGCGTTGTAGCGAGCGGCGGCAACGTAAATGAAAATCCACATATGGGAATTCTCATTATGGATTTTCTGGAAAATACAATCGGCCTGCATATCAATGGAAAAGCATACCTTCGGGAAGATGGCGCCTTTGATGTATTGCCGGCTGAATTTCAGCAAGCAGTCGCAGCAGAAAATGCAACTACCGGCGGCAAGAAACCGGCATTCTGGTTTCTGGTGGAAGTCGAAGAAGCCTATATTCACTGTGCCAAACATATTCCCCGCCTTGTCCCCTATGAAAAATCAATTGACTGGGGAACTGACGACGTTGTGAAAAAGGGTGGAGACTTCTTCAGTGTAAAAGCCGAGAAAAAGCGCGAAATATAAAAAGCAGTGTCAGATAGAACAAACTGCGCAAGTCCATGCGCCGAAAGCCTTTGAATGGGGCATTTTCCCCATTCTATTCGAGGTAAGCCACGCCAACACAATCGCTAGAATCACGCTACCGCAAACCCGATTTAACGGGAAAACTGCAAGGACAAGCATGATGAACCGGCTGATTTGTGTCATTGGCAACAAGGGCGGCACCGGCAAAACCAGCATAACCCACATGCTGTGCCATGGCCTTGGCTTGCTGGGCAAACACTCCATAGCAGTAATGACCGACACCTACCGCGAACCTGTGTCGCGCGAAGGTCGCCTCTACACGCCGCTTGACGGTCGCTCGCCGGAAAAATTTGAAAAGATCATCGCCAAACTGCAAACCATGCCCGAATGGTTTGGCGTCGTCGATGGCGTTGCCAATCATCCCGAGATGGACAAGCAGCTATATGAAATGTCCGGCCTGGTGCTGCTGCCGTTTCGCGATTCGCATGAAGATATCCGGACTGTGCGCAACGACCTTGATGAATATCCGCGCGCATTAGGATTGCCCTCGCAATGGCCAACCAACCCATGGCAACAAATGGCGGCAGAACGCACTCTGGACGAATTGATGCAGGACTACCGCGAGCGGCTTCTTGACCCGGTGTATGCAGTCAGTTCAAGCAAATTGCTGTTGCATACCGAGATTCCCCACGAGCTGCCAACCGTACTTGGAAATGTTTGCAGGGGATTGGCATGGCAAGTGCTGGAGAAAGTATCCACAGAAACTTAACCGCTCAAACTGAATCCCTTGTCGCGAAACAGATGCAGACACGCATCCACCACTGCCGCATCGTAGTAAATTCCGCGGTATCTGGTGATTTCGGCAAGGGCGACATCGAGTCCGAGCGCAGCACGATAGGGGCGATGCGTCATCATGGCTTCCGTCACGTCGGACACTGTCAGGATGCGGGCCTCGAGCAGAATATCGTCGCCTTTCAAGCCCTGAGGATAACCGCTTCCATCCAGCCGCTCGTGATGCTGAAAAATCATCTCCGCCACCGGCCAGGGTAACTTCACATCCTTCATGATTTCGTAGCCCACTTGCGGGTGAGTCTTGATGAAATCAAATTCAATCTTCGACAGTTGACCGGGGCGAGTGAGGATCTCGGCGGGGACATAGATCTTGCCGATATCGTGAATGGTAGCGCCCAGTCGCAGCCCGGTGATGCGCTCCTCGGCAAGACCGAGTACACCGGCGATGGCGACGCTTAAATTGGCGACACGACGCTGGTGGCCGGCTGTGTAGGGGTCGCGCTTTTCCACAGTGAGCGCAATTGCCTGGATTGTGCCGGCCAGCGCCTGCTTGACGGATTCATCGCTATGCTGCTGCTTCTCGTGCAAGTGATCGCGCTCAACGCGCAGCCGCAGCATGCGAATGCCGAAGGCCAGGTCACCGGACAACTCCTGCAACAACTTGATCTCATCCGCATCGAAAGCGTTTGGCTCCAAGGCATACAGGTTCATGGCGCCAAAAACGCGGTTACTGTCGTCGAACAAAGGGAAGGAAATGCTCGAAGCATATCCGCGGGCGACAGCCTGATCGCGCCAGGGAAGGAATTTCGGGTCATGCAGGATATCCTGCGCAACCTGGAATTCGCCGGTGCGAATTGCCGTACCGGTGGGGCCCTGTCCTTCTGGTGTGTCGCTCCAGGTAACCTGTATGTGATCCAGATAATCGGATTTGGCACCCGCACGTGCAACCACACGAACACTTTTGTTTTCGTCCGGCTCTGCAAATCCCACCCAGGCAAGCTGATAACCCCCTATGTCAACGAGCACACTGCAAATATCGTTGAGCAATTGCATCTCGTCTGCGGCGCGAACAAGCACGCCGTTGCAGGTGCTCAGCGCATGCAAGGCGCGGTTGGATTTCTGCAAGCCCAATTCGGCGAGACGGCGCTTGGTGATGTCCTGAACCGTGCCGATGGACAACAAGGGTTTTCCGGCATCGTCGAAATAGGTTTCGCAGCGTTCATTGACATATTTGACGCGCCCATCCTGCATCAGCAATCTATGCACGATGTCATAAGGAGTACGGTTCTTGAGCGAGTCGGAATAAGCCTGGTTGACCAGGTCGCGATCATCGGGATGAATAGCATTCAGGAAAGCTTCATAGGTAGCGCCGAACAGATTGGGATCAAGCTCGAAGATGCGATAAATCTCATCGCTCCAGCTCAATACGTTCGCCACCAGATCCAGCTCCCAATTGCCCAGCAGAGCGATACGTTCCGCTTCCTTGAGTCCGGCTTCGCTGTGTCGCAACTCCGCCTCGGCACGCTTGCGCTCGGTAATGTCGCGGCCAATTGCCGAAGCGCCGACTACCTGCCCGGAAGCATCGCGCAACGGCGACACCGTCAACGAAATGGGCAGATGTACGCCATCCTTGCGCACCCGTATGGTTTCATAACGTTTGATCTGCTCCCCGCGCCGGATGCGATCCAGCAATTCCGGAATTTCGCCCGCGCGGTCGGCGGGCACCAGCAATGACATCGGCTGGCCTTTGATCTCGGCTGCAGTGTAACCGTACAACTTTTCCGCACCTGCATTCCAGGACAATATGGTGCCATCCAGCGATTTGCTCATAATCGCATCGTCGGAAGATTCGACAATCGCGGCAAGCAAAAGCATTTCCTGCTCGGCAAATTTACGCTCGGTAATGTCGCGCAGAATACCGACCGCATGCCAGCGGCCGCTGATCTTGAGCGCCGAAATGGACAACTCGACGGGGATTTCGCGTCCGTCCTTGTGCCGAGCTTCGATCTCGATGGACTTGCCGATTACCGGCCCTTGCCCGCTGTTGCGGAAAGCATTAAAACCCTCAACGGCACTGCTCTGGTAGCGTTGCGGCGTCAGCAGTTGGTGCAGGGGTTGACCAAGCGCCTCGTCGGCGCGGTAGCCAAGTATGCGCTCAGCGGCAGGATTCCAGAATACCAGCGTGCTGTTGTCATCGACCATGATCAGGGCATCCAGCGCGGCGGTACTGATGGCGCGCAACTTCTCCTCGCTGGTTGCCAGCGCCAACTGGCTGGTGTCGCGCGCTGCGATCAAACCGCCGGTGTAGGCATCGTGGGAACGGCACAGCACAATCGCCTTGGCAAGATTGGCCATCACCGGCTGAAACAGCTGAGTCAGCGGCAAGTCACTGTCGGGCAAATGCGGCGACAGCAGGACAATCACACCCTGGCCGTCGATAGGCAAGCGCAAATAGGCTTTGTACTGGCTAAACTTTCCGGGCAGAGACTCGGGCAGAGAGGCATCCTCGCCGCGTTCTGCCGCTCCCAGCAGCAAGCGCGACGGCAGACGAATCGTTTGCCCGATCAGGCCGCTCAGCACGTAATCGCCAACGGCGGCATCGAGACGCACCTCGATCATGCCCGCAGCATCGGCCCCGGCAGAAGGCACCTGCAAACAGACAAATCCGGCTGGAAAAGAGGTGTGATAAAGCAGCCGCTGCAACATCCTGGTGAGCAAGGGTTTGACGCTCACCTCGCCGCCGATGACCAGCGCCATCTCGTACAAAATGCTCAGGATGTAACCGTGTTCCATAGCTAGCCATTATCCAAAAACGTTGTTGAAGATAAATACTCTGGAAACCCAATACCATGCGCCGCCAGTGTAGGTGCGAATTCATTCGCACATAACTTGTTGAGCGTGCGAACACTCACTGGGTGCAAGAACCTCTGCGAAGTAAATTCGCACCTGCAAACCCCTCAACTCCGGTTTTCAGGAATATTCCAGCGAGCAGCGACCAGCGTGGCATTGTGAAACAGCGGATAACCCCACTGCAGCGAACTGCCGATCTCGCCCAGGGAAAGCGCACCGGCAACAGGCGTCGCCCCGGTAAGCAGCGCAAACTGGCGCAGCTCGCCGGTGGCGGCCTCCAACCCCAGATGCAGCCGACGACCGGCACAATAGAACAACAACAGCTCGCTTCCGGCCAGTTTGCCATTGAGGCCGGTCAAACCCTGCACCAGAGTCTGCAAGGTCTGCGGCGAATCGACCTTCGGCGCCTCAAGCAGGGTCAGCACCGCATTGGCCGGGACCTCGCCCACGCAAAACAGCGAACCGTCCTCCTCCAGCGCAACAGGGATACGCACCAGAATTTCATGGTTGGCGCGGATAATGCCAAACGGAAAATGCACCGCATGCTGGTAAAAATTCTCGCGCGTCACCTCCACCCCGGATTGCGCGCGAACCAATTCCTGATAAACCTCGAAAGCCGGACGCCAATCAATCTGCTTGATGCGATTGCCGTCGGTAGAAGTGGCCGAAATCATTTTAGGCGGCGCGCTGTAACCGTGCGCCAGCATCGCACCCAGATGCGGCTGTAGCAACATCAGCAACACACCGTTCTGGATAATGCGCTCACTGTCGAAAAGGCAGGGCATGGGCTGAAAGGTTTCGCTACCGGCATTGGCGCCGACATAATGCACGCGGTTGGCCAATTGCAAATACAGCTCGTCGAGCAGTGTGCTGATATTGGGCACCAGCGAATCAAACAGCAAAAACAGCGTCACCTGCGGATCGTCATTGATCTGGGCGCGAATCTGGCTACCAATCTCTGCGGCAGCCTGTGCTGCACCGGCGGGGTCATGGGGAAGATTTTCATGCAGAGCCGCATACGGCATCGAATCGAATCGCAGCAGCCACAAACCCTGAGTGCGGAATTCACCGCTCTCAACCAGCGCGGGAAAAACCGCGCCCACCAGCGGAACCTTGCTTCGCCTGCACAACGCCTGAATGCGTGCGACGCCGCCTTTTTCGGCTTCAGGCAACAGCGCAAAAACGCCCATCTCAGGAAATGCAGTGCGCCAACTTACAAGTACCGCCTCAATGGCGGCATCGTCAAGAACGGGAAAAAAATGCATGCTGGGGAATTTCATTTTCGCCTCCTTTGGCAACTGCGTTGCGAAGTAATGCGACTGAAAAGTGCGAAGCCATGACATCGCGCGCGCGAAGAAATAATGGAAAAGAGAAAGCCATCCACACCTTGTGCTAAGTCTACTGTTTGCCTCGGGAAAAGGGTAGTGAATTGACCGAAAAGCTTGAATTTAATAAGTAAACCAAATGCTACACGGTGGCCTCAATCGTGCGGACGCACCGTATCGATCTGAGCCCGGCTGAAGCCACCTGGTATCAATGTTGAAATTTGCTGAAAACAGCGGCATGGAAAAACGTTGATCCCATTAAATCAGGGAGATTAAGCGTGTAGCCGAGGGGCGTGCCGAAGGCGTGCTGCAATGACGGGAGTGAGCGAACTGGAGCGCAGGGTTATTGATCCGGCGCGCAAACAGTATCAGCTTCGTCATTCCGGGCTTGACCCGGAATCCAGCAATATAACCATCGGCGCGCTCTGCGCGCCACTGGATACCCGCCTTCGCGGGCATGACGTGCTACTTGATTCGTGCCGGATCAATAGCCTGCATCATTATCAAACCCGGCCGCTATTGAAAGCCCCTCATCAGCAGCCCACTCGCGCAGAGCAAGTTCAGTTGCTTTGGCCTCATAGTCGTACCAAGCCTCAAGGCGACCCTTTCGTTCCAGAAACTCCTTAAACAATCCGTAGGCCCCACGCTTGCGAAAAAACTCTGCAATTGTTTGATATGAGTCTGCGAGTTGCTCCTCAGCGAAAGTGAGTGCGAAGCCTTTACCAAGATTCAGGTCATGCTTATTCGGTACCATCACGTAAACGCTCTCATCTTCAATGTCTTCAGGAAGCTCTTCGTCAAGATCCATCGTGCTTGAAGACCAATGAACAATCCCAGTGACGCGGGACACGAAGGCCTCGCTGTCATCGGGCGACGAACTGACCCACTCGAAGGCGGCCAGCAGATCGTCAAACTTCACCGGAGCGTTCAGTGTCATGGTTTGCGGGGTAACGCTCAAATAGAAAGGCGCGCCGCAGGCGAGTACCGGCGACCGGAGGGAACGAACATGAACGCTGGGTTGGGTGCCATTTCTAATTCTGCCGGGTCGTGGGCTCCACATAGTCTGCCGGAACTACATCCTCAGCGCCGGATACGCGCCGGGTCACCTCGAATGAATCGGGGCCGGTCTGCAAGATTGCGAACTGGCTGTATGAGGTTCCCAAAGAACTATAGGGTTTCGCCTGCATTTTTCCGTTGGGAGTTTCTACGACTGCGGAAATTTCTGTAACGAGACAGACGCCTCGACCGTCTGCCGTCCAACTTGCATCTGGTGAAACGGTATAGTCATTATCAAAGCAAAATGCACTTGCATAGCTAACTTTTCCACTGGCAAAGTAGTACGTTGAGTTGATGATGTTGACGTATGGATAGCTCATGTTGATTTCCTTTGCTTGTATATGGCTTACGAAAAAGGAGGAGTGCGCATTGTGGCCCGTCCCTGAGACCTGACGTTGGAATTCAAAGGCGCGCTTTAGCGTCCCGTTTGAATGATGAGTTGGGCCGCCGCCATGACCAGATGGAGAAAATGCAGCCGAGTGCATAGATAAGAATGAACGTGACATCAGACCACCATAACGCCCAAGCGAGAAGTACGACTGAAACACAAACCAATATGGGTGCGAGTGGAAATAACGCTGCGCGCTTAAACCAAAACGAAACTGCAACTAACAGGGTGAGCAAATTGGCAATAACAAGCCAAACGAAAAACTCTCGATTAGCAGCGCCTGGGGCAAACATAGACACAAGCTGCTCGCGTGCGCCCTCCATTGGCGAGAGCAGAACATACCAAGATGCAACCGCAAACACGGCGATCATGGTGTATTGAGCAGCAGCGAGATGACGTGGACTGATATTCATTGCTGCAATGCCCGACTTTCGAATTGAGGGGCGCGCAGCTCTTGGCGCGTACCGTTCGAATGCAGGGTTGGGCTATAAGTGTCGCCCGATACTACGGCCTCGCTCATCATTTTGGCTTTGGATAGAAGAAAGGTTTGTAGATGTGGAAGACTCCGCTGGCACCGATCGCAGCCGCAGGTGGGGGTGAAAATGGCGATGCGGACTTGATCCTTTTAATTATTTCTTCGTCAGCACTCTTGCTTCCCGTGCTATTTGCTACTTCAATACTCTGCAAATTACCATCAGCAAGTATTCCAATGGAAAATGTTCCTTCTCCCCCAACATCGCGAAGCTCAAGCTCCTCTTTTGTGAATGGTTGCCTTGATATTTTGTCAGTTACTGTTTTTGAATAAGCGACAATATTTTCATATTTGTTTGGGTCCTCGGGCAATATGTTTTTTCGGTTGCATTGAAATTCCTTGCCATCTTGTGAAACCAGTCGGATATTTTCTTCCCCATTTAGCGCTGGCGAAACGAAGCGGCTCGTATCGCCATCGATCTTAAACTCAGCGCGATTAACTTGCCTTCCACAAACGTTGACATGACTCATGTTGAGTAGCTGAACGTTGGCCGCACCTGCATGCTCCAGCTGCCGAAGAAAATTTACTATACTCAGGTTTGAATACGCAAATGCAACAAGGTTTGCCCCACTATTAGTGGCATTAAGAGTTACAAGAGTCACAGTGCGAGGTTTGACGGCATCAATGTTTTGTTCAGTAATTGAAAACCGTGAAGTCGAACACGAACCAAGCGCGAGAGCAACGAGTAATAGAGCAAAATATTTACGGAACATTTGTTTCCTCATGGTTTGATTTTGAGTTGCCCAACGTAAAAATAACCGGCGCTGCGCGGCTTTATCGTGCAACGTTCAGCGACCGAAGGGAGCGAGGTTGAGCGCCATGTTATGAATCACTTTCGGTTGGCAAAGAGCTCATCGTATGCGGCAGCGGAGAACCCTTGGACTCGCTGGCCTCCAGCCAACAGCAAAGGGATGCCTTTCCCCCCGCCGACTTGGGCAAACGATGCCTTTCCCTCGTTAGAGTCGATATCAATTTCTTCGTATGAAATGCCCTTGCCAGCCAAATAGGCCTTGGCTTTCGCACAATATCCACACCACGTTGCCGAGTAGAGAACAATACTTTCGCGCGACACAACAACTGGCGCTGACGCTCTCAGCTTCTTCAGTTGTTCAACATATGAGGAGGTTTGCTTGGGCAAGGTACTGCTGGGAAGATTTTCAAACGTAATCGTCTTCTCGATCCGCCCTTCAGCCGGCGGGCGATCACTGTAAACAATTTTTCCATCTGGTCTTATTGATTTGTACATCGTATCGGCAAATGAGGCGTTTGACGAAATGCCAATAATGAGCACGACTAGGAGATGGGAGAAAGATGCCATGTGTGAGGTTTAACGTTCGACGTAACCGGCCGGCGGAGGCCGAAGGCCGGAGCGAACCTGCAAGCGCAGCTTGCAAGCGGTCCGGTTGACGTAGGGGTTGGGCCACAGCGACAGGGACATCATGAACCCCAAGGACAGCATCTGTGCTTCGCTTCACTCGTCTTGCGAAGGACAAAGAGATATGGATTGCGGGGCTCTGACGTTGGAACGATGACATGAGCCACAATCTCTATCTGCTCGTCATTCCTCGATACGCATAAATCAAGTGCCTCGTAAGTCACGCCATTTGAGACAAACTCTCGTCGATCGGAACCAAAGGTACCTGTTGCGGTAACGTACCCGCCTGGAATTGTGCTCAGAACGACGTTCTTGTCGAGGGACACGACTGCCGGGTGCAAGAACTGTACGCCTTTGTAGTGTCCCGAATGATTGGTGTATTCGGAGTGACTGGCCGAAAGCTTGCCTTTGACGATCAATTCGCCAAGCTTCTCGGAAAGCTGAATCTCTCCCTCGGAATAGACGCAATTGTCCAAGACAGTGACAGCATCCCTATTGATGACGAAGCGTTGATACTCGTGGCCTGCGACGGTGATCTTCTCACCTGGGCCAGAGGTGACAAATTGGACCTCGCGACGAATCTTCGGAAAGAATCCCTTGTCAGGATGAAATGGGATAAGGCTCTGTTCGACTGTGACGATCTCTATGTGATAGATGTCGCCGACCTTGGCCACGGTCGCGATCTCTGTCCTAGCCAGCGAGGACGTAGACACGACAGCCAGAATGCCAGATAGGAACGCCAATTTCAGCAAATGACTCACATGGATGCTCCTGGGGCCCAACGTGGAGCTAACCGGCGGCGCGCCGAAGGCGCGTCCCAGCGACCGGAGGGAGCGAACTTGAGCGTAGGGTTAGGCTTGAGGCAATTTTTCATACACTTGAATGATGTGTTCTGGGCGAAATTCAATTTGCTCGCCTGAACGAAGCTCAGTTGTGCAGTAGGGGTCATTATCTAACACTCCAATGTAACCATTAGCTTTGCGTTCTTTAACTATTACCCACATCCGTTCTACATGCTGCTCCTCTCCGAGCGAGATACGAAATATCAATTTCACCAACTCGCCAGGAAGTAG
This sequence comes from Sideroxyarcus sp., assembly GCA_049286265.1. Lineage (GTDB taxonomy): Bacteria > Pseudomonadota > Gammaproteobacteria > Burkholderiales > Gallionellaceae > Sideroxyarcus. Next base: position 14,569 of record JBAQDF010000014.1, read on the forward strand.
ATTTTCGCGTTCATCACGAGGCGGAATCCAGAACGTTTCTGGGCATTCCCGATTTACCTCTTCGCCGTCATCAAGTGTGTATTCCATGATTGGCCTAACGCAAAGCTAAAGGGCGCGCCGAAGGCGCGTCCCAGCGACCAAAGGGAGCGAACTTGAGCGTAGGGTTAGAAGGCATTATCACCATCCATCAAGATAAAACATACGAGCTAACAAGCCATCAGTAGTGTCGAGTCGGCTGAACTTTGCCGACAGCGTAACCCCCACAACAGTGAAAAGCAGAAAAGCAACTACTAATGCGTACCATGCGCACACTAGGCGAATGTGATCGGGTATGCCTGTCATCTGCATCAGCACAAAAGCACTCACACCAGAGATGGTGATGAACGACCAGACTGCTGTTCGTGTTTTCATAACTTCTAACGAAGCTGTAGAAAAAGTATCTTCATAGCCGCATCGTGCCGTGAACCAAACCAAATATCAAGGTCGAAGTTATGGGTGATATTTGGGGGAAGAGAATGGCGCGCTACAAACACATCGACACCAGCCCGAGGTTTATAGCGGTGGACCTGCAACGGCAACTTCTTCCCGGCACCTTCGAACACGCATTGAATTACCTGCTCGACCACCAGATCGACTTATCCGGCTTTGATACCCGCTTCAACAATGACGCAACAGGTGCGGCGGCCTACCCGCCCGCCATGCTGCTCAAGGTCATCCTGTTCGCCTACAGCCAAGGCATCGTCAGCAGCCGCAATATTGAGCGCGCTTGCCGCGAACACGTTACCTTCATTGCCCTGTCCGGTGACACCCAACCCCACTTCACCACCCTCGCCGGATTTGTTTCAACCCTGGGCGACCACATCGCCCCAATCTTCACCCAGATACTCATCATCTGCGACAAGCAAGGCTTGATCGGGCGCGAGATGTTCGCCATCGACGGCGTGAAGTTACCCTGCAATGCCTCCAAGGCCCGGAGCGGCACCCGTGCCGACTTCGAGCGCCAAGCGGCCAAACTTGAAGCAGCAGCCAGGGTCATGCTCGAACGGCATCGTGAAGCAGACCAGCGCGGTATCGAACCAGACCTGCATGCCAAAGAAATCCAACGAATCGCCAGACTGGAAAGCGATGCCGCGCAAACGAGGCAATGGCTGACCGACCACCCCGAAGACAGGAAGGGCAGCAAAGGCACAATCCGCAAAAGCAACCGCACCGACAACGAATCCGCCAAGATGGCTACAAGCAAGGGCGTCATTCAAGGTTACACCGGCGTAGCCGCAGTGGATGCCAAACACCAAATCATCGTCGAAGCCCAAGCCCACGGCACCGGCAGCGAACAGGAACTGCTCATCCCCGTGGTGAAAGCCATGCAAGACACACTCGGCGCTGACTCACTCATCACCGCCGACGCCGGATACCACAGCGAAGCCAACCTCAAGCAACTGGCAAACATGAAGATCGAAGCCTTGATCGCCGACAACAACATGCGCAGTCGCGACGAACGCTTTGCCGAACAAGGCAAATACAAGGCACTGCCCGACCCGATCCACGATAAAGGCGGCAAACCCAAACACGCCGCACGCTACCAACCCCGTGACTTCGACTACGATCCCAAAGCAGGTACTTGTATCTGCCCTGCTGGCAAGCAACTCTACGGCAACGGCAGCAACTGCACGATCAACGGTTTTGCGGCAGTGAAATTCCAGGGCGCACAACGCGACTGCCTACCGTGCACACACCGAGAACGTTGTCTGCTCACCCCGTACAAGACCAAAGCCCGGCAAGTCGCCTTCATTCAGGGCAAGGCTGATGGGCAAGCAAGCTACACCGACAAAATGAAGCAGCGTATCGACAGCCCTGAAGGTCGAGCACGTTACGGCAGACGCTTCGCCACCGTCGAACCCGTATTCGGCAACCTGCGCCACAACAAGAAGCTCAACCGCTTCACGTTAAGAGGCAGAAAGAAAGTCGATGCACAGTGGAAGCTATTCTGCTTGGTACACAACATCGAGAAGTTGGCGCATCACGGATATGCGCAATGAGGATTAGGAAAGAGAGCGCAAGACCGTTTCAACGAGCGGCATTGGATTGAAATAACGGAAAGACAGAAAACAAAAATGCGCGGTGAGGCCGCGCATTTTTTTGTCTGGGATTGATTTGAAAATGAGTTTTTCTACAGCGTCAACGTTTGACATAAGGGGCGCGCTTTAGCGCGTCCCGCTTGATGGAGGGGTTAGGCACGATGAGTCACACCTTCTAATGCCGTTATTTTTGTACAAATAATCGAAGCTGGTATGTGTATTGCTCAAAATCTCCGGCGTTCTTTCTTTGACATCATTGAAAATATACGAGGCACATTGTTTGTTATCTATGCATTGTTTGACGTAATCAAAACCTGAGCTTGCCTCCAAATCAGCCAAGCACTTTGCATTTTCGTAATCTTTCTTTTTTAGGGCACTTGCAATATCACGGGCATTTTCATATTTAGCGAATGTATTGAATGTTTCAACAGCTTCATAAGTTTCATAGTTCTTTTTATGTATGGCTCGTGAGCTCTGAAGACCAAAGTAAAAGCCAAGTATTAGCCCCGAAAGAAGGACTAAGAAAAGGTGTAAATATTTATTCTTTAGGAATTTAAACATTATTGAATATTGCCTAACGTAAAGTAGACACCCTAAAAAATGCCGAGAAAGGCACCTTCGAGGTGTACAATCTGGCATCAACTCTGCAATGCCTTGTTTTTATTGATGGAGAAATTATGGTACCCCCTAATATTTCCGATAAAAGCACCACTCCAAATCCCCCCAAATTATTGGATCAAGTCCGTGATCGGTTGCGGGTGAAGCATTACAGTATTCGCACCGAGCAAACCTATTCGGGCTGGATTAAACGCTATATCTACTTTCACGGCAAGCGCCACCCAAAAGACATGGGGGCGGCAGAAATCGAGGCTTTCCTGACTTACCTTGCGGTTGAGGGCAACGTTTCTGCATCAACACAAAACCTGGCCAAGAGCGCATTGCTGTTCCTTTACCGCGAGGTATTGGAAATAGAATTGCCCTGGCTGGATAACGTGACGCAGGCCAAAGTACCCAAACGGTTGCCGGTTGTTTTGACAGTGTCCGAGGTGCAGAACGTGCTGTCGCGTTTGAATGGCACGCATTTGTTGATTGCATCACTGCTGTATGGAGGCGGGATGCGCTTGATGGAGGCAGTGCGTTTGCGTGTCAAGGATGTGGATTTTGAGCGACGCGAGATTCTGGTGCGTGAAGGCAAGGGATTCAAGGACAGGGTGACGATGTTACCGGAAGCGGTCATCGATTCGCTCAAGGCGCACATGGTAAGGGTCAAAGCATTGCATGCGGAAGATTTGGCTCAGGGGTATGGTGAGGTGTATATGCCATTTGCCCTGGATAAAAAATATCCCGCTGCCGGAAGTGACTGGAGCTGGCAATACATTTTCCCGTCAAAGAATTTATCGGTCGATCCTCGCTCCGGCAAGACGCGTCGGCACCATGTGGATGAGAAAGGTGTGCAGCGTGCGATAAAGCAGGCGGTGCGCGATGCGGAACTCACCAAGCCCGCCACGCCGCACACCCTGCGTCATTCCTTTGCCACCCATTTGTTGCAATCCGGTTACGACATCCGCACCGTGCAGGAGCTGCTCGGCCATTCCGATGTATCCACCACCATGATCTACACCCATGTGCTGAACAAGGGCGGCAGGGGTGTGGTTAGTCCGTTGGACCGGTGAGGCGGTAAGCTCTGGCTCAGGGCTATATC
>JBAQDF010000015.1:0-17109 GCA_049286265.1 Sideroxyarcus sp.
CGTCGGCGCTCCCGTTCAATGCAGGGTTTTATTCGCCGCCACCGCCATGATATCGGCAAACACCGCATCGGCATCCACCCGGTCGAATACATAGCGCTGGTTGCAGTATTCGCAGTGGACTTCGATGTCGCCGCGCTCGTCGATGATGGCATTCACTTCTTCCCGTCCCAGCATCCGCAACATCAACCCCACGTTTTCGCGCGAGCAAGTACAGCGGAACATCACTGATTGCGCATCGAACAGGCGAATGTCGTCTTCGTGATACAGAAGATGCACCAACTCATTGGCGGGCACATTCAGCAATTCTTCGGGTTTGAGCGTGTCGGCAATCAGCACCGCATGATCCCAGGGATCGTCATCCTGCAGCTCTTCACGTTCGGGAAGTTTTTGCAGCAGCATACCGGCGGCATGTTTGCCGTCCGCCGCCAGCCACAGTCGCGTATCCAGCTGTTCCGAGCGCGCCATGTAGTTTTGCAGAATCTGCGCGATGCTCTCGCCTTCCAGCGCGACGATGCCCTGATAAGCCTGATTGCCGTCCCTGGGGTCGAGCGTAATGACGAAGCGCCCGTTGCCGACAAGTTCCTGCAGCGTGCCGCCGGACAAATCGCCTTCCCACTTGGCCGTCGCGCGCAATTCCATATCGCTTGAGCATTCCACCACCAGCAATTTCACCGCGCCATTGCCGTGTATCTGCATCACCATGGAGCCCTTCAGCTTGAGCGTGGCGGCCAACAGCACGGTTGCCACACACAGTTCGCCCATTAAATTGCGCAACACGGGAGGATAGTCATGGCGTTCGATCACCGACTGCCAGGTCGCTTCGAGATGCACGATCTCGCCGCGTATGGGCGCATGTTCAAACAGGAAACGAAGCAGGGAATCGGATGAAGTCTTCATGGCGCGCGATGATACCATGCACCATCAGTGCTTCATGGGGCCGAACACGGCAATCCATCGCCACATAATCCAAAAAAAACAGTTGCCCGCAGATTACGCAGATTGACACCGATTAATACAAGCCATTACAGCGATCCTGTTACTCATCTTTTTGGTGAAACAGTCTCTGCGGATAACAGCATGAAAATCTGCGTTAATCTGTGTAATCTGCGGGCCGAATTATGGGTTTAAGGATAATCGTTTTCCGGCCTGTCGAGCATGAATATCCGCACCAGCAAAAAGGGCAGCCCGGGCTGCCCTTTTTGTTCATACCAGCCGCTGACCGGCGGTCAGTCCCTGTCCGGATAGTTCGGGATGGACACGGTATCGCTGTCGAAGATGCCTTTTTCCGCCTTGGTGTGGCAGGCGTTGCAATAGCTCTGCGACTTCACATCCTTGTTGCCCTTGATCATTTTTTCAGGGATGTCATGGTGCTTGCGCTTGATGTATCGCACCTCGGTGATACGCAGCGGCGCATCGCCTTCCGCAGTTGCCAGCGCGATCTTGCGCGAGCGCTTGAACCAGGATTTCTCGGCTGCATTTTCCATCGCGTAATCGGAAATGGACTTCAGCACATCCTTGTCCAGCGAGGCGTCCTCGCCGAAATGGTCGGCCAGCGCCTTCTCGTCCAGCAACTTCGCCCAGGATTTGCCCGGCAACAGGCCCGGCTGATAGGCGAAGTGGCATGAACCGCACTCCTCCTGGTAAGCCTTGTTGGTGACCGGCTGCACTTCCTTCTGACGCGATAAAGTAATCAGCCACGACCAGAAGCTATCTTCAGCCAGTGCGGATCCGCTGCTCACCAGCAGCGCGACTGCCAGCAGAACTGTTTTGAGTTTTGTCTGTTTCATCATTTCTCCCAATCTTATTTGCTTAACAGGAACATGAGGATGTCGCCTTTTTCCTGTGCAGTGCATTCGCGACTCCAAACGTCATTGCAATTACGTTTGAACCATTTTTCGATTTTCTTTGCATCGGTGAAGCGCTCCGCGTTGGCGCTGGGCGCCATCGGCTTGATGAGCTTGCCGGTCTTGTGATGCTTGCCTTCCTTGCCCAGATTATCGCCGTGGCAAGTGGCGCAGGACATCGCCTCGCCGCTGTCATTTTTTGCTTCCCTGGTCCAGCTCTTCTGTCCACGCTCGGCATTGAAGCCGGATGCACCTGCAGACTTGTAGCGTGCAAACAATTCATCGCTTGCCGGGGTTGCCGCTGCGGCAGTCGCCAGGAGCAAAGCGCCAACCAGCGCCGCCATTGTGTAAATGATTTTCATTTGTTTGCTCTCCATTACCAGGTGATCTTGATCGCAGCCACCATACCCAGCGCGCCCATTTCAGCGATACCCGCGTGGCTCACCTCAGTGGAGGAGTTCTTCGATTTATTCACGGCATAGGCCATCAACGCGGCTCCGGTCACCCCCAGCAGGACGTGCAGGTTGTCCGGATCGGTAATGCCGTCTTCCAGGTGAAAATCATCCCAGTGCGCGAGTACGCCCGTGGTGATCGTCGCCGCTGCCATCGCGACGGTTGCTTTCGCCAGTTTGGCATGCGTGCCATTCGTTTCGCGCGGCGTATTCGCCGCGCAACCATCTTCGCAACCTTCCGGTGCGGTCACGGCAGTCAATCCCGCCAGTACGATTGTTCCCAGACCCAGATACTGGTGCGCCTTGCCGCCTGTCAGCCAGGAAGGCTCATACTCGCTCTTCCTGATTTCGGGCGCCGCGCTGCCGGACTTTTTCAGCGGCGCGTCCGTTTCACTCGCGGCCAGCTTGAACGATTCGTGATCCTTGATGTAGGCGCCGGATGCCGACGGCAATTCGAATACCGCATCCTGAGCGAATACAGTCCCGGAAAACACAGCCAGGCACAGCCCGGCGGCATTCATGAACTTTCTCCCTTTCATATATTTCTCCCAAGTTTTTGTTGTGAATTGAAATGCGATGATGATAATTTTCTTCCGGTGAACATCGCCCTCACCAGATTTTCCTTATGCTGGATGCTGCCAACCAGCACGCCCAGCAAATGCAGTACGACCAGCCCGAGCGCTACATGGGTCAGGAATTCGTGGAGATGACGGAATACATAGCTGGTCTCGTCGCTCACACGGTTCGCCAGAAAAACCAGCGGACCTTCGAAATCGATGGTGCCCAGCGTCAGCAAGCCCGTCACAAAGATCGCCACCAGCAGCCCGATCATGGTGAACACCATCAACGCCCCTGCCGGGTTGTGCCCGTAATAATGCTTTGGATTGCCCTTGAGCATGGCGCGCAGATATTCAAGCGTCTCGCCGACCGGGAAGGTGAATGCGCGGAAACGCGCGTATTCGTTGCCCCTGAATCCCCAATACACCCGCGCCGCCAGCAATGCGCACAACACATAACCCACCAGCACGTGAAGAGTGGAGGCTCCTGCCTCGCCTGAAATATACGCCGTCGCAAAGCATAGCACTAGCGACCAGTGAAAAAAGCGCAGAAAACGGTCCCACACCAGTTTGGTTTGGTTTCCGCTCGCTTGTGGATGAAGAGACTGCATACTGCTCATGAATGTATTCTTAAAATAATGTGAAGAAAACTTAACTGAAATTTCCCGTCACGGGGTGGGATGCTACCAGACTGCAAGCCCGTATTTGTACAAAAACGTATCCGGAAAAAATCAACCCTACGTTTGTCCAGCATATCGAACCATCCTTAAATTACGCTTAAGTTCCGAACCTGACAGGAACCCTGCCAGTCGCCCCGCCGTCCCCATCCGCAAAGCCAATAACCCTATCTCCAACAGGCTTGCCGCACGCTTCAATGAGGACTAGTCTGGTTACGCATCAACACCCTGCGAAGGAGGTGTGCCATGACTTCCCATCCCCGTCCTCAAAACATGGACGAACAAGTTCCCTGCGATGTTTGCCACAAGGAAATCCCGCTCTCCGAGGCAAAGCGCTTCGAGGCGCAGGACTATGTGGCGCATTTCTGCGGACTGGAATGCTATTCGACCTGGAAAAAACGCAGCGAAGCACTTGAACCACCGCTCAAGAAGAATAACCGCTGAAGCTGTCAGTTTCAGTTTGCTGTGGAACGCAAAACCAGACCCAGCACAGCGACCATGCAGAAAACCACACCTGCATAAAAGGTAAAAGCAGCGCCAAGCCGATCCCACAACAAGCCTGCCAGCACGCTGGCCACCAGCATCGCCAGCCCGCTCATCAGATTGAAAAATCCATACGCCGTGCCGCGCAGATCGGCAGGCGTGACGTCGGCCACCATGCGCGCCAGCAATCCCTGCGTGATGCCCATATGCACACCCCACAAGCCGACACCGAGCAGCACTGTCGTCCAATGGTCGTCGGTCGCCAGCACCAGATCGGCGGCGATCAACACCGCCAGTCCCAGCGCCAATAACCTGGTGTGGCTCACGCTGTCCGAGAGTTTGCCGAAAGGATACGCCGCCGCGGCGTAAACCACATTCATGGCCACCATCACCAGCGGCACCAGCGCCACGGAAATGCCGCCCTGTGCGGCACGCAGCACGAGGAAGGCTTCACTGAACCGCGCCAGCGTGAACACCGCGCCGATGCCGACCACCCACCAATAGGCTGAGCTGAGTCGCTGCAGATTCTCGCGGCTGATCGGGTTGACCGGCTTGTGCTCACCCTGCCGTTCCGGCTCATGCACGCCGAACACCAGCAACGCCACAGCCAGCAAGCCCGGGATCACCGCCACCCAGAATACCGCACGAAAATCGTTGGCCCACAACAGCATCAGGCCGACGCCCAGCAACGGCCCGACGAACGCGCCCACCGTATCCAGCGACTGGCGCAGGCCAAACGCAGCGCCGCGAATTTCGGCAGGTGCGATTTCGGAAAGCAGCGCATCGCGCGGCGCACCGCGTATCCCCTTGCCCACGCGATCGAGGAAGCGCGCGCTCAACACCATGCCCACACCGGTGGCCATCGCGAACATCGGCTTGGTCAGCGCACCCAGCGCGTAGCCGAACACCGCCAGCCCTTTGCGCTTGCCGAGGTAGTCGCTCAACACGCCGGAGAACACTTTCACCAGCAACGCCGTCGATTCTGCGATCCCCTCGATCACCCCCACCGTAAGTGCGCTTGCCCCCAGCACGGTGACCATGAACAATGGCAACAGGCTGTGGATCATTTCCGACGAGATATCCATCAACAGGCTGACGAAGCCCAGCACCCACACGCCGTTGGGAATCCTGGTGAACGCTTCTTTAACTAACTTGGGCATGGTTAAGCTTTCGCAGGTTGGGTTGAGCGTAGCGATACCCAACAAAAGATTCGGTGACATCTAATGACGATGGGTATCGCGGAGTTTATCCAGAGTTCTGGCGAAGGGCTCCACCCATCCTACGAGTGCTTGCCTGAAAGTCGATAGAAGAAATAAGGCGCAACCGCCACCCACAACAGGATCAGCGGCCACAAACGGCCAGCAGTCATATCGTAATTCGCCAGCAAAGCTTCCCACGAATGTCCGCCGACGTAATGAAAGAAAAGAAACTCGAACGCCAACGTCAGCGCCATCCAGAACAACCCGATATACCACGCCTCGCGCGCCGATGCAGGCGGGCAGCGGCGCACGTACTGATGAATCACCACCGCGAACAACAGGATACCGATCACACAAGAGAGTTGATGAGCAGACAACTCGGAAACGTATTTACCGTAGGTGAGTTCGCGCAACGCACCATTGACCATGGCGACCAGCAACAGCACGAACCAGGCAGCCAGATAACGAATCTTCATCATGCCATCCTTGAGGGAAGCTTGATCGACTCGCCCGCCACCATGAACACCCCCTTGCCCTGATGGTGCAGCGTGCACGGATTTTTCTGCGCCGGGTCCATCCACGCCTTGACCACCTCCAGCACAAAGAAGCCGTATTTGTTCACCATGCGCGTATCCACCACCTTGCACTCCAGATTGGCGTAACACTCGGCGATGAGCGGTGCCACGACCTTTGAGGCGGGCAACGCCGTCAGCTTGAACTTCTTGAACTTGTCCACCTTGCTGCCCGAACAATTGCCGATACCCACCACCTGCTTCGCCAGTTCCACCGTCGGAATACCGATCACGCATTCCTTCGTCTTCAGCAGCGCCTCGTAACTGAGGCTGCGCCCGCCGATCACGCAACCCACCAGCGGCGGCTCGAACTCCATCATGGTGTGCCAGGACTGGGCCATGATGTTGGCCTTGCCTTTGTGCGCGGTGGTCAGCAGTACAACCGGGCCGGGTTCAAGCAGGCGGTAGACTTTGGAAAGAGGAAAGGATTTTTTGGGCATCGCCAGCACCTCGCGTAGATTCCTGCCCGCACTATATCGCTGTAATCAACCATACGCCAATTCCCGCCGCGACCGCCGAAGTCGCTTCATTTCGCACTCGCCATTCGCCGTGCGGAATCGATGATGTGAAAAGAGATTTCATACACCCAATTCAATCCATCACATCACACCATACGTCTTCTTCCTCATAATTCCCTGACTTAACGAATACAAGCTTGTCTTCATGCCTGCGCCGTTCATTACCCTGCGACTGAAGGATGAGTTTTTCCAGATACGCGATACTGTTTTGTTGCGCCTGTGATGCTTGAACCTGGATTGTCTGGTTAGTTACATACTTCTTGTAACACTCGTCTTTCGCCTCAGGTACGTATCTCCCTTTTGGTCCGTATTTGAGATACTTGTACAAGCCATGATAGAAATTGGCATAGTTGTCATAGATCGTTAGCGTGTACTTGTTGCTTGGAAATTCTTTCAAATAGGCAGCCAACTCCGAAATTTCAGGCTGGCCGCCATAGATAGAAACGTTACGAAACACATAAGCAAAAAACGTATCTTCACGCAGTCTGGAATTCGGGTTCACCCTGTGGGCATCCAGAATCAATTTCCCGTCGTACTCTAACTGATCGGAATAATGGCCGATGCTAATTCCGATTTGATGGTACTCATCTTTCCAGAATGCTCTGGATTGATCTATAGGGGCATACGCAATGATTTCCTTTATCACGTTATATAGCCGTCTATTCAATTCGACCAATCGCTCTGCTGCTGCGGGATTGTTGTTTGTTGCAATATATTCGTTGTATATCTGTGCAAGCTGGTTTCGTAAGGCTAGATTTTTCGTTGTGGCTCCATAGCTCTGGATGATGCGAATAGGCTGCTTTGGGTGTACTGAGGATGCCAGCTGTTCAGCCTCAATCAGGAGTGTTCCCCAGTACCAAGTTTTTCCTTCACTGGTATGGATACCTATCTCTTTGAAATCATACTGCTCAAATATCCCACAAAACCTTCCTGCGCCATTTGCAAAACGTCTGACCTTGTCATCGAGTATGAACAGCCTTTCAACCTTTGCTGGATCCGCATTGGAAATCCGTTCAATCTCTTTATATTCAGCGATGAACGGGGCAAGCTGTGCTTTGAATTGGGCTATCACATCGCGCTGAATCTTTGATATCGCTTCCGGGTTTTCGGTATATGCAGCATCAGAGCGGCCATCACTTATTCCTTGTGCTTCCTTCCCAAGTTTTCCGGTATATCCCAGTTCTGAGGAAGCAAAAAGTCCAAGGCTTTTGTATTTGTCATCCCACGCAGCCGTCCAGATATCTTTGGGTTGTATCTTGTGAACCTCTTCGACCAGTTGTTGCAGTTGGCTATCAAGCCTAATCAATTTTCGGGAAGAGTTCTTCTCATATCCAAGTTCAAGATAGGCATCGTAAAGGCATTCCAACGCATTGCTGAGGGGGGTTAGATTCTGCTTCTCGATCTTGAGTGAGGAAATGGAGCAAGGCGTTGTGCTATCCGAGAGTTGATCGTTCAGCTCTTCAGCCTGGGCAGAAGTGATGGTAATTATCCCGAAAAATACTCCTGCAATAAGACTTGCTTTCAAGATATTAGGCTGGTGATTTTTCATGCAAAGGCTCCCATGTCAGACTGCACGAATCAGATGCTGTGAATTACCTGCAACACATTTTTCCTTCGCGTAAAATCGCCACCGCACTATAACGCTGCCCCCTGCAAATAACCATATACCGTTTGGCCTATATTCCCGCCCCTGCCGTGACCACCGAAGTCGAACGTTTCTTTTCCGAACAAAGCCCGCTTGCCACTGAAGTCGCGTCGTTCCGTCCGCGCGCGCAGCAGCGCGACATGGCTATTGCCGTGGCCGAGGCGATACGCGACAACGCCATCCTGGTGGCCGAGGCGGGAACGGGTACTGGCAAGACCTTCGCCTATCTGGTGCCTGCGCTGCTGGCGGGCGGCAAGGTGGTGATCTCCACGGGCACCAAGAACCTGCAAGACCAGTTGTTCCAGAAAGACCTGCCGATGGTGCGCGATGCGCTGAAGGCACCGGTGTCGGTGGCGCTGCTCAAGGGGCGTTCCAACTATGTGTGCCACTACCATCTGTCGCTGGCGCAATCGAACGGCTTGTTCAAGACGCGCGAGGATGTGAAGCATCTGGCCAAGATCGTGAACTACGCCAAAGTAACGCAGAGCGGCGACAAGAGCGGGCTGGCGGATGTGCCGGAGAACGCGCCGATCTGGATGCATGTGACCTCGACGCGCGAAAACTGTCTGGGGCAGGAATGTCCGCAGCACGGGGAATGCTTCGTGCTCAAGGCGCGCAAGGAGGCGATGGAAGCAGATGTGGTGGTGGTGAACCATCACCTGTTCTTCGCTGACGTGATGCTGCGCGACGAGGGTGTGGCCGAGCTGTTGCCCGCCTGCAACACGGTGATCTTCGACGAAGCGCACCAGTTGCCGGAGACAGCGAGCCTGTTCTTCGGCGAGAGCCTTTCCACTTCGCAGTTGTTCGACCTGTCGCAGGACTCGCGCATCGAGGCGCTGAGTGGCGCCAAGGACTTTGCAGCGCTGCCGGTGGCGTGCGATGAACTGGAGAAGGCCGCGCGCGATTTGCGGCTGGCATTCAAGAAGGAAGGCCGCTTGGCAGCGGACGCGACGGAGAGCATCAGGGATTTTTCACCGGCATTGAAGACGCTGGGTGAAAAGTTGAAGAACCTGACAGGTTTGCTGGAGAAGCAGGCGGAACGCAGCGAAGGCCTGGACAACTGCTGGAAGCGGGCGCAGGAGTTGGTACAGCAACTTAAGCACTGGCAGGATGGCGACGTGCCGGAAACGGTGCGCTGGCTGGAGGTGTTCCACCACTCGCTGCAACTCAACACCACCCCGCTCTCCATCGCCGACATATTCAAGAAGCAGATCAGCGGCCATCCGCGCGCATGGATATTCACGTCAGCGACGCTGGCGGTTAAACAAAATTTCTCGCACTACCAGAACGAGATGGGGCTGATGGAGGCACGCACCGCCTGCTGGGACAGTCCTTTCAATTATCAGGAGCAGGCGCTGCTGTATGTGCCGCAGAACCTGCCGGAGCCGAACACCGAGGGTTATACCGATGCGGTGGTGCAGGCGGCACTGCCGCTGATCGAGGCCAGCCGGGGGCGTGCCTTCCTGCTTTTCACCAGCTTGCGCGCGATGCAGCGTGCTTACGAAATACTGCAAGCCGAATTCGACCGCAAGAACCTGAAATACCCGCTGCTGATCCAGGGCGAGGGTTCGCGCAACGAATTGCTCACGCGCTTCCGCGACCACGGCAATGCGGTGCTGCTGGGAAGCCAGTCGTTCTGGGAAGGAGTCGATGTGCGCGGCGAGGCATTGTCGCTTGTGATCATCGATAAGCTGCCGTTCGCCCCGCCGGACGATCCGGTGCTGGCGGCGCGCATCGCGGAGTTGAACAAGCAGGGGCGCAATGCATTCATGGAATTCCAGTTGCCGCGCACCATTATCAACCTCAAACAGGGGGCGGGACGATTGATCCGCGATGAGACCGACCGCGGCGTGCTGATGATCTGCGACCCGCGCCTGATCTCAAAACATTACGGCAAGCGCATCTGGCAGAGCTTGCCGCCGTTCAAGCGCACGCGGGATGAGGCGGAAGCGGTGGCGTTCTTCAACCAGACCAGGATTTCCCCCATTGATTCAGATTTCGTCACACCAGCGAAAGCCGGTGTTCCGACAATTGAAAACACTGGATTCCGGCCTTCACCGGAATGACGAGATAATTGGGGTTCAACTAAACCGCCTCAATACGGTTGCGCCCATTCTTCTTGGCCCGATACAGCGCATCGTCGGCTTCCTTGACGATCTTTTCATAGTCGGGGTGGCCGCTGTAGGCCGCCACCCCGATACTCACGGTGACGTCCGCGGTCTTGCCGTCGCCCACACGCAACTGTTCGGCTGCAAAACGGGCGCGTATGGTCTCCGCCACATACTTGGCCTGTTCCATGTCGATCTCGACCAATACCACGAGCAATTCTTCGCCGCCGTAGCGGAAGATGAAGTCCCCCACGCGCACGCAGCCTGTAACGATATCGGCCGCCTGTTGCAGCACCATGTCGCCGCTGTCGTGCCCGTAGGTGTCGTTGATTTTCTTGAAATGATCGAGATCGAGTAACAATACGGCAAACGGCACGCTGCTGCGTCTGGCCAGCGCTACCTCGCGCATCAGGATGGTCGGCAGGTAGCGGCGGTTGAGCAACCTTGTCAACGCATCGCGTCCGCTTTCCACTTCGATGAAGCGGTCGAACAAACCGGTCAGCAAAAATCTCACTTCGCCGATGTCGGCCTCGACCTGCTTCATTGCCTCGCGCGCATCGCCGCCGTTGCGGCGCTTTTCGACCAGGCTCGGCAGCAGCGTGTGTTCCAGCTTTTCGACACAAACGCGTATGCGTTCCAGTTCCGGCGCATCGTGGAAGATGATGCTGGCTTTATGCTGCAGCCACATGCCAAATTCGGAATGCCTCATCTCCGGAATGTCTGTCACCTCATTGCCCAGCAGATGCAACAGGATGTGCTGCGTCCATTCCGACAGGGCTGCGCGCTGACGTTCGCGCTCGGCCAGCATGTTCTGCCCCAGCGCAAACATGCGATAAGACTCGTCGGTGCGCACATTCTTGCCCATGTTGACGATGTAGGAGTCGGTCATAGCGGACATGCTCAGCTCCATGACTTCTGAAACGAAGCGCGTCGCCTGCACCAGACCGGCGCGATCCAGTTCCGTCTCCACCAGCCGCTCTGTAATCGCCTGCTTCAACAAACGCGTACCGCGCAACACCAGCGAAATGGGAATCTGGATGCGCGCATGCACCACGCCAACATGACATTGGTATTTATATATTTCCTTCGGGTCTTTGGAGATCATGGAGAACAAGTCGCGCAACCAGCCCTGCATTGACGAGTGCAGACGTTCGGTTACCAGATCGTGCGTCAGGAAAGGCGCTGCTTCCTTGTCCGCTTCCATGTGGTTATAAAACAGGGTGGCCAGGTCGGCAGCGTGACTATTCACCGTATCGCTGACCAGTTGCCGCATGGCCGTTATCATCTGCTGATGAAGGCCCTGCCAATCGGCGGCGAATTCTTCGCTTTTATTCTGCTTGAACATTTCCCTCCCCTCCGGAACAGCTAATTTGTATTTTGATCTGCCTTCATTATATCGCGCGCATTTAACCTGTATTCTTCATGGTTATTTAGTGCCTGAATAGTTGACTGCCCCCTCGGGTTTGTTGTCCACTGTCGGCAAGTGCTTTATATCCGGCTCAAGATAATGGCATCCATAAGCGACATAATTGAAAACCTGAGTTTCTACATTGACGAGCGCAACCTCCCGGTTCGTGCAGAGCAGTTGCGTGCGCGCTTGCGGCTCTATCCCATTATGCTGGTGGGGCAGATGCTGCTTGAGCCGATTTTCGTGGCATTGATGTGGGATATCTCTCCGCACCGCCATCTGTTGCTGTGGCTGACGGTCATATATTTGCTGCATTCGGTAGAGATTGTGACCTGGCTGAATGACCGCGAAGAGACCCGTACCATAAAAGAATGCGAGAGTTGGAGCCGCCATTTTTTCAACTTCGCACTGGTCGTCGGCATGATGTGGGGCTTCGGCACGCTGTTCTTCTTTCCGCACGAACTGCTGATGCAGGTGCTGCTGGTTTGCGGGATGCTGGGCCTCGCCGCGGTAGCCACCACCATGAACGCGATGCACCCGCCCGCATTCTTCGCCTATTTGCTCGGCCTGATGCTGCCGCTCATTTTTCGCGTGCTGGTGGAACAGGATGAAACGCACTTCGCGCTGGGCAGCATGATGCTGTTGTTCCTGGTCGTGATGCTGGGCTCCGGACATTTTCTGAACAAATTCATTCTGCTGTCGCTGCGGCAACGCTTTGAAAACGAGTCGCTGGCGAATCAGCTTGCATCGATGAACGATGCGCTCGAATTGAAGGTTGATGAGCGCACCGCACAACTGCAGCGCAAGACCGAGGAAGTCTCGCAGATACGCGACGTGACCATCATGGCGATGGCGTCACTGGCAGAAACACGCGACAGCGAGACCGGAAACCACCTCAAGCGCACGCAACACTATATCCGCGCGCTCGCCATAAAGCTGCGCGAGCATCCGAATTTCAGGGACTTCCTGAGCGAGGACAACATCGAGTCGCTCTACAAGCTCGCCCCCCTGCACGACATCGGCAAGGTCGGCATTCCGGATGCCATCCTGCTCAAGCAGGGCAAGCTCACGCCGGAAGAGTTCGAGATCATGAAGACGCACCCGCTGCTCGGCGGGAACGCCCTGGCGATGGCGGAAAGCGGTTTGCCGACACCAAACCGTTTTCTGCACATCGCCCGCGAAATCGCCAATAGTCACCACGAAAAATGGAACGGAAGCGGGTATCCACTGGGTCTAACTGGTAAAGCAATTCCCATCTCGGCACGACTCATGGCGCTGGCCGATGTCTACGATGCGCTAATCAGTCGCCGGATTTACAAGGAACCGTTTACACACGAAGAGGCGGTGGCACATATCTTGCAGAATAAGGGCACCCATTTTGACCCCGAAGTTATTGAGGCCTTTATTTCAATACAAGACGAGTTCAGGCAAATCGCCGAACAGTATCAAGACTGAATGAATCCCAGACTGCACAAATTACTCAGTGACAACCTCGATATCTACCCGCATTTGCTGGAAGAGAAATTTCCGCGTGTGTTCAATAAACTGCTCGAACTGTGGCAGACGCCGCATATTGATGCCTATCTGCAGGATCTGATGGTGGATAAACGCGGCGGCGACCGCGCTGGCTTCCCGCCCGAGGCGGCGATGGAAATCATTCGCCTCAGCAATTACCTGCACGCCTTGCACCATACAGGCAATGAAATCAAGGCTTGGGATGACATCCCGGATTTCAAACGCCACGAACTCGAACGCTACGGCTACGAATTCAACTCCCTTGGCCTGCTGAAATCGGTCGAGAATAACAACCAGGATGCGGTGCAGATATTCCTGTCCTGCGGCGTCGATCTGGAAGTGCGCGACGACCGCAACTGGACGCCGCTGATGGTCGCGGCATTCAATGGCAATCTGGAATTGGTGCAGCTGCTGCTCAAGTGCGGTGCTCGCCTCTCCACGCGCGACAAGAACGGTTACACGCCGCTGCACTGGGCCGCGTACAACGGTCATATCGACATGTTGAAGTTCCTGATCGAGAAAGGCGCCGAACCGGATATCCCCAGCCAGTACGGCTGGACAGCCCTGATGCAGGCAGCAACGCGGGGACATCTGCTCGCCTGCGCCTACCTGATCTTCAGGGGAGCCGACGTGAATCAGGCATCCACTGACGGCTGGACGTCATTGCACAAGGCGGCCAACAACGGCCACATCGAGATCGTAAAACTGCTGCTCCTGAAAGGCGCCAACCGTTTTGCAAAATACCAGGACGGCAGTACGCCCATTGATCTCGCCATCAAGGCAGGTCACCTGGATATCGTCGACATGCTGAACCGGCATGTCGACATCAAGAAGCCGGACGATTCCGCGCCGCTTACCCTGCAATAATCCAAAAACCACAGTTCGGCCCGCAGATTACACAGATTAACGCAGATTTTTATGCTGTTATCCGTAGCATTCCCTCTCCCGCAGGCGGGAGAGGGTTAGGGTGAGGGTCGTTGAGTAATAAATAGATTTGTTTCGACTCACAAACCCTCATCCCCAGCCCTTCTGATGAAACTACTAGCCATTCGACTAAGCGCGATGAAACATGCGCTAAGTCGCTGGTTATCCCGCCTGCGGGAGAAGGGAGCAAAGCGGTGCGATGCCACCCGCTGAACTTTGTGGCTAATCAGGAAAAGGTTTGTTTTAATCGGTGTGAATCTGCGTAATCTGCGGGCAAATGTTTTTCAGGATATTCCTCCGGGGTTCAAGCGACTTTGACGCGCACTGTCCCAGCAGCCATCTTCCCGATCACGCTGGCCGCGGCAAATCCCTGCTCATGAAACGTCGCCAGCACCTTGCCTGCTTCGTTCGCCGCACAGGCCACCAGCAGACCGCCGCTGGTTTGCGGGTCGCACAGCAGCTTGCGCTGCCATTCCGGAAAGCCCTGCGGCAGATCGACTTCCGCGCCATAACTGCTCCAGTTGCGATCTGCCGCGCCTGTGCTGTAGCCCTGTTCCGCCAACTGCATTGCAACCGACAACACCGGCAACGATCTGAAACCCACTTCCGCGCCAAGCCTGGAGCCACGGCAAATCTCCAGCAGATGCCCGAGCAGCGCGAATCCGGTCACATCGGTCATCGCATGCACGGCAGGCATGGCCCCCAAGGCCGAACCGACGCAATTGAGTTGCGTGGTGGTATCCACCATCTGGCGATAGCCTTCCTCGCTCAGCTCGCCCTTCTTCAGCGCAGCGCTCAGCACGCCCACACCGAGCGGCTTGCCGAGGATCAGCACATCGCCCGCTTGCGCGGTGTCGTTGCGCTTGAGGTGGTCGGGATGCACCACGCCGACGCCGACCAGGCCGTAGATCGGCTCCGGCGCGTCGATGGAATGCCCGCCCGCGACCGGGATGCCAGCCGCCAAGCACACCGATTCGCCGCCAGCGAGGATGTCGCGGATGGTGTCCAGCGGCAGTTTGTTGATAGGCATGCCCACCACCGCCAGCGCGAGGATGGGTGTGCCACCCATGGCGTACACGTCGGACAGCGCGTTGGTGGCGGCGATACGGCCGAAGTCGCGCGGGTCATCGACGATGGGCATGAAGAAGTCGGTGGTGACGACGATGGCCTGCGACTCGTTGAGTTTGTACACCGCTGCATCGTCGCTGCTCTCGGTGCCGACCAGCAGGTTCGGGTAAGATGGCGGGCGCGGCAGTGCCGCGAGCATTTCGTGCAACACGGCGGGTGCGATCTTGCAGCCGCAGCCGCCGCCGTGTGAGTATTGGGTCAGTTTTATTGCTTCAGTCATTTTCGAATAAACCTTAAATATAGCCACAGAGGACACAGAGTACACAGAGAAGAGCAACCCCGGAGAAGCCAAACTGACCGTTCCATTTTCGCTGTTCCTCTCTGTGTACTCCGTGGTCTCTGTGGCAAAAACAAAAATATGCAAAATCCAAGGGTCGCCACCGTATCACAACTGTCCGATTTCGACGAAATCATCGACGTGCGTTCGCCCGCGGAATTCGCCGAAGACCACATTCCCGGCGCGATCAGCGCGCCCGTGCTGGATAACGAGCAGCGCGCAGAGGTCGGCACGCTCTACGTGCAGGTCTCGCCCTTCGTGGCCAAGAAACGCGGCGCGGCGCTCATCGCGCGCAACATCGCCCTGCACCTGGAAACGCTATTCGACGACAAGCCGAAACAATGGAAGCCGCTGGTGTATTGCTGGCGCGGCGGCCAGCGCAGCGGCGCCATGGCGCACATCCTGGCCCAGGTCGGCTGGTCGACCGGCAGACTGAAAGGCGGTTACAAGGAGTACCGCACCCAGGTACTCGCCGATCTGGAAACTTTACCGGATAGCTTGCAGTTTCGCGTAGTCTGCGGCCCCACCGGTTCCGGCAAGAGCCGCCTGCTGCGCGTGTTGCAGGAAGAAGGCGCGCAGGTGCTCGATCTGGAAGCACTGGCGCAGCATCGCGGCTCCCTGCTCGGCAACCTGCCGGACGAAGTGCAACCCTCGCAAAAGATGTTCGACAGCCGGTTATGGGATGCGCTGCGCCATTTCGATGCGCAACGTCCTGTGTTCGTGGAAGCCGAGAGCAAGAAGATCGGCCTCATCAACACACCGGAAGCGCTGCTGAAAAAAATGCGTGCCTCGGAATGCCTGTCGATCGAAGCACCGGTTGAGGCTCGCGTGCAACTGCTCATGGAAGACTACAAACACTTTTTAAGCAACCCGGCGCTGCTGATCCAGCGCCTTACTCCCCTGCTCCCGCTGCATGGCCGACAAGTGCTCGATCACTGGCAACAACTGGCTGAACAGGGCGAATGGGTTGTCCTGGTGGAAAAACTGTTGCTCCAGCATTACGACCCCGCCTATCAACGCTCCACCGCCCACAACTTCCCGCTCCTGTCCGGCGCCAAGGTGCTGCAACTCCATAATCTGGACGATGCCGCGCTGCATGCGGCGGCACACGAGGTGCTTTAGGGAACCCATAAGCCTTCGCAACAGCCCGCCTATTCGACAAAACCACCCGCTTGCAAGATAATCCTTAGCAAGCTAACTATTAGGTCGCAAACAATTTTGAAACCACAGGACGAACAATTCGCCGAATCATTGCATCAGGTAGCCCATGTCTGGCGCACCGAGCTGGACAGGCGTCTGCGTCCGCTGGGCTTTTCGCATTCGCGCTGGCTGCTGCTGCTCCAACTGTCGCGCCACGACGGCTGCACGCATTGCGAACTGGCGCAACATGTGGGTATCGAAGCCGCCACCCTGGTCAAACAGGTCGATCACATGGAACAGGAAGGGCTGCTCAAGCGCTGTACCAGCGAAACGGACCGCCGCGTCAAACATCTGTATCTCTCCGCCGCCGGCAAGAAAGCAGTGGAGCACATCCGCAGCAACGCAGCCGACTTGCGCAAGGAAATTCTGGAAGGATCGAGCAGGGAAGAAATCGCCATCGCCATCAAGGTATTGCAGAATATCCGCGACAAGCTGTCCAGGGATATGTAGCAAAGGGATAAGACATCCTCGCTCAATTTCGTATTTGATGTTGCCGTTGCTGCTGCCCATCCATATCGCGAAGAAGTCATCAGTTACTACCCCTACTATCGTCGCGGATTAAACCGCCCTGTTGTGCCCGCGCTATAATCATTGCGCTATTT
>JBAQDF010000016.1:0-19030 GCA_049286265.1 Sideroxyarcus sp.
CCCCCCCCGACATTGTGATGCCCCCCCGAGCCAACCCCCATCCTAGCCTTCCCCCTGCGAGGGGGAAGGAACGGTTCTGCTTAACTGCGCTCATTGCGTCTTCCCCGCCATCACTTCCACCTTGCCCAAGCCGTTGCCGACGACATCGGAAACCAGGTCGTCGCTGAGCAAAGTCACCCGAAACGCTTTTGCCGACAGTTCGGGGCTGAGTACGACCAGCGAGCCGGGCTCGAGGCGGCGGCCGTTGAAGCTGACTTCGCCGATGCGCATCGCTTCCGGCAGGTTGCGCGGGTGCAGCAGGTTGTCGCGTTCGATGCGCACCCATTCGCCCTCTTTGGTGCGCTTCCAGAAGCGGTAGCTGTTGCCGGTGCCGGACCAGGCCAGCGGCTGCCCGCCGGCTTGCGAGGCCATCGCGCCGTTTTCCATTAGGAAGGCGAGGCGTTGCGATTCTTCACGCAATACGGTCTGCGCGCTCGGCATCAGACTCAATGTCACCACGGAAATCATGATGCTGGCGACAACCAGCACCACCAGCATTTCCAGCAGCGTGAAGCCGCGCATCGGGTTTTTGATATTCAGTCCTGCCACGACCCGATGTCGGCGTCGTTGCCTTCACCGCCGCTGACCCCGTCCGCCCCGAAGCTGAACACATCGATCGCGCCATGCACGCCGGGCTGCAGGTATTGGTAGGGTTGTTTCCACGGGTCATTCCGCAAGCGGTCCAGATAACCTTCTTTCCAGTTGGGCGGAATGGGCGCGGTGGTGGGTTTTTTCACCAGCGCCTGCAGCCCCTGTTCGGTAGTGGGGTAGCGCGCGTTGTCCAGCTTGTAGAGGTTGAGCGCCTGGGTGATGGCGGCGATGTCGTGTTTTGCGGCGGTGATGCGCGCCTCGTCCGGGCGGCTCATTACATTGGGCACGATCATCGCGGCCAGCACGCCGATGATGAACAGGACGACCAGCAATTCGATCAGGGTGAAGCCCCGCGCGCGGCC
This sequence comes from Sideroxyarcus sp., assembly GCA_049286265.1. Classification (GTDB taxonomy): domain Bacteria; phylum Pseudomonadota; class Gammaproteobacteria; order Burkholderiales; family Gallionellaceae; genus Sideroxyarcus. The sequence goes on from JBAQDF010000016.1 coordinate 993, forward strand.
GGGGGTGTTTTGAGATTTCATCGTCTAAAGTCCTTGTGAATGGAAATGATGCGCTGGAGTTTAGCAAATATGCATCCGGAAGACCGCAAAACAAAGGCCGTGAAAAGAAAAAACTCCAGCAGGTTGGGGCTGCTGGAGCAAAGGAGAGACTTTGTGCTGCGAGGATGAATCAGCGCATCGCGGGCAAACCGCCGAGATAACCGACTTCCGCCTTGTTGGGATTGATCAGCGGCAGGATGCGGGCATGCACAGTCGCGTTAGTACCGTTCAAGTCGCCGGCATGCTGGTAGTTGCTCATGATGTAGGCGTGGCCGTTCATATTGTCCACGACTTGCAGGCCGGTGGATTCCGCACCCATCGGCAGCGAGAGGATGCGTACCAGGCTGCCGGTGTTGACATGGAAGGCCCACAGGTAGTTGTTGACGTGGTTGCTGGAATCCTCGCCGATGAACAGCACGCGCATGCGGTCGGAGAACGACAGGTTGTCCGGGCTGGCGATACCGTTCAGGTCGGACTTGTTGCCGTCGGCATCTGCAACGATGTCTAGCCCGAGAACGATTGCCTTCATCGAAGCGGGTACGAAATCGCTGTTGATCGCGGCACCCAAAGAGTCGTTCTGGTTTGGCTGGAGCGACATCTCGTAGACACCGCCGGACAGGTTCTTCTTGATGCGGATGTCGTTGACCGGCTCGGTGGCGCTCACGGCCAGGTTTTCCATGCCTTTCGACATGCGGGCAAAAGCGGTGTAGGCCTTGTTGTCCTTGGCGTTGTAGGCAACGCCCTCGAACTTCTCGAATTCGGTCGTCGCGCCCATGAGTGCGGCATAACGGCGTGTTTCGAGGAAAGCCGCCAGGGTGGCGATGGGCACACCGGTCGTGAAGTTGCCGGTCTTCAATTGCAGATACTCGACCTTCGCGACTTCGTGTCCGGTTTTGACTGCGGTGTATCCGGCGGTGGCTACCGTGGCAGTCAGGAACAGGTCGTTGAAAGTCACGCCCGCATCCACAGCCGCCTTGATCTCGGCATGGGTCGCATGGCCCAGATTGATCCAGGTCAGATTGGCTTCGCCGCCGTCTGTACCGTCGGCCGACACCTGATTCCACTTCGCCGCATACAGGCTGCCTGCGGACAGGTCGCCCGCGTTGTCGGCCACGAACATGGTCAGGCTGGTGTAGGTGCCGTCGTCACCCTGGATCGCGGTGCGCGAGTCGCCGAACATCTGCACTTTCTCGCGCGAGATACGGCCCAGTGTGTACCACTTCTCCACGGTGCTGCTGCCGTTGGCGGCAACAGTCACTTCCGGTACGCGGCCATACTGGTAGGGCGATGCAGTAGCGCCTTCGCCGTAGGCGACGCGGAAGGCGTCCATGCGGGCGGTGTATTCCATGGCGAGACACGAACCGCCGACGATGGCCGCATAGGTTGTGTCGACTTCGCAACGCGCATCCGGCTCATATTCTTCTGAGCCCAGGTGGGTGTTCCAGGGCGAGCGGCTGCCCGCGCAGGGGATCCACAGGCCGTTGACGCCCGAGAAATCGACCTGCTTGACCGAAGCTACGCTGAACTTGCCGTCGGTGCTGTTCTGGCTCAGCTTGGCCAGTGTCATCAGCATAGGTTGCTTGCCGTACCAGTTGGCACCGGCGCTGTCGTTGTTCATGTATTCGAAGTGCGTCACCAGATACGGTGTGCCATTGATGTCCATCAGCGAGTTGGCATCCGGTGTTTGCGGAATATAGGCAGTGCCGTTGACTTCGTTCAGGACTGCCCCGGCCTTGTTGTGGACAGCGGCTGCGGCGGTACCGTCGGCAGTCTTGTTGGTGTCGGTGTTGTTGAACAAATTCACAAAACTCAGCGGGAAATTCTTCACCGTGCCGTCGGCATAAGTCACATTCACGGTCGAGGTGGTGTAGGCGATCGCGCGGTTTGCATCGGACAGGCCGGTGATGTCGGTCGGGGTGAAGCTCACCGTCTTCACTTTGGCGGGCGCATTCAACAGATGCGCGGCGACATCGGAGAGCGGTTTCGGTGTCAGGCCGGCGCCGGTCAGTGCCGTGTTGGCGGCAGCGAGGGAATTAATGGTGGTCGCAGTGGACAGCAGGGCGGCGTTGGCGCTGACATCGATATTCGTGGCAGTCGTGGTTGCACCGGCAACCGTCTGGATGACTTGCGCAACAGCCAGCGCCTTCTGGTCGACTTCATCGGTCACGCCCGCAATATCCTTGGGACGCACGAGTTTGTTGCCGTTCTGGTCGCTCAGTGCCGTGCTGGTCATATTCACAGAACCCAGGTTTGCCTGGCCGATCTTGAAGCTGACCGTCTCGCCCGCTTTGTAGGTGAATTCGCCGTTGGTTCCGGTCACGCCGGAAGCGCCGCCGCTGGTGGAATAAGTCACACCTTTGACGTAGGAGTCAGACAAAATTCCGGTTAACGCAGTGTTGCCGCCGCCGGAAGTGCCGCTGCCTCCGCCGCAACCCGCCAGGGCAAGGGCCGATGCCACAGCCAAATATATTGTTTTCACGCGCATATCCATCTGAAGTCTCCAAGTGTTGAGTGGTAAGGAGACGGCAGATTAGTTTGCGAAGATAACAGGCCGATGAAACTTATATTGCTGCTTTGTGAGCGTTATATTTCAGCTCATTTAACTGTCTGATTCATCTGGATGGCGGACAGCTGAATAAGCGGCACAATCAGTGCGAACACGTTCGGGCGTTTATCCCAAATAATCCATTAGCCGACACATCCCCTCCCCCTTGCAGGGGGAGGGCTAGGGAGGGGGTAGAAAAGCTTGTCTTCCACAACTCTACCCCCATCCTGACCTTCCCCCTGGTGCGTGGTTGTTGCCGCTTCAGCGGCTTTACAACCACGGCCTACTCCTTGCGGGTGCAAGGGGGAAGGAACAGGTGCTGGCCTAATGGACAATCCGGGTTTATTGCAGCAGGAATAAAAAAAGCCGGAAGCGCATCGCGCTTCCGGCCTCCGACAACCTGGCGGTTAACCGTTTGGACCGTTGTGGCAATCGTAGCAGTTCATGTTGTGTCCTGCGGGGAAGCTCTTCTTGTTAATGGTTTTGGCTACCTTGATCTGGCTCAACGGCGTACCGCGATAGTCGGCACCGTGACAGTAGGCGCAGGCAGTCTGGTTGCTCTTCGCCTGGCTCTTGTGCGAGGACACCCACGCGTCGCCCGTCGTATGCATGCCGTGCGGACCGCCGGTTACCGTGGTCGGTATTGTTGCGTGGCATGCCGTACATTCGGCAACGGTACCGGAATGTCCTTGCAGATCCATGCTCAGGGCGTTGTCCTGGGAGTGGGTGCTCGGATACTCGGCATGCGTTGCGCCGTGGCAGGCCTCGCATTGCAGGTTGCCGTGGCTCTGGCTGAAGCGGAACAGGCTGACACCGTTCATTGGCGTGTTGGCATTGGTGGCAAACCGCGTGTCGGTCCAGACCTTCGGCAAGCCGCTAGCGTCGACTCCGACCAGCTCGCGCTTGCCATCGTGGTGGCAGGACTGGCAGTTCGGCTCATTGAACCAACCGGCGCGTGCCGTGTTGCCGACTTGCGCCATCGTGCCGTGGCAGCTCTGGCAGCTCATGGACTGAGGGCTCATGGCGCCGCGCAGACACTGCGTCACCGAGCCGGGGTGGCACGTATAGCAGGAACTGCGGTTGGTCACATCGCCCAGTGCGGCCTGCGTGGCGGGGTCTTTGACCGTCGCGTGCTGGCTGTGCAGTGCATGCGTCAGTGCGCGAATGCCCGCCACGCCTGCGGTTTGCAGCGCGTTGGACGAGTGGCACGCGGCGCACAGCACCGGCTTGCCTGCCGTCGCAGTTGCCAGCAGACCGCTTGCACTGTAGCCGACCTGCGCCAGGGCTTTGACATACAGCGGCTGGTTAACCGTATCGGCGAACTTCTTCTCGTCGTGCAGACGCAGGATATTTTTCTTCCAGTCCTTTTCCGGATCCGGATCGTTGATCCAGCCCGCAGCCGGTCTGGCGGCAATTTCGGCCGCATTCGTGGACGTCGTCGTGCTATGGCATCCCTTACACGTCATTTCGTCGCTCACGGGCAAGACGGTCCTGGCCGTGGCGAGTACTGCACCCGTCGCATCCTTCGCGACCACCTTGATCATGGGATAGAAGTTTTTGCGGCCGCTGTCGTCTATCGGCATGATCGGTATTCCCTCGGCCACGAAGGCGCCCATGCTGGCGTTGTACTGCATAGTCGATGGCGTCGTACCGGGCGTCCGGTTGCTGACTGCGGGGTCGCTCAGATTCAGCCCGTAATCCGGGGCAGGCTGGGCGCCGAACAGCGCCTGGACGTAGGTCCAGAAGTTCGTCTTGGTCGAGCTGATGGTATTGATCGAGCCGTAGAGCGGGTCTGACGAAGCCACCGTGTTGTCGGCGTAGGACTCGTAAGTCAGCGTCACGCCGCTATTGACCTGCTTGTTCGTCGTCTTGTTAACCAGCTGCGCGTGCAAATTGTTGTACGGCGGCAGGATCGAAAAGACCGAATAGTCCTTGCCGTCTACGCAGTGCATGCCCAGGTCGTTCCAGGCCAGCAGCGAATAGGAGCCTGAAGTGACCGGAGGCGGTGGCGGCGGCGGCGGGGTGCTTCCCGAACTGACGGTGACGGCCACAGTCTTGCTTTGAAGACTATCTTTGACAGTCACCGTTGCGCTCCCGACCTTGAGGCCGGTAACAGTGACAGTACCGCCGGCGTAACTCACCGAAGCAACCGAGCTGTCCGAACTGGAGACTGACACCGTGCCGGAAGCCCCGGATACCGTGAATGTTCCTCTGGAGCCCTGGGTCACGCCGAGCGTAGTCGTCGAAACCGACAGGCTGCCGGTTGTTGACGTCACCGTGACGCTGATGGTCCGGCTGCGGTTGGAATCTTTCACCGTTATCGTGGCGTTGCCGGCTTTGATGCCTTTCACCGTCACCACGCGCTTGTCATATTTTGCGGTAGCCACAGATGACCTGGATGTCGACACAGACACACTGCCCGAAGCGTTCGAGACGCTGGCGGTGCCGGACGAACCTTGAGAAATGACCAGGGAAGTCGGGCTGACACTCAGACTGCTCTTTGACGAGCTCCGTGAGCGGTCGCTTCTGTCATCGTCATCGTCGGCCTGGGCCGAAAATGCCAGAAACAGCGACAGACTGGCGCACATGAGCCCCTTGAATATGCGAGTACTTGAAATGTTTAACATGGTAATTCTCCTTCAGTCTGTGCCCAAGCCGTGCCGGGCGCCGTTGCAAATGAAAATGCTGCCGAGGTGGTGCCGCCGGAGATAGGCCTGCCCGTAAAAGTGCTCAAACCCAACTTGATTCCAAAACCCGGTGCGCTGCGTTGCTGCATGGCGATACCCCCTCTCGGTTTGTGACAATGTGCGGAAATTTACGGCCGCACACTAACCGCCTGCCATCCGCAGGGACAAGTCTGAATAAAGGCCTATGCCATTTATGGGCTTGGCCTAGATATAGGCCTATATCTTTTTGTGGTTTTTGATAAAACAGAGGAAACTCAATCGCATAAGCAGGAATTTTTTTTATTTCGATCATGTAATCAGCGCCGATCCTGCTGCAAAATATCCACATAAATCGTGTGTGTTCTGCTCCGTTACATGCCGAAACGGCAAGAATTTATCGCGACATATCCGGAAAAACGATGATTCAGAGAGGTGACCCTCAGGCTATGCCGGGGGACGTACCAAGGTTTGACCTTTGCGGCAATCATGCAGAATGGAGAGAGTCGCGGACGTTCCCCACTTTGATAAAGGGGGAAGTGGTGATGTGCCGACCAGGGTGGCGCATGGTTTTATCGACCCCTTTGAGGGGCTCAACAACGAAGGCCCCCGGCTCTGCCGGGGGATTGTTACTTTGCCGTTCCGAGAGGATTCACTTCACCATCTGATTCATCTGGATGATAGGCAGCAAAATCGCCAGCACGATCAGCAGTACCACCGCGCCCATGAACAAAATCAGCACCGGTTCGAGGATGGCGGTGAGTGCGGTGGTGAAGCCGGAGACTTCCTGCGTCTGCTGTTTGGCGACGCGGTCCAGCATGGTGTCGAGGCGGCCGCTCTGTTCGCCGCTGGCGATGAGGTGGACCAGCACGGGCGGGAACAGGCCGGAGGCGGCCAGCGCGCGGCTCAGCGTCACGCCTTCGCGCACTTTCATTGCGGCATCTTCCAGCGCGCGGCGCATGGGCAGGTTGGTGACCACGCCGCAGGCGGCAGTGAGCGCGGTGAGCAGGCCCACACCGCTGCCGACCAGGATGGACAAGGTGCTGGCCATGCGCGCGGTGTTGCTGCCGCGTATCAGCTTGCCGAGGATGGGCAGGCGCAAGAGTTTGAGGTGAAACTGGTAGCGCAAGGCTTCCTGCTGCAAAGCACGGTGCGTGACGAAGCCACCGGCCACCAGGATCGCAATCAAATACAGCCAGGTGGCGGAGAGGAAATCGCTGAGTGCGATCAATGCGCGGGTGAGCAAGGGCAGCGCCTGGCGCGTCTGCTGGAACACTTCCACCACGGGCGGCACCACGAACAGCAGCAGGCCGCCGACCACCAGCACGGCGACGGTGATGACGATCGCGGGGTACACCATCGCCAGACTGATCTTTTGCTGCAAGGCCTGTTGCGCTTCCGAATAGCTGGCGAGCTTGTCCATCACCGTGGCGAGTTCGCCGGACGCTTCGCCCGCGTTGATCAGCGCGCGGTGAATCTCGGGGAAGGTATCGCGATGCTTGTCCATGGCGCGCGCCAGCGTGTTACCGGCGAGCACCTCCGAACGCATCGCGGCAATGACCTGGCGCATGGCCGGGTTGTCGCACTGCTCGATCAGCACCGACAGCGCCTGCTCCAGCGGCAACCCGGCTTCGAGCAGCGTGGCGAGCTGGCGCAGCATGAGGCTGACTTCGGACAGCGGGATACGTTTGCGGAACGGCAGGTTGAAACTGCGCGCGCCTTGTTTTGTGGATGTATCAGATAGCGCATCCAGTTCGACCACGAACAGGCCTTTTTCGCGCAGCTGCGTGCGGGCGAGCCGGGCCGAGTCGGCTTCGATCATGCCGGTGCTGGGTTTGCCTGCTGCGTCTAGCGCGTTGTAGTGGAATGCGGCCATGGTTGAAATTCAATAATGTAGGGTGCGCTTGCGCACCAAAGTGTCTGGTGCGCAAGCGCACCCTACGTTCCAAAGCATTTGTAGGTCGGGTTAGCGCAGCGTAACCCGACATGAATTCAAAACAACGTCGGGTTACGCGATGAAACCGCTAACCCGACCTACGGAATTACGTATAGGTTAGGTAGCAATTTCATGCTCTTTTACTTCAACGATAGTTCCAAGCGGACATAAGTCTGAGCAAAGCATCGCTTCATTAGGATTTGCTTCGGCACATACCAGCCCAACTAAAGATTCATTAAGCGCAACACGGTCAATGTACTCGATGTTTTTGACAGGGATATGCCAATAAAGCTTGCTGTCTATCCAAACTGACACAACCATGCCGGGGATGATTTTCCCTTCGGCGATGGTACCCGCAATCACAAATTCATTGCGGTTGGGAAGGCGAAAAATTTCACGGACTTCAAAAGAGGCCATTGCGTTGCCTAACATGTATTCGATTCAGCAAGTCTCTCGATATTTCAGGGCGACCGGCGGAATTATTCGATAGATTCCTGAAAGCCTTCATCCGCTAACTCAATCCCGCGTAACCCGAATCACTTCTTCCAGCGAAGTATTGCCTGACACGACCCAACGGTATCCATCATCGCGCAAATTCAGCATGCCGCTCTTCATCGCATAGTCGCGCAGGTGCTGTTCGCTTTCGCGCGAGTGCACCATGCTGCGCAGGTGTTCGTCCACTTCGAGCAATTCGTAGATGCCGGTGCGGCCGCGGTAGCCGGTCTGGTTGCATTTGGCGCAGCCGACGGGGCGGTAGATGACGTCCGGTTTGCCGAAGCGGGAGAGCAGAGCGAGTTCCGCTTCGTCCGGTTTGTAGGCTTCGCGGCAATCCGGGCACAGGCAGCGCACCAGGCGCTGCGCCAGCACGCCGACGATGCTGGAAGACAGCAGGAAGGGTTCCACGCCCATGTCGGTGAGGCGGGTGACGGCGCTCACGGTGTCGTTGGTGTGCAGCGTGGCGAGCACGAGGTGGCCGGTGAGGCTGGACTGCACGGCGATCTGTGCTGTTTCGAGGTCACGGATTTCGCCGATCATGATCACGTCCGGGTCCTGGCGCAGGATGGCGCGCAGCGCTCTTGCGAAGCTCATGTCGATGCGCGGGTTGACCTGGGTTTGGCTGATGCCGTCGAGGTCGTATTCCACCGGGTCTTCCACGGTCATCACGTTGGTGGTGGTGGCGTCGATGCACGCCAGTGCCGCATATAAGGTCGTCGTCTTACCGGAGCCGGTGGGGCCGGTGACGAGCACGATGCCGTGCGGTTGTTTGGTGAGGCGCAACATGGCTTCCAGCGATTTTGCGCCCATGCCGAGCTTGGTGAGATCGAGGCGTCCGGCTTCCTTGTCCAGCAGACGCATCACCACGCGCTCGCCGTGTCCGGTGGGTAATGTCGAAACGCGCACATCGACGGGGCGACCCGCCAGACGCAGCGCGATGCGGCCATCCTGCGGCAGGCGTTTTTCGGCGATGTCGAGGTCAGCCATGACCTTGATGCGTGACACCATCGCGGCATGCAGCGCGCGGTGCGGTTCGGCGATGTCTTTGAGTGTGCCGTCGAGGCGGAAGCGCACGACGGAGCGCGTCTCGAACGGTTCGATGTGGATGTCGGAAGCGTTGTCGCGCACGGCCTGTGCCAGCAGCGCGTTGATCATGCGGATCACCGGTGCGTCGTTCTCCGATTCGAGCAGGTCGGCGGATTTTGGCAGGTCGTGCAACAGCATGGAGAGGTCCATGTCCTGCTCGGCGTCGTCAAGCAACGTGGCGGTGGATTCATCCGCCTGCGAATAGGCGTCGCTCAGGATGCGCTCAAAATCTTCCGCATCCACCAGCGTGGCATCGACCGGTAACGCGAGTTGGCGCATCACTTCGGCAATGGCTTCGGGTTTGGCGTCGCGGCGCACGGCAAGCGCGGCGCGACCGTTGCAGTCGGTCAGTACCACACCCTGCGTCTTGGCGAAGGTGTAGGGCAGGCGACGTGCGGCGCGGCGGTTGATGTTGGTCTGGGTCACGGCTGCACGAAGCGGTCGGCTGGGGATGCTGCTGCAGGTGCGCTGGCGGGTTCGGCATTCGGCGTTGCGGCGGAGGGCGCACTGGCGGCATCGGCGGCGGAGGGCGCTGCTGCCGGTGCCGAGGCGGCGGGAACCTTGTTTTCGTACTGGATCGGGGGCAGTGCCTTGTTCTTGTCGTCGTTCGGCAGTATCCAGTGATCGGGCATGCGCGCTTCCTCGCGGCTTTTGCTCATCTGCTCGTAACGCTCGCTGGTGATCTTCTTGTAGCCGTCTTCCTGGTACATGATGAAAGGACGGATGAACACCATCAGGTTGGTTTTGGTGTGCTGCCGGGTTTCATAGCGGAACAGGTGGCCGAGGATCGGAATGTCGCCCAGCAGCGGCGTCTTGCTGGCCACATCGGTGACCGAATCCTGGATCAGGCCGCCCAGCACCACGATCTGGTTTTCATCCACCAGGATGTTGGATTCGATGGAACGCTTGTTGGTGGTGATGCCGGCAGCCGAGGTGATGGACGAGGCGACCACGTTCGATACTTCCTGGTACACCTGCAATTTCACTGTGCCGCCCTGCATGATTTGCGGCTTGATCTTCAGCGTCAGGCCGACGTCCTTGCGTTCGATGGTCTGGAACGGGTTGGCCGAGGTGCTGCTCGCCCCGGTGCTGGTGTACGAGCCGGTGATGAACGGCACGTTCTGGCCGACCACGATCTTGGCTTCCTCGTTGTCCAGCGTCAACAGGTTGGGCGAGGACAGGATATTGGCGTTGGTGTCGGACTCCAGTGCGTGCGCCAGCATGCCGAGGTTGAGTATGGTGCCGACGCCGGGCAGCGTGGTCGTTCCCTTCACGATGCCGATATTCAGGCCTTGCCCGACCGAGCCGATATTCTTGGAGGCGCTCAGGATGTTGGAGGAAGAGCCGAAATTGGTGCCGCCGATGATATTGGTTTTGCTGTTGTCTATCCCCGACAGGCTCTGCCATTGCACACCGAACTCTGCAGCCTTGTCTGCCGTCACCTCCACGATGAGCGCTTCGACGAACACTTGCGGACGGCGCACATCGAGTTTCTCGATGACGGAGCGGATGTTGTTATAGACCGGTTCGGAGGCAGTGATGATCAGCGAGTTGGAAGAGGTGTCGGCCTGGATCATGCCGCCGCCGGAAGGGGCGGAGCTGGCAATCTGCATGCCGCCCGGCGTGGACGTTACGGCAGGCGCGGTTGAAGTATCGCCGCTCATGACCGAACGCAGGGTCTGTGCGAGCTTGGTGGCGTCGACATTCTTGAGCGGCACCACATGGATGTTGCCGGGCACGTTGGCCGCGCTGTCCAGCTTGGACACCAGATCCTTGACGCGGGCGATGCGGCCGGGGTTGTCCGAGCGCAGCAGCAGGCCGTTGGTGCGGCTGTCCGCCACCAGCACGAATCGCTGGTTGTCGTCGCCGCCGGCCTGTGTCGCCGTGGCTTCCGGCATCAGCTTGTTGATGATGGCGGCGAGATCGACCGCCGAGGCATGCTTGACGGGAATGACCAACGGCGCGTCGGCATTGGGCTGGTCGATGGAATCGATGAGTTTCTCGATGCGGCGGATGCTGCTGGCGTAATCGGTCACCACCAGCGCGTTGCTGGCCGGATAGGCCACCACCACATTGTTCGGCGCGATCATGGGGCGCACGATGTTGACCAGTTGCGAGGCGGATTCATATTTAAGGATGAATACGCGGGTGACCAGTTTGTCGCCGCGGCCCTGCGAGAGTGAATCGACGTGCAGCTTGGCATCGGCCTCGGGAATGATCTTGGTCACGCCGCCCGCTTCCACCGCCGCGTAACCCTGCAAACGCAAGGCGGAAAGCAGGATGTCGTAGCCCAGCGCGGGAGAAACCGGCGTGGCCGAGACTATATTAATGGTGCCCTTCACGCGCGGATCGACGAGGAAATTCTTTTTGGAGATTTGCGAGATGGCGCGGATGACTTCCTGGATGTCGGCGTTGACGAAATTCAGCGAGACCAGCTCTTCTTCCTGCTGCTTCTCCGCGTGACACGGTGTTGCGATGAGTAGGGCAAGGCTGCATATCAGCAGGGTTCTGTGCATGAAGCTGGTAATCAATGTCTTCCCCTTATCAATTCCTGTTGCTGTTGTTGCAATATCTTTTGCTGTTCCGGCGTGAGCTGGTCGAGCAATTGTCCGCCGGCCGGGGGTATTGTCATGCCGCGCATCGCCGGAGGGACAGTGAAGCCGCGCACTTGAACAGTATCCTGCACCTGTGTGACTCTGTCTGTTGCCGCAGGCGCCTTGCCCAGATCGACACGGTGCTGCACACCGTTGCGTTCCAGAATCACGTGGTCGGCATGCGTTTCAAGCAGACGCACTCCCGGTACCACTTCCCCGCCCAGGCCTACGCCGATCTGGCCGGTCTCGGTCATCATGACGGCAAAGCCGTTTTTGCGGCTCGCAAAAATACCGATGGGCCGGATACCGTTAAGCGATGCGGACGAGTCTGCGGTACTGACAACGCCGAATAACTGTTCGGTCTGAGCCGATTGCGGCACGACTGTCGTGGCGGGAACGGCATGTTCGGCGGGCGCGAACAGCACCCAGACATGTTTTGCCAGCAGCAATGCCGCCAACAAACCGCCCCAAAGCGGCCAATTCATCCAGAGTCTGGCAGGTGCGGCAAAGGCCTTTTTACCCAACGACATGCGACATCCCTCGTTTATGGAGGGTGAATATAACATACCTCGCATGGCGCGGATGCCGTCGGGATGGACTGGCCGCGGTGTTTAGAGGCTCCCTCTTGTTGGAGGTTCGGGGAGGTTGACCAAATGAATTTGGCTGGCTAAGGTGCGACCGGCCTGGGCCGGACTGTATTTGGTGAGCCTGAATGTGAATGGAGAAAACGATGTCGATCAAGCTGCTTAAAACCGTTGCCGTGTTGTTCATGTTGCTGGCGCTTGCATGCGTGGCGGGTGCGTTCATGGCGACGAACGAACGCATCAAAATACAAGGCCCGTCGGCGCTGGCGGTGTTGCCGGACCGCACGGTATGGGTGAGCGTGGACGAAGCGCTGTGGCATCTGGATGCGAACGGCAGTCGCCTGGCGGTGGTGGATGGCGCAACCCTTGGCGTGGGCGGACGTATCGGCAACCTGGTGGTGCATGCCAACGGGCAACTGGTGGCGCAGGTGCGCAACGATCCTGCATTGTATTTTCTCGACCCGGAAACAGCGCTCATCAAATTCCGGCTGCTGCCGCAATGGCCCTCAGACCTGAGCGAACACGCCAGCAACGCGATCAATTACGCCTTCCACGACGACGGGCGTGTTGCCATCGCTACGGGCGGGGGGCACACGGTTGCGGTATTCGATGGGGCGGGCCGTTTTCTGGGACGCACCGGGCCGGGCATGTACAAGTTCACGAATGGTTTGTGGTGGTCCGGCGACACGCTGTGGACGACCGACACCAACCGGCAACAACTGGTTGAACTGGACGGCAATACCCTGACCGAGAAATCGCGCGTGGATCTTGAGAAGAATTGCGGCGGTTGGCAGTTCCTCGGCATGGCCGTGCCGTCGCGCGGCCAGCCCATCGGCGATGCGCTGCAACGACCGCTCGCCACGCTCGTGCGTTTCAGCAACGGCATGGTCAAGGGGCACGCGACCGATGTGTTCGGCGACGGCAGCCAGATGAACTTTCCGGTGGTGAGCACGCCCGAACCGCGCGACATCAAATGGCACGGCAACGAATTGTTGATGGTCGATGGAGCGGATTATTCGATCAAGCGCTATTCGGATGACCACATCTCGCTGGAAGATTTTGGCGACGAGCAGGTCCGGGCAGAATTGAAGGGAATGATCGGGCGCCAGACCGCGTTGACAAACCAGTACAACAAATACCTGGGCGGGGCGGTGATCCTGTTTGTGTTCGGCTTTGCCCTGGCGGTGTGGGCGCAGATGCGGGAAAAGGCGGGGGCGCTTGAAAAACTGAACGTCGATCTGTCGCAGATGGGTTCGCCGATGCTGACGAACCGCGAGCGTTTTCGTTTGTACCTCAAAGTATTCTGGCCGCTGGTCGTTTCCATCCTCTTCATGTTGCTGTTCCTGAAAGTGCTGAAAACAGGGTTGGTGCCGAAAGGCATGATGCTGTATGCGGCTTTCCTGGTGCCGCTCATGGTGCTGCTGCCCCTCGTTATCATTGTCCGGCAGATAAAAGAACGCGCAAACGATGCTGAGACCGAAGCGATTTTCAATTACCAGCCGATTCGATTCCTGGAAAAGGAAAATACTTTCTGGAAAGTGCGTTTGCCGGACGAATTGCCCAGAGAAGCGTTGATGCTGGTATCCACCTGGGGCGGGTGGAATCTGCTGGTGCTGACCACGCAGCGCTTGCTGCTGTTCGTGGCGAATCTGCGGGACCGCAAACTTTCCCGCGAATATGCACTGGGCGAAATATCCGCTATCCGCCTGCTCGAATCGAACGAGATGGGCTGGTTGCAGCGCTGGAAATGCTTCCTGAACCCGATGGGCGGAATACTGCAGATCGACTTCAGGGATGGGACTTCATTGTCGGGTTATGTGATCACCGCCCAGACTGCGCGGCGCATGGCGGAGCGGCTGCATTCGGATGTGCAGGCCGAGTTTTCCGTCAGTCCGGCAAAACAAGAGCACCCGGCTGACATGGGGGCAAGCGGCAAGACAGGCAATGAAAAAACCATCCGCCAAGTAATCGCCTCCGTGCTGATCCCCGGCCTGGGGCAGTGGATGCAACGGCGTTCCGGAACTGCATTGATATTCTTCATCATCTGGCTGCTGCAATTGACGATGATCGTTCCCATGTTATTGGCATTGTGGAAAGTGACCACCGAGGTGTCGATACAAACCATAGTCATGGTTGCCGCTACTTACGTTCTGGTCTGTGCGATCGCGGCGTTCGATACCTGGCGGATGCGGGGCATCGTTCATGAATAATAAGCATGAAAATATTTCCGGGAAACGCAGTTGGAAACAGGTGTCCTAATGGTCATGCGAACTGCCGCCGTGCAATCCATGCCGCACCGGCAGCCGCCATCGCCCACACGATAGCCGCCCCCGCAGGCAGGTCGAACCAGACGGAAAGCAGCAGACCCAGGGCGTAACCGGCGATGCCGACGGCGAATGCGACGAGATACCGGCGTCGGGTTTGGCGCCAGGTTACCAGCGCGGGCACGATCAAGCTGGCGAATACGAGATAGATGCCGACCAGTTGCACCGAGGCGGTGATGGCGACGGCGAACAGCGCATAAAAACCGAAGTTGCCGAGACGCTGGCGGAGGCTCTTCCAGATGACGAGCAGGGCGGCGGTGAGCAACGCGGTCGCGATGAGTTGCGTGTTGCTTACCCACAGGATCTGCCCGACCAGCAAATCCTTGAGGTGCTCGCCTGCATGCACGTCATGGCTCATGAGCAGGATGCCGAGGCTGGCGGCGAGAATGAAAGTGAGGCCGATGCAGGCTTCTTTCACGTCCGGTACGCGCCGTTCTATCAACGCCAGCAAGGCCGCTCCGCACAGTGCGCTGATGACCGCGGTGAGCTGCACCAGCAACGGACGGTCGGTGAGATCGAGCAACCCCGCGATGACCACGCCGAGTCCCGCGATCTGCGCCACGGCAAGGTCGGCGAAGATCACCCCGCGCTGCAACACGCGCATTCCGAAGGGGATGTGCGTGGCGAGCACCAGCAGACCGGCGATAAAGGCGGGGAGGAGGATGTCGAGTTCGAGTGTGTTCATGGTGATCCCTATTTCAATCCCGCCAACAATCGCGCAATCGTATCGTCAAACATCGTAAACAGATCGGTTGCCTGCGCCGTTCCTCCGACCGTATAGGGCACGATCACTGCGGGAATATGCGCGCGTTCCGCGATCCATTCCGATGGCCGCTCGTTCTGGTAGGCCGCACGCAACACCATGCGCGCCGGATGCTGCTGCAGGTCGTTCAGCACCTTGCCCAGCCAGGCGGCGCTGGGTTCCATGCCGGGCTTGGGTTCCAGTTCGGCGACTTGTTTCAGCCCCAGCCAGTTATTCAGGTAAGGAAAGCCTCTGTGCTGCACGACGACCGGCACGCCTTTGAGCGGCGCGGCCTGCTGTTCCCATTTCGCAATTGCCGCGCGCCACTGTTGCGTAAAGTCGGCGAGACGTTGCCGGTATTCGGCGGCGTTGGCCGGATCGAGCTGGATCAGGCGCTGGCCGAGCGCTTCGGCGACCGGCAGGAAATTGCGCGGATCGGTCTGGATATGCGGATTGCCCTGCGCATGCACATCGCCCTCGCTGCGATCCAGCCGGGTAGGTACTTCCAGCATGTGCATCACCGAGGCGGCCTCGAAATATCCGGCATTGCCGGGTTGTATCGTGGCGTTGCCGGATTCGCGCAGTACCACGGGCAGCCAGCCTGTTTCCAGTTCGGCGCCGGTGCACACCACCAGTTTAGCCTGGCGGGCTTTGGCGATCAGGCTCGGGCGCGCTTCGATATGGTGCGGATCCTGTCGCGCGCCGGTGGCCGTGTACAGACTGACTTTGTCGCCCGCGAGTTGTTGCGTGAGCGCCGCCCATTCGGGCTCGCAGGCGAAGACGTTGAGGGCGGCGTGGGCGGTGGTGCTGAGAAGCAGCAGTGAAATAATGTAGAGAAATTTTTTCATGAAAGACCCTTTGTTTTTGTGAATGCAATGCATTCCTCCCTCTCCCCCAGCCCCTCTCCCGCACGCGGGAGAGGGGTGCGCGTTAGCGCGGGAGAGGGTGTCTTAATACTGGTGCGCTCCATGCGCGCCCAGACTCATGATGTATTGCACGAACAACTGGTTGTCCGGCAATCCCTGGCGCGAGTTGTCGTGCGCCAGTTGCAGGCGCAGGCGCGAGAATTCGCTCGGGCTGTAATCCAGCATCCAGGTGATGCGCGACGGGTTGTGGGCGTAGTCGGCGATGACGTTGGCGGCGTTTGCCACACCCACTTGTGCGACGCCCGGATCGAGCCGGTCATAGCGCAAACCGCTGCGCCAGCGCGGCATGAACTGGTACACACTTTGCACATACCAGCCGCTTTGCGTGACGGAGTAGGTGTCGGTGACGTTCGCAGTCGCAGTGTCGTAAGTCAGGTCGCCGTTTTCCTTGCGCCGGAAATATTCGCCCTGCACTTTTAAATAGCGGTCGCGGACGTTGCCGTCGGGTGCGTATTTCCACACGAAATCCATACCCACCGTCTGGCTGTCGCCGCTGAACAGGTTGGTCACCGCGTTACCGCCCAGGTCGGGCACATCGGTGCTCTCGGCATCGATGCGGCGTGTGCGGTGCAGCGAGGTGCCCGCACGCCAGCTATGCTCGATGCCGATGTCGTCGCCGATATGCACGAACACCACACCCGCGCCGCTGCCGTTCTTCGCGCGCTCGGTGCCGGGGAAGCCGCGCCCCTTGCCGGTTTCGGCGCCGATCTCAACGAACATATCGGTCGGCGCCAGCCACTTCAATTGCACACCGTCTTCGGCCAGCTGGTTCTCCCACAGCACGGCATACACCAGCGGCTGGTCGGTGAAATCCCAGGCGTGCGCATGCTGCTCGTTCAGGTAACCCAGGCCGGAAAAATAGCGGCCGAATTTGAGATTGAGCCCCTCGCCCAGCGAAGAGGTTTGCATGAAGGCATTCTCTACACTGATGCCGCCTTCCGGGGCCAGCGCCAACGTGGCGACGCCGCGAAACTGCGGATCGATGCTGGCGGAAATACCCATCTCCGATTCGCCGAGATTGAAACCCTGCTCGTGTCCCGGATTGGGATTCATGGCGAAACCGGTGGCGGGGATCGCGGGATCGCGCTGCAAGCTGCCGTAGGTGCCGGACAGGATGAGCGAGAAGGCGGGATTGAAGGTATTGGCGCTGCTGCTATCCGCAGCAATAGCCGGTATGGAATGACACAACAATACGGCGATGGCCGTACTCGAACATATTTTCTTGAACAAGATTTACTCCTCAAAAGCAATTACAAAAACCCTGCACGTGCCGGAGCAGGGAATCGAAATATCTTCAGGCGGAGAAAGGCGGTGCGCGTGCCGCGAAGGCGGTGAACGCGATGGAACGGAAAGAACTGGAATGAAAGGTGTAAGTCTCTTCGATGGATGAAGAGAAGTCGAAATGGACGTGACTGCTGCCGATGGCACTGCCGATCTGCGCATAGACCGCACACAGATCGCAATTCTCGTGATGCGGCTGCGATTGGTCCTGCGACTGTTCGGCCAGTACATGCGTAACGCTGTGCGTAGCCGCACCTTGCTGCGCGAACAGCAGGGCGAAGACAAGGAACAATGGCAGCAACAGGCGGGATGATCTCATGGCGAGCGTTACCTTAACAAAGCTGAGGGGGCGCGGCAAGCGCTGTACTTCTAAGCAGAGGATTCGGTGGCGGCGATGGTCGCGGACGTTCACACCCCACACATAGAGCTGAGGTACTGCTCCGTCGGTCGCCTCAGTGAGGGAGGCAGTACTTTACCGAGCAGAGGGTTCGGCGACGGCAGCCACTCGCGGACGCTTACACCCCGCAAGCGGGGCCCCGCTGATCGGCAATTCTTATTGAGCTTGCGAAATTAGAATGCTGCCTACTTTTAGTGCGCTGCTCGGGCTGTCGCCTCAGTGAAAGCAGGCGAAGATCAATCATGCTGCGTTTCGGCGACTGCAACGATTCGCGGACACTCACATCCCCGCAAGCGGGGCCCCTGATCGTTGCTCGGGTTAGCCACCTCAGTCAGTGCTGCGTTAATTCAAGGAGCAGAGGATTCGGTGGCGGCGATGGTCGCGGACGTTCACACCCCACATGTGGGGCCCCGCTCACTGCTCCCA
>JBAQDF010000017.1:0-75693 GCA_049286265.1 Sideroxyarcus sp.
CATCCCAACCTTCCCCCTGCAAGGGGGAAGGAGTTGAAGTTCCGCCGCCTTACTTGGGTCCCGCGGTGAGCCTGTTTTTTTTAACCCAAACGAAAAGGAGAAACAATCATGAAAAAATTTACCTCGATGTTGGGCGGCAGCCTGCTGGCCGCCGCGCTGGCACTGCCCGTTATGGCCGACGACTACGGCCGCATGGGCAGGGACAAAATGAAGGACGACGGCATGATGTCCATGAAAGGGCACTGCATGATGGACGAGCACGGCATGCATGGCGATTGCATGATGACGGGCTCGCACAGCATGACGGGCAAGGTCGACAAGATCGATCCGGCCAAGGGAACGCTGGTGCTGAAGCACGGCGCCGCCGACATGCTGTTGCACTTCCCGCCTGCCGCGATCAAGGACCTCAGGAACGGCGATACCATCACGGTGCATCTTGGGTTCAGCAAGGGCGGGTCTGGCGGGATGTAATAGTCTGCCGGGGACAGGCCTGTGGTCTGCCCCCGTTATAGCTATTGTTATTTGGTTGCAGAATTTCAGGTAGCATGTGGCTGCTCCCCCGCAAGGAGGGATGGGGAAAACGCGACACCCGATGCGCGTCCCGGCTGACATCAACGTCAGTACCTGTGTACGAGGCTGCCACCATGAGACCGATTGCCGCTGCAGACCAATCCGCCGCCGTCAGGAACATCAAGCCGTTTTTCCCGCTGCTGGTGTATGCGGCGGTCGCAGCCCTCGTGGCAACGGTCTACCTCTCCGCCTTCCGCCAGATCGAATCGCTGATCCTGCAGGAAAAATTCAACTACCTCGGCGCGACGGCCGAGAGCAAGGCCAGGCAGATTACCGCATGGCGCGATACCCAGAGGCGCATCGGGGAATCCATTTCGCGCAATTCGATATTGGCTGCCGGGTTCGAGCAGTGGCTGCGCGAGGGGATGCCGCCGGACGGGCGCAAGCGCATGCTGCGGCAAAAGCTGGAAGAGTTGCAGCACGTGAACGGTTACAAATCTCTCGCGCTGCTCGACCGGCAAGGCGCAGTGCGGCTGTCGATTCCCGGCATGGCGGCGCTGGATGCCGAAGATATGCAGTTGGCAAAGCAGGCGATGGAAAGCCGCCAGGCGATATTCTCGGATCTGCACCGCGACGACGGCGAGGGTGTCGACATCGACCTGGTTGCTCCGCTCATCGATTCCGGCCGGGTCGTGGGTGCCGCATTGCTGCAAATCGATCCGTCCAATTTCCTTTACCCGCTTACCCTTGCGTGGCCTGTCCCGAGCGCCAGCGGCGAAACGTTGCTGGTGCGGCAGGACGGTAACGATGTCCTGTTCCTCAACGAACTGCGCCACAGGAAAGATTCGGCGCTCAAGCTGCGCATTCCGCTGAGCACGCCGAAACTGCCGTCGGTGCTGGCGTTCAAGGGCGTGTCCAGGACGGCGGACGGGATCGATTACCGAGGGGTTCCGGTGGTTGCAGAAATGCGCCGCGTTCCCGGCACGTCCTGGGTAGTGGTCAGCAAGATCGATCGCGACGAATTGTTCGATCCCGTCACACAGCTCGAGCAATGGTCGGCGGGCGTCGGCATGCTTTACGTTGTGATAGGCGGGCTGCTGGTGCTGGCCTTGCTGTATTGGCAGAAGGCGCAAAACAAATACCTGAGGGCGCAACACGATGCCGCGGTCGAGCGGGCCATGCTGGTAAAGCACTTCGAATTCCTGACCAAGTACGCCAACGACATCATCGTGATTGCCGACGAGGAGGGCGCCATCGTCGAAGCCAACGAGCGTGCGGAGACGGCATACGGCTATACGCGCGAGGAACTGCTGGGGATGCGGGTCACCGACCTGCGCGATGCGGACGAAGATCCCGCAGTGTTCACCGCACAGGTCAAGCAGTTGCAGGCCACCGGGGAACTGCGCTATGAAAGCCGCAGCCGCCGCAAGGACGGCACGATATTCCCGGTGGAGGTCAGCGCCCGGTTGATCGCGGTGGAAGGCGTGAAATACATGCAGGGCATCATCCGCGACATCAGCGAGCGCAAGCGGGTAGAGGAGGTACTGCGCAAGAGCGAGACCCTGTTGAAAGAATCGCAACAACAGGCGCACATCGGCAGTTGGGAACTGGACCTGGTCGGCAATATCCTCTACTGGTCGGACGAGAACTACCGCATCTTCGAAGTCGACCCGGCCCAAGGCACTTCCACCTACGAGGCCTTCCTGAATGCGGTACACCCGGACGACCGCGCAATGGTAAACGAGGCGTACACGAGTTCGCTGCAGAATCGCACGCCCTACACCATCGTGCACCGTCTGCAGTTTCCGGATGGGCAAATCAAGTATGTGCATGAGTGGTGCGAGACATTTTACGATGCGGCGGGGCAGCCGCTGCGTTCGGTCGGCACGACGCAGGATATCACCGAGCAGCAACTGGCCCAGAATAAAGTGCGCGAATCGTCGGAGCTGATCGAGGATCTGTACAACCATGCACCGTGCGGCTACCACTCTCTGGACATGAGCGGCGTCTTCGTCCAAATCAACGACACCGAACTGCAGTGGCTGGGCTATACGCGGGAGGAGATGGTCGGCAGGATGAATTTCATGGACCTGCTGACTCCCGCCAGCCAGCAGAAATTCCGCAGCAATTATCAGGGATTCAAGGCAAGAGGGTTCGTGCATGACCTGGAATATGAATTGATACGTAAGGACGGTACGGCATTCCACGTGTCGCTGAGCGCGACGGCGATTTATGACCCGGCCGGAAAATACCTGATGAGCCGTTCCACACTGTTCGATATCACCGAGCGCAAGCAGGTGGAAAAACGGCTGGAGGAAAGCGAGGAGCGATTCCGCACCATGGCAGACAATGCGCCTATCCTGATCTGGATGGCGGATGCGCTGGACGAGCCGGGTTTCCAGGGCTGCAATTTTTTCAATCAGCGCTGGCATGATTTCACCGGCTTGTCGCTCGGGCAGTCGCAGGGCCATGGCTGGCTGGACATTGTTCATGCGGACGACAGGCATATGTGCCTGGAGGCTTACCAGGGAGCATTCCTCAGAATGAACCCCTTCAAGCGCGAATACCGCATGCGTCGCCACGATGGGGCGTTCCGCTGGGTGTTGGATTCCGGCGTGCCGCGCTTTACCGAGGAGGGCAGCTTTCTCGGTTTCATCGGCACCTGTATCGACATCACGGACCACAAGCTGTACGAGGACATACGCGAGGAACTGGAGCATGTCGGCCGCCTCAACATCGCCGGGGAGATGGCTTCCAGTCTGGCGCACGAATTGAGCCAGCCCTTGTCCGCAGCCAGCAATTACCTGAATGTCTGCCTGCGCCGCATGGAGGATAGCAACTGGGACAGGGATGTTCTGCAGAAGGCGGCCAGGCAAGCCCATGCCCAGACCGAACGCGCAGGAGCGATCATCAATCACCTCAAGAGCCTGGTGCGCAAGCAGAAGCAGGAGCGCAGCATGCTGGAGATCAATGCGCTGATAAACGATACGGTCAGCTTCATGGATTTCGAGCTGAATCATCATTTCATCAAGCTCTCGCTGGATCTGGCCTCGGTGCCGCCGGTCCTGGGGAACAGGATAGAGCTCGAACAGGTGCTGATCAACCTCATCAAGAACGCCATCGATTCCATGGCGTCTTCCCCTCGGCACGAGCTGAGCATCACCACCCGCGTCATCGAATCGGGAGCCGTCATGGTGTCGGTCCGGGATACCGGGAAGGGAATCGCCACGGATGAACTGGACAAGGTATTCAATCCGTTCCAGACTTCGAAAAAGGAAGGGCTGGGCCTTGGACTGGCCATATGTCGTTCGCTGATCGAGAACTATGGCGGAAAGATATGGGCGGAGCAGAACGGGGACGGCGGCGCCGAGTTCAATTTCACACTTCCTGCATGGGGCGGCTTATGAGCGAGAATTCCTGGCAACCTGAGGTGTTTGTGGTCGACGACGATGAGGCCATGCGCGACTCCATCGCCTGCCTGCTTGAATCGGTGAATCTTTCCTTCAGGATGTTCGGCGATGCGGGTGCGTTCCTGGAATTCTGCGACCCGCGCATGCAGGGCTGCATCCTGCTGGACATCCGCATGCCGGGCATGAGCGGCATGGAGTTGCTGGAAAACCTCAAGGCGAACGGGGTTTCGCTGCCGGTGATCATCATCACCGGCCACGGGGATGTTCCGCTGGCCGTGCGCGCGCTGAAACTGGGGGCATTGGATTTTGTGCAGAAGCCCTTCAACGCCCAGGAACTGCTGGATCGGGTGCATGCTGCGATGCAACAGGTGCAAGAGAGCCGCCAAAAGAACCGGAAGCTGGACACGCTGCGCAGCCATTTCGACGCCCTGACCGCGCGCGAAAGGGAAATCATGGAGCTCGTGGTGGCCGGCGATCCAAGCAAGGTCATCGGTATGAAGCTCGGGATCAGTTCCAGAACGGTGGATATCCATCGCTCCAGCATCATGAGAAAGCTCAATATCCGCACCGTCGCAGAACTGGTTCAGAGTCGCTTGTCGCTGCGCGAAGACTGATCCTGAAAACCTTGGTTGTCCGCAGATTACGCAGATTTCCGCTGATTAAACAACACCAACAATGGGCTTATTTTTCACGATGGGGTGATCAGGCTCTTGTCAGTAACCGCCAGATAATCTGCGTCAATCTGTGTAATCTGCGGGCTGAGCTGCGGTTTTGAGGTGATCGTTTAACGTAAAACTCGCGCAGCGATTCGTTCGTACTTTCTCCCTCGCTTCATCCCAATGGCAATAGGTACTTTCCCATAGGGCATAGGTAAATTTCCATATTGAATATCAGGTGCGGTTAACGCAGGATGTGCCGCATCCACGGTATTTGTGCACATGGGTTTGAATATGCGCAAGTGCGCGGATGGTTCTTTCGTCAGCAAAGCAAAGTCATATTGCGTATTGATAGGGGAAAAGGGGGCGCACCATGAACACCGAATCGATAGCCCTGCTATCGCAGTTGCAACGTGCAACGGGGATGGAAGTGATAGACAGCAAGCAGTCCCGGCCGGGGATCGTTTGCCGGAATTCGGAATGCGAGAAGACGCAAATAGCGTGGTGCGAGGCGCAGGCCGAGTTGTTCTGGATGGCGAACCAGTTGTTGTCGACACAGGAAAACGAGCGCAGGCGCATCGCCTCGGACTTGCACGACGGGCTCGGACAATCGTTGACCATGCTCAAGCTGGCGCTGGACGAATCCGAGCGGCTGCTGGCCAACGGCGAGACCGTGAAAGCAGCCGAATCCCTGCGGCAGATGAAGGTTAAGGCGCAGAACGCGCTGGACGAGGTGCGCCAGGTCGCCATGGATCTGCGCCCGCCGATGCTGGACGACCTCGGGATACTCCCGACCTTGACCTGGTTCTTTCGCGAACTCGAAACAGTCTGTCCCAGGATCAAGGTGGAGAAGAATTTCGGTGTCAATGAAAGCAGCATCCCGAACCATCTCAAGATAACGATTTTCCGCATCCTGCAGGAAGCAACCAGCAATATCATCAAGTACGCCAAAGCCGACTGCATCCGGGTGGGGCTGGGGAAGACCCAGGATGCACTGCATTTCTCGATCGAAGACAACGGCAAAGGTTTTGATTTTTCCGAGGTGGCCATGCGCAACGGATCGAACCGCGGGCTCGGGCTGTTGAGCATGAAAGAACGGGCCAACCTCTCCGGCGGGCATTGCGTGATGGATTCCATGCTCGGACAGGGAACGCGTATCCTCATTTCCTGGCAATTCGACAAATTGTCTGGAGCGTTGTGATATCCCGATATCGGGACCGGTCCGGGTTTCATGCTTCCGACACCGCGCTACCGCTGCTGCAAATCCCCCGGGACATCTCTGCGGCGTAGCGCAGGAAACCGTTGCGGCCGGACTCCTTGATGCGGTACATGGCCGTGTCTGCACAATGCAACAGGCTGTCCGCATCTTCCCCGTCGTCCGGATAAATGCCGATGCCGATACTGGCGCTGACTTGCAGTCTGTGACCGTCGACCTCCAGCGGCTGGGTGCAGCTCTCCATGAATTTCTCGGCGACATTGTGGGCCGCATCGGGATGGAAAAGCACCGGGAGTATCACGGTAAATTCGTCGCCCGCCAGGCGCGCCAGTGTGTCGCCGTCGCGCAGACAGCTTTTCATGCGCCCGGTTATGCCCGCCAGCAGGCTGTCGCCGACCTTGTGTCCCAGCGTGTCGTTGACCTGCTTGAAGCGGTCGAGGTCGACAAACATCACCGCCAGCATGTGCTTGTCGCGCCTGGCATGTGAAATGGACAGGTTGAGACGGTCCATGAACAGGCGCCGGTTGGGCAGGCCGGTGAGCCCGTCGTAATAGGCCAGATAATGCAGGCGCTCCAGTATGTATTCCTGGGTATGGGCGTCGGAGAAGATGCCCACATAGTGGGTCACATTCTGCCGACTGTCCCTGACGGCGCTGATGCATAGCCATTCGGGATACATCTCGCCGTTCTTGTGGCGGTTCCAGATCTCTCCCTGCCACTGCCCGTCCTTGTCCAGGGTGTCCCACATCTCCCGGTAGAAGTCCTGGTCGTGGTGGCCGGAATTGAGCAGGGCCGGGGTTTTGCCGATGGCCTCTGCGGCGGTGTAGCCGGAGGTTTTTTCGAAGGCAGGATTTACCGAGCGGATGATTCTGCGCGCATCGGTGATGAGTATGCCCTCGGCCGCATTTTCGATGATGCACGCGGTCAGGCTGGTCGCCGCATCGAGTTGACGGCGCACCTCGCCGAGTTCGAATCGCAGTTCGTCGAATTCCGGCGGGTGCCCGGTCGGCGAGAGCGGTGTTTGTATTTTATTCGCGGTCATAGTGTTCGCCGGGAGTCGCGGCGCCTGTTTTCCGGAAATGTCCGGTGCCGACTTTAGCGGGGGAGGCGGGCCGGACCAATCAGCAAATGACTTGTTTGTGGAACGGAGAACCCTGTAGCGACCCGCTAAAGGCTACAACTTCGTGCGGGTTGGCGCAGCAGGCGGATAGCGGCCGTCGGGAAATACAGTGTTGCCTGTACCCACAAATACAGTTCGCTGCCCAGAGAAAGTTCATGCAGACGGCGTTAAGGTGAAACCCGTACATATTGTCTGTTTACGGAGCATGACGCTTATGAAAACAAGAGAATTCCGCAACGTAAAAATCGGGGGGTTCACCCTGTTGGAGCTGCTGGTGGTCATGGTGATCATCGGTTTGCTTGCCGGGTATGTCGGGCCGAAATATTTTTCCCAGATCGGCAAGTCCGAAATCAAGGCGGCATTCGCGCAGGTGGATGCGTTGGGCAAGGCGCTGGACTATTTCCGGCTGGATACGGGGCACTACCCGAGCATGGAAACCGGACTGGCGGCGCTGGTCGCGCGTCCCGCCAACGAACCCAGATGGGACGGGCCGTACCTGAGCAAAGGTGTGCCGCTGGACCCGTGGGGCAACGCCTATGTTTTCAAGTCTCCGGGGGAGCACGGGGACTATGACTTGCTCTCGTACGGGAAGGATGGCAAGCCCGGCGGTGAAGGGGAAGCGGCCGATATCACCAACTGGTGAGCAGGCAGCAGTTACAGACGGATTCGGGGAGAGGACGGTTATGCAATACGAGCTCAAAGTGTTGCGCGGCAAAGCGGGGCTGATGGCCATTATGCTGGACGCGGCAGACGCCATTGATGCCGAAGCCCAGGCCAAGGCCCAGGGTTACACCGTCATTGCGGCCAGAGTGAAGCAGAGCTGGTCGTCGATGCTGCCCCTGCGCAGGCCCGGCTTTCCGCTGGTGTTGTTCAGCCAGGAGCTGGTGGCGCTGCTGGATGCCGGTCTGTCCCTGGTCGAGGCGCTGGAAACCCTGACCGAGAAAGAAGAACAGCCGCAGATCAAAAAGACACTGACAAAGCTCATCACGTTCCTGTACGAGGGGCATCCGCTCTCGTTTGCACTCGAGCAGTCGCCTGCTGATTTTCCCGCACTCTATGTGGCGACCGTGCGCGCAAGCGAAAGAACCGGCTCCCTTGCCGAGGTGTTGTCGCGCTACATTGTCTACCAGACGCAAATGGAAGGGATACGGCGCAAGGTCGTCACTTCCTCCATCTATCCGCTGATCCTGGTCGTGGTGGGCGGACTGGTGGTGCTGTTCCTGATGCTGTTCGTCGTGCCCCGTTTCAGCCGCATCTACGAGGATATGGGCGGAGACCTGCCTTTCATGTCCTGGCTGCTGATGCAATGGGGACGGTTTCTGGACCAACATTGGGCGCAGTTCCTGGCGGGCTTGGGCGTGTTTTTGGGCGGGCTGGTGTTTGCCGTTACCCGGCCGGTATGCCGACGCTGGGTTGAACAGGGATTGTGGCGTTTCCCCGCGCTGGGGAGGCGCCTGCATCTGTACCAGATGGCGCGTTTCTACCGCTCACTGGGCATGCTGCTGCAGGGCGGCATGCCGGTTTTGCAGTCGCTGCGGCTGGTGGGCGGACTGCTGCAGACGTCAATGCGCGGGCAACTGGCACTGGCCGCGACGAGCATCACGGAGGGCGGTTCCATCTCGCAGGCCATGGAGAAGCACGGGCTGGCCACGCCTTTGGCACTGCGCCTGCTGCGCGTGGGCGAGCGCACCGGGCAGATGGGCGAGATGATGGAACGCATCGCGGCTTTTTACGAGGATGAGACGGCGCGCTGGGTCGAGCGTTTCGTCAAGCTGTTCGAGCCGTTGCTGATGACGTTCGTGGGGCTCGTTATCGGGATCATCGTGGTGCTGATGTATTTCCCGATCTTCGAATTGGCGGGGAGCATCAAATGAACCTGATCGCCGAGGCGCCCATTCGCGAGGGACGGATATTTTCGACGCAGCAGGTGCGGGAAGCGCGCGCCGTTGCCGTGCGGACGATGCGCAGTGTCGCGGAAGTGCTGGAGGAGCAGGCCGGTCTGGAGCCTCGGGGATTCGTCGATGCCCTGGGTAGCATGCTCCAGTATCCCGTGTTCGGCATGGAAGAACTGGACAGGCTGGCGCCGGCCTTCGATGCGTTGAGCTTTGCCGAGGCGATGGAGCGGGGTTGCATCGCGTTGCGGAACAGCGAAGGGAGTCTGCTCGTGATCATGGGCGACCCGTTCGATGCCGGTTTGCAGAGCTGGGCGGAACAACGCATCGCCGGGGACTTCGGCTGGGGGCTGGCGCATCGCGCGGATATCGCGGCCTGGCTGGCGCATCATGAGGAGTCGCTGCATGCCATGGACAGCCTGCAATCCGTCGCGGGGACGGCGGCGGAATCCGCCGAGGGGGCGGAGGAGTTGTCGTTCAAGTCCATCAGCGAGGATGCCAGTCCCGTCATCAAGCTGGTCAATTCGACGCTGTACGACGCACTGAAAGCCGAAGCCAGCGATATTCACCTGGAGACCGGAGCAGCGGGCCTCAGCATCAAATACCGCATCGACGGGGTGCTGACCATGGTCGGCTCGGTGGCGGGGCTGGATACGGCGGAACAGGTGGTGTCCCGCATCAAGGTCATCTCCGGTCTGGATATCGCCGAACGGCGCGTGCCGCAGGACGGGCGTTTCAAGGTATCGATGAACCGGCGCGAGGTGGATCTGCGCGTGTCCATCATGCCCAGCATCTTCGGCGAGGACGCCGTGCTGCGCATTCTCGACAAGCAGACCTTGTCCGACCAGATCAAGGGGCTGCGTCTCGACTATCTGGGATTCGACGAACAATCCATGGTCACCCTGCGCCGTCTCTCCAGCGAGCCTTACGGCATGGTATTGGTCACCGGTCCGACCGGCAGCGGCAAGACGACGACGTTGTATGCGGCAATTTCCGAGATCAACCAGGGGCAGGACAAGATCATCACCATCGAGGATCCGGTCGAGTACCAGTTGCCCGGCGTGTTGCAGATTCCCGTCAATGAAAAGAAGGGGCTCACCTTCGAGCGCGGCCTGCGCTCCATCCTGCGCCACGATCCGGACAAGATCATGGTAGGCGAGATACGCGACCCGGAAACCGCGCAGATCGCCGTGCAATCGGCGCTGACCGGCCATCTGGTATTCACGACCGTGCATGCCAACAACGTGTTCGACGTCATCGGCCGTTTCATGCACATGGGCGTCGATCCCTACAGTTTCGTCTCCGCCATGAACGGCATCCTGGCCCAGCGTCTGGTGCGCGTGAACTGCGTGCACTGCGCGACGGACGACCATCCGGACGAGAGACTGCTGCGCGAGTCGGGAATCAGTCCGGAACAGGCGGCGGGCGTGGTGTTCCGTGCCGGGCGCGGTTGCGGCCAATGCCGAGGCACCGGCTTCAAGGGGCGCAAGGCCATCGCCGAGATACTCCACCTGAACGACGAGATCCGCGAACTCATCATCGCCCGGCAACCCGTGCGCCTGTTGCGCGAGGCAGCCAGACGCAACGGCACGCGCTTCCTGCGCGAAGGCGCGCTGGAGTTGGTGTTCCGGGGAGAAACCACTTTACAGGAGATCAATCGTGTCACTTTCGTTGCGTGAGGAATTGCGGGTGGTGTTGACGCCGCAGCAGGTGCTGCTGGTGCGCATCGGGCGTGCATTCACCCGGCGCGGGCTGACGCGCCGCGTGCTGCAGAAAATCGCCGTTCCCTGCGTCGCGGCGGACGCCGGTGTTCCCTGGAGCGGGGCGCTCGGGACACTGGAGACGGAATTGGCCGGGCTGGCCAAAGACACCGCATTCGCATCAGTCATCCTGTCCAACCATTTCATGCACTATGCCCTGATTCCCTGGAGCGGCGCATTGAAAGACGAGGCGGAGGAGACCGCAGTGGCGCGGCATTTCTTCCGCGAGTTGCACGGTCCGGCCGCCGATGCGTGGGAGTTGCGGCTGAGTCCGGACAAGGCGGGCGAGCCGCAGTTGGCCAGTGCGGTGGACGGCGCATTGACGGAAGCTTTGCGCGCGGTGTTCGCGGGAGCGGGCATACGCCTGCGTTCCATACAGCCCAGCCTGATGACGGCCTACAACAGTTGCCGCAACAGACTGCAGGGGAGCAGCGCGTGGTTCGTGCTGTTCGAGGCCGGAAGCCTGTGCCTCGCCTTGTTGCAGCAGGGCAGGCTAGGCAGCGTGCGCACCCTGCGTACAGGCAGCGACTGGTGCGATACCTTGCCGCTGACCGTGGAGCGCGAAGCCTACCTGACCGACTTGGCGACCACGGACGAGATATTGCTGTGGGCCCCCGAACTTGAGAAATCGGCACTGCCGGTGAGCGCCCGCTGGAAGATTCACGCCCTGCAGCCGGAGATCCGGGCGGACTTCGTTGCGGATTACGACAGGCGTTTTGCCGTGGCGATGGGAGGGTGATGCGATGGCGACCCTCTGGCTCGATTACCAGCAGAACCGCCCCTTCCAATGGGCGGGTACGGTCTTGCTGGTGCTGTCTTTGCTGATTCTGGCGCTGACGGTCGTCTACTACCGGGAGTTGAATGACAGGGCGGCAACCTGGGAAGAGAAGATGGAATCGATCGAACGCGGATACGGCCTGCAGGCGCCGGCCGTCAGTCGCGGCAGCGCGGGGGCGGAAGGGCTGGTGCTGGAGGTCAAACGCGCCAACGAGGTGCTGCGCCAGCTCAGCCTGCCGTGGGAAGAATTGCTGCAGGCGGTGGAGTCGGCTGCGGGCAATAAGGTCTCGTTGCTGGCACTGGAACCCGACACGGAAAAGCAGGTGGTCAAGATCAGCGGCGAGGCCAGGGATATGGCGGGGTTGCTGGACTACATCACGCGACTGGAGGAACAGAGCGTGTTCGGTCCGGTGTTTCTGCAAAGCCACCAGGTTCAGTTGCAGAATTCCGAGAGACCCGTGCGTTTCTCGCTGCTTGCCGCGTGGAAAGGGAAGCCATGAGACATTTGGCGCACAGGTGGGGGGAGGTTGCGCGCAGCCGCATGGCGCAGTGGCTGGGTGTTTCTCCGGCGGTGCCGTTGGGCCAGCACTTGCGCTGGACGTTGCGGCGCTGGCTGCACATTCTGGGCAAGCCCGGTGTGCTGGCCATTGGCATACTGGTCGTGTTCCCGCCATTCTATTTTTCCGCGATCGTCCCGGCGCAGGAGCGTCTGGAAGCGGCACGCCTCGGCACGCTGTCCCTGCGCGAGCAGATCCTGAACGCGAGCAAACCGCGCGACGGTGTACGGCGCACCCCGGAAGAGCAGCTCGCGGAGTTCTACCGCATCTTTCCGGACGAGCGTTCTTCTCCGCAGTGGCTGGGCAAGCTGGTTGCGCTGGCCGAAAGGAACGGACTGGCGCTGCACGAAGGCGAATACAAGGCGACGCGCGACAAGGTGGGGCGCCTGATGCGCTTGCAGATGGTGCTGCCGGTGAAGGGTGATTACCGGCAGATTCGCAGCTTCCTTGCCATGTTGCCCGCGGAGATACCCATCATCGCGCTGGAGAACGTGCAATTTTCCCGCGACAGCATCGCCGATTCCAGGGTGGAAGCGCGCATCAGGCTGGCATTGTTCCTGGAGCAGGAATCATGAATCCGCTGCCGCGCCATGCTGGCCGGTGGATCGCTCTCGGCATGATGGCGGCAGCCGTTGTCATGGCGGACACGACCGGGCAGGAGGCCATGCCCGGCGCGGTAAGCGCAAGCGCGCCCACCCGCGAAAAAGCGACAGGTCGGTCGCCGCAGGCAACGGCCCGTGTGGAACTGGAACGCCTGAAGCGACCGCCACCGAAGACGGTGCAGGCCAACGCTTTCCGCGCGAACTCATGGTACGTGCCGCCGCCTCCGCCGCCCCCTCCGCCGCCCGCGCCCGTACCGGCGCCGACCGCACCGCCGCTGCCATTCGTCTATCTCGGGCGCTATGAGGATGCGCCGACACAGTTGGCCATCCTGCTCAAGGGCGAACGCATGTACACGGTCGCCGAGGGAGAGATTATCGACAACACCTACCGTGTCGAGCGTTTCACGCCCGGCAGGGTGGAGTTGATGTATTTGCCGTTGAACATCAAGCAGTCGCTGAGCACCGGCGAGGCGCAATGAAAAACAGGACGTCTGTCGTCCATATCGGGGGGAATTTGTCATGAATGGATATCGGCTCGGATTCAGACGCTATGCGGCGTTATTGCTGGTCGTGGCGACAATCGCAGGGTGTGCCGGACAAATGATGCACCGCGACGGGATGTCGCTGCTGGAAGACGGACATGCGGAAGAGGGATTGCAGAAACTGGAACTGGCAAGCAAAGCGGAGCCCGAGAACGCGACCTACCGCAGGGACTGGTTGCGCAACCGCGAACAGTTGACCAACCGTCTGCAGGCCGCAGCCAACAGCGAGCGCGCCTCGGGGCGCCAGGAGGCGGCGCAGGAGATCTACGAGCGCATCCTGAAGATCGATCCGGGCAATGACCGGGCCAAACAGGGATTGGAAGCGCTGGAGGCGGACCGGCGTCACGATGCGCTGATCGGAGAAGCGCGCGATCTGCTCAAGAAAGGCGACCAGGAGGCGGCGCGCGCGGTGCTCAAACCCTTGTTCATCGAGAACCCGAAGCACGGGCAGGCTCTGCTCCTGCAGCGTCTGATCGACGAGCAGGCGGCCAGGGTGATGCTGGAGGGACCCTCCCTCAAGGCGAAGTTCAAGAAGCCGGTCACCCTGCAATTCCGCGATGCCGGGGTGAAGATGGTGTTCGAGGCGCTGTCCCGTACCAGCGGCATCAATGTGTTGCTGGACAAGGATGTCAGGCCCGATATCAAGGTTTCGATCTTCGTCAGGGACGTTTCTGTGGAGGATGCGATCGACCTGATCCTGCTGCAGAGCCAACTGGAAAAAAAGATCGTCAGCGACAACACCGTGTTCATCTACCCGAACACGCCGGCCAAGATCAAGGATTACCAGGATCTCAAGATCAGGAGTTTCCATCTCACCAACGCCGATCCAAAGCAGATGCTGACCATGATCAAGACCCTGCTCAAGACCAAGGATGTCTTTGTGCATGAGAAAACCAATTCGCTGGTGATGCGGGATACGCCGGAGGCGATCCGCCTGGCGGAGAAGATGGTGGCGGATCAGGATATCGCCGAACCCGAAGTGATGCTGGAAGTGGAGGTGATCGAGATCAGCCGCTCGCGTCTGTCCGAGATCGGCATCAAGTTTCCCAGCCAGTTGACGCTCACGGCGGCGGGCGCCAGCGCCGATACGGGGCCGACGCTGAGCGCGCTGAAGAACATCAACAGCGACAATATCCTGACCAGCCCGGCCACGGCAGTCACGCTTAATCTGATGCTGCAGGACACAGATACCAACCTGTTGGCCAGTCCGCGCATCCGCGCGCGCAACCGCGAGAAGGCGAAGATCATGATCGGCGACCGCGTGCCGGTCATCACCAATGCCGTGACGCCGGTGACGACCGGCAGTCCGGTG
This sequence comes from Sideroxyarcus sp., assembly GCA_049286265.1. Classification (GTDB taxonomy): domain Bacteria; phylum Pseudomonadota; class Gammaproteobacteria; order Burkholderiales; family Gallionellaceae; genus Sideroxyarcus. The sequence goes on from JBAQDF010000017.1 coordinate 14,355, forward strand.
ATCACCGGCAGCGTGCAGTATCTGGACGTCGGCCTGAAGCTTGAAGTCGAACCCGAGATCCATCTCGACAACGAGGTCGCCATCAAGATCAATCTCGAAGTCAGTTCAATCATCAAGGAAGTGGAGAACAAGGTTTCCGGGACGCTGTCGTATCAGGTCGGCACGCGCAATGCCTCGACCGTGTTGCGCCTGCGGGATGGCGAGACGCAGATCCTGGCCGGCCTGATCAATGACGAGGACAGGAACACGGCCAACAAGGTGCCGGGGTTGGGGCAGTTGCCGCTGCTGGGCCGCCTGTTTTCGAGCCACAAGGACAACGGCAGCAAGACGGAAATCGTGCTTTCCATTACGCCGCACCTCGTCGGCAACAACCGGCTGCCGGATGCGCGCAATGTGGAGTACTGGTCCGGCACCGAATCCAGCCTGAGCAGCAAGCCGCTGGTGATGCAGCCGCTCGGCGTCGTTGCGCTCAACAGTACGGGAACTGCCTCCGCAGGGGTTTTGCCGGTGCCTGCCAGACCGGTGCAGGCTGCAATCCAGCCTGCCGTTGCGGCACAACCCCGGGTGTTTTCGTGGCAGGGGCCGAACCAGGCCAAGGTCGGCGACAAGATCAGCCTGACGCTCAATACCCGGGCACAGCAGGGCGTGAACAGTCTCGGCTTTCTGGTGGGTTTCGATCCGGCCGTGCTGAAGGCGAGCGAGGTGGTCGAGGGCGATTTCATGCAGCGGGACAATGTGCCGTCGAATTTTTCCAGAACGATAGATCAGGCCAGCGGCCAGATACTGGTTGAGGTGAAGGGGGCAGCGGCGGACGGCGGCGAGGGCAGTGTCGTCAACCTGGTGTTCGAGGTGACGGCCGCTTCGCCGCAGTCGCCGGTCACGGTCAGCGGCATCAGTTTGGGCGGTTCGGGCGGCGAGCCGCTGGCATTTACGGCGCCCGCGCCGCATTTTGTGGCGGTCACGCCATGACGATGACGGGCCGCAAGGGTTTCACGCTGATCGAGCTGATCGTCACGCTGGCGATCGTCGGCGTGCTGGCGACAGTGGTGTTGCCGATGTCGGAACTTGCGGTGAAACGCAGCAAGGAACAGGAGTTGCGCACGGCGTTGCGCGAGATCCGCACCGGGCTGGACGCATACAAGCAGGCGGTGGAAGAGGGGCGCGTCGCCCACTCGGTGCTCAGATCCGGGTATCCCGCGTCCTTGAAATCGCTGGTGGAGGGCGAACCCGATGCAGCCAGCCCGGATGGCAAAAGCAGGATCTATTTCCTGCGGCGTATCCCGCGCGATCCGATGGCCACCGACCCGGAGCAGACGGATGAGGAGACCTGGGGCAAGCGCAGTTATGAAAGCAGCGCCGATGCGCCGGAAGAAGGTGAGGATGTGTTCGATGTGTACTCCTTGTCCTTGGGTACCGGGATGAACGGTGTGCAATACAGGAACTGGTGAGGAGCGGGAATGGGCAGGCACGCAAAATCCGGTTTTACCCTGATCGAGCTGGTGGTGGTCATGGCGATCGTCGCGATGCTGCTGGCTATCGTTGCCCCGCGGTATTTCCACAGTGTGGAGAATTCCAGGGAAGCCGTGCTGCGCAGGAATCTTGAGCTGACAAGGGAAGCGCTGGATAAATACTATGGCGACAACAACCGATACCCCGACAGTCTGGCAGATCTGGTCAGCAAGCGATATCTGCGCAGCCTGCCCGCGGACCCTATCACGGAGAGTTCCACGATGTGGATCATCGTGCCTCCCGACACGCCGGAAAAAGGGGGAGTCTTCGATATCAGGAGCGGAGCGCCCGGCAAAGCGCGGGATGGTTCCCCTTTCATGGATTGGTGATGAGCCCGCATTCCGGCACCGGCGAACAGGAAGATATGCGGCGACACGGCCGGGAGGACGGTTTTACCTATCTCGGATTGCTGGCTATCATTGCCATCATGGGTGTGGTCATGGTGTCCACCTCTGAGGTTTGGCACACTGCGCAGAAGCGCGAGAAGGAGCGGGAGTTGCTGTTTGTCGGGAACGAGTTCCGGCAGGCCATCAATGCTTATTACGAACATACTCCGGGTCTGGGGCCGCGTTATCCGGCGAGTCTGGAAGATTTGCTCAAGGATCCCCGCTATCCGTCGACGCAGCGCTATCTGCGGAAGATATACGCGGACCCCGTCAGCGGCAGCGAGAAATGGGGATTGATCAGGGGGCAGGGCGGGGAGATTCTCGGGGTGCATAGCCTGTCCGAGGAAGAGCCGATGAAACAGGGGAACTTCAGTCTCGCCGACAGGAGTTTCGAGGGCAAAAAGAAATATGCCGACTGGGTGTTCATGCATGTGCCGGGTCAGCGCCCGGCTACCATGCCGGCGCGACCCTGACGTGCAAACTGGCAGTGCATAAAACTGGAGAAGAAAATGATAGAAAAAAAACGCATTGTGATTGTCGAAGACCACACGTTGCTGAGAGCTGGTCTCAGGGCGTTGTTGGCCCAGGATCCGGATATCGAAATCGTCGGGGAGGCGGATAACGGTCGCGATGCGATCCAGTTGATCGGAGCCAAATCACCGCACCTTGTGCTGACGGACCTTTCCATGCCCGGTATGAACGGGATCGAGGCCATCGTGGATATCAAGCGGCGTTTTCCCGAGGTGCGGGTGCTGGTGCTGACCGTGCACAAGACGGACGAATATATCCATGAAAGTCTGCGGGCCGGGGCCGACGGCTACATCCTGAAAGACGCGTCGCACGACGAACTGCGCATCGCGATCCGCAGCGTGCTGAACGGCAAGACCTACCTGAGTCCCGATATCTCGTCGAAAGTGATCCACGGGTATCTGGGGACGGACAAGGCAAACACACCCAGCAGCCCCTGGGACACGCTGACCCACCGCGAACGGGAGGTGCTGAAGCTCGTGGCCGAAGGACACCCGAACAAGTTCATAGCCGATTACTTTTGCCTGAGCATCAAGACGGTTGAAAAACACCGCTCCAATCTGATGAAAAAACTCGATTTGCACAATGCGTCCATGCTCACGGCCTATGCCATCGAGAAGGGATTGATCGCTACCTAGCTCCGTAGTTGGATGGGGCGTAGTGTACGTTCATCGCGGTGCATCCACCGTCATCGGCGGCGAACTGCTGCTGCATCCATCATAAAATGGGGCTGTGATGGAGTACTTGGCTGATCTGTCTTCAATCTTGAGGAAGAGTTCGTGGGCGGTTTATTGGTGCTTTGATCTAAAACGGTGGCGATGATTGGCAGGTATTTCTTATCCGAGCCGTTGGCTGGTTCGACTTCGGTGTCGCCGTAGAGGGGGATGGTGAGGCTTTTCTTGAGGTCGCTCGCACACACCACTCCAGGTTTGTGCGAGCCGATTCAAGGTAATTACTTTCTCCCCTGTTCTTTTCTTCTGTCTCCGTCTCCGTGTTCATGCTCGTGCCCGCGTTCCGTCCGCTTGAGTACATACCGCAGATCAAAATCCAGAACCCGTGCGGCAAGGCGGTCGATTGTTAAGCGGGTTGCATGTTTGTGCTCAAGCGTGTCGTCGTTGTCTTCATCGTCGTGATCCAGATATTTGTGCTCCCGATCAAGCATTTTGCGCAAAGACTCGATTTGTTCTTTGCCAGCTTTGGTGTTGTTCAGTCGGAAAGCATCGGCGGCGGCAGCCATATATCGATCTAGCTGAGTAGCAAAAGCAGGATCAATCAGTTGTTTGCCAGGCCAAGTGGCAACGTGGCTGCGGATATTGTTTATCAAGATGGCGGCATCGAACGGCACAGGTACAACTACGGTTGGGACAGCAGCGTTGCGAGATACGAAATCGTTGTCTTCTAGCTGTTTCAACTGAGATTTAATAGCACTTTGCTCTGTCGGCCCCGGGCCTGACCAGCCTCGTGGTGGATGATCCCCTTCCAGCTGTGCAAAGCCAACTCCCGGTAATGAAAGGCTAGAGAAGCCATAGCCGCCTACCGTTGAACCGGGGCGTATGCCAGTATCTGGATCAGGTGATGAATTCCAGCTGATACGGTACCCACTCCTTGAAAAAATGCCCCCACTCCAACCATGTGGTGACGCTAACGCTGCACTGTTTGCATCATAAACTGCGGCTAGCTGCGCTTCCGTCACCATTTCTCGGTTTGTCTTTGGCCAGTCCTGTACACCAATAAGACTCTGTGGAAATTCAAAACGAACCGTGCCAATTATTTGGCGACTAAAATTGTCGCTACGCACTTTATACCTGTATATCACAACACCTTTTTCATCCATACGGAATCTGGATTGAACTGAAGGATTAATTTTAGTGGCAGGAATAAAAGTCCCTTTTTCTAAACCGGCGGGTTCTTCTTCATCCCAATAAGTGATGATGTAATCCCCGGAGGATGGGTCGAGCACAATACTTTCTCCCGGATAAGCATGAGCATTAAGCGAAGCAATGAGTGCTAAATAAATAACTGGAAACCGAAATGAGTTTAGGAGATTCATGATTCATTCACCTTTCAATTAATTCTTACGTGGAAGTGGCGATTCGGATCAGACGAACCATCTTTACCAATGCAGCCATTCGATGGCTCGCGACCTTGGCCGTCAACTTTATTGCTAGTGCATTCCAGTATTGCTATAGCATTTTGCTTTGCCGCCAGTTTTACGAAAGAATTGAAAAGAGTTTCTGGTACTGCGCCCGCTTCTCCATTTGCGCGGATATCAATTGCAGTACCCTTATGATGTTCATAGTGATTACCCTTCCACTCGCCAGATAGGTCAAATTTCCCGCCCCAAATTAAACTGGCATCGTTGAAACCCAATGGTGGTGGTGGCACTAATCTTTTGATACCCCTCGCGCCAGGTCGCCAGAATGTGCGATCAATATGATAATCCGCTGCTATACCCCAAATGATATCCAAAGCTGACGAGGTAAGGTAATGATTATCAGTATGCTTGCCCTCAATGGCGCCAATGAGTGTGTAAAGCAATGGCGTTGATTGTATTTTGATCAAATCCGGCACTTTTACCTCCACCGTCTTCGGCGGCGAACTGCTGCTGCATCCGTCACAAGTAGCCGTGATGGTATGCGTGCCGGAGGCTACCGGTGCGTTGAAGTTGAACACCACCTGTCCATTTCCATCTGTCATCCCTTTGCCAGCTGTTGATTGCGGACCTGGCCAACATTCCGCATCCGAAGCACAGGTACCCACTTCGGCAATACCGCCTCTCGGACGGGTGCTGTCGCCATGGTCATGTCCGCCGCTTTTGGGGTCTTCAACCTTGAGGCTGACGTGAACCTTGACGGGGTTCGTGGATGGTTTTTGGGTGCTTTGATCCAAAACGGTGGCGATGATTGGCAGGAATTTTTTATCCGAGCCATTGGTGGGTTCGACTTCGGTGCCGCCGGAGAGGGTGATGGTGAGGGTGTGGGGTGAAACGCATGCTGAGCTTGAAATCATGGAGCAGCTACATGGCACTATCAAACCGCTTCTAGACGTGAGATGGATATAGTCTTCGACACCGTACCAGACCTCCGCGTCATTGTTACAATCCGCCGTCCAGCTAAAGCAGATAGTACACACTCCTTGACCATTGCACGAAACAACAGTCGATTTTTCATTGCTCCCATTTTGGAGAGCATCTAATCCAGCCTGGAGCGCTGTTTTATCAGTAGGGTAAGGGCCAAGACTTCTCCCCAAAGCCACAAGATAACTTCCGTAAATATATGGATTAGGACACCACTCTTGAGCTTGTACCCCACAAGACGCCACAAGCGAGAAAATGGCAAGTAGCCTCCCCACCCAACGCGTTATTCGATGTTTCTGCATCCGGGCAACCATTCTGCACTCCTTGGGGCGTGAACAATGGGCGAGACAATAACCTTACAGCGGGGGTGGGTGTCAAGAAGTAATTCGTTATACCAGCGCAGACGATGACCAGTCAGTTGAAAACACTGGATTTCGGCCGCAGCCTGCCCCCGAATGGGGTAGTCGGGGGCCGAATGCCGAAAACTGAATTGTTGGAGGAACTCTTATTGCTGTTCTGCAGATAGCGGTGTCATGGACGTTGGTTCCGTTTCCGGTTGGGGAGTCAGCACAGTAATGGTCACGCGCCGGTTGCGGGCGCGGCCTTCTGCGGAGTCGTTCTGCAGTACGGGATCTGCCGAACCCACAGCCTTCAGACGCTTGGCGGCAATTCCCTGGTCGATGAACAGCCGCACCACGCTGCTGGCGCGCGCCTTCAAACTACACTTGGCCGGATCAGAATATTTCCGGGCGGGGTGGACGGGAGTTACCCTCCGCGCGCCCACGATGCCCGCAGTGTGACCCCCCCGAATTTTTCCGGCGAGGTCGAGAAGATTCCGCCCGACAAGGACGTGCGTTCCATTATCTCGGCGAAGCGGTACTTGGGATAGGTGCCGGAGTCGGTTTTCCCGGGGGCTTCTGCCGCGGGCCGCCTGGTGGGGGTGTCTTGTATGATCAGGTGGATCATATCGTCGGCCTGGTGCAGGGCAAAAACGATCCGGTCCGTGTTCGAGTATTTTGCGATGTTCTTGAAAGCGGATTCGATGATGCGGTAGATGTCGACCTTCAACTGCGGCGGAATGTCCGCTTCCGGCAATGTCATCTCCCGCTGGATGCGGATTTCCGGGTGCCGGGTTTCAAATTCCCGGCAGAACCAGTTGATGGTTGGCAGCAGGCCGAGATCGTCCAGGCTTGAGGGGTGCAAGTCGGTCGCAATGGTGCGGACCTCGTCGATGGCGCGCTGCAGTACCGGAACAAGCGATTCCGGCGATTGGGTGTGGGTATTGTTCTTGGGCTTGCTGCTTTCCACGTAGACCTTGAGGGCGCTCAGCGTTTGCGCGAGTCCTTCATGCAGATCGGTTGCAATTTTTTTCTTTTTGAGTTCATCGCCTTTCAACAGGCGGCTGGAAAGAACTTCCAGACTTGCCATCCGCTCGTGCAGGGGTTTTTGCTGGCTGTCGATGACGTTTCTCGCATGGCGCACGACAAGAAACAGGATGGCGTACATGAGCGCCAGAATGATTTCGGCCGCCGCCAGAATAATGAGCATGACCTTCCCGCTTTCATCAGCCAGGTGACTCATGTCGGTATGGATCTTGAATACACCCCGCGCAGCCGTATCCGCTCCGTTGCGTATCGGAAGATACGTTTGCATCACGGCGTATTTTCGGGTGTCTGTATTGAAGTGATTGAAGGCGTCCCGAAAATCAAGGGGAGGGGGCGTGCTGCCGCTCAGTGCGGCTTGAAAAGCAGGGCTTTTGTCCGGCACTGTTCCCGTTGAGTCTGTTAAGCTCGAAAAGACGCGCGTGCCGTTGCGACTGAGGATTTCAATTTCACCTACCCCGGTATCCCTCAACATCCTGCGGAGCTTCGCCTCAAGTTCGGCAGGGAGTTTGCGTTGGCCGATTTCGGGATTGCCGTCGTTGGACGCCGTGTCGAGGTAGGCCGCGAGTTCGGACTCGATCGGGTTGAGGGCGGTCCGGGCAACTGTCAGGTTGTTGGCGATTGCGAGGTGATCGATCCAGTGCATGGTCACCTGCCGGTAGATCAGGGTCAACAGGGCTGCCGCGATAAAAATGATGATGAAGCTGTTGACCGAATAGAAGCGCTGTAATTTGAACATTTCAATTCCGTTTTTCAGGAAGTCAGTCGACTCACTTTGCAGCATAATTCGCAAATGGACAACTCCGGAAATACTGTCTTCACTGTATCAATATGAAAAATATTTGAACAAATCCCCGATGCGACTGCGGAGCCGTCGTTATCTTTCGATTTTTAATTGCCCGCCCTGTGCTAAAAGGCTATATTGCCTCCAGGAGCAAAGACAATGCCAAGTGACGTACAAAACAAGCGCTCCATTCTAGACGCGCGCCATCACGACCCTTTTGCTTATCTGGGCTTGCATCAGAACAAGTCCGGTTGGGTTCTGCGGGTCTTTCAACCCCATGCAACACAGATTTCGGTATACGACGGGGAGGGATGGGTCGAACTGGAGCGTGAAAATTCAATCGGTTTCTATTTCTGGCAGGGCAAAGAAGCCCTGCCAAAACCCTGTCGTCTGAAGCTGAATTTCTTCAATCACGAAATCATGGTGCATGATGCCTACAGCTTCGGCAGCAGCATCAGCGACCATGATCTCTATCTTTTTTCGGAAGGCCGCCTGCAGCAGGCGTACCGCATGCTTGGCGCACACCACATGGAGTGCGAAGGAGTATGGGGCGTACGTTTCGCCGTGTGGGCGCCGAACGCAGAACGCGTCAGCGTGGTGGGGGATTTCAACGGCTGGGACGGGCGTATCAATCCGATGCGGGCGCTGGGTAGTACCGGCGTGTGGGAGATTTTCGTGCCGGATATCGGCATTGGCGAGTTTTACAAATTCGAGATCCGTAATCGCTTTTCCGGCGAAGTGTTCACCAAGACCGATCCCTACGGTTTGAGATTCGAGATGAGGCCCGGCACGGCGGCCAGAGTGGTCGAGCTGGACAGTTACCAGTGGCGCGATGCTGCCTGGCAGGAGCAGCGCGCGAGCCGCGACTGGCTGCATCAACCCTTGAACGTGTACGAGATACATGCCGGCTCATGGAAGCGGCACTGGGACGGGCGTTTCTACAATTTCCGCGAATTGGCCGACAATCTTGTGCCCTACTTGCAGGATATGGGGTTCTCGTTTGTCGAACTGATGCCGATCAGCGAGCATCCGCTGGATGAATCCTGGGGCTACCAGACCACGGGTTATTACGGCGTGACCAGCCGCTTCGGCACACCGGACGATTTCAGGTATTTCGTCGATGCCTGCCATGTCGTGGGGATCGGCGTGATCCTCGACTGGGTTCCCGCGCATTTCCCCAAGGACAGTTGGGCGCTGGCGCGTTTCGACGGCACCGCACTGTACGAACACGAAGACCCCAGGCTGGGAGAGCACCAGGATTGGGGCACGCTGATCTTCAATTACGGCCGCAACGAAGTGCGCAACTTCCTGCTGGCCAACGCGCACTACTGGCTGAGCGAGTTCCACATCGACGGACTGCGCGTGGATGCGGTGGCGTCCATGCTGTATCTGGATTATTCGCGCAAGAGCGGCGATTGGCTGCCGAACAAGTATGGCGGACGCGAGAATATCGAGGCGGTGGATTTTTTGCGCGAGCTGAACGTGATGACCCACGAGCAATTCCCGGGAACATTGACGCTTGCCGAGGAGTCGACCTCGTGGCCGATGGTGTCGCGCCCGACCTATCTGGGCGGCCTGGGCTTTTCCATGAAGTGGAACATGGGCTGGATGAACGACACGCTCAGTTACATCGAGCACGAGCCGGTGCACCGGCGTTTTCACCACAACATGCTTACCTTCGGCCAGCTTTACAGCTATACCGAGAACTTCATGCTGCCGTTCTCGCATGACGAAGTGGTGCATGGAAAGCGCTCGCTGCTCGACAAGATGCCGGGCGATCCTTGGCAGAAGTTTGCCAACCTGCGTTTGTTGTTCACCTACCAGATGACGTATCCGGGCAAGAAGCTCAATTTCATGGGCAACGAGTTTGCGCAGGGGCACGAGTGGAAGGTTGGCATGGAACTGGACTGGTATCTGCTCGGGCGTGAACAGCATACCGGGGTGCAGTCTGCCATGCGCGACCTTAATCATTTGTATGCCGGTGTGCCCGCGTTGCATGAGCAGGATTTTTCGCCCGAGGGTTTTGAATGGATCGATTGCAACAGCGCCGATCAATCGGTGCTGAGCTTCCGTCGTATCGCGCGGGATGGTTCGTGCGTGGTGGTGCTTCTGAACTTCACACCGGTGCCGCGACCGGGTTACCGCGTCGGGGTGCGCAGCAAGGGGTGTTACAGGGAGATATTCAACAGCGATTCGCACTACTACGGCGGTTCCAACATGGGTAACGGGCTGGGACTGAATACCTCGGACATCGGCTGGAACGGCGAACCGCAATCATTGGAACTCACTTTACCGCCGCTGGCAGGGATCGTATTGCAACGGGCAGATTGACTGTACAAGGGGAACGCTTTGTCTGCATTGACACAATCAAAAGCGTGGCAGGATTTGCTTGCCCACTACGCCGCGAACAGGCAGCTTTCGATGCGTCGGCTATTCGCTGACGATCCGCAGCGTTTCGGGCGATTTTCGGTGCGTCTGGACGATTTGTTGCTGGACTATTCCAAGAATCTGGTCACGCAGGAGACGATGGCGCTGCTCTTTGAACTGGCGCGCATGGCGCAAGTGGAAAGCTGGCGCGATAAAATGTTTTCAGGCGCGAAGATCAATTCCACCGAACATCGTGCGGTTTTGCACACAGCCCTGCGGGCGGCCATCGATCCCGAACATCCCGCCATCCTGCTCGATGGGCAGGACGTGCTGCCGGGCCTGCGCAGCGTAATGGACAAGATGCGCAGCTTCAGCGACCGGGTTCGCAACGGGGATTGGCGCGGCTATAGCGGCAAGGCCATCTCCGATGTGGTGAATATCGGTATCGGCGGCTCGTACCTGGGGCCGATGATGGTATGCCGGGCACTGCACTCATACAACGGCAAAGTGAAGCTGCATTTTGTCTCCAATGTCGACGGCACGGACCTGCTGGAAAAGCTGCAATCGCTCAATCCGGAGACGACGCTGTTCATCGTTGCTTCCAAGACTTTCACAACGCAGGAGACCCTGATGAACGCGCACTCGGCGCGTGACTGGTTCCTGCGCAGTGCGACAGATGCCAGGCACATCGCCAGGCATTTCGTGGCACTTTCGACCAATGTCCGGAGAGTGACGGCATTCGGTATCGATGCGGAAAACATGTTTGAGTTCTCCGATTGGGTTGGCGGACGTTATTCGTTATGGTCGGCCATCGGGCTGTCCATCGCACTGGCGGTGGGCATGGACAATTTCGAAGAACTGTTGCGCGGCGGCTACGAGATGGACAGGCACTTTTGTTCGGCGCCGCTGGAACAGAATATGCCCGTGATATTGGCGCTGCTGGGTGTGTGGTACAACAATTTCTACCGCAGCACCAAGCAGGCGCTGCTGCCCTACGATCAGGCGCTGGAACATTTTGTGCCCTATTTCCAGCAGGCGGACATGGAGAGCAACGGCAAGCGCGTGGATCGCGACGGCAATACGGTGGATTATGCGACAGGTCCGATTCTGTGGGGCGGGGTCGGCACCAACGGCCAGCATGCCTACTTCCAGTTGCTGCATCAGGGTACGCAGATGTTTCCGGCGGACTTTATCGCGGCGGCGCAAACCCAGTATCCGCTGGGAGAGCATCACGAAACCCTGCTGTCGAATTACTTTGCCCAGACCGAGGCGCTGATGCGCGGCAAGGACGAAGCTGAAGCGCGCACGGACATGCAGGCTTCGGGCATGGTGGCGAAGGAGATTGAGGTCTTGTTGCCGCATAAGGTGTTCGTGGGCAACAAGCCCACCAATTCCATCCTGTTCCAGCGACTGAATCCGCACACCCTGGGACGCCTGATTGCGCTGTACGAACACAAGATATTCGTGCAGGGCATCCTGTGGAACATCAATTCTTTCGACCAGTGGGGCGTGGAGTTGGGCAAACAACTGGCGACGCACATACAGGCGGAGTTGCGCAGCGGAACAGAGATCACTGCGCACGACTCATCTACCAACGGATTGATCCATCACTACAACGCTCTAAAATGAAAATATTATTCGTCACTTCCGAAGCCTATCCCCTGATCAAGACCGGCGGTCTGGCCGATGTCAGCGGTGCGCTGCCTGCCGCACTACAGGCGCTGGGACAGGACGTGCGGCTGCTGATTCCCGGCTATATCCCGGTGCTGGAAAAGCTGGAAAGCAAGCTCACGGTTGCCACTTTCCCGGTATTGCCGGGTCAGCCTGACATGAAATTGCTGAGCGCGAAAATGCCGCAATCCGGGGTGCCGGTATATGTGCTGGATGCACCGCAATATTTCTGCCGCGTGCCGGGTCCGTATCATTACGAGCTGGGCGGCGACTGGCCGGATAACGCCATGCGCTTCGGCTTGTTGTCGAAAGTGGCCGCCATGTTGGGCAGTGCCGCATCGCCCGTCGCATGGCAGGCCGACATTGTGCATTGCAACGACTGGCAGAGCGGTCTGGCTCCGGCCTACCTGCAATTGACGCCGAGTACGCATGCGAAGACCGTGATGACCATCCACAACATCATGTTCCAGGGCAACTTCGACCGCGACTGGCTGGAGCCGCTTGATCTGCCGCAATCCTGTTTTGACATGCACGGTGTGGAGTTTCACGGTTACCTGTCGTTCCTGAAGGCGGGTCTGCACTATGCCGACCGCATCGTGACGGTGAGTCCGAGCTATGCGCATGAAATACAAACGACGGAGACGGGTTTCGGCATGCAGGGGCTGCTGACGGTGCGCAACGGCGATGTGAGCGGCATTCTCAACGGCATCGACGAGCAGGAATGGGATCCGGCAACCGACAAGTATCTGGCGGCGCAATACGACAGCAGCGACCTCGCCCCCAAGGCAGCCTGCAAACTTGCCCTGCAAAAGTCTCTCGGTCTGGAAGCCAATGAGAAAGCGCCCGTGCTCGGGGTAGTCAGCCGTCTCACCTACCAGAAGGGCCTGGATTTGCTGCTCGAATGTCTGCCGAAATTGCTGGATGGTGGCGCGCAACTGGTTGTGTTGGGCAGCGGAGAGCACGAACTGGAACGGCGCTATCAGTTGCTGGCGCAGCGTTATCCCGGACGCGTTTCCGTGACCGTGCGTTTCGACGAGGGACTGTCGCACCAGATCATGGCGGGCGCGGACATATTCCTGATGCCGTCGCGCTTCGAGCCGTGCGGCTTGAACCAGATGTACGGCATGCGTTACGGTACGCCACCGGTGGTGCGCAGGACGGGCGGTCTGGCCGATTCCGTCATCGACGGCAGCAGGCCGAACGGAACCGGTTTCGTGTTCGATACGGCGGATTCGGCAACGTTGTACCGTGCCGTTGCGCGGGCCATCGAAAGCTACCGGGACAACAAGAAGTTCCAGCGCATCCAGCTTAACGGCATGCGCCGCGATTTTGGCTGGCGCAGCAGTGCACAGCGTTACCTGGATCTGTACCAAACGATTAAATAAATTATTTTATTGGGTGTGACTGAAAAGGGAGAGAACACCATGGCTCAAGAAATGCGTTCACCGCGATTCATTAGCGCACTGACCAAGAATACCGTGGCACTGGTGCTGGCGGGCGGCCGCGGCAGCCGCCTGCACAACCTGACGGACTGGAACGCAAAGCCGGCTGTGCAATTCGGCGGCAAGTTTCGCATCATCGATTTTCCTTTGTCCAATTGCATCAATTCCGGCATCCGCCGTATCGGTGTGGTGACCCAATACAAGGCGCACACGCTGATCGAACACATCCAGAAGGGCTGGGGGTTCCTGCGCGGCGAGTTCAACGAGTTCGTGGCCCTGCTTCCGGCGCAGCAGCGCATCCAGGAAGAGTGGTATCGCGGTACTGCCGATGCGGTGTTCCAGAATATCGACATCCTGCGCGCTTACAACCCGGAATACATCGTCATTCTGGCCGGCGACCATGTATACAAAATGGACTACGGCGAGATGCTGGCTTATCACGTGAGCAGCGATGCCGATATGACGGTGGGTTGCGTGGAAATGTCTGCGACTGAGTCCAGGTCCTTTGGCGTGATGTCGGTGGACGACAAAGACCGCATTCTCAAATTCAGCGAAAAGCCCGCCAATCCGGACGAGATTCCGGGCAAGCCCGGACGTATCCTGGCCAGCATGGGCATTTACGTGTTCAATGCAAAATTCATGTACGAACAGTTGATACGCGACGCCGACACAAAAAGATCCACGCACGATTTCGGCCATGACATCATTCCTTACCTGATCGACCGTTACCGCGTGTACGCGCATCGGTTCGAGAAAAGTTGCGTCGGCACGAATGCCGGTGTCGAGCCATACTGGCGCGATGTGGGAACTGTCGATGCCTATTGGGAGGCCAACATGGAGATGGTCAGCGTGGTCCCGGATCTCGATCTGTATGACAAGAGCTGGCCGATCTGGACTTATCAGGAACAGCTGCCGCCCGCCAAGTTCGTATTCAACGACGATGACAGGCGCGGTGTGGCGATCGATTCGATGGTTTCCGGCGGCTGCATCATCAGCGGCGCCAGGGTGCACCATTCGGTGCTGTTTTCGGATATTCGCGTGGGTTCGCGCAGCGAGATCAACGATTCGGTGATTCTGTCCGGCGCGCGTATCGGGGAGAATGTGAAACTGAACCGGGTGGTGCTCGACAACAATTGCGAGATACCGGACGGGATGCAAATCGGTCTCGATCACGAGGAGGATGCGCATCGTTTTCATGTTTCTCCCGGCGGCGTTACGCTGGTGACGCCGGACATGCTGGGGCAATCGATCCATTACATACGATGAAATTCCGTTACCAAACTGTTGCCGGGATGCGCCATGACGCAAGATAGTCCGCAAGAGGAAGAAAGCAGGAAGCTGCATCTCATCCTGTGCTGGCATATGCACCAGCCGGATTACCGCGAATACCTGCATGGAGAATTCGTGCTGCCGTGGACGTATCTGCACGCCATGAAGGATTACACCGATATGGCATTCCATCTGGAGCAACACCCGCAGGCCAAGGCGGTGGTGAACTTCGTGCCCATCCTGGTCGAGCAGTTGCAGGATTACGATCAGCAGTTCAAAAGCGGCGATATCCGCGATGTGCTGCTCAGTATGCTGTGTCACGAGCATCTGGATGATCTGGGGGACGATGCGCGTCAGCACATCATGAACAGCTGTTTCAAGAGCGAGCATACGAAAATGCTGCAGCCGTACCGTGCCTATCAGCATCTGTTCGACTTGCAGAAAACCGTTGAAGGGCATGGCCGCGAGAATGTGACTTATCTTTCCGGGCAATACCTGGCCGACTTGCTGGTGTGGTACCACCTGGTGTGGATGGGCGAGAGCGTGCGCCGCAGCAGCGAACTGGTGGCGCGCCTGATGACCAAGGGCAGCCAGTTTACTTACGCCGAGCGCAAGGGGCTGTTCTCCCTGATCGGCGAGATCATTGCCGGTATCGTTCCGCGCTATCGCAAGCTGACAGAATCGGGACAGATCGAAATTTCCTGCACGCCGTACAACCACCCCATCATGCCGCTCTTGCTGGATTTCGCCGCGGCACGCGAGAGCGAGCCGAACGCGCCCCTGCCGCAATCGCCGCAATATCCCGGCGGCCGTTCGCGCGTGCACGCGCATTTGTCCAGGGCGCTGGAGAGCCATCAGCAGAACTTCGGGGTGCCCGCATACGGGATGTGGCCGTCCGAGGGCGGCGTATCGCGCTTTACCCTGAAGCTTCTGGCGGAACACGGCTGCGAATGGACCGCGACCGGCCAGGCGGTATTGGCCAACAGTCTGCTGCGCGAGATGCGCGACAATCCCTTGCCCGGCAGTTCGGGATACTTATACAAGCCTTATCTGGTCGAAACCGGCGGCAAACCGATCCATTGTTTTTTCCGC
Organism: Sideroxyarcus sp.; assembly: GCA_049286265.1. Taxonomy (GTDB): domain Bacteria; phylum Pseudomonadota; class Gammaproteobacteria; order Burkholderiales; family Gallionellaceae; genus Sideroxyarcus. Next base: position 29,861 of record JBAQDF010000017.1, read on the forward strand.
GATGACAGCCTGTCCGACAAGATCGGCTTCGAATATGCGAAGTGGCGGGGAGACGATGCCGCCGGTGATTTTATCCACCGTCTGGAGGAGATATTGCACCACTCGCCGGGGCAGGAAGATCCGGTGGTGACGGTGATCCTGGATGGCGAGAACGCGTGGGAATACTACCCCTACAATGGCTATTACTTTTTGTCCGAGTTGTACGCCAAACTGGAAAACCATCCCGACATTTGCACCACCACCTTTCACGAGTGCATACAGGGCATGAGCAAGCCGGAAGCGAACGTGACGGCGAGCACATTGCACCAGATGGTGGCGGGCAGTTGGGTGTATGGCACGTTCAGCACCTGGATCGGTTCGCCCGACAAGAATCGCGGCTGGGATCTGTTGTGCGAAGCCAAACGCAGTTACGACATTGTCATGGCGAGCGGGCGCCTGAGTGCCGAAGAGATGCGCCTGGCGACCGAGCAGCTCGCCGATTGCGAAGGCTCGGACTGGTTCTGGTGGTTCGGCGATTACAATTCGGCGCAGAGCGTTGCGTCGTTCGACAGTCTGTTTCGCCGCAACCTTTCCAATTTGTACCGTCTGCTCAAACTGGATCCGCCGCAGGAACTGCTGCATGTGATCAGTGTCGGCAGCGGAGCTCCCGCGGTGGGCGGGACGATGCGTCGTTCCGACGTGGTTTGACCTTTATGGAGTAGTGCATGGCCAAGTCGATTTCATTGTTGCTCGGAGTACACGCGCACCAGCCGGTGGGAAACTTCACCTTTGTGCTGGATGATGCGCATACGCGTTGCTACGGGCCGTTCCTGCGCGTGATGCACCGCTATCCCGGGTTCAGGTTTGCCATCCACATCAGCGGCTGGCTGCTGGATTACATGCTTGAAAACTATCCGGAGGACATGGCGCTGCTGAAAGAAATGGTGCAGCGCGGCCAGGCGGAGCTGGTCGGCGCGGGCTATACCGAGCCGGTCCTGGCGGTGATTCCGGAGCGCGACCGGTTGGGGCAGTTGCAACGCATGTCGGACCAGCTCGAACAGACGCTGGGACAGCGTCCGCAAGGCGCCTGGTTGACGGAGCGCGTGTGGGAGGCGACTGTGGTGCCCTCGCTGGCCGATTCGGGAATACGTTATTCCACCGTGGACGACTATCACTTCCTGTGCTCAGGCAAGCGCGTGGGCGAGCTGAACGGTTTCTATACCACCGAGGAAAATGGCCGCCAGCTCGATCTGTTTCCCATTTCCGAGGCATTGCGTTACCGTTTGCCGTTCTCGCCCGCGCAGGACGTGGTGGGCTATCTGGAGAGTCTGGCGACCGAGGAGGGCGAGCCCGCGGCGATCTATTTCGACGATATCGAGAAATTCGGCATCTGGCCCGAGACCTATAACTGGGTGTACGAAAGGGGCTGGCTCACCCAGTTCATCGAGGGGGTGCTGGCCTCGAGCATCATCAAGACCGAGCGTTATTGCGACTACCATGCGCGCGCCAAGACGCGCGGTGTGGTGTATTTGCCGACCACTTCCTATATCGAGATGAACGAGTGGACGCTGCCGGTCCCGGCCGCGCACCACTATGCCGACCTGGTGCAGGCGTCGAAATCCTCCGGCCAATTCGAACAGAACAAGGCGTATTTGCGCGGCGGCATCTGGAAAAACTTTTTCATGCGCTATCCGGAATCGAACTGGATGCACAAGCGCATGCTGAGTCTGTCCGAGCGCCTGAATGCACTGCCGCAAAAGAAGCAGACCGCCGAGATGCTGAATTCATTGTACGAAGCGCAGGCTAACGATGCCTACTGGCATGGCTTGTTCGGCGGACTGTATTTGCCGCATCTGCGCCGTGCCGTCTACAACGCCATCGTCAAACTCGAGGGTTTGCTGGATGCGGTCGAGCCGCGCCCGCCGAAGCTGGCGGTCGATCTCGATCTGGACGGCGACGACGAGATATTCCTGCAGAACGGCGTGCTGCAGGCGGTGCTCAGGCAGGACGGCAGCGCGGCACTGTGCGAATTCGACGCCTACCGCCTGAACCACAACTTTGCCGATACCCTGTCCATGCCGCACGAGCACTATCATCGCAAGGTGCATGCGCAGCCTGTCGAACAGCGCCAAGGGGAAGGCATCGCCAATCCGCATGAACGTATCAGCCTCAAGCACGAGATCACGCAGCAGGATATGCAGATCGACGAGCAGCAGAAGCTGATGTTCATTGACCGCTGGCTTGACGGCGAAGAAGAGATCAAACCCGTTTACGTTGCGGCAGGCAATACCGGCATGAAGCATGGCGCTGCGTTCGAGGCGGTGCTGGGCACCGGCCGGGTGCGCAAGTCCGTGCTGCTGGACGACAAGCGCCTGTATGTCGCGTATCACTTTGCAGGCGTCAATCGGGGAGTTTTCCGGGTGGTCGTGAATCTGGCCATGCCGAGTTGCGACGGTCCCGCCGGACGGTTCCGGGTCGGCGACGAGATCGCGGGCGGTTTCGGGCAGGTGTTGCAGCTGGATACGATGCAGCGCATCGTGCTGGAAGATGCGGTGCTGGGCGGCAAGCTCAATGTCCTGGTGAACCACCCCGTGGCGTTCCATTCCGAGCCATGCTTCAGCGTGTCGCAGTCGGAAGCGGGTTTCGAAAAGATCATGCAGGCTGTGGTGCTGGAATTCGAATGCGCGCTGACCGGGCACACCGATGCGCTGGAATTCTGCATCGAAGTCGCGTGAGTTCGACGACGCCCTTTATAGTTTCGGGAAATTTAGGGCGCCTCTAATAATTCAAAGTTCTAAGCAAGACAAGGCGCGAGCAAAAAATTGCGACGCGGCATATATGGAAATATGTAAGGAGTAATTTTTTGTGAGCAACGCAGTATTGCGACGAAATTTGGATTATTAGAGGCGCCCTTAAATGAATACCGTCAGCAAACCATTTATCGCCAAACATCCCAGCACGCTGCGAATGCCGCCGTTGGGCATGAATGCCATCGGGCTGGAAGATGATTTTCGCCGTTATTTTAATCACACTCTCGGCTGGGAAAAGGCTAGCGTTTCGTCGCACCACGTCTATTCTTCATTTGCGCTGGTTTTGCGCGACCGCCTGGTAGAGCGCTGGCGCCGGACCCAGCGTGCCTATGATGAGTCCGATTGCAAACAGGCGTATTACCTGTCGCTGGAGTTCCTGATGGGCCGCGCTTTGGGCAACGCTTTGCTGAATCTGGGGCTGCAGGGGGTGAGCGCGGAGGCGATGCGCAATCTGGGGCTGGATCTGGAAGAGGTGCAGGAGCTGGAAAGCGACGCCGGGTTGGGCAACGGCGGTCTGGGCCGTCTGGCCGCCTGTTTCCTGGATAGTTGCGCGACGCTGCGGCTGCCGGTGACGGGTTACGGTATCCGCTACGAGTACGGCATGTTCCGCCAACGGATCGAGCGTGGCCTTCAGGTGGAGGAGCCGGACCACTGGCTGCGCAACGGCAACCCTTGGGAGATCGAGCGTCCGGAATATACGGTCAGGGTCAAATTCGGCGGGCGCAGGGATTTTTATACCGGCGCGGATGAAAAGATGCGATTGCGCTGGGTCGATACCCAGGATGTGCTGGCGGTTCCTTTTGACATGCCCATTCCCGGTTATCAGAACGGCACGGTGAATACATTGCGTCTGTGGAAGGCGGCCGCGACCGAAGAATTCGACCTGGATGAATTCAATGCCGGCAGCTACACCGAGGCTGTTGCCGCCAAAAACGCGGCGGAACACATCACCATGGTGTTGTACCCGAACGATGCCAGCGAGAACGGCAAGGAACTGCGTCTGCGCCAGCAGTATTTCCTGGCCTCTGCCAGCCTGCAGGATGTGTTGCGGCAATGGGTGCGTAAGCATGGCAAGGACTTTTCCGGCTTTGCCGCGAAAAACAGCTTCCAGTTGAACGATACCCATCCCACCTGTTCGGTGCCGGAGTTGATGCGGCTGTTGATGGACGAACATGGATTGGGCTGGGACGAGGCATGGAATATCACCTCGCACACCATGGCCTATACCAACCATACCCTTCTGCCGGAAGCGCTGGAGCGCTGGCCGGTGGGGATGTTCGGGCGGCTGTTGCCGCGCTTGCTGGATATCGTTCACGAGATCAATGCGCGCTTCATGGCGGAGGTTTCGCGGCGCTGGCCGGGAGATACAGAGCGCGAGTGCCGCATGTCCATCGTGGAGGAATGCAACGTTCCGCAGATACGCATGGCCTATCTGGCCGTCGTGGCCTGCCACTCGGTGAACGGTGTGGCGGCGCTGCATTCGCAACTGCTGCAACAGCATCTGTTCCGCGATTTTTTCGAGTTGTGGCCGGGCAAATTCAACAACAAGACCAATGGCGTGACGCCGCGGCGCTGGATGCTGTCGAGCAATCCCCTGCTGAGCAAACTGGTCGACCAGTACATCGGCAAGGGTTGGCGTACCGAGCTGTCCGGGTTGAGGGCGCTGCAGGCGTTTGCCGATGAGCGGAAGTTTCGGGACGAATGGTACACGGTGAAACAGGCGAACAAGCAACTGCTGGCGCAGATGGTTGCCGACGATTGCGGTGTGGATTTCGATCCTTCAGCCTTGTTCGATGTGCAGGTGAAGCGCATCCACGAATACAAGCGCCAACTGCTCAATATGTTGCATGTCATTCACCTGTACGACCGCATCAAGCGCGGCGATACCGCGGATTGGACGCAGCGCTGCGTGCTGATTGGCGGCAAGGCAGCGCCCGGCTATGCCATGGCCAAGCGCATCATCCGGCTGGTGACGGCGGTGGCGGCTGTCGTGAATAGCGATCCTGCTACCAAGGGTTTGTTGCGACTGGCTTTTTTGCCCGACTACCGCGTCTCGGCGATGGAAGTCATCTGTCCTGGCGCAGACTTGTCCGAGCAGATATCCACGGCGGGCAAGGAAGCGTCCGGCACGGGCAACATGAAGTTCATGATGAACGGCGCGATTACCATCGGCACGCTGGACGGCGCAAACATCGAAATCCGCGAAGAAGTCGGGGAAGATAATTTCTTCCTGTTCGGTTTGACGGCCGAGCAGGTGGAGGCGGCGCGCGGACATTATGATCCGGCCGCCATCGTCGCTGCCGATGCCGATCTGGCGCGGGTGATGCACCTGCTGGAAAGCGGGCATTTCAACCTGTTCGAACCAGGGTTATTCGACCCCGTCGTGCAATCCATCCTGAGTCCGAACGACCCCTGGCTGACGGCAGCGGATTTCCGCAGCTATGTGGATGCGCAACAAAAGGTGGCGACCGCCTACCGCGACCGCGACCGATGGACACGCATGAGCATCCTGAATTCCGCTGCCAGCGGCAAATTCTCCAGCGACCGCACCATACAGGACTACAACCGCGATATCTGGCACCTGCCGCAAGTGCCTGCCTACGCGGAATAAGGGAGCGGGCGGGCCTTCCCGCCCCGTTTCATGTATCATTCCGTCCGCGATATTCGTTTTGTGAAGCCAGCCTAAATTCAAAGGAAGTGTCAGTATGCCAAATGTAGAGACCCTGAGTGGATTGCAACGCCGTTTGAACGCATCCATCCCCCAGCAACAATTGCGCGGCGAAATGGAAGCGCGCCTGAAGCATATCGGCCGTACCGCCAAGGTGCACGGCTTCCGTCCGGGCAAAGTCCCGTACAAGGTATTGGAGCAGCAATACGGCCAGTCGGTACAGCAGGAAGTGCTGGGCGAAAGCCTGCAGCGTTCCTTTGCCGAAGCCGCCATGGCCAACAAGCTGCAAGTGGCCGGTTATCCCCAGTTCGAGATCAAGACGGCAGATCTGAATGCGCCGCAGATCGAATTTAGCGCGACCTTTGAGGTCTATCCTGAAGTCGTGATTGGCGACATTTCCGGCGAAAGCATGAATACTGTCTCGTTCAAGCTGGGCGAAGCGGATGTGGACGAGACCATCAATACCCTGCGCAAGCAACGTGCCGTGTTCAAGAAGGCCGACCGTGCCGCGAGGAACGACGACCAGGTGCGCATCGACTTCACCGGCAAGCTGGACGGCGTGGTGTTCGAAGGCGGCGAAGCCAAGGATTTTGTGGTGGTGCCGGGCGCAGGACGCATGCTGCCGGACTTCGAAAAGGCCATCGTCGGCATGAAGGCGGGCGAGACCAAGTCATTCGATATGACTTTCCCGGCGGACTATCACGGCAAGGATGTGGCAGGCAAGCAGGTTACCTTCACCATCACCGTGCATACGGTGGATGAGCCGCATTTGCCCGAGGTGAATGCGGAGTTCGCCAAATCGCTGGGTGCGGCCGACGGGGATGTGGAAAAACTCAAACAGGAAATTCGCGACAATATCGGGCGCGAAGCGGATCGCCGGGTGAAGGGGCGCAACAAGGACAGCGCGATGGAAGTGCTGCTCAAGATTGCACAACTGGAAGTGCCCAAGGCGCTGCTGGAAAGCGAGGCGCAGCAACTGATGCAGCAGGCCTTGCGGGATATGGAAGGCCGCGGCATGAAGATGCCGAAAGGTATGCAATTGCCGGCAGACATGTTCCTCGAGCGCGCCACCAGGCGCGTGAAGCTGGGGCTGATATTGGCCGAGTTGATCAAGAAGCATGAACTGAAAGCCAAGCCGGAACAGGTGAAAGCAATGGTGCAGGAATTTGCGCAGAGCTACGAGCATCCGGAAGAAGTGGTGCAGTGGTACAACGCCGACGCTTCGCGCATGCGCGAGGTGGAGAATCTGGTGCTGGAGGACAATGTGGTGGCTTGGGTGATGGCCGGCGCAAAGGTGAGCGAGAAGGCCGTTACGCTGACCGAACTGATGGGGAGTAACTGAGCATGCTGCATAACGCCGCCGCGCAAATGACGGAGCCGCAGGACATCGGCATGATTCCGATGGTGGTTGAGACCAGCGGGCGCGGTGAACGCGCCTACGATATATATTCGCGCCTGCTCAAGGAGCGCGTGATATTTCTGGTGGGCGAGGTCAACGACCACACGGCCAATCTGATCGTGGCACAGATGCTGTTCCTGGAATCGGAGAATCCGGAAAAGGATATCCATTTCTACATCAACTCGCCGGGCGGATCCATCTCGGCGGGGATGGCGATCTACGACACCATGCAGTTCATCAAGCCGCAGGTTTCCACGCTGTGTATCGGCATGGCGGCATCCATGGGTGCATTTTTGCTGCAAGCGGGCGCAAAGGGAAAACGTTTTGCCTTGCCGAACTCGACCGTGATGATCCACCAGCCGCTGGGCGGCTTCCGTGGACAGGCTTCGGACATCGAGATCCATGCCAAGTACATCCTGAGTTTGCGTGAACGTCTCTATGCCTTGATGGCGCATCACACCGGACGTACCGTGGAAGAAATTGCGCGCGACAGCGAACGCGACAATTTCCTGTCCGCCAAGGAGGCGGTGGAATACGGCCTGGTGGATCAGGTACTGGATAAACGGATTTAAGTAATTTGCTAGGCTGCCGATAGTTTCGGAGCGGAGGTACCATGACGACGGATAAAAACAAGGGTGACAAGCTGCTGTATTGCTCGTTTTGCGGAAAGAGCCAGCACGAGGTGCGCAAGCTGATTGCAGGGCCGTCGGTGTTCGTTTGCGACGAATGCATCTCTTTGTGCAATGACATCATCCGCGAGGAGACACAGAGCGGCACCGTCGGGGAAAAGTCAGACAAGAACGAGCTGCCGGTCCCGCATGAGATATGCTCGCGTCTGGATGAATATGTCATCGGCCAGCGTCAAGCCAAAAAGATTCTGTCCGTGGCGGTGTATAACCACTACAAGCGCCTGAAAAACACGGACAAGGACGGCGTAGAGCTGTCCAAGAGCAATATATTGCTGGTCGGGCCAACCGGTTCCGGCAAGACCTTGCTCGCGCAGACCCTGGCACGGCTGCTCAATGTGCCTTTCGTGATGGCGGATGCAACTACGCTGACCGAGGCGGGTTACGTTGGCGAGGATGTCGAGAACATCATCCAGAAGCTGTTGCAGGCATGCGAATACGATGTGGAGCGCGCGCAGCGCGGCATCGTCTACATCGACGAAATCGACAAGATCTCGCGCAAGTCAGACAATCCTTCCATCACCCGCGATGTGTCGGGCGAAGGCGTGCAGCAGGCCTTGCTCAAGCTGATCGAAGGCACAAAAGCATCCATTCCCCCGCAAGGTGGACGCAAGCATCCCAATACCGAGTTCCTGCAAGTGGATACCAGCAACATTCTGTTCATTTGCGGCGGTGCATTCGACGGCCTGGAGAAGGTGATCCGCAACCGTTCGGAAAAAGCCGGAATTGGTTTTTCGGCCAATCTGGCCAAGCGCGATGACAAGGATATCGGTACCGTACTGCGCGGTGTTGAGCCGGAAGACTTGATCAAGTTCGGCCTGATTCCGGAGTTCGTCGGACGTCTCCCTGTGGTGGCGACGCTGGAAGGTCTGGATGAAGCGGCATTGATCCAGATCCTGACCGAACCGAAAAATGCGCTGACCAAGCAATACCAGAAATTATTCGCGATGGAAGGTGTGGAGCTGGAGTTTCGCGAAGGGGTATTGAATGTCATTGCCAAAAAAGCGCTCGCACGCAAGACTGGCGCGCGCGGACTGCGCTCCATTCTGGAAAATGCATTGCTGGATACCATGTTCGATCTGCCGTCCGCGGAGAACGTAAGCAAAGTGGTGCTGGATGAAAACGGTGCCGGCGAAGTCGCTCCCATCGTGATGTATGCAGATACGCCCAAAGCCGCGTAATGACGGCCTTGGCGGGCAGGGCTTGAATTCCCGGGCTCTGTCCCCACTTTAGTGCCATACCCTATTCTTCAGAGTCTCAAATCATGGCCGAAAACGAACTTGTCACTACAACCGATGACCTCTTTCCCTTGTTGCCTTTGCGCGACGTGGTGGTGTTTCCGCACATGGTCATCCCTCTGTTTGTCGGGCGTGCCAAGTCCATCAAGGCACTTGAAGCGGCAATGGAAGCGGGCAAGAGCATCGTTCTGGTAGCGCAGAAATCCGCTGCCAAGGATGAGCCGGCGACCGAGGATATCTATCGCATCGGCAGCATCGCCAACATCCTGCAAATGCTTAAACTGCCGGATGGCACAGTCAAGGTGCTGGTGGAAGGCACGCAGCGCGCCAAGGTGTTGCGCATATTCGATGACAAGTCGCATCTGGATGCAGAGATTGAACCGGTACCGATCGATGAAGAGATCGGGCATGAGGCCGAGGCGATGCGCCGTGCGCTGATCAACCAGTTCGACCAATACGTCAAACTCAACAAGAAAATCCCGCCGGAAATACTGACTTCATTGGCGGGTATCGACGATGCCGGTCGCCTGGCGGACACCATCGCCGCGCACTTGCCGCTCAAGCTGGAACAGAAGCAGGAAGTGCTGGAGATATTCGACGTGCGTCTGCGCCTCGAACATCTGTTGGGCTTGCTGGAAGCCGAGCTCGACATCATGCAGGTCGAAAAGCGTATCCGTGGCCGCGTCAAGCGCCAGATGGAAAAGAGCCAGCGCGAGTATTACCTGAACGAACAGGTGAAGGCGATCCAGAAAGAACTGGGCGAAGGCGAAGACGGTGCGGATATCGAAGAGATCGAGAAGAAGATCAAGGCTGCGCATATGCCCAAGGATGCGCGTGCCAAAGCCGAGGCCGAACTGAAGAAGCTGCGTTTGATGTCGCCAATGTCCGCCGAGGCAACCGTGGTGCGCAACTACATAGATGTATTGCTCGGCCTGCCCTGGAAAAAGAAAACCAAGATCGATACCAACCTCAAGCATGCGGAAGATGTGCTCGAAGCGGATCATTATGGCTTGGAAAAAGTGAAAGAACGCATCGTGGAATATCTCGCGGTGCAACAGCGCGTGACCAAGATGAAAGCGCCTATCCTCTGTCTGGTTGGTCCTCCCGGCGTGGGCAAGACTTCGCTGGGGCAATCCATTGCACGCGCTACCAACCGCAAGTTTGTGCGCATGTCCCTGGGCGGGGTGCGCGACGAATCCGAGATACGCGGGCATAGACGCACATACATCGGTTCCATGCCGGGCAAGATATTGCAGAACATGAGCAAGTGCGGTGTGAAGAATCCCCTGTTCCTGCTGGATGAAGTGGACAAGATGGGCATGGATTTCCGCGGCGATCCGTCGTCGGCATTGCTCGAGGTGCTCGATCCGGAGCAGAACCATACTTTCGTCGATCACTATGTCGAAGTCGAGTACGACTTGTCCGACGTGATGTTCGTCGCGACTTCGAACAGCATGAACATACCGGCACCGCTGCTGGATCGCATGGAAGTGATCCACGTTTCCAGCTACACCGAGGATGAGAAGGTCAATATTGCGATACGCTATCTGCTGCCCAAGGCGATCAAGAACAACGGCCTGAAGCCCGAGGAGATCAGCGTTTCCGAGAGCGCGATTCGCGACATCCTGCGTTACTACACTCGCGAGGCGGGGGTGCGTAGCCTGGAGCGCGAACTTTCCAAGATATGTCGCAAGGTGGTGAAGTCATTGTTGCTGAAAGGCCGTGAAAGCAAGGTCACGATCAATGCACGCAACCTTGATAAATATCTGGGTGTGCGCCGTTATAGTTACGGCATTGCAGAGAAAACCAATCAGGTCGGTCAGGTTACAGGTTTGGCCTGGACGGAAGTCGGCGGCGAATTGCTGACTATCGAGACCGCCGTGCTGCCGGGCAAAGGCAAAACCACGACCACAGGAAAACTGGGTGAGGTGATGCAGGAGTCTATACAGGCAGCTCTGAGTGTGGTGCGCAGCAGGGCTCGGACATTGGGAATCGCCGCAAATTTCTATGAGAAGAGTGACCTGCACATTCACTTGCCCGAAGGTGCGACGCCCAAAGACGGGCCAAGTGCCGGTGCCGGAATTTGTACCGCAATGGTTTCCGCGCTGACCGGGATTCCGGTGCGTGCCGATGTTGCAATGACGGGCGAGATCACATTGCGTGGGGAGGTGTTGCCTATCGGCGGTCTGAAAGAAAAACTGCTGGCGGCACAGCGCGGCGGGATCAAGCTCGTTCTGATTCCGGAAGAGAACACGAAAGATCTGGTCGAGATACCTGATAACGTCAAAAACAAACTGGAAATCCATCCGGTCAGGTGGATTGAGCAAGTATTGGAGATGGCGCTGGAACGCAAGCCGGAGCCGCTACCAGAGACGGAAGTCGCAGCTGTTGCATCTCCTGCTGTCATCGCCGAAACCGGGACATCCCCTGCAATCAAGCATTGACGGGGTTTCGCAAGGGGGCGTGCAAATATTTAAATCCTTGCATTTGCTTGACCCCTGCAAAAACCCTTGATATAAAGCCGTCGCAGGACATTCCTGCGTTCTCAACTAACAAGCAAAGGGGAATCGCGTGAGTAATAAATCTGATCTGATCGAAGCAATTGCAAAATCCGCTGACATTTCCAAGGCCGCTGCAGGGCGAGCGCTGGACGCGACTATCGAATCCATCAAGAAGTCCCTGAAAAAAGGTGAACTCGTGAGCTTGGTTGGTTTTGGCACGTTCTACGTTGGCAAGCGCGCTGCGCGCAATGGCCGCAATCCCCGCACTGGCGCCACAATAAAGATCAAGGCAGCAAAAGTTCCCAAATTTCGCGCTGGCAAAGGTCTGAAAGATGCTGTAAACTAGCGGTCTTTCTTGGGGTGCTTAGCTCAGCTGGTAGAGCACCGCCCTTACAAGGCGATTGTCGGCGGTTCGATCCCGTCAGCACCCACCAGAAGCTTTTAGGATCAATGTTTCAGAGTTATGGAGTGGTAGTTCAGTTGGTTAGAATACCGGCCTGTCACGCCGGGGGTCGCGGGTTCGAGTCCCGTCCACTCCGCCAAACAGAGGCGAACGAAAGTTCGCCTTTTTTCATATGGGATGTCCGTTGTGATATCCGTTCTTTCGGGTAGGTTGCTATGTTCGATTTCGTACATGAAAACAGACGGCCGGTGCAGATCGTACTGGCACTTATCATTGTCCCATTTGCACTTTGGGGAGTGGACTCCTACCGAAACTCCGGCGATACAACTCCGCTGGCAACGGTGAACGGTGAGAAAATCGGTCAACAGGAATTTGACAATGCGCTGAAGCAACAGCAGCAGCGAATCCGTGAAATGGCGGGTCCCAATTTCGATCCTGCGTTCTTTGACAAGCCGGAGATCAAGCATTCCATACTGGATGGTCTGGTTACCCAGCGTTTGCTGAGTGGCGAGGCGCGCCATATCGGCCTGAGCCTGACGGATGAGCAGATCGCCCAGATTATTGCCAGCATCGGCGTATTCCAGATTGATGGAAAATTCGACAAGAAGCGCTACGAGCAGGTACTGAACGAAAAGGGGATGAACCGCTTCGAGTTTGAATCCCGAATTCGCCAGGATCTTCTTACCCGGCAACTGACCGATGCCTATACGCAAAACGGCTATGCATCCGATACGGCGGCAGCCAATCTGATTCGACTGAACGAGCAGCAGCGCATTGTTGCTGTGGCAAGTCTCGATGCTGCGGCATTTGTAAAACAGGTAAAGTTGCCCGACACTGCCGTGAGCGATTATTACAGCAAAAACGAGCATGAATTCCAGATGCCGGAACGCGCCAACGTCGAATACGTGGTGCTTTCCGCCGACTCCCTGCTATCGCAAGTGACGGCAACAGATGATGAGATCAAGCAGTATTATGAAGAGCACCAATCCGACTTCGGCACGCAGGAACAACGCCAGGCTGCGCACATCCTGATTACAGTGGCAAAGCAGGCGTCCGATGCGGAGAAACAGGCCGCCAAGACAAAAGCCGAGCAGATATTGCAGCAGGTCAAACAATCTCCCTCCAAGTTTGCCGCATTGGCAAAGCAATACTCGCAAGATCCGGGATCTGCGGTCAACGGGGGCGACCTCGGTATGTACGGGCGAGGCGCCATGGTCAAGCCGTTTGAAGATAGTGAGTTCAGCCTCGAAGTCGGCGAGGTGAGCGGTTTGGTGTTGAGCGATTACGGTTATCACATCATCAAGCTGCTTGCAGTAAAGCCGGCAAAGATGCAGGCCTTGACTGAAGTAAGAAGCATGATTGCGCAACGTATCAAGCTGCAGCATGCAGCCGACAAGTTTGCTGAACTGGCGGAGATATTCAACAATACCGCGTATGAGCAAAGCGACAGTCTGAAACCGGCAGCAGAATTGGCGAAATCACCGGTTCAGAAGGGCGGATGGTTGAGCAAGGGGCAGGCTCCGGCCGGGCTGTGGACGGACAAGGCATTGCAGGCTGTTTTTTCTGAAGATACGCTGAAAAACAAACGCAACACTGCGGCCATCGAGGTTGCACCGAATACTGTGTTGGCAGCGCGAGTGACGGAATTCAAACCGGCGAGTGCGCGTCCCTTGTCTGAAGTATCTGCCGGAATTCGGCAGAAACTTGAGACGCAGCAGGCGGCAGACCTGGCGTTGCAACAAGGCAAGAAGCTTCTGGAACAATTGCAGCGCGGAGAGAAAGTCGCTGTGAGCTGGAAGGCGGCGCAAAGCACCACGCGCAACCAGCGCTCCGGCATTGAGCCCGAATTGGCGCAGGCGGTGTTTCGTGCCGACACCGGCAAGTTGCCTGCGTATGTGGGGGTGGGCGGGCGGAACGGCTACCTGCTGGCGCGCATTGATGCTGTGAAGGAAGCTGCACAAAGCGACGAGGGTAAGCGAGCCGGTTACGCACAACAGATTCGTCAGATTACCGGAGAGGAATTGTTGACCGCATATCTGGCTGATCTGAAAAAACGCGCTGACATCACGATGAAAGACTTCGCGGCAGAAGAGAAGAAATAGAAAGCAGGGGCCGTTTCATGTCCCCGCAAGGGGGAGACCGACGGGTCCCAACGGCTGCGCCGTTACCCGTTCGCACTGCCCAAGAGGAGCACTGCACTGACCGCAGATGCAGCACCAAAAAAACGCCGCTCGATGAGCGGCGTTTTTCATTCTGAAACGAATAATCAGGCTTCGGTGGAGCCGAGGGATGTAGTGTTGAAGCCTGCATCAACATAGGTGATCTCCCCGGTGATGCCGCTGGCCAGATCGCTGCACAAAAATGCGGCCACATTGCCGACTTCCTCGATGGTGACATTGCGTTTGAGCGGAGCGTGCTTTGCGTTGTAGGCGAGCAATTTCGAGAAGTCGCCGATGCCTGCCGCTGCCAACGTCTTGATTGGCCCGGCAGAGATGGCGTTGGCGCGTATCCCTTTGCGCCCCAGTTCCATGGCCAGATAGCGCACGCTGGCTTCGAGGCTGGCTTTGGCCATTCCCATTACATTGTAGTGCGGCATGGTGCGGACGGCGCCGAGGTAGCTCATGGTCAACAGCGAGGACTTGTCGTTTAAATGGGGCAATGCAGCTTTGGCCAGGGCGGGGAAGCTGTAGGCACTGATATCGTGGGCAATCCGGAAGGCATCGCGGCTGAATCCGTCAAGGAATTCGCCGTCCAGTGCTTCACGCGGTGCAAAAGCGATGGCATGCACGAAACCGTCGAATTTCTCCCAGTGCATTGCCATATCAGCGAAGAGTTGCTGGATTTCAGTATCCGAAGAGACGTCGCAAGGGAATACCAGATTGCTGTCGAATTCTTTTGCCATGTCCGTCACGCGGTCTCTTACACGGTCTCCCTGATATGTAAAAGCGAGCTCTGCGCCCTGACGGTGCATGGCTTGTGCGACACCATAGGCAATTGATCGATTGCTGAGCAAGCCGGTGACAAGAATGCGCTTATTGGCCAAAAATCCCATGCCGCTCCCCCGTAAATGGTTGTTATCAATGATTTTCGATTATAACTGCAATTACATTCATCATATCTTGTCGCCGGATTCTGATGGAGGGGGCGCATGAATGGTAATGTGTCGTAACGCGTAGCATCATTGCATCTTTCGATTGGTGGCGTCATTTCCAGGTGTCTGTCGACCTGTCAGTATTTGTCAGAATTCGTCGGCGTAAGTCAGTATTTGGCTGGAAGTGATGTAATAGAATTGATCCAAGTGCGGACTTTCGACATTTCCCGAGGGTTGAGTTGTATTGCCCGGTTTTTCAGAAATGCTTGAGATTGCGCTGCAAGTTAATGATCCGGAATTCGGGTTCTTGACTGACGGGGGGACTTGAAATTCGCTAAAGCGATTTCAATCTTTGCGGGAATAAAATTCCGCCAATTTAAGGACACATCAGAGCGCAATACAAAATTGTGCAAGCTTGTGTCTGATGAACACAAAACAGGGAGGAATAAATGACCCATTATGGACGCACACTGGCGGATCGCTTGCAACATCGCCGTCCCGACCACCGGAAAACCCCTTTCCTGATTCTGCGACTGGCATTTCTGGCCATCCTGGCGAGCCCGCTTGCAGTGCAGGCAGAGGACGCGCCCAATACCCTGTGCACCGGTTGCCACAATGAGGACGGCAACAGTGCAGTTCCAGAGTTTCCGAAACTTGCAGGACTTGATCCGGTATACATTACCAAGCAAATTCACGACTTCAAGAAGTATAAGCGCGTCAGTGAAATCATGGGCCCGATGGCAGCGCAGATTCCGGATGCGGAAATCGGGAAACTGGCGGCCTATTACAGCAAGCAGAAACGCACAGTTGGGATTGCGACTGATAGCACCCTTGTTTCAAAAGGGCAGCTGATATACGACGACGGTATTGTGAATAGTGCGGTGCCCGCATGTTCCGGCTGCCATGGCGAAAAAGGTGAAGGCACGGATCTGTTTCCGCGCTTGGCGGGCCAGCACACGGTTTATCTGATGACGCAGATGAATAATTTCAAGAACATGGTACGCAACAATGATGCCCGTAAAGTGATGCGCGCCGTTACAACGCGCATGACCGATGAGGAAATGAAAGCAGTTGCCGAATATATCACCAGTTTAAAGGGGGAATGACCAATGAGAGCTTTGTTGATTTTCGCACTGGCATTGATGCCGGGGTATTCTGCTTTTGCCGCCGATGCTGCACTACCGGGCACGATAGGAACCAAGGGTTACATTTGGAACAAGCTGACACCGGAGCGGGCTGAGGCATTGCGCAAGACCGCTGATGCCGAGCGGGGCAAGGAAGCGTTTCGCGGTTGCCGCGGCTGTCACAAGCAGGATGCTTTCGGACGTGTAGACGGTATCTATCCAAGACTGACCGGGCAATACGCTTCGGTGATCGTCAAACAGTTGACCGATATCCGTGCCGGTTTGCGCTACAACCCGAAGATGGAACCCTTTATTTCGCCTGATGCAGTCAGCGTCGACGAGATCGCCGATATCGCACTTTATCTTTCCACTCTGACCACCATCAAGGAAAACGGCAAAGGGCCCGGAGATCAGGTGCGTGTTGGCGAGGCACTCTACACCCAGAAAGGCTGCGTCAAGTGCCACGGCGGTCGAGGCGAGGGTAATGGGGAAAAATTATATCCCGCGCTGGCAGCCCAGCATTACAGCTACCTGCTGCGTGAAATGGAATTCATCAAGACAATGGCGCGCGGAAACTCTCACCCGGATATGGTGGCGGCACTGCGCGATATTTCTACTGCTGAAATGGAAGCTCTGGCGGACTATCTGGCCAGATTGCCCGATCGGCGCTTGGGAAAATAAATTCAGATAACAAGACGGGGCGGTGTTGCAGAAGCAGTAAGGCATTTATGGGCTTTGCCGTACCCGAGCAAGTGTGGTTGTTGAATTAGACCTCATCCGTCGTTTTGCAGCTAAACGTCGAATGGGGTCTTCTTGTTTTGCCGCCGATGGATAGCGTGCAACCCTGCGCTAGCACTTTGGCAGACACATGCGGAAAGTACTGCCTTGACCTTCTATCGAGGAAACCTCGGTATACCCCCCGTGGAATCTTGCGATCCAGTTCACCAGATAAAGGCCGAGGCCGCTTCCCTGAATGTCGGCTTCATGCCGTCCTCGCGCAAACTTGTCGAAAATGTGCGGCTGAAGTTCGGCGGGAATGCCCATACCCTGGTCGCTTACCTCGATGCACAGCATCTCCATGCTGCAAAACAGGACCTTCAGGCGAATTTCACTATCGAGGGATGAATATTTGCGCGCATTGTCCAGTAGATTGGAAACGGCGATTTGTACCAGTTGCCAGTCAGCACAAAGTCTGGCGTCGCCGACCACGGGTTCAACGCGGATGGGGCGAGCGAAATTTTCGGAAAAGCTTCCTGCAGCATCCGCACAGAAACGGTTAAGGTCGCCCGTTACCCGGTTCAGGCCCTGCTTGTCCATATCCAGCCATTTCTCGGTGAGGAAATTATCCATCAGCGTTGCCAACTGGGTGACTGAACGCGTGATTTTTTCGATGCGCGGAAGCAGGTCAGGGCGGTCTGCTTGCGCCAGCATATTCAGCATCTGCGCTGTATTTCCAATGACCGCGACGGGGCTGCGCATTTCATGCGCCATCAATGCCATGAGGTTGGCTTGCGTTTCGCGTGCATCTCTTTCATGGTGGAGCGAAATTTCCAGTATTCTCCGGGCGTCGCTGAGCTGGCGAGTGCGTTTCTCGATTTCGTCCTCCAGCCATTGCTGGGTGCTGTAAATGGTGCCCGCCATGTGCTGGAACTGCGACATCAACTCGCGGACTTCACCGCCGCCTGCTTCGAGAGGTTTAGAGCTGAAGTCGCCGCGGCGGATGCGGGCTATCGCATTGGTCAGCGTTGACACAGGCTTTAGCACCAATTTATGCAGGGAGAATGCCAGAATGGCCAGTAGTCCCAGTGTACCGGCGAAAATCGCCAGCACCATTTTCGTAAATTCGGCCTGTGGCAGCAGAACGGACAAGTCGAGCAGGGTCAGGTCGTACCAGCCCAGCTCAGGTATGGCAATCAAGCCTGCCAGGTAGCGTTTTCCATTGATAAACACAAACTCGGTTTCTACGCCCTGCTTTTCGCGATCGAGTTTATGAATGGCATATTGCAGCCATTGGTTGCCTGTTTCCGGTCCCACTATCTGAAGGTGCACATGCTCGGGTTCGGAAAGATTCGGCACGGTCGGAAAGTCGAAATGCGTGACGTCGTTGTACACCTGGATGTTGGCATGGTGGTCGATGAAAATATTGGTCACGCCGGGCAGGTGGATGCTGGAAGCGGTGCGGGTAAAGTCGTATAAATTGATTCCCGTCCCGACTACGCCTGCAACCCTGTTGCCGTCCCGTATCGCCGTCATGGCCCACAGTTTGATCACGCCCAGTTTTTTGTTGGTCAGGACCTTGACGGTGCAGTCGTCACCGCTCTTGATGAAGTCGAATATCCACACATCGTCCGGTTCTGCCGGATTGAGGGTGAGACGCAAAGGTTGCCTCTGCGATCTGGCTGCATCGTAATAGTAAAAATTCCCCGATTTGGCGATGGCCACGAAAAAATTGGTGTCGCCGAAACGATTGCGCAGTTCATCAATGCTTTGCCCATAGAGCAGCGGATCCCGTTCGTTTGCCGCCCATTTTTTCAAGAGAGGACTGGCGGCAGACTGTTTTGCCGACGCCATTTCACGCATTAACGGCTGGAGTGCGCGAGCCTTGTCATAGAGCGACTGTTCAACCGCGAAGCGTTCCCCGATGCGCTCCAGCAATTGCCCGGTAAAATTGTCGAACATCTCCCAAAGCAGCAGGGTGAGAATCAGTGACGAGACGCCCATGATGAGCAAAAACCGCCCTTGCAGGCTCAGTTCGGTCAAATATCGCTGTGTGCGAGAAAGCGCTTGCGCGGCGACGCGGCGATTGTGTACAGTGAACATCGTTTTCTGATCTCCAGTTACAAAGCGGACATATGGCACGCATTATCATAATTGAAGACGATCTTGGACAGCAGGAAGAATTGCAGTCCTTCCTGATGTATGCGGGGCATGAAGTGCTTGCTGTCTGCAGCAGCAAAGAGCTGGAACAACGCCTGCAATTTATTCCCGAAATCGCGCTGCTGGACTACAACCTGCCGGGCGAAACCGGGGTCGAGATTGCGTTGCGTTTGCGCAAGCTGTATGGAACCGGCATCGGCATCGTCATGGTGACTGCGCGCAGCCTGGGAGCAGATCGCGTGGAATGCAGGCGCGCCGGTGCGGACGATTACCTGATCAAGCCAATCAATTTCGGCGAATTGTTGGCACTCATTGATAACCTGTACAAACGCCTGAGCCCATCCGCTCCCAGCGAACAGGCTTGGCGGCTATTGCTGGTGCGCTCGGAATTGTTGCCTCCCAACGCCCCCCCGATTCCCCTGTCCGGTCTGGAGTTGCTGCTGCTACAGGCGTTGGCAAGCACGCAAAACAAACAGGCAGACCGCGATACTCTGATCAGGGCGCTGGGCAAGAACCCGTTTGCATACGACCCGCGCGCACTCGAAGCCAGCATCAGTCGCTTGCGGCGCAAACTTCCCCCGCTGGAGGACGGCAGAAATCCACTGCAGGCCATGCGCGGCATGGGTTACCAATTCATTCGACCGCTCACGGTCGAGAGTTGAGGCATTTCGGTTGTTTCTTCCCTGATTTTCCGGCACTCCCTCTCCTGCATCAAAACGTCAGCCTTTGTTGGTGGCGGTCGACAATCATCTGCTGCAGAATAAAAATACAGCAATCAAATCTTGAAGATGGAAATGCAAAGTGCCGAGTTTCCGGATTTTGCTGCCGGCAATTTAAGGATGAATTAAGACTTGATCGCTAATAATTCCAGAATGAATATTTTCTCAGTGAACTGCAAATGAACGGATTACGACTTGCGGCAATGATGCATATCAGGGGTGTGATTGCGCTGGCCTTTATATTTGCATGTACGGAAACGTTTGCCGCCGAAGATGTGTGGCAGTCGCGAGAAGTCAGCCCGGCATGGCAAAGCGAATGTGGAAGCTGCCATATGGCTTTCCCTCCCGCGCTGCTTTCCGGCGGCGACTGGAAGCTTTTGATGCTGGGGTTGGATAAGCATTTCGGTGTCGATGCCAGCCTGGATGCGGAATCGAAAGACGCAATTACCGCCTTCCTTGAGCGCAATGCCGCGTCAGGCTGGGGCCATTCGGTGGATTCCCTGCGTATTACAGAAACCGGTTACTTCATGAAAAAACACAAGGGAGCGATACGTCTGCTGATCAAGGGACGCGTCAAGAGTCTGGCTGATTGTGCTGCCTGTCACAAGGGAAATGGAACGGAAAATCCGGAATAGCGGGAACAATCAACATAAGCTGCGCCAACCCTTGCACTTTCTCTGCAAACCACTTCAAGCAACAAAACTCAAGCAAAAAATCCGCCGTTACAAATTGACCGGTCAAATCGAAATTCGGATTTGAAGGGCAGGGCTGACGTTGGCTTTTCGACTTCTTGTTTTGTTGATACCGGATCAATTCCGCCACGCTGGAGCACCGTTTGAACATGTCAGCATTTGTCAGAATTCGTCGGCGTACGTCAGTTTAAAGCTGGACGTGTTCTATAGAATTCATCCAAGTGCGGTCTTTGGACATTGCAGGGAGATATGTTGATTTCCCCCGTTTTTCGGAAATGTTTGAAGCTGCGCTGAGAGATATTAAACCAGAATATTGAGGTGGGGGCATGATGATCAGGGAGCGATTCATTATAAAAAGTGCGGCAATGGGAGCGTTAGCCGCACTGTTGCTGGTAATGGGGCAAGCAACTGCAGCCGATACGGCTGCGTCGGAAGTAACCGTGACGGAGCCGGCTGCATCGGCACCTGTTGCAGTGGAACCAATTGCACCCGGCGCTCCTGCTCCGGTGCTGGCTTCAACTTCTGCGCAAAGTTCGGCTGTGTATGTGGGTGAGAAGGCGTGTACCACATGTCATGAAGTGGAAAACAATAACTTCGGCCATACGCTTCATGCCAAAATTTTCCGGATGAACCCAAGCAGCGAGACGGCAAAGACCGTCTGCGAGGCATGTCACGGACCCGGCTCTCTTCACGTTAAAAACACCAAGGATCGCAACCTGATCGTCGGTTTCTCCAAAGGCTGGAACTCGCCTATTACGAAAATGAACGGGCAATGCCTGAACTGCCATAAAGGCGGGCAGCGCATTTTCTGGGAAGGCTCCATCCACCAGACCAACAAGCTGGCCTGCAGCGATTGCCACAACCCGATGGCCAAGTTCTCCGGTGCCGGTTTGCTGAAGAAGCCCAGCATCACGGAAACTTGCCAGGCCTGTCACCCGCAACAGCGTGCCGAGTTCAAGAAGAAGTCGCACATGCCGGTGCCGGAAGGCAAGATGTCCTGCGAGGATTGCCACAACCCGCACGGCACGTCGAACAAGCGCTTGCTCAAGGCAGACAATGTCAACGAGATTTGCTACAGCTGCCATGCCGAGAAGCGCGGCCCCTTCCTGTGGGAACACGCACCGGTGCGCGAAAACTGCATGAATTGCCATGTGGCGCACGGATCGAACAACGACAAATTGCTCGTGCAGACTCGTCCGTTCCTGTGTTCCGGCTGCCACAGCACCACCGGCACGATGGGTCACGCTGTATGGGGCAACAACACGCTCGGAACCAATCTCGGTGCAACTCAGACGGGGATTGATCTTGCCGGCAATCCGTCAAACGGAGCTAACGCAGCGTTAGGTGTTCTTCCCAACAAGCGAATGACGGGTCGTTCATGCCAGAACTGCCACTCGACCATCCACGGCAGCAACGCTCCTGGCGGCGCACGCTTCCAGCGTTGATCTGAAGGGGAGATGACAACATGACACAGAGCAAACATTTTGAAAAAGTCGAATCGATTCGCGACCGGAGGTTTTTCATGAACAATAGTCCGCGTATGAAGTTGCTTACGCTTTGCATCGGCGCCGCATTGGCGCAGATGGCCGGAATACCGGCTCTGGCAGACACTGCCATCGGTGTGGATACCGTCAACGGCAACGCCGCCAACCCCGGCTACCTTGCCGGTCCCATACAACTGGATACGGATTGGGCGGCCGTCAAACGTTCCCCATCCGGCCAGATGTATGCTGTCCCAAGGGCTGATGTCGAAGAAAGCGGAAAACTCTCAGGCAGAGTTGACGTCGGGTACCAGCATGAGAGTGACACAAAGAGCTATGCCAAGCGCAAGGAATACTCGGATCAGAGGAATGGCCTGTATCTCAACAACTTCAAATTGTCCGGAGAGACTGATAAGTTGAATTACTTCATCCTCAACGGTGGAGGGGTGGGCAGGAAAGACCAGTTTTACGACGTGACGACGGGCAAATACGGCGATTGGAAAGTGCGGGCTTTCTACAATGAAACGCTGCACGTGTTTACCGACACATGGAAATCGCTCTATAGCGGAGAAGGCACGGGCAATCTGACCACCGGGCTGTCAATGCCGACCATGGTTACGACTGGAGCTTACACGCAGGGCACAGCTGGCTACGCAGGGGCAACTGCCACTTGTACGGTTGCGGCTCCATGCTGGCAATACAACGGGACGGTATATGGAAATGCCGTCGCACTATTGGCAATCAGAGGCACCACGGGCACTCCCAATTCTGTAACTGGCGCCATTCCGGTTGGCATTCTTGGAACTGCCGTCGGTGTGGGAGTCAACGGTGCAACCAATTTGGCGCAATCCAATATGGCTGCCGCCATTGCCGCCAAACTGGCCGCGACGGATTACAGTGAGTTGAGCCTGGTGCGCAAGAAGGGGGGCGTGCGGGGGGACATCAACCTGACCGACAGCCTGAAAGGCTATGCCAGCTATACGCTGGAGAATCGCGTGGGAGCCCGGCCTTTCGCGATGAATGATGGAAATATCTCGACTGAAATTGCGGAACCGATTGATTACAAAACGCATGACCTGATGTTGGGCTTGACCTATCACGGTGAGTTGACCCAGGCCAATGTGCGTCTTTCTTCCTCCATGTTTCGCAACAATATCGATACGCTGAATGTGCAGTATGCGCTGTTGGGGGCGATTACACCGCAAGGCGCTATCCAGCATGCAACCTTTGATCTGGCTCCCAACAACGATGCATACAACCTCAAGGGCGAATTCGCGCACAGCATGCCGGAGCTTTGGAAGGCGCGCTTCACTGCCGCCGCATCATGGGGATCGAATCGTCAGGACGATACACTGTTGGCGCCCATTTCCGCAGCACAGAGCGCGGATTTGGCAAATGCAGGCGTGACTACATTAATAGGTGCCAACGTCGGCTATGCCGCAAACACCATGCTGGTCAGCAACTGGAATACGACCGATGCATTGAGCCAGAAGACTGCCAAGCAGCGCATCGACAACAAACTGGTTGATCTAGGCCTGTCAATGAGCCCAGTGAACGATCTGAACGTGAAGGCAAGTTACCGCTTTTATGAAACCGACAACAAGGGCGGATATACGGCTTACAACCCGCTTACCGGCCAGTTCGGTCGCGGCCCGAGTACCGGCAACGGAACGGGGGCGGCAGATTTGGTGATTGCACCCGGAGGGGGAGGTACTTGCTATACGTTGCCCGGCTACCCGGCAGTACCCGGATGTTCGTCTGCCACGCTTGCCAACGGGGCCAACGTCGCGGTTTACGGTCAGCCTCGCTCGACCAGGCAATATAACTACGGCGTCGCGGCGGACTATGATCTGAATCGGACCAGCAGCCTGAATGCTGCCGTTGAGCGCGAAGATTTCCACCGCGACTTCCGCGAGCGCGCCAAGACTTGGGAAAACAAGATCAAGCTCGGCTATGTCAATCGTGCTCTGGGAGTCACAACATTGCGCGTCTCCCTGGAGAACGACACCAAGCGCGGCAGCGAGTACAGATACCGCACGTTTGAGGATTTGGGAACCGGTTTGCCGGGTCTCGATCCGGCAACGCAGGTTGCCAACTCAGGCCTGCTTGTAAATGGCTCGACGTATCCGGCTGTCGCCGTAAATCTGTTTAACCGCTATTCGTACTTTTTCCGCAAATACGACCAGGCGGACCGCAATCAGAAAATCCTGAATACGCGCCTGAATGTGATGGCGCGCGAAGATCTGGATGTGGGCGTGGTATTCCAGGTCAAGAGGGCTGATTACCCGAATTCGTTCTATGGTCTGACAAAAGACAATCAGGATTCGCTGGGTCTGGACTTCAACTTCCAGGCTTCAACCGACCGGATCATCACTGCCTTCTATAACTTCCAGAATGGCAAGAAGTCCATGGCAATGAACTCGGGTAACGCGGCTGTGGGCCTGCCAGCCAGCCCATGTACAGTTGCCAATATTGCACTTTATGGATATTCCGTCTGTTCGGATACCCTTAACGGGGCACAAGGTGCCCGTCCATACAGCAGTATCTGGACATCTGATACAACTGATCGCAATGATGTCCTGGGCTTGGGTTTGCAGGAGGATTTGGGCTTCATGCACATTGGCATCGACTACACTTATGCAAGAAGCAGTACGCATATTGCGTATAACTTCGGTGCCACTGCCATTACTGCTGGCGGCAACAATGCTAACGCCGCTGCCATTGCGGGTAGCGCGCTGCCCGACATGACCACTGTGCAGAATACGATCACGTTGCACCTGCTCAAGCAACTCGACAAAAAAACATCGATTCGTGCGATATACCGGCACGATGGCATGAAGATCAAGGATTGGCACTACGATGGTGTAATCGCCAATGTCATGGCTGCATATGACGCGAACACCTTGCTGCTGGATACCGGCCCCATGAACTATCACGTCAACACGTTTGGTGTGTTCCTGAATTACAAGATGTAAGCTTCATAGTAGAAAATCCCTTGGGGCCAGAGATTGGCCCCATTTTTTTCAGTCATTAACCAGAGTCATGTTTGGGGATATTTATTATCGATGGAAAGATGAATCGTTAAGGAGGCTTGCTTTGAAAAAATCACTTATGTTGATTGCGCTTGCAATTACTGGCTGCTTTGCAGTGGCAGCATCAGCTGGAACAGGTGCTGCCAAAGCGGGCGATGGCGACAAGTCGACGCAAGGAGGTAAGCAGTCCAATAATTTGGATGCATTGCAGTTTGGTCATTCAAAAGCCATCCCCATCGATACCCAGATGGTGAATAACGGCAAGGTGCTGGAAGTACTCGACACGGACATGTACACCTACCTGCAAGTGACTACGGAAAAAGGCCCGTTGTGGATTGCGGCATACAAGACGAATATCACCAAAGGGGCGATAGTCAAGTTTTCAAACGGGGTGGCGATGTCGAATTTCCACAGCAATGCGCTAGACCGCAGCTTTGACGTGATTGTATTTGTGGACTCGGTTGAGCAGGTGAAGTAATAACCCAGCAGAGGTTCAAGCCGCGTACCAGTACACCGCAAAATAATGGCAGGTGGTGCCCGCCAGCACGAACCAGTGCCAGATGAAGTGTCCGTAGCGCAGGCGCGAATCGGCGACGAAGAAGATGGTGCCCAGCGTGTAGGCTAGCCCGCCGGCCACCAGCCAGGCCAGGCCCGCTGCGGGCAGGCGTTGGTAGAGCGGGTCTATCGCAACGATGATGAGCCAACCCATCAGCAGGTACAGGATGGTGGAGATGATGGGGTGGGTCATGCGCCGCAGCACCTTCAACGCCACGCCGGTCAGCGCCAATACCCAGATCAGTATCAGCAGCGTCCAGCCCCATGCGCCGTACAGCACGCCCAGTGTGAAGGGGGTGTAGGTGCCCGCGATGAGCAGATAGACCGCCGAGTGGTCGATGATGCGGAAGATGTGCTTGAGCCTGCCTGGGTGGAATGAATGGTAAAGCGCCGAAGACAGGTATAGCACGATCATGGTGGCGGAAAAGATGGCGCTGCCGACCAGATAACCTGTTCCCCCGTGTTGTACCGCATGCACGATGAGCAGCGGAGTGCCGACGATGGCTGCGCCCAGCCCCACGCTATGGCTGATGCTGTTGGCGATTTCTTCGCCAAGCGTTTGTTCGCGTGCGTGCGCTCTTCTTTCGGGCCTGCCGGTGGTTTGTTGCTGCATGTGTGGATAACGGAATTGAGCGCTGGCATTCTGAGTGTTGCATGCACGTTTGGCAATCCGATTTTTGCCCGTACAATGTCGGGCATGAATTTTTCAAATACTACCCTGACTGCTGTTCCCGCCAATGAGGCGGACGAGGGCTTCATGCGCGCGGCGCTGGACCTGGCGCGGCAGGCGGCGCAGGCCGGAGAAGTGCCGGTCGGCGCGGTGGTGGTCAAGGATGGTCAGATCATCGGGCGCGGCTATAACGCGCCCATTTCCAGGCGCGACCCTTCCGCGCATGCGGAAATTGCCGCCCTTCGCGATGCGGCGCAACATCTGGGAAATTACCGGCTGGTGGATTGTGAACTAATAGTGACATTGGAGCCGTGTGTCATGTGCGTCGGCGCGATGTTCCATGCGCGTATCGGCCGGGTGGTGTTCGGTGCGCGCGATCCGAAGACAGGGGCGGCGGGCAGCATATTCAATTTGTTCGACGAGGAGCGCCTGAACCACCACGCCACCATCGAAGGCGGCGTGCTGGCGGAGGAGTGCGGCAAAGTGTTGAGCGATTTCTTTGCTGCGCGGCGGGCAGCACAACGCAATACATGAAAATGATAAACATTATGCTTCGTCATTCCCGCGCTGCGTGTGTTGTTGGGGCTTTAGCCCCTTACAACCACGGCGTACTCCTTGCGGGTGCAGGCGGGAATCCAGTAAATGTAAAAGGCTCGACGAAGTCGACTATTTCATTTGTAGTTCCGCTTTGCGGAACTGTGTATTTTGTCTGGATTCCCGCCTGCGCGGGAATGACGGTGTAGCGTTGAAGATCATTATCCATATCCCGACCCAGACGCTGGAGTTGCTTGATCGCGATGGTCGGCTACTGCGCCGCTATCAGGTATCCACCGGTGCAAATGGCGTAGGCGAGGAGAACGGCAGCTTTTGCACACCGCGCGGCAGGCATGTCATTCGTGCCAAAGTTGGCGCCGGGCAGCCGGAGAATGCGGTGTTCGTGAAGCGCCGCCCGACCGGTGAAATCTTTACCCCTGAACTGGAGGCGCAGCAGGCTGGACGCGACTGGATCTTGACACGAATTCTGTGGCTTTCGGGTTGCGAAAGTGGTTTCAACCGATCGGGTTCTTGCGATACCATGCGTCGGTATATTTACATCCACGGCACGCCGGATGGCACGGAAATGGGCAAGCCGGGATCGCGCGGTTGTGTGCGTATGCGCAACAAGGAGTTGATGGAGTTGTTCGATCTGGTGCAGGCAGGAACGGAAGTCGAAATCGTGGCATAAGGCAGTTTGGAAAATAACAACGTTTCTTCCCCCTATACCGCAAGGCGAAGGAGAGGAAGGGGCAGGGAGTGAGTTATGACAACACCTTTCACAGTCAGTCTGGTGAGTTGGCACGACGGCGAGCCTTTGTTGCGAGCCATACGCGAAGCGGTGTTCATCCGCGAGCAGAACGTTCCCGCAGAATTGGAATGGGATGACATGGATGGCGGAAGCCGCCATGCGCTGGTATTGAGTACGAACGGCGATGCCATCGGTTGCGGGCGCATCCTGCCGAACGGGCACATCGGCCGCATGGCGGTGCTGCCGCAATGGCGCAGGCAGAAGGTGGGCACGGCAATCATGGAAGCGCTGCTGAACGAGGCGCGTTCACGCGGCTACAAACAGGTCGATATCGATGCGCAGACCTTCGCGATTCCGTTCTATCACAAATTCGGTTTTGTCGAGCACGGCAAGGAATTCATGGATGCCGGAATGCCGCACAAGAAGATGAAATTGAAGCTGTCTCCCCCCTAATAAATATCTTCCGACAGTGTCAAAAGTAGGGTGCGCTTGCTGCTGTGCCCCCCTTTAGAAAAAAGGGGGGGAAGGGGGGATTCGAAAGCGATTGAAAATCAAGACTGCATTTTCAAATCCCCCTCATTTCCCTTTTACCTTGCACAAATTACTTCCCGTTTAAATACTCTTCGTCACTGAAATTGATCACCGCCTCCGGCTGGAATACCGTGAAGGCGGTGATCATCATGCCGGTGGTGAAGGCTTCGGCGAGTACGATGACGGGGACGGCGCGAAGGTAATGGTGCTGTATCTCAGGCCAGGTGTAGGGGGTTAGCGCCAGTAGCAGCAGCGAAGTGGCCGCCACGTTCAGCAGGATGGTGAATGCGCCGCAGGCAAAGCCGTTCCAGAGCACGAAAAAAAACAGATTCTTCGGCATGTTGCGCTTGCTGAAGCGCAGCAGCCATTCGCCGAATATCACGGGCATGGTGATCATCAGCAGGCCGTTGAGGCCGAGCGAGACTGACCCCATATCCGCGTATAACCAGGTGGCAAGCATGACCAGCGCGAGGGCGATGGTGGCAACATGCGCGCCGAACATCAGCATGAACAAAGTCGAACCCAGAATGTGGAAATTGATACCGGGGCGGATGCCTGCATTCATTTGCCAAAAGAAGAATGCGCCGATGGTCATTCCAACCAGCGCGTTCACCATGAAGGCGTTATCCAGCACCTTTCGCCATGGCGCGCGGGTCGCGGCACGATACAGAAAGTACGCAAAGAGCATGTTGCCCAGCCACAACAAATCATTGGTGAAAAGTTGGGCTGGCAGGTTCACGGCAGCGGGTAAGGCAGGGGCTTGAATTCCAGACGCGGGCCGGTGAGTGCGCCCAAGTGAACCGGAAAGGCATCGTGGCTGGCGATCTGCACCACGGCCAGCAGGTCATAGCCGCCGTTGGCACAGGCCTGCGCGTTGACCACCATGCCGCACGCCTGGCCTTCCATTTCCATGCTGAACAGCTCGGCGCCCGCTTGCGGCACCGTTTCGGCATAGACGTGGGCGAGGTACATGCGGCGTTTGTTTTTGCCCAGGTATTGCATGCGTGCCACGATCTCCTGCCCCGGGTAGCAGCCTTTCTTGAAATTCACCGCGCCGATGAGGTCGAGGTTTGCCATTTGCGGCACGAATTGTTCCTGCGTCTGCGGCAGAATGACGGGGATGCCGGCCCGGATGTTGAGCCAGTCCCAGCAGGGCGACCCGGCCGGGCGCGCTTCGGCACCGAGTTTTTGCCACAAGTCCGGGGCGTGCTGCGTTGGGGTGTTGATCTGGAAGCGGTCCGCTGCAAGGCGGATCAGGTTGCTGTCGCCTTGTTGCACGACATCGAGCGGGTTTTGCGGCAGGGCGGCGAAGTGTTTCAGTAACAAGGTTGCCGCATTGGCACCGGAAAGGCCGAGGCATACGATGCCGTCGCTCGCGTCTTCGATCTTGACCTTGGCGCGCAGCACGTACATGGAGAGTTTCTTCTGGATAGGGGCAGTCAGGCTGCGCGGCAGTTGCAGGAAAAACTCGCTTGAATTGCGCCAGATGAACAGGGTTGTCAGCACGCGGCCTTTGGCGGTGTTGAAGCTGCTGGGCAATGCCTGTTGCGGGGTAAGGGCGTTCACATCGCTGCTGAACAGGTTGTGCAGAAATGCCTGTGCTTCTTCGCCGGAAACCCTGAGTACGCCGAACTGCGACAGGTCGCACAGCACCGTGCCGTCGCGTGTGGCAACGCGTTCTTCGGCGGCATTGCCGAAATGCTGCACGACAGCGTCCTGTATGCGCGCGCCTTGCGTTGCCAGGAAATTTTGCCAGTCTTGATTCATTGGGTTTGTCCCTTCGTGAGCGTCTTGCAATCTTACCGCGAACTGTTGCCTTTCGGCTAAACTCTAGCGCCATGAAAGCACTGTTTGTAGCCCTGACCTTCTTGTTGCTTGCCGCCTGCGACGGCGGCTTGTGGAACAATCCCTATCCGGCGGCGGATGAAGGCAAGTCCATTCTCTACACCGCTTTTACCGAGCGTCCCAAGCATCTCGACCCGGCACAGGCTTATAGCGAGAACGAGTATGAGTTTCTCGCGCTGATCTACTCGCCGCCGCTGCAATACCATTACCTGAAACGCCCGTATCAACTGGTGCCGCTGGCGGCCAGCGAAATGCCCGGGGTCAGCTATCTGGACAAGAACCATCGGCCATTGCCCGATCGAGCCGCGCCCGGGCGCATTGCCTATAGCGTGTACGAGATACACATCAAACCGGACATGCGCTACCAGCCGCATCCGGCCTTTGTGGCAGGGAATGAAGCGCTCATGCCCGGCGCTCTGCACAATGTTTACGGCCTGAGTGATTTTGCAAAGACCGCTACGCGCGCAGTTACGGCGGCGGACTATGCCTACCAGATCAAGCGTCTGGTCCATCCGCAATTGCATACGCCCATCGCCGGGGTGATGAGCGAGTACATCGTCGGCCTCAAGGAATACGCAGCTACGCTGCAAGCAGCGGCCAAGGCGCATCCGGACGAGTTTCTCGACCTGAACCTGTACCCGCTGCCCGGTGTGGAGGTGGTGGATGCCACCACTTACCGCATCACCGTCCACGGCAAATATCCGCAATTTGTCTACTGGCTGGCGATGCCATTTTTCTCGCCGATGCCGCAGGAGGTGGAACGCTTCTACGCGCAACCCGGCATGCGCGAACGCAACCTGTCGCTGGATTGGTGGCCGGTGGGGAGCGGGCCGTATTACCTGTCGGAGAATGCGCCTAACCGCCGCATGGTGCTCACGCGCAATCCCTATTACGACAGCGAAAATTATCCACTCGAAGGCGAGCAGGGCGACGCCCAGGCCGGGTTGTTGGCCGATGCGGGCAAGCCGTTGCCGCTGATCGAACAGATCGTGTTCTCGCTGGAAAAGGAAACCATTCCCTACTGGAACAAATTCCTGCAAGGCTATTACGATGCCTCCGGGATCAGTTCGGACAGCTTCGACCAGGCGGTGCAGGTCGGCGTGAGCGGTGAGGCGACGGTGAGCGAGGCGATGAAGGTGCAGGGCATCACGCTGTCAACTTCCGTTGCCACGTCTACCATGTACACCGGCTTCAACATGCTCGATCCGGTAATCGGTGGAAACTCCGAGAAGAGCAGGAAGTTGCGCCGTGCCATCGCCATTGCCGTGGACTTCGAGGAGTTCGTTTCCATCTTCGCCAACGGGCGCGGCATCAGCGCGCAGTCGCCCATTCCGCCCGGCATCTTCGGCCACCGCGAGGGCTGCGTGGGCATCAATCACTTCGTCTACGACTGCGTAAAAAATGCGCCGGAACGCAAATCCGTCGCGGAGGCGAAACGCCTGCTGGCCGAGGCCGGCTATCCCGGCGGCGTGGATGCGAAGACAGGCCAGCCGCTGGTGATCCACTTTGACACGACCGCCACCGGCATGGGCAACAAATCGCGCCTCGACTGGCTGCGCAAACAGTTCGACAAGCTCGGCGTGCAACTCGATGTGCGCAGCACTGACTACAACCGCTTCCAGGACAAGATCCGGCGCGGCGATACGCAGATGTATTTTTTTGGCTGGAACGCGGACTATCCCGACCCGGAGAACTTCTTCTTCCTGCTGCACGGCCCGCAGGGCAAGGTGAAGTTCAGTGGAGAGAACGCGAGCAATTACAGCGAACCGGAATTCGACAGCCTGTTCGAGCAGATGAAGAATATGGACAACAGCCCGGAACGGCAAGTCATCATCGACCAGATGCAGGAGATATTGCGCCGCGATTCACCCTGGCTATGGGGTTTCCATCCCAAGAGCTACGTGCTGCAACACCAGTGGCTGCACAACATAAAACCCAACATCATGGCCAACAACAAACTCAAGTACTGGCGCGTAGATAGCCAGAAACGCGGCCAACTGCGCCGCGATTGGAACCAGCCGGTGTTGTGGCCGTTGTGGGTGGGCGGGGCTGCGCTGCTGCTGTTCGGGGTGTGGATGTGGCGGGTGTTGCAGAAGCGGGAACAGGCCATTTCAAGCCGGGAAACAGGAAATGAGTCAGGCGCAGGCCTGACCAATGAAGACTAGCCTTTATCCTAAAAACCCTGGTTGTCCGCAGATTACGCAGATTTCCGCAGATTAAACAACACCAACAATGGTTTTAATTTCCACCGATTGGGTGATTGGGCTCTTGTCAGTACCCGCCAGATTATCTGCGTTAATCTGTGTAATCTGCGGGCTGAACTGCGGTTTTATTGTTTATTGAAAAGCGGGAAAAATTTTCGGTCTGTCCTGAGCAGATGCTGCGCAACCACCTCTTCTGCCAGGAAACTCACCAATTCGCCAATCGTAACGTTGCCCGCCAATACCGAATCGCGAAGTTTCTGTGCGTGTTCAATCAGCACCTTGTGGTCGTGCGCATGAGCTTCCAGATCGTTGTAGTGATATCGCGCAAGTATTGCTTCCTCATCTGCAAAATGCTGTACCACATGCGCAAGCAGTTTTTCCAGATCCGATTCAAGCCCCTGAGGATTCTCATTTCTGGCGAAAGCGGAATCAATCAGATTGTTTGCAAGCTCAAACAATTTTCGATGCTCATCATCGATGGCGGGTTCGCCGCAGGCATATGAATCATGCCAGTTCAGATGCAGGATTATGGAGCCGGCATTATCCTTGCTTGATTTTTCGCTGCTTTGCTTGTTGAACACGACGCAATTGCGTCCTGCTTTCTTGGCTTCATACATCGCCATGTCGGCCCACTTGAGGATATCTTCCCGGCTGGCCTGATGGTCAAATACCACAACACCGATACTTGACGTGCATTGATGCTCGATGATGATCTCGGCATTGCCGTCCTGCTTGACCGCAAGTCGATATGGCTCGGACATCAAGGAGCGGATCTTTTCGGCAACATTGCGGGCTTGTGTTGTGGATTCGGATTGATCCTCGCTAAGATCAATCAGCATCACCACAAACTCGTCTCCGCCAAAACGGGCCACAGTATCGGTTTCGCGAATGCAACTGCCGATACGATGGGCGGCCTCAATCAATAGCATATCTCCCACCTTGTGGCCGTGCGTATCGTTAAGCGGTTTGAAGTTATCCAGATCCAGAAACATCAATGCGCCATGGCGGCTGGTCCGCGCGCATGCGGCAATCGTTTGGTCCAGTCTGTCGTTTAACAGGCGACGATTGGGAACCTTTGTCAATGAATCATAAAAAGCGAGATGGCGTATCTGCTCTTCTGCCAACTTGCGATCCGTGATGTCATGAATAATTGCGAAGAGCAGGTTTTTGCCCTTGAAGCTCATCGGGGAGGAATGCACTTCGACAGTACGAATTTCATCATTTGCCAGGCGATGGTTGAAAACAAAATAATTCCGCTGTTCAATAAGCGCTTGTTGTATGTCATTCGAGATTTCAGTGTCGGACTGAACATTGATGCTGCTGATTGTCTTTCCGCGCAAATTAACCAGGGGATAACCAAAAAAATTTGCTGCCGCCGGATTTGCATCGGCAATCATTCCGGATTGCGGCTCAATCAATAACATAACGGCGCTGTGTCGCTCGAACATCTGGCGGAATCGCTCTTCGCTTTCGCGCAAATCCGCCAACATTTTTTGGCGTTCGGTAATATCTGCCGCATACACGACAACCGAACCGGGCTTGCCCGTCTCGTCGATAATCGGATAATAGTTGAGCGAAAAAAAGTTTTCGTTGCGCGAATCTTCCGTGTACTTTGCTTTGCCCGTGTGAAACACTTCTTCCAGATTCTCTCGCCGGCCGGCGGCAACTTCAGGCGGGAAAAAGTCAAAGCTGCATTTGCCGATCATGTCTTGAGGTTCTTTACCGACACGATGAGCGGCAATGTCATTAATGGTCAGAATGATGCCGTCCCTGTCCACGTGGAATATGCTCTCGGTCGTCGAATTCAGGATGGCTACAAGTTGTTCCCTGCTTTTCTTCAACGCGTGCTCTGCCTGCTTTCGCTCGGTGATGTCCTGAACGATTGCTATGCCGCCAACGGCTTTATTGTTGCTATCGCGAGCGGGGGCGCAGGTCATGGCTATCCATCTATCCGCATCACTGAAGGTGGCAAGATAATGACCTTCATACAGAACAATTTCTCCTTCCAGCGCTTTCCTCATGGTCGGAAGAACAGACTGATCCTTGAGTGTTTTCATGTCCAAGCCAACGATACGGTCTGCTTTGTTGTTTAATATTTCGGCAAAGCGATCATTGCAATAGGTAATAACGAGATTGGCGTCGAAATGGAACAGCCCCACCGGCGAGTGCCAAAGCAGCAAACGGTATTGTTCTTCGCTTGTCCTTATGGCGTTCTCGCGCGAGGAAGCTTCGAGCCGCAGGATGATGTTATCCCGTATGTGCTGGTTGCTCTTTCTCCCGCTCAGGATCATGAAGCCGAGATATAAAGTAATCACAGTACCCATTGCCACAGACAAGCTGCTTCCCGCTGCAAACATGCGGACTGCGAGCGGTACCAGAACGGATATGGAAAATCCAATTGCACAAATGAGGTCGGCCGAATATGAAGCCAGACCGCCGGCCGTCAATCCTGCCAGGATAAAGATCAAAAACATCTGATGTTCCGGATCATTGACGGGGAACATCAGGAAGCTGGCCGAACCCCATACAACACCTGAAACGATCACACCAATACGAAAATTCACCAACCAGGAATGACTGGTCGAATCCCATTCTTTGGGAGAGCTCTGGTAATGAATAACCAGTGCTGCTCGAAACAGGGTGAGCAATACCACAACGGAAAGCCAGGCAAAAATAATTGTCGGGGCGATTACTTCGCGCTGAATAAATGCAAGGATGAAAGCGAGGAGGACGCTGGCAACAAGTGATACATAGCTGCCGGAAAACATCTGTTGCAATTGCAGGAATTGAATTGCGGTTTTGTTTTCTGGATTGCTCATGGTTTTATAGTATGAGGATCGGATTGAGCTCAATCCGCCGGAGTAAGGATTTGGCAAAGACATACCAGCTTATCTCCTTTCAGTCCACGCTTCCAGCAGCGCTGCAGAAAACACGTCGACCGGCTGTGCGCCGGAGATGCCGGAATTCTCGTCAAATACGAAAAATGGCACGGTAGCGATGCCAAAGCTGGCCGCGCGTGCTTCATCCGCACGCACTTCACTGGAATAGGCATCGCTTTGCAATATCGCCAGCGCCTCGTTTTCGGCGATGCCGAACTCGGGGGCGAGGCGGGCCAATGCGGCCGGGTCGCCCACCACCAGCGATTCGGAGAAGTAGGCGTGCATGAGGCACTCGGCGGCACTGTCGCCCAATTGGCGCGAGGCTGCGAAATGCAGCAAACGGTGGGCATCGAAGGTGTTGCCAGGGCGAGCATCAGCCAGGTGATATTCCAGACCGGTTTCATTGGCGACTTGGGTAACGCGCGCATTCATTGCTGCGGCTTCCAGTGGACTGACTCCGTATTTTTGCGCCAGCATCTCTTCCAGCGAACCCGGTAGCTGGCGAGGGGAGTCGGGGTCGAGTTCGAAACTTCGCCAGACCACCTGAACTTTTTCCTTGTGTGCAAAATCGGCAAGGGCCGTTTCAAAACGCCGCTTGCCGATGTAGCACCAGGGACAGATGATGTCAGACCATATCTCGATTTGCATGGTTCTTCCTTGCAGGGCAGATATTCTTCCGGACATTGGTTTGTGATGCGATTACGGCCTTATTCTACTCTTGGCGATTGCCCGCAGGCCATTGTTTGCCTTTACAATACGGCCACACATGATCTCCTACCTGATTCGCCGCATCCTTTACGCCGTCCCCATCCTCATCGGGGTGAATCTGCTCACTTTCGCGCTGTTTTTCGTGGTGAATACCCCGGACGACATGGCGCGCATGCAGCTCGGCATCAAGCGCGTGACGCCTGAGGCCATCGAAAAATGGAAGCAACAGCGCGGCTACGACAAGCCGTTGCTGGCCAACAGTGCAGCCGGTGGCGCAGCCAAACTGACCGACACCATCTTCTGGCAGAAATCCGCCAGCATGTTCGCCTTCGACTTCGGTTACTCGGATGACGGGCGCAGCATCAGCCGCGAGATCGTTATGCGCATGACACCCAGTCTGGTCATCGCGTTGCCGACCTTTCTGATCGGACTGATGGTCTACGTGAGTTTCGCCCTGCTGATGACGTTATTCCGCGCAACGGCGCTGGATATGGCGGGCGTGGCGCTGTGCGTGGTGCTGATGTCCATTTCCAGCCTGTTTTACATCATCGGCGGGCAGTTCATCGTGAGCAAATTGTGGAATCTGGTGCCCATCTCCGGCTACGCGGGCGGGGCGGACAGTTTCAAGTTCGTGGTGCTACCCATTGTTATCGGGGTGATGGGCGGCGTCGGCTCCAGCAGCCGCTGGTACCGCACCATTTTTCTTGAAGAGATCGGCAAGGACTATGTGCGCACCGCGCGCGCCAAGGGCCTGTCCGAGCTGCGTGTGCTGTTCACGCATGTGCTGAAGAACGCAATGATCCCAATCCTGACCGGCGTGGTGGTTGTTATCCCGCTGCTGTTCATGGGCAGTCTGCTCACCGAGTCGTTCTTCGGCATTCCCGGCTTGGGCAGCTATACCATCGATGCCATCAACGCGCAGGACTTCAGTGTGGTGCGGGCGATGGTGTTTCTCGGGTCGGTGCTGTACATCATAGGGCTGATCCTGACCGACATCTCCTATACCGTTGTCGATCCACGGGTGAGGTTGCAATGAGCGAATTTGTGAGAGTCCGTCATTCCCGCGCAGGCGGGAATTCAGCATGGATAATAGCTCGCGAAGCGAACAACTCGGCTGTCTCGCTCCGCGAGAAATATTCTGCTTACTGGATTCCCGCCTGCGCGGGAATGACGAGGGTGGGTGTCTTATGAGTTTTATGCCCGTCATCCTCTGGAGCGATGCGCTGGTGTTCCTGCTGTTGGCGGCGGCAGGCGTAGCGGCCTGGTATGTGCGGCGGCACGAGCATTTGTTGTTGCCCTGGCGGCGCGTGGCGCGTAGCAGTGTGGCAATGGTGTCGCTGCTGGTGCTGTCGCTGTTCCTCGCAGTCGGCTTGCTCGATACGCTGCACTTCCGCCTGGCCTTGCCGCAAACGAACGGCGGCGAGAAGGTTTATTCTCCCGAGGTGTTGAGTGTGTTCGACAAGCTGGTCGATCCGCTGCGCACGCATACCGAAAAGACCTATTCCGAGCCGTTCGCATTGACGCTGTATGCCAAGGAAAGCATGACGGATGCGCTGGGCAATATCCAGCGCGACTATCCGCGGTTGCAGTATGGCGGGGCGCATCTGGCGGATGTGACGCAGCGCGATGCCGATGTGCTGAAGCGGGCGCTGGTCGGCGGGGGATTGGGCCTGCTGGTCGGGCTGCTGTCGTTCTACCTTACCCACAGAAAGCTGCACTGTGCTTCCAGATGCGACCGGGCTGTCTCCATCGCCACGTTGATCCTCACTACCCTCATCGGCGCCGTCGTGAGTCTCGCCGCCGTTTATCACGTGTTGGGAACCGACAAGGTGGGGCAGGATGTGCTGTATCTCTCGCTCAAGAGCATACGCACCGGCCTTATCATCGGCACGGTGACTACGCTGGTGACGCTGCCGCTGGCCTTGTTCCTCGGCGTGGCGGCAGGCTATTTCCGCGGCTGGGTGGATGATGTCATCCAGTACATCTATACGGTGCTGAGTTCGATTCCCAGCGTGCTGCTGATTGCGGCGGCAGTGCTGATGATGCAGGTGACCATCGATACCCATCCGCAATGGTTCGATACTGCCGCCTCGCGCGCCGACCTGCGCCTGGTGTTTCTGTGCCTGATTCTCGGCGTGACCAGTTGGACCGGGCTATGCCGCCTGTTGCGAGGCGAGACATTGAAACTGCGCGAGATGGAATACATTCAGGCCGCTCAATCGTTCGGCGTATCCTCGATGCGCATCCTCACGCGCCACATCATGCCCAACGTGATGCACATTGTGCTGATCTCGCTGGTGATGGATTTCTCGGCGCTGGTGCTGGCTGAAGCGGTGCTGTCCTACGTGGGTGTCGGTGTCGACCCCTCGATGATCTCCTTTGGCACCATGATCAATGCAGCCCGCCTGGAGATGGGGCGCGAGCCCATGGTGTGGTGGGCGCTGGCCGCGGCCTTCGGCTTCATGCTGGTGCTGGTGCTGGCGGCCAACCTGTTCGCCGATGCGGTGCGCGATGCGTTCGATCCGCGCCTGAACCGGACGGAGTCGGGCGTATGACTCTGCTTAAAGTCGATAAGCTCGTCACCCGTCTGCGCAACGGTGCTCATATCGTTGACGATATCTCTTTCGAGATTGCGGCGGGCGAGACCTTTGCGCTGCTCGGCGAATCCGGCTGCGGCAAGTCGATGACGGCGTTGTCGCTGATGCGGCTGCTGCCGGATGGCGTGGTGAATGCGGGCGGAGTGGTGCATATGGATGGAACCGCGCTTTTCGATCTGCCCGAGCATGACATGCGTGAAGTGCGCGGCGGCCAGATGGCGATGATCTTCCAGGAGCCGGGGCTGAGCCTGAATCCGGTGATGACGGTGGGCGCGCAGATCGCCGAGGTGCTGGAGTTGCACCATGACATAAAGGGTGCAGCGGCCAATGCCCGCTGTGTTGAATTGTTGGATCAGGTCGGCATCCCCGATGCGATTCGCCGCCTGGATGAATATCCGTTCCAGCTTTCCGGCGGCATGAAACAGCGTGTGATGATAGCGATGGCTTTGGCGGGCAGCCCGAAATTGCTCATTGCTGACGAACCAACCACGGCGCTGGATGTGACGATACAGGCGCAAGTGCTGCAGTTGCTGCGTGATACGCAATTGCAGACGGGTATGGCAACGCTGCTGATCACGCACGATCTGGGCGTGGTGGCGGAGAATGCCCACCGTGTCGGCGTGATGTATGCCGGACAAATTGTCGAGCAGGCGACGCGCGAAAAATTATTCGCCAGGCCTCTGCATCCGTACACGCAAAAACTGTTCGCCGCCTTGCCGGGTGCCGGAAAAGCCGGACAGCCATTGAGCGCCATTCCCGGCAGCGTGCCGCCGCTGGGCAGCATCATACAAGGATGCAGATTTGCCGATCGTTGCGAGAAAGCGTGGGAGCATTGCACTGAGCAGACGCCGGAATGGACGGTTGTCGAGGGGCAGGGGGTGAGGTGCCATTTGTACAATAGTGCTGAGTCGCGAGTTCTGAGTGCCGAGCCAACCTTCGCTCCTGATCTCACTCTCAGCATTCATCACTCAGAACTCAGCACTCAGTACTCAACACTCCTGCAAGTCGAAGACTTGCAGATCCACTTCCCCATCCGAAAGGGCTTGCTGCAACGCGTGGTCGGAAACGTGAAAGCGGTGGACGGGGTATCGCTGTCGATTTCCCAGGGCCGCACGCTGGCGCTGGTGGGAGAATCCGGCTGCGGCAAGACGACGCTGGGTAAAGCGCTGCTGCAATTGATTCCCCCCACGGCTGGAAGCGTGAAGTTTGACGGGAATGAATTGATCGGGGCAAAGGCCTCACGGGCGTCGATGCAGATGGTGTTCCAGGATCCCTATGCTTCGCTCAACCCCAAGATGCGCGTGGCGGAGATACTCGAAGAGGGCATGAGTGCGCTGAAAATCGGTGGTGACAGTGCAACACGTCAGGCGCATATCGATGAGTTGCTGGACAAGGTCGGTTTGGCGCGCGACAGCAAGTGGCGTTATCCGCATGAGTTTTCGGGCGGGCAGCGCCAGCGCATCGCCATCGCCCGCGCCCTGGCGGTATCCCCGCGATTGCTGATCTGCGACGAGCCGACCAGCGCACTGGATGTATCGGTGCAGGCGCAAATTCTGAATCTATTGAGATCGCTGCAACAGGAATTGGGGCTGAGTTATCTTTTCATCACCCACAATCTCGCGGTGGTGGAGTATCTCTCCCATGAAGTGTGCGTGATGTATCTGGGGCGCATTGTCGAGCGCGGCACGACGGAGGAGGTCATCCGTTCTCCCGGACATCCCTATACACGGGCTTTGCTCTCTGCGGTTCCGCGTATCGACGGCACGGGCAGGGAGTACATCAAGCTGGAAGGCGATCTGCCGTCACCCGCGAATCCGCCGCAGGGTTGTCATTTTGCGCCGCGATGCCCGCAGGCAATGTCAATCTGTGGGCAGGATTATCCCGGCGTGACAAACGTCAGCGCGACGCATAGCGTGCACTGCCATCTGTATCGCAAATAAATACTAATTGGGTTGCCGCGACTGGCGGTCTTCATAAGCGACCTTCATGCTGGTCGCTTTGCGGGAGTTGGTTTTTCTGGCTTTTGTGGCTTTTGCCTTGGTGGCGACCACACCGCGCTTGCGATAGTGCTTACGGTCGGACAATACAATGTTGAAACGCTGGCCGACGCGCAGGAAGGTGCGGCCGTGATTGGCGTCGCGCAGTTGTGATTGGCTCACGTTGAAGCGGCGAGCAATGGTGGAGATCGTGTCTCCCCTGCGCACCGTGTAACGGACGGCGCCAAACATCTCGGCCACTGCCGAGGGATGCATGTTGAATGCGGTGAATTCGACAGCGGGCGCATCGTCGCCGATGGGAACCAGCAGGGTCTGGCCGTTGCTCTCTTGCGCATATTTTGACAGGCCGTTTGCCGAGCGCAATTCCGCCGCGGTCAGGCCGAAACGCGAAGCGATTTGGTCGAAGTTTTCGCCTTTCTTGCTTTCGTAAGGCTGCCACGAAACCAGACGCTGGTTGGTCTTGGCCAGATTGCTGCGGAAGGTCTCGACTTTGTCTATCGGCAGCAACAGCACGTCGGAAGTGCCTTGCAGTATCACCGGGCGGTTATGGCTGGGATTGAGCGCCATGAACTCTTCCATCGGTATGTCTGCCAGTTCGGCGGCCACTTTCACGTCCATGTGTTTCGGCGTCGCGACGGCCTCGAAATAGGATTCATTCGGAATGTCGCTCAGCACCAGATTGAAACGGGCCGGATCGTTTACGATGTTCTTGATGGCCAGCAACTTGGGTACGTAGTTGCGGGTCTCGCGCGGCAGCCTGAGATGCGCATAGTCGGTGGGTTTGTGCTGCCTGCGATTTTTTGTCTGCGCGCGGGCAACGGAGTTCTCGCCGCAGTTGTAGGCGGCCAAGGCCAGTTCCCAGTCGCCGAACTGGTCATGCAGTTTTTGCAGATAGTCCAGTGCGCCGTTGGTGGCGCCGACGATGTCGCGCCGTCCGTCGTGCCACCAGTTCTGTTCCATGCCGAAATGCTTGCCGGTGGAAGGAATGAACTGCCAGATGCCGGATGCGCTGGCAATCGAGTTTGCGCCGGGATTGAACGCGCTTTCGATCATCGGCAACAGGGCGATCTCCATCGGCATGCCGCGACGCTCGACTTCTTCCACGATGTAGAACAGGTAACGACGGCCGCGTTCGGTCATGCGCAACATGTAATCGGGATGGCTGGCATACCACTTCTCGTGGCGCTTGATCAGCGGGCTGTTCAGATCATTCATGGCATAGCCGGCGCGGATGCGTTTCCACAGATCGTCGGAGGGTTGTTCGGGAGCGACAATCAGCGCTTCGCGTATTGGCGCGGGCGCTTGCGTTTCGGGTTCGGCGGCAGCCTGTGCGGCAACGTCTTGAGTTGCGGCGGGTTGGGATGCGGCAAGTTGCGGAACATCTGCCTGTGCAGTAGTGGTTTGCGGTGCAACAGCTTCCGGTACGGCAGGTATCGTTGCGGGTGGCTGAGTGTTCGGTGTCGAAAGCTCTGGGCTATTCAGTGCCAAAGCCGGTTCTGCATTGGATGACATGGCTGCTGTGCAGCCGAGAACTGTACTCAGAATCAGCAGTAACGGTTTGTGGAAAGGCACTGTTTATGACCGGGAAACTATGGAGTGTCGCGATGGTAGCGGAGCGGCGGCGGCGGGTCAACCTCGGCCGCGTATTCCCGCGATGGTGAAATAGCCTCTTTCGCCTGTTTTCCTTGATGAAAAAATGATGAGATGGTCAGCACAAAACACAAAGGGGAGCGTGATTCGCTCCCCTTTGTGTTTAACCGAAAACCCCGGTGTATTACTTGATCACTTCCTTCAATTGCTCAAGGATGGCCGGGTTTTCCAACGTGGAAACGTCCTGAGTAATCTCTTCGCCCTTGGCAACGGCACGCAACAGACGACGCATGATCTTGCCGGAGCGGGTTTTGGGCAGGTTATCGCCGAAGCGGATCTCGTCCGGTTTGGCGATGGGGCCAATCTCCTTGCCGACCCAGTTGCGCAACTCTTCGGCCAGTTTCTTTGCCGCTGCCGCATCGGCAGGACGCGCACCCTTTAGCACCACGAACGCGACCACGGCTTCGCCCTTGATCTCGTGCGGCTTGCCGACGATGGCAGCTTCGGCCACCAGCGGGTTGGCGACCAGTGCGGATTCGATCTCCATGGTGCCCAGACGGTGACCGGAGACGTTCAGCACGTCGTCGATACGGCCCATGATCCAGAAGTAACCGTCCTCGTCGCGGTGTGCGGAGTCACCAGCCAGGTAGGCGCCGTGCATCTCTTCCGGGAAGTAGCCTTTTTTGTAACGCTCAGGGTCGCCCCAGATGGTGCGAATCTGCGAGGGGAAAGGCTTCTTGATGACGAGGAAGCCGCCATGCTGGTCATGCACTTCGTCGCCTGCTTCGTTGACGATGGTGGCCATGATGCCGGGCAGCGGCAGGGTGCAGGTGCCGGGTTTGATCGGCATCGCTCCGGGCAGCGGAGAGATCATGTGGCAGCCGGTTTCGGTTTGCCACCAGGTATCGACGATCGGGCAACGCGCCTGGCCGACGGTGTTGTAGTACCACATCCACGCTTCCGGATTGATCGGCTCGCCGACGGTACCGAGCAGGCGCAGGGATGACAGGTTGTATTTCTTTGGCTCTTCGCCGCCCAGCTTGATCAACGAGCGAATGGCAGTCGGTGCAGTGTAGAAAGTGGTGACCTTGTGATCCTGGATCATTTTCCAGAAACGTCCGGAATCGGGATAAGTCGGCACGCCTTCAAAGATGACTTCAGTTGCGCCCATGGCCAGCGGGCCGTAAGCGACATAGCTGTGGCCGGTGATCCAGCCCACGTCGGCGGTACACCAGAAGACATCGGAGTCTTTGTAGTCGAACACCCATTTCATGGAAACCATGGCGCCCAGCAGGTAACCGCCGGTGGAATGTTGTACGCCCTTGGGCTTGCCAGTGGAGCCGGAAGTGTAGAGGATGAACAGCGGATGTTCCGCGCCAACCCATTCCGGTTCGCAGGTGCTGCCTTGCCCGGCAATGACGTCGTGCCACCAGACGTTGTTTTTGTGCCACTGTACTTCGCTCTTGGTGCGCTGATAAACGATGACGGAGTGCACGCCTTCGCAGCCGCCCATGGTCAGTGCTTCATCCACCGCCGGTTTCAGCGCCAGCGCTTTGCCGCCGCGGAATTGGCCATCGGCGGTGATGACTGCTACGGCTTGTGCATCGGTGATGCGCTCGTGCAGGCTCTTGGAAGAGAAGCCGCCGAATACGACGGAATGTATCGCACCGATACGGGCGCAGGCCTGCATGGCAATCACGGCCTCAATGCTCATCGGCATGTAGACGATCACGCGATCACCTTTTTTGATGCCGCGCGACTTCAGGCCGTTGGCGAACTCGCATACGCGGGCATGCAGATCGCGGTAGTTGATTTTGGTGACTTTGCCGTCGTCCGCTTCGAAGATGATCGCGGTCTTTTCCGGTTGTGTCTTCAGGTGCTTGTCCAGGCAATTGTAGGAAACATTCAGTTCGCCGTCTTCAAACCACTTGTAAAAAGGCGCATTGCTATCGTCCAGCGTCTTGGTAAAGGGTTTGTGCCAGAGAATGGTTTCGCGCGCGAGGTTTGCCCAAAATCCGGCATAGTCTTTTGCGGCCGCATCGCACATGGCTTTGTATGCGGCCATGCCGGATACATTGGCCTGTTTGACGAATTCATTGGAAGGGTTGAATACACGGTTTTCGTGCATTACGGACTGGATGTTGGACATTAATATCTCCGCAAGTGGTAAATAATTGTTTCAAAAGCCTGTTATTTGTTTCAAGTCAAAGCCCCATTGAGACGGGTCTTCGGCGTTCGCGATGCTTTCCTGCGACCTGCTCAAGTTTATCATTTCCGGCATGATTGGTTCATTGGACTTGGTCGAGAAAAATACTCTGACAATGGGCGTGAGCAGGCTCTTCTCAGTTTGTTCTATGACTATAGCCAACCTTCCTGACTTGAGCCTTACTAAAGTACCGGAGGGATAGATGCCTATGGTTTTGACGAAGGCCTGGAATATTCTTTCGTCGAAGTGACCGTTTCGCCATTCCGCCATCTTGCGAATGGCCTCGGCGGGTTCCCAGCCGTTCTTGTAGCAACGGTTGGAGGTGAGCGCGTCGTACACGTCACACACCGCTCCCATGCGCGAAAACAGTGTAAGCGGGTCGCCGGAGATGCGTTCCGGATAGCCTGTACTGTCGACGCGTTCATGGTGATGCAGGCACACATCAAGAATCGTTGCAGTGATTTCGGGCGATCCGTGCAATATCTCCCAGCCTTTGCGCGGGTGTTGTTTGATGATGTCAAATTCTTCGTCGGTGAGTTTGCCGGGTTTATTGAGTACGTCGTCGGGAATCATCATTTTGCCGACATCGTGCAAGAGCCCGGCAAGTCCCGCCACTTTCAGGTCCGAGCCGGTCAGGCCGAGTTGCTTGCCCAGGGCTATCATCAAGGCGCAGACAGCCACCGAATGCATGTAGGTGTAATCGTCCTTGGTCTTGAGGCGGGCCAAATTGAGAAACGCTTCCGGGTTGCGCGTGATGGATTCGCTGATCTCGTCGACTAAAGGTGCCGCTTCGCCGACCTTGATGGCGTTGCCCATGCGCACTTCCTGGAACATGGA
Organism: Sideroxyarcus sp.; assembly: GCA_049286265.1. Lineage (GTDB taxonomy): Bacteria > Pseudomonadota > Gammaproteobacteria > Burkholderiales > Gallionellaceae > Sideroxyarcus. The sequence continues at coordinate 74,465 of JBAQDF010000017.1, forward strand.
AGTGACGGCGGCCCTGCTCCTGGCCTGCAACTTGCGCGCGCGTTCCAATTCTTCGTGCAATGGTGCGTGCGGTTCAGACGATGGTTCCTTGACGATGTTCAGTAATTCGTCTTCGATCTTCTTTTGCGCTTCCTCGGAAGTGGATACGACCGCTGCGGATTCGACATCCAGCCCTTTTTCAGTGTCTATCCATACCTCCTGTATGCCGCAGGTTTTCAGAGTGTTCAGATCCTCACTTGCCGAGAGCAGAAAGGCTTTTTTCCAGAACGGATGATCCATCCAGCTGCCGCAGATTTCATGGATGAACATTCCGGAACGCACATCGCTTGCACGTATTTTTTTCAGCATGGGGCAGCAGGGAAATGTTGGTGCATCATGGGGGAATTGTAACCCGCCAAATCGGGAATTAACCGAAACGCAGCTTCAGGACCAGCACCATTCCCGCCAATAGCAGAGTGATACTGTTGGCAATAATGATGGGCCAGGCGTCAAGCAGGATGCCGTAAGCTAGCCAGAGCGCCACGCCGGTAGTGAACAGTGCGTACATAAGAAGCGAGATATCTTTGGTGTGTTTGGTCTGCCATACCCGCCAGACTTGCGGGATGAATGAGCAGGTGGTGAGGGTGGCGGCGATACCGCCTATCCATTCTTGATTGGACATCAGTGCCCTCCCGTGGCGGTTAGTGTTCAATGGTTGTCGATGCGTGTTGAACTGCACAGTAATTATAGATGCTTCGTTTGCATCCGGATGCATCTGATTTCCAGTGCGGGCAGGGCGATCCATGCTTGTCAGGCATCTGAACTCCTGAGGCAACATGACTGGAATCCCTTCCCCGATTTATGCTTGCAGTAATCTATTTGTTGACGGGGATGTTTAACTTCTGTACAGTTCGCCCCCTTCTCTGACGCGGGGTGGAGCAGTCTGGCAGCTCGTCGGGCTCATAACCCGAAGGTCACAGGTTCAAATCCTGTCCCCGCAACCCAAACATCAGGAAACGGTTTTAAGTTTAAACGCAGTGCGTAAAAAAATGAGTTGACGGAAGTCGTTCGCTCTATATAATGCGCACCTCTTCGCGGCCAAGGCTGCAGAGGAAGCGGTAAGAAAAGCTCTTTAAAAGATAGAAGAAACAACCGATTAGTGTGGGTACCTGTATCTGGGTAGACGAGATCACTCAGGTGATTGAGTCGAACTCAAGACATATAGAAGTACCCTCACGAAATCGAAGATA
>JBAQDF010000018.1:0-14753 GCA_049286265.1 Sideroxyarcus sp.
CCTCGAATACTTGCTATCGCCGGTGACGGGGGCGTTTCAGGAGGCGGGGAGGGAGCGGTGAGATTAACTCAATTCTTTGGTGGTAATCCGGAGTCAAGATTGCAAAAGCATAATGCGCTGCTGACCCATTTGGTTTGGGGGGGCTAGCACTATTGTTATGTAGTGCGGCTTCATGTTGGGCAAAAGGCCCTCTGGATAGTGATGTGTCTGCTTTTTCAAACAATATATTGACTCCAATTTTAGTAAGAGAAGGTCTATGTAGTTCAAGTCAGGATTGTCGAAATAAAGAACTATTTTTCTGCATCTCATGGGAAACAATTTCTTGTGATGTATATGGCATTTCTGATGAAAAACTTATCAAGGAAATTTTTTTGGCGATGCTGAATAGTGGAATGAAGGTTCGTAACTTCGATATTTGGCGTAGTAAATATCGGGAAAAAGCATTCTTTGAGAAACCATTGTTAAGTTATATCAATCGTACTGGAGGTAAGTAAACATGTTCCCAGATCGTGAATGCCCCGGCCCATGGCGTGCTAAGAACGTTCCGAACCGCGAACTGGCTCAATTAAAGTAAAATCGCCCTTGCGTTGACAGCCGATCTGGGCGAGTGTTACTTTCTGCCTGCGCCGATTTGAGGAACAGCTTGCGGGCGCGTTATAAATACTGCTAAAGCGAGGGAAACCCGGTTTAGCGCTAAGCTTTCCGGGTTTTTTATTGGCGGCACTGTCGGCGTGGACAGGTCGCAAGGACTAAAGCATGACTGAATCATACCAACCCGAAACCCTGGCTGTACGTGCAGGCAGCGTGCAAAGCCAGTTTCATGAAAACAGCGAGGCCTTGTTCCTCACTTCCAGCTTTACCTTCGATAACGCGGCGCAGGCCGCCCGGCGCTTCATCGGCGAAGAACCGGGCAATATCTATGCGCGCTTCACCAATCCCACTGTCACCATGTTCGAGGAGCGCCTGGCAGCATTGGAGGGCGCCGAGCAATGTGTGGCGACTTCATCCGGCATGGCGGCCATTCTGTCGGCCTGCATGGGTTTGCTCAAGGCGGGCGACCATGTGGTGGCGTCGCAGAGCCTGTTTGGTTCGACGGTAAACTTGTTCAGCAACGTGCTGAGCAAGTTCGGCGTGGAGACATCTTTTGTTTCAGCCACCGATGTGGCCGCATGGAAGGCGGCTGTGCGTCCGAACACCAGATTGTTCTTCCTGGAGACGCCATCCAATCCGCTCACCGAAATCTCCGACATCGCGGCTATTTCTGCCGTGGCGAAAGGCTGCGGAGCCTTGCTGGCGGTGGACAACTGTTTCTGCACGCCCATCCTGCAGCGACCGTTTGAATTGGGTGCGGACATCGTGATTCATTCCGCCACCAAATACATCGACGGCCAGGGCCGCGTGCTGGGTGGTGCGGTGCTGGGCAGCAAGAAACTGATGGAGCCGGTGTATGGCTTTCTGCGCACCACCGGCCCGACCATGAGCGCGTTCAACGCCTGGGTGTTCCTGAAAGGCCTGGAAACGCTCAAGCTGCGCATGGATGCGCATAGCGCCAATGCGCTGCAACTGGCGCAATGGCTGGAGAAGCAAGCCAACGTGGCGCGCGTGTTCTATCCCGGCCTGCCGTCGCATCCGCAACATGCGCTGGCGATGAAACAGCAGAAGACCGGCGGCGGCATCGTGGCGTTCGAGGTGAAGAGCGGCAAGACCGCAGCCTGGAAGGTGATCGACAACACGAAGATGCTGTCCATCACCGCCAATCTGGGCGATACCAAAACGACCATTACGCATCCGGCAACCACCACCCATGCGCGCATTTCGCCCGAGGCACGCGCGGCGGCAGGTATCGGCGACGGCCTGATCCGCATCGCCGTGGGTCTGGAGGCGGTTATCGATATTCAAAACGATCTGGCCAGGGGGTTATGAAAATGAGGCGGGCAAAAAGAAAGGCACGTCCGGTTGCTACGGTAGCTACGACGGTAGTTGTGCGGGATACAGGGCGGCTGCTGGCGCAGCAGGTCGGCGAGGCGCTCAAGGCGCACGGCATGACGCTGGTGACGGCGGAATCCTGCACCGGCGGCGGCGTCGCGCAGGCGATCACCATGATTTCAGGCAGCTCAGAATGGTTCGACCGTGGCTTCGTGACCTATTCCAATACCGCCAAGGAAGAGATGCTGGGCGTCGCTCCGGACACGCTGGAGCAACATGGCGCGGTAAGCGAGCAGACTGTGCGCGAGATGGCGGACGGTGCGCTGCAATACAGCCGCGCGCAGGTGGCGCTGTCGGTGAGCGGCATTGCCGGTCCCACCGGCGGCACGCCGGAGAAGCCGGTCGGCACGGTCTGGTTCGCTTGGGCGACCGGCGATAACGTGCAGGCGGTTTGCCATCAGCTCACCGGAGATCGCGATGCCGTGCGCGCGAAATCGGTGCAAATCGCCCTGCAAGGCGTGATCAACCTGTTGAATGGTATAACAAAAACAGCATAAATCATAAAGAGAACGAACGTTCTGTACAAGTCCGAATTGTTGTGCCACAATCCGCCCCATCGAATTTTCTGAAAGGGGCACAAAATGGATGACAACAAGAGCAAGGCACTCGCGGCGGCACTGAGCCAGATCGAAAAACAGTTTGGCAAGGGTTCCATCATGCGCCTGGCCGAGGGCGAAGCGATCAAGGATGTCGAAGTCGTTTCCACCGGTTCGCTGGGTCTGGACATCGCCTTGGGCGTCGGCGGTTTGCCGCGCGGCCGCGTGATCGAAATCTATGGCCCGGAATCTTCCGGCAAAACCACACTCACCCTGCAAGTCATCGCCGAAATGCAAAAACTCGGCGGCACCGCCGCTTTCATCGACGCTGAACACGCGCTTGACCCCCAGTACGCGCAAAAACTGGGCGTCAAGGTCGAAGACCTGCTCATTTCGCAACCGGACAACGGCGAACAGGCACTGGAAATCGTCGACATGCTGGTGCGTTCCGGCTCGGTGGACGTGGTGGTAATCGACTCCGTCGCCGCATTGACACCCAAGGCCGAAATCGAAGGCGAAATGGGCGATGCGCAAATGGGCCTGCATGCCCGCCTGATGTCGCAAGCCCTGCGCAAACTCACGGCCAACATCAACCGCTCCAACACCATGGTCATCTTCATCAACCAGATCCGCATGAAGATCGGCGTGATGTTCGGCAATCCAGAAACCACCACCGGCGGCAATGCACTCAAGTTCTACGCCTCCGTGCGCATGGACATCCGCCGCACCGGCGCGATCAAGAAAGGCGACGAAGTCATCGGCAACGAGACCCGCGTCAAAGTGGTCAAAAACAAGGTCGCGCCCCCGTTCCGTGAAGCCAACTTCGACATCCTGTACGGGGAAGGCATCTCGCGCGAAGGCGAAATCGTCGAACTGGGCGTGCTGCACAAACTGGTCGAGAAATCCGGTGCCTGGTATGCCTACAAGGGCGAAAAGATCGGACAGGGCAAGGACAACGCGCGCGAATTCCTGAAAGCCAATCCGGATATTGCCGCCGAGATTGAAAACAGCATACGTGAAGCCGTCGGCGTGGCAAAACTGGATGTCGCCGAAAAAGCGACTGCGAAAGGAAGCGAAAAATCCAGTGCAAAAGCAGGCTCGAAAGCCGTTGAGGAACAAGCCTGAATTAAGCCTGCGTGTCCGCGCCATGCGCTATCTGGCGCGGCGCGAACATAGCCGCGCCGAACTGCACAGTAAGCTGCTGCCGCATGTGCAGGAAGGCGAAGACCTCGACGCGGTGCTGGACGAACTGGAAAAACGCAACTGGCTCTCCGATGTCCGCGCCACCACGCAATGGGTGGATGCCAAGCGCGGACGCTTCGGCACCCAGCGCATCGCGCACGAACTCCGCCAGAAAGGCATTCCCGAGAATCTGATCTCGGACGCCATGCCGCAATTGAAAGAAACCGAACTGGAAGCGGCGCGCGAGGTATGGCAAAGGAAATTCGGTGTCCAGCCGCAGGATTCCAAGGAAAAAGCCAAACAGATACGTTTTCTGCAGTCGCGCGGGTTTTCCATGGAGGTGATCTTCGAGGTCCTGAAACTTTCCTCGGTAGCGGAGGAGGGTGAGTGCTGACACGTTGTGCAGGACAAGGGCATCAAATGGTATGATTCACGCCTTGATGCCGCCATTCAGGCGGCTATTTATTGAATGAATCGCGTCGATTGGTGTCCAGATGAAAAGCAGTGAAATCCGCCAGAAATTCCTTGATTATTTTGCCTCCAAAGGCCACACGATAGTCGCCTCCAGTTCGCTGGTTCCGCATGAAGACCCGACGCTGCTGTTTACCAACGCGGGCATGAACCAGTTCAAGGACGTTTTCCTCGGCTTCGACAAGCGCCCCTATACCCGCGCCACGACTTCGCAGAAGTGTGTGCGTGCCGGCGGCAAGCACAACGACCTGGAAAATGTCGGCTACACCGCGCGTCACCACACTTTCTTCGAGATGCTGGGCAACTTCAGCTTCGGCGACTACTTCAAGCGCGACGCGATCAAATACGCATGGGAACTGCTGACCGAAGTATTCAAGCTGCCCAAGGACAAGCTCTACGTCACCGTGTATGCCGAGGACGACGAGGCCTATGACATCTGGACCAAGGAAGTCGGGCTGGCTGCGGATCGCGTGATCCGCATCGGCGACAACAAGGGTGCGCGCTACGCGTCCGACAACTTCTGGATGATGGGCGACACCGGCCCCTGCGGCCCCTGTACCGAAATTTTCTACGACCACGGTGCCCATATTCCCGGCGGACTGCCCGGCACGCCCGAGGAAGACGGCGACCGCTACATCGAAATATGGAACAACGTGTTCATGCAGTTCAACCGCGACGAAGCGGGTGTGATGCATCCGCTGCCCAAGCCTTCGGTGGATACCGGCATGGGGTTGGAGCGCGTCTCGGCAGTGTTGCAGCATGTGCATGCCAACTACGAGATTGACCTGTTCCAGGCGCTGCTCAAGGCGGCGGCACGCGAGACCAAGCAAAGCAACCTCGACCAGCCAAGTTTGCGCGTGCTGGCTGACCACATCCGTGCCTGCTCTTTCCTGATCGCCGACGGCGTAATCCCCGGCAACGAAGGTCGCGGCTACGTGTTGCGTCGCATCATCCGCCGCGCAATCCGCCACGGCTACAAGCTGGGTGCGCGCGAGGCGTTCTTCTACAAGATGGTGCCAGATCTGGTGGAGCAGATGGGTACTGCCTATCCCGAACTAGTCGCCGAGCAGGCGCGCGTGAAAGGCATTCTCAAGCTGGAAGAAGAGCGCTTCTTTGCCACAATCGAGCATGGCATGGCGATCCTCGAAGCCGATCTGGCCGAGATGGACAAGGCGGGCAGCAAAGTATTCAACGGCGAGACCGCATTCAAGCTGCACGACACCTATGGCTTCCCGCTCGACCTGACCGCAGACATCTGCCGCGAACGCGGCGTGAAGGTGGACGATGCCGCTTTCAATGCGGCAATGGCGCGCCAGAAAGAGCAGGCGCGTGCGGCGGGCAAGTTCAAGATGGCGGCGAACTTGGAATACTCCGGCCCGGCGACAACTTTCCACGGTTACGAAACCCTGGAGCACAAAGGCAACATCCTTGCACTGTACAAAGACAGCGTGCTGGTGAATGAATTGAACGAAGGCGACATGGGCGTGGTGGTGCTGGACGACACCCCGTTCTACGCCGAATCCGGCGGCCAAGTGGGCGACAGCGGCGAGCTGCGCAGCACGCACGGCATCTTCGCGGTGGAAGACACGCAGAAGATACAGGCCACGGTATTCGGCCATCATGGCGTGGTGAAGACCGGCAAACTGACGGTCGGCAACGGTGTTCAGGCTCGCGTGGACGTGGCATCGCGCAACCGCACCATGCGTAACCACAGCGCCACGCACTTGATGCACAAGGCACTGCGCGAAGTGCTGGGTACGCATGTGCAGCAAAAAGGTTCGCAAGTCGACCCCGACAAGACACGCTTCGACTTCGTGCATACGCAACCGATGAGCGATGCGCAGATACGCAAAGTGGAAGCCATCGTGAATGCCGAGATTCTGACCAATGCTGACTGTCAGTCGCGCGTCATGGCGATTGACGATGCGCAGAAGACCGGCGCGATGATGCTGTTCGGCGAGAAATACGGCGATGTGGTGCGCGTGCTGAACATCGGTTCCTCCATCGAATTGTGCGGCGGTACACACGTCAAGCGCACGGGCGACATCGGCCTGTTCAAGATCGTGGCCGAGAGTGGCGTGGCCGCTGGCGTGCGCCGCGTGGAAGCGGTGACAGGCGAAGGTGCGCTGGCGCTTGTGCAGCAGCAGGAAGAACAGTTGCAGCAAGTGGCCGAGGCAGTGAAGGCCCAACCGCAGGAAGCCGCAGCGCGCATCTCGCAAATCCTCGACAACGTGAAGACGCTGGAAAAGGAACTGGCTGCCTTGAAATCAAAACTGGCTTCCTCTCAGGGCGATGAGTTGCTGGCGCAAGCGCTGGACATGAACGGCGTGAAGGTGCTGGCGGCCAAGCTGGACGGCGCGGACGCTGCCGTGCTGCGTGAGACGATGGATAAGTTGAAAGACAAGCTCAAATCCGCCGTGATTCTGCTGGCCGCAGTGAGCGATGGCAAAGTGAGCCTGATTGCGGGCGTGACGGCGGATTCGACCGCAAAGGTCAAAGCGGGCGAACTGGTGAACTTCGTCGCACAACAGGTTGGCGGCAAAGGCGGCGGCAGGCCGGACATGGCGCAAGCAGGTGGCACGCAACCGGAGCACTTGGCAAAAGCACTTGCTTCTGTTCCAGATTGGGTAAGGGCGAAGTTGTAGTGTAGTGAGTCCGGCCCCGCTAGCTGCTCCCGCACCGTAGCGACTGCGTCGCCACCGCACCAAAGGTAGGCAATCTGCTACTTCGCTGCGCTCAGGCAGAATTGACACTGTCGTAGCAGCCCCGGACATGGCACAAGCTGGCGGCACGCAACCAGAGCATCTGCCGAATTCAAACTTCTATTGGACGGATCAATAGGGTGCAGTATGCTTCCGCTCCCAACGATTCAATTCCATTGCAGCAAAATGAGCAAAGCATTCACCCGCGAAACCGAAGATGAAGACGACGATGAGCTCTCGCCGCTGCCTGCCATTCCGGTCGGCACCAAGAACTACATCACGCCCGAGGGTTATCGCCGCCTGAAAGAAGAGTACATGCAACTGCTGGATGAAGAGCGTCCGGCATTGGTGCAGACCGTACACTGGGCGGCATCCAATGGCGACCGCTCCGAGAACGGCGACTATATCTACGGCAAGAAGCGCCTGCGCGAGATCGACCGCCGCCTGCGCTTCCTCGCCAAGCGCCTGGAAAACTCCGAAGTCATCGACCCCGCGCAGCGCCAGGGCTGTGAGCAAGTGTTTTTCGGCGCGACCGTCACCGTCTGCCACGAAGACGGTACCGAACGCACCTACAGCATCGTCGGCATCGACGAAGCCAACGCGAGCAAGGGACACATCAGTTGGGTATCGCCGCTGGCACGCACGCTGCTCAAGGCGCGCGCCGACGATGCCGTGATGCTGCAGTTGCCTGATGGGGTTGAAGAACTGGTGGTGGTTGAGGTGGTTTATCGGAGTATCGAGTTGTAATCGGTATTGTGATTGATCGCATATTTCGCCATGAATATTGGTAAAAATGGTTTTCACCCTGTAATTTGAAGTTGCCAAGCACAGTAGGATGGGTTGAGCGAAGCGATACCCATCACGAATAATTTTCAACTCCCCACAATATTCCCACCTGTGATCCGTCATCACAGGCATGGATACGACATTGACTGCCAAGGCACTGATGGCCGAACAGGATAAACGCATCACCGAAACGATCTCGCGCGAGCGCGGGCGGCTGCGGAATTTCATCCGCCGCCGTGTGCCGGACGCGAACGAGGCCGAGGATATCCTGCAGGATGTGTTCTTCGAGTACGTCGAGGCTTACCGGCTGCCGGAGACCATCGAGCAAGTCGGTGCCTGGCTGTTCCGCGTGGCGCGTAACCGCATCATTGATCGCTTTCGCAAGAAGCGCGAGGTGCAGTTGCCGGACGCGGGTGGCGACGATGATGACGGGTATTGGCTGGAAGAGGTGCTGCCGTCGCCCGATGCCGGGCCGGAAGCGGCTTATGCACGCGGGGTGTTGCTGGAAGAACTGATTGTGGCACTCGGCGAATTGCCCAAGGAACAGCGCGACGTATTCATGGCTCATGAACTGGATGGGCGCAGCTTCAAGGAATTGGCGGCGGAAAGCGGCGCGAGTGTGAATACGCTGCTGGCACGCAAGCGTTATGCGGTGTTGCATTTACGGGCACGACTGCAAGCGATCTACGACGAGTTTGATCTGTAGGGAGGGCGGATGGTTTGTCCCCGCAAGGGGGAGGCCGACGGGTAACCCAACGGCTGTGCCGTTACCCGTTCGCACTGCCACCCTGCGAATGAATATGAAGAATTTGATACTTAAGGAGAGATGAAATGAACTGCAAACCAAAATGCTGGAAGATTGTGGTGCTGGTGCTTGTAGGCATTGCAGCGCTGGGCTGGGTGGTGATGGCGCTGTGGAACTGGCTGTTGCCGGAGTTGTTCGGCATCCGCGAGATAAGCTACTTGCAGGCGATGGGTGTGCTGCTGTTGAGCAAGATTTTGTTCGGCGGGTTCCGCGGCCACTGTGACATGCATAGCAAATGGCATCAAAGCCGCCTGGAAGGCATGACGCCGGAACAGCGTGAGAAATTCCAGAGTGGGATGCGCGGCTGGTGCGGCAGGGGCAAGCAGGAAGATACTGCAGCTAAGGAATGATGTAACGGACGCACGCTATCACAATTGTAGGAGCCAGCCTTTCGACTCTGCTCAGGACAGGCTTGCTGGCGATGCCGGACGAATAATCGCCAGCACCCGCAAGGAGCACGCCGGAGGGTGCCCCGCTGCTGCGCAGCGACTCATCCGCAGCAAGCTGGCTCCTACAGTCAAAGCTACACCGTAGGTCGGGTTAGCACAGCGTAACCCGACATGATGAGTTGGGCGCCGCACAATTATCCAGGCAAGCATTCCATGGAGAGTGATCAATGAGCAAATCAGCATTCAGCCTTCGGGTATTCTCAATTTACATGTTCGCTCTCGGGACTGTACTTGTGGTAGCTCCAAATATACTGCTGGCCTTCTTTGGTGTTCCTGAAACGCACGAGGTCTGGATTCGCATTGTCGGCATGCTGGTGCTTTTTCTTGGGTACTTCGATTTCATGGCTTCCCGCAACGAGTTGCTGGTCTTTTTTCGCTGGTCGGTACCCGCCAGGTTATCCGTGCCAGTCTTCTTCATTGCGTTTATTGCGCTGGGTTTTGCACCTCCTGTTCTCTTGCTGTTTGGTGCAATAGATGCCGCCGCCGCGCTCTGGACAGCTGCTTGTCTTCGTGCCGATGGTTTGGCCCAACCCGGCGTTCAAGCGGGACGCAGCTAAAGGGCTGGCTCTTGCAGTGGTGCATGGGCGGCCGGGACGAATGGAAAACGCACCCGGCAAAATTAATTCAGTCGCTTGACTTAATCAAATGACTGAATTATCTTGATCGCCCTTGTAGGATTAATTGGACGAACATGACTGTCAAAAAAGAAACCCGCTGCCTGCTGCTGAAAACTGCGCAGCGCTTGCTCGGGCACCAGCCGAGTGCGCAGGAAGAGACGCGCTGGCGCCTGTTGCAGGCGGCAACCGAGGTGTTTGCCGAGGTCGGCTACCACGCCGCGACTACGCGCGAGATCTGCAAACGGGCCGGGGTCAACCTGGCTTCCATCCATTATTACTACGGTGACAAGGCGGAGCTTTACCGCGAGGTGTTCCGCCTGCCTTTCCTCGACGACTGCAACACTTTCGTCACGCTGGATATCGACAAGGTTCCGTTGCCGCAAGCGTTGCATGCCTTCTATAGCTGGTTTTTCCCGTCGGTTGCCGAGGAAGATCCGATGACGAAACTCTTCATGCGCCTGCATGCGCGCGAGGATGCCGAGCCGAGCGGTGTGCTGGGCGATGCGATGATGCAGGCATACCGTCCCAACCACGAAAAGATGCAGGCGCTGCTGTGCCGCGAACTCGGGCTGAAGAAGGTGGATGCCGAAGTGGACCGGTTGACGTTCGCACTGGTTGGTCTGGCGACGGTGTATTTCCACAATCGCACGGCGATCGATGCATTCGCACCGAAGTTGGTCGAAGGGCAGAAGGCGCAGGAACTCATGGCCGAACGATTGGCGGGATATGCCGCTGCGCTGATCGATGCCGAGCATAAGCGCCGCGTTGTAGCAACCAGGGCGAAAAAATAAGTCGGCGCTCAGCCGCCGCGATGAACAGGACAAAGGATTGAAAGGGAAACGATGATGAAGATGTCATATAAAGATGTGCCGAAGAAATACAAGATCGCCGCAGGCGTGCTGCTGGCGGTGGTGGTGCTGGGTGTGCTGTTCGGTCGCGGCAAGGAAGCGCCGCAGGCCGCCGCGGCAGCGGCCAGTCGTCCGGCATTGACGGTGCGTACCGCGACGTTGCAGGGCGACCAGTGGTCGCGCACCCTGTCTGCAAACGGCAGCATCCTGCCCTGGCAGGAAGCCATCATCAGCGCCCAGATGCAGGGCGTGCGCCTGGCGGCGGTTAGGGTCAGCATCGGCGACCATGTGAAGCAGGGCGATGTGCTGGTGACGCTGGATAATTTCGCGCGCATTGGCAGTGATCCGGCTGCAGCGCAAGGTCGCATCGTGGCCCCCTATGACGGTGTTATCTCGGCGGCCAGCGCCAATGAGGGTTCCATGTCCCAGCCCGGCGTCGAGCTGTTCAGGTTGATCCGTAACGGGCGTCTGGAATGGCGCGCCGAATTGACTGCGGATGAGCTGATGCTGTTGCGTCGCGGCATGCCGGTAGAAATCACGGTCGGCGAGGGCCGCGTGCTCAAGGGTGCGGTGCGCGCGATCTCGCCGTCGGTGGATGCCAAGACTCGCTACGGGTATGCGCTGGTTTCCTTGTCGGATAGCAACGGCATCATCGCCGGGGTGTATGCGAACGGCACTTTCGATATCAGCGGCGGCAAGCGCACGCTCTTGTCGCTGCCGCAGTCGGCGGTGATGCGGCGCGGCAGCACTGCCTATGTGCTGGTGGTGGATGCGGAAAATCGCGTGCATGAGCGCGCGGTGAAGCTGGGTCAGCGCAGCGGCAACCGCATCGAGATCAAGCAGGGGCTGAAGCCCGACGAGAAAGTGGTGGAGACTGGCGGTCCGTTTCTGAGCGAGGGTGATTTCGTGCAGGTGGTCAAATGAACGTCTCGGCCTGGTCCATCCGTAACCCCATCCCGGCGGTGCTGGGATTCGCGTTGCTTTCCTTCCTCGGCATCATGGCGTTCAAGGCCATGAAGGTACAGATGTTCCCCGACATCGACCTGCCGATGGTGATGGTGACTGCCTCCATGCCCGGTGCGTCTCCCGACCAGATGGAGACCGAGGTGGCGCGCAAGATCGAGAACTCGCTTGCCAGCGCGCAGGGATTGAAGCATCTGTACACCCAGGTGAGCGAGGGTTCCGCCATCATCTCGGCGGAGTTCCGCCTCGAGCGCAACACGCAAGCGGCGCTGGAAGACGTGCGTTCCGCCGTCACGCGCATCCGCAGCGACCTGCCCAAGGAGATGCTCGATCCGGTCATCAACAAGGTGGAGCTCAGCAGCAAGCCCATCCTCACCTACACCATTGCAGCGCAGTCCATGAGCGAGGAGGAGCTCTCCTGGTTCGTCGACAACAACATCACCAAGCTGTTGCTCGGTGTAAAGGGCGTGGGCGCGGTGAGCCGCGTCGGCGGTGTGACGCGGCAGGTGCGCGTCGAACTCGATCCGACCAGGATGCTGGCGCTGAATCTGACCGCCGCAGAGATATCCAGCCAGTTGCGCCAGATCCAGCAGGAAGCCCCGGGCGGGCGCACCGATCTCGGCGGCATGGAGCAGTCCGTGCGCACCGTGGCGACGGTGAAGACCGCAGACGAACTGGCGCAGATGGAGATTGCGCTACGCGATGGCCGCCATGTGCGGCTTGACCAGGTTGCCAATGTGACCGACACCATCGCCGAAAGGCGTTCTGCCGCCTTGCATGACGGCAAGCCGGTGGTTGGCTTTGAGGTCGTACGCTCGCTCGGCGCGGGCGACGTGGCCGTGGGAGCAGGCGTAGACGAAGCGCTGACGACGCTGAAACAGACGCATCCCGAGCTGACCGTGGAGAAGGTGTTCAATACTGTCGACCAGGTGTCCGAGACCTACCAGGGTTCGATGGAGATGATCTTCGAGGGCGCGCTGCTGGCGGTGATTGTGGTGGTCTTCTTCCTGCGCAACACGCGCGCCACCGTGGTGGCGGCAACCGCGCTGCCGCTGGCCGTCATTCCCACTTTCGCCTTCATGTACCTGCTCGGCTTCACCGTCAACATGGTGACGCTGCTGGCGTTGTCGCTGGTGGTCGGCGTGCTGGTGGACGATGCCATCGTCGAGATCGAGAACATCATGCGCCACCTCGAGATGGGCAAGACGCCATACCAGGCGGCGATGGAAGCGGCCGACGAGATCGGCATGGCGGTGATCGCCACCACCTTCACGCTGGTTGCGGTGTTCCTGCCGACCGCGTTCATGAGCGGCATTCCGGGCAAATTTTTCGTGCAATTCGGCTGGACTGCGGCCATTGCCGTGATGATCTCTCTGGTGGTCGCGCGATTGCTGACGCCGATGATGTCGGCCTATATTCTGCGTCCGCGCGAGGCGCACCCCACGCCGAAATGGCTGGAGATGTACCTGGGCTGGGCGCAATGGTGTCTGAACAACCGCGTGAAGACGCTGCTCGCCACCATGGTGTTCTTCTTCGGCTCCTTCATGCTGGCGGGCACGCTGCCCACCGCATTCCAGCCCAAGGACAACCTGTCGCAGACGCAGATCATCCTGACCCTGCCGCCCGGCAGCAAGTTCGAGCAGACCTATGCGCTGGCCGAAGAAGCGCGCCGCATCGTGATGCAGAACACGGACGTGATTCTGGTGTACACCGCCATCGGCGGCGGCGCCACCGGCGGCGATGCCTTCGAGCCGACCGGAGAGCCGCAGGCGCGCAAAGCCACGTTGTCTATCCAGCTGAAACCCAAGAAAGAGCGTACCAAACGCAAGCAGGAGATCGAGGACGAGTTGCGCGAAGCGATGAACGCCTTGCCCGGCGTGCGCGTCAAGGTCGGTCTGGGCGCCTCGTCGGATAAATACCAGGTGGTGCTGACCAGCGAGAATGGCCAGCAGTTGACCGAGCATGCGCTCAAGGTGGGGCAGGAGCTGCGCACCATACCTGGCGTCGGCAACGTGGTGTCGAATTCCAGCGTGTTGCGCCCCGAAGTGGTGGTGCGTCCCGATTTTGCGAAGGCCGCCGATCTCGGCGTGACGTCGAGCGCCATCGCCGAGGCACTGCGCGTGGCGACCAACGGCGACTACGACCAGTCGCTGGCCAAGCTTAACCTGCCCGACCGGCAACTGCCCATCATCGTCAAACTGCGCGACGACGCGCGCCAGGACATCGAACTGCTGTCGCGTCTGGTGGTGCAGGGGTCGCACGGTCCGGTGATGCTGGGCAATGTAGCGACGCTGAAACTGGAGAGCGGTCCTGCACAGATCGACCGTTTCGATCGCCAGCGCAACATCACCTTCGAGGTCGAACTGGCCGGACAGCCGCTGGGCAAGGTGCAGGAGGCCGCGCTGGCATTGCCTTCGCTGAAGAACCTGCCTGCGGGCGTGGGGATTGCACCGGTCGGCGACGCCGAGATGATGGTTGAACTGTTCGCCAGCTTCGGCCTCGCCATGTTCACCGGCGTGCTGTGCATCTACATCGTGCTGGTGCTGCTGTTCAAGGATTTCATGCAGCCCGCCACCATCCTGTGGGCGCTGATCCTGTCCATCCCGGGCGCGCTGCTGGCACTGTTCATCACGCACACCTCGATCTCGATGCCGTCGATGATCGGCATCATCATGCTGATGGGCATCGCCACCAAGAACTCCATCCTGCTGGTGGAATACGCCATCATGTCGCGGCGCACGCGCGGCATGAACCGCACCGAGGCGTTGCTTGATGCGTGCAAAAAGCGCGCACGTCCCATCGTGATGACAACGATGGCGATGGGCGCTGGCATGATGCCGGTGGCGCTCGACTTCGGCCTGGGCGACGGCAGTTTCCGCTCGCCGATGGCCATCGTGGTGATCGGGGGGTTGATCACTTCCACATTCCTCAGCCTGCTGGTGATACCGGTGGTGTTTACTTATGTGGATGACATGGTGCAGTGGATGTCTGCACTTTTCAAACGGACTCAAACTGCGCCCGTCGTTACGCAACATGATTAACTCAATGACGAGTTGCCAATTTCAAGAATGGAGAAAGACATGAAACTTTCCAAAGTAGCAATGAGCGTGATGCTGGTGCTTGCAACACAGACGCAGGCAGCAGACCTGCTCGACATCTACCACGCAGCCCAAAGCCAGGACGCCGTATTCGCCTCCGCCCGTGCCGCCCAACAGGCCGGGCAGGAAAAGCTCACCCAGGGCCGCGCCCTCATGCTGCCCAGCGTCAACCTCAACGCCAACACCACCAGAAACAACGTCGACGTCCACTACAACGACCTCCCCTACAGCGCCTACAACGACACCTACAAATACAACACCCACGGCTACGGCGTGACTTTGGTGCAACCCCTGTTCCGCGAACAGAACT
>JBAQDF010000019.1:0-16140 GCA_049286265.1 Sideroxyarcus sp.
TGATGTCGCCCGCGCGCAGCTTGGCCATGTCCAGCAGGTTGGACACCATGCTGTTCAGGCGCAGCGTTTGCTGGCGCATCGCGTCTGCCATCTCGTGCAAGGCCTTGGGTAGTTCCGACTGCGCCAGCGTATCAGCCATGCCGTATAGCACGGTGAGCGGGGTGCGAATGTCGTGCGACAGGGCGGAGAGGATGCTGCTGCGCAGGCGCTCGTCGGTCATCTGCAACTGCGCGCGCTGCGCCACCTCAACGAAGTGCAGGCGCTCGACCGACGCGGCGAGCAGCGCGGCGATGGCCTCAAACAAGGGCTGCCGCTCATTACCCAGCAGCTCGGTGCCGGAAGAGGAGAGCGCCAGCACGCCGCGAATGTAGGTCGAACCGTGCAGCGGCAGGAACAGCCACTGCGTCGGCTCATCCAGCGTGGCCTGCACCGCGCCCTGGCGTAGCGCGCTCTGCGCCGCGTAATAGGGTTTGCCGGAAAGCGGCTGTTGCTCGTCCGCCACCGGCAGCACATCATCGCCGTGCCGCATCAACAGCAGCCCCTGGCAGGCCTGCGTCTCCCGCAAAAAGCGGCGAGTCAGTTCGTCCACCTGCTCCAGCGTCACCGCCCCCGCCAACTGGCTGGCGAGCTGGTACAGCGCGCGCGACTGCCGCTCGCGCGCCAGCGCGGCCTCCTTCTCGCGCTGCAGGCTCAGGGTCAGATTGCCGATGATGAATGCCACCGCCAGCATCACGCCCAGGGTGACGATGTGCTGCGCATCGCCGATGGTGAAGGTGAAGTGCGGATAGATGAAGAAGAAATCGAGCAGCGCCGAGCCCAGCAACGCCGCCGCGATGGCCGCCCCTTTGCCCGCGCGCGCCGCCACCACGGCCACCGCCAGCACATACAGCATCGCCGTGTTGGCCGGGTCGAGCTGGTTGCGCCACGGCCAGGCCAGCAGCGTGGCGACGCTACAGGCGGCAATCACCCACAGCATGCGCATTGGCAGGCTGCGGGCGGGCGAGGCGAAAAGGAAAGAAGCTTTCATGCGGCTGGATTATTCCAGCGTGGGGATAAAAAAGCTGTAAATAAAAAGCAGGGTCGGGGCTGTCAAGGAATCCTATTTGCCTAGAGGCGCCGGTTTCGCTTGTTTCACTTTCTCATATGATTTGTTGCATACGGCGATTTCGTGCGCGATGACTGCAGGAATCACCATTCGCTCTCCGCCACATAAGGCCGACTCCACAAAGTCACTTGCAACAACACAGCCTTGCACCACGCGCTGTACATCGCCGCGGCAGCGTCGGGCGCAGCGTCCTTGGCAAGGAAAGGCCTGATGCGGTCGTTGATCACCGCCGTGAACGCAATGAGGTAACGCAGCGGGATATGCGGCAACGCGGCGGCCTGATCCGCCCGGTTCTTGCGCAGATGGGTATGGCGCAGGCCGATTTCGTGCTGGTAGTCTAGCCAGGCCTGGTCGCGCGGCCGCTGGCAGACATCGAGTATCCATTGCTTGAAGCGCGCCCCCACCTTTGCTTTGTAAGCCGGGTCGGCCACACCTTCTTGCGAAGCGTAGTAACGGGCAAGGTGTGGGTTTGCGGCGATGACCTCGCGCCAGGCGGCTACGATGGCATCGGTCTGGTCGGCCAGCTTGCTTCCGGCTTGCTGCAGCCAGCGCTCGTCTTCCGCCGTCAGCGAAACCGTCCTTTCCAGCAAAGCCAGTTCTTCCATGGTCACAGGCGAACGTCCGACGCCGGGTGCGCCGTAGTCGTAGCCGTCGAGATGGCGTTGTTCATTGTTCATTGAGTAATCTCCCCGTTCAGTCGCGCCGGTGGCAGCGCAGCACATTGTCTTCGTTGTGGTACATCACACATTCCTTCTGCAACGCCTGCTTTAATTTTGCGCGCGCCCGGTGGATGCGTACTTTGGCATTCGCTTCCGAGCAACCACAAGCCGCCGCCGTCTCGCGCGCACTCAGGCCGCTGAAATCATGCAACAGGATCGCGGTGCGATATTCCTCCGGCAGGGTGGCGACGACTTCGCGCACGCAGGCGTTCATCTGTTCGAGCGCAAGACGCTGATCCGGCGTCGGGGCGTCATCCTCCACACCGGCCGCTTCGGCTTCATCGACAAGGGGCGGCTCTGTCCCGGCTTTGCGGAAATGATCCATGGCGATCCGTGTGGCGATGGTGTAGGCCCAGGTCTTTACGCTGGAGCGTCCGTCGAAATCCGGCAGGCCGCGCGCAATGCGCAGCAAGGTTTGCTGCAGCAGGTCTTCGGCGATGCCGCGATCCTGCACCACGCGTTGAAGATAGCGGCCAAGATAAGACGAAAGCTCGTTGGCAACATCCTCGAACGATAAATCCGGGGGCGGCGAGCCTGCCGTTTCTGCCTTGATGAGTTTCGTTTCTGACGGCATCATTTGTCCTCAATCCCGGCGCAGCCGCATCCGCTCCGGGTTCCGTCCGCAGGGATGTCCTGCTGCACTGCTTCCAGCACGGCTCGCGCAGGTACCTGCCTGACCTTGTCAGCCAACGCTATGGCCTCCGCGACTTGCTCCCCGGACAGGCCCAGTTTCTTTGCCTTGGCTAGGTGGTACGTCACACACGGAATGCAGTTGCTTGCAACAGATGCGCCGATTGCCACCAGTTCACGTTCGGTTGGACTCAATTTGTCCATGGTTCACTCCTCATCAAATAGATCATTGCCCTCCAGCAGGGTTACTTGCTTAGACGTATGGATGGGGGAGAAAGATACACCTCGCGGGAGTTGCGAGGGCGGGGCATTGGGGTTGAGCGGCTGGATTGTTGCTGCTGTCACCCGGCGGGATACGCTGCGCTTCCATACCCTTTAGGGTGACGCCCTGCGAGCTGCACCCGGGCGACACCGGACTGCATTTTTCCGCGCACGGTGCCGTGGTGAGGACGCCCTATATCGGTTCGCCTTCTTCGTCGAGATAAAACTCGTTCAGTGCGCGTTCGACTTCGGCCATGTGAGTGAGTACCGGGCCGCCGCCCATCATGATGCCGATGGCACAGACTTCCATGATCTCTTCCAGCGTTACTCCTGCATGCTTGCAGGCGCGGATATGCAGGGCAATACAGTAATGGCATTGCTGGGTAAGCGCCATGCCAAGAGCGATACGCTCCTTCTCCTGTTTACTGAGGACTCCCGGTTGCATGGCTTCGGCCATGAATGCCTGCACCTTGCCCATCAGCTTGGGGCGGTGTTCGGTGATCAGTTGCAGGCCACGGTGCGCATGTTCCAGTACTTTACGTTCGCTGTCCGAGCCTTTGGCTTTTTTTGAGCTGGTCATTTTGTCATCTCCGATGTGGCTGTATAAACAAGATCAGGGTACGCGCCGGACTGCGGACGCGCATTCGGTTACCAACTCCTGCCCGCGATAGACGAGTCCGCTGTACACCTGCACCAGCGCCGCGCCCGCCTGTATCTTTTCCATGGCATCCGCTCCCGCGAGGATGCCGCCAACGCCGATGATAGGCAGCGCGTCGTTCAGTTCGGCGGCAAGTTGACGAATGACGGCGGTGGATTTATCGCGCACGGGCGCGCCGCTGAGGCCGCCGGTCTCATTGCCATGCGGCAGGCCTTCCACGCCTTCGCGCGACAGGGTGGTGTTGGTGGCGATGACGCCGTCGATGCGGTGCTTGATGAGCAGCGCTGCAATACTTTTGATTTGATCTGTGTCGAGGTCGGGCGCGATCTTCACTGCCAGCGGTACGTACTTGCCATGCAGTTGCGCGAGTTTTTCCTGTTCCGCTTTCAGTTGTGCCAGCAGCGCGTCGAGTTCGTCGCCGCCCTGCAACTGCCGCAGGTTTTTGGTGTTGGGCGAGGAGATGTTGATGGCGACGTAGCTGGCGTATTGATACACCTTGCGCAGGCCGATGAGGTAATCGTCTGCGGCTTTCTCGATGGGGGTGTCGGCGTTCTTGCCGATGTTGATGCCGAGGATGCCTTTGTACTTCGCGCGCTTGACGTTGGCGACGAGCGCATCCACGCCTTCGTTGTTGAAGCCCATGCGGTTGATGATGCCCTGCGCTTCGGGCAGGCGGAACATGCGCGGTTTGGGGTTGCCGGGTTGCGGGCGCGGGGTGACGGTGCCGATCTCGATGAAGCCGAAGCCAAAGGCGGCGAGCGCGTCTATGACTTCGCCGTTCTTGTCGAGACCCGCCGCGAGGCCGACCGGGTTGGGGAAGGTCAGGCCCATCACGGTGCGCGGGTCGTCTGCCGGGCGCTTGAACATCAGCGAAGTGAGGCCGAGGCATTGCGAGGTCTTGAGGCCTTCGATGGTGGCGTGGTGGGCGGCTTCTGGATCGAGCGCGAACAGGGCGGGGCGGAATAGTTGAAACAGGGACATCACTGGTCTTTCTTCGAAACGACGGAGATGGGGAATATTTTTTTCTTGAACACTTCGCCGCGCGGTTTGCCGCGCCAATTCTCGGCGATGGCATCGCCGATCTGCAGGCAGAGCAAGCCGAACACGGCCAGACCGGCAAGCAGTTGCCATGTGCCTGCAGTGCGATAGAGGGAGCCGCCGCTCAAGCGATATACCGCCAGTGCGCAACCGCCGACCACGATGCCGGCAACCGCACCCAGCAAGATCCGGCTCCAGTCGCCTTGTGCCAGGCCGGAGAAAATGGTGCTCTCATTCCAGAGCAATTGCAGCGCAACCAGCAGCAGTAGCGGGGAGAGCCAGAACAGCCAGCCCAGGCGGTCTGTCCAGATCGTGCCGCCGAGCAGTCCGGTCAGCGCGACGAATATCAGAAGAATCGCGGCGGTTTCGGGCGGCAAGGCGGTAAGCGCGAACCGACGTGTGCTCAAACGAACCAGACCGGGCAGTCCGGCCAGCCACAGGCGCGCAATCAAAATGACAGGCAGCAGCGCCGTGCCGGAAAGCGCGGCGAGCAGCAGTGCCTGTGTTTCAGAACCGGCGGTGAACCACGATTCCGCGAACAAGTTCAGGTAGGCGACCAGCGTGCCCGTCACCGTTCCCGCTACGCTGCTCCACAGCAGATAGTTGTGTTGCGAACGCAGCAGGCTGTGGCCGGTGCGATGGAAGGTGAGCGTGTCGAGCAGGATGCCGAAAGCCAGCACAGCGAGGATGCCGAATAATGTCGGCAGCCAGACAGAGCCTTCGATGGGGGTGGGTGCAAACCATGCTTGTCCGGCGAGCGTGAGTGCAATGGGCGGCAGGAACAGCAATGAGATAGCAAAGGTGATCAGGCGATTCAGCATGCGGAGCCTTTCTGCAGGATTGCTTTCCATTCCCCGTCCTGCAAGCCCTGCAGCGGCTGGAACCTGGCCTTGTACGCCATCTTGCGGCTGTCGGCGATCCAGTAGCCGAGATAAAGATAGGGTAATTGCAACTTGCGGCAGAGCTCGATCTGCCACAGCACGTTGTAGGTGCCGAAGCTTGCCCGCGGCATATCGGGTTCGTAAAAGGTGTAGACCGCAGATAGTCCATCCTGCAGCACGTCGACCACGCTTACCATGCGCAATGTTTCGCCTTCGCGAAACTCAACCAGCAGCGTATCGACATGGCTTTGCAGCAGGAAGTTGCGGTATTGCTCGGGACTGTCGTCGTCCATGCCGCCGTCGCGGTGGCGCGCTTCCTGGTAGCGGCGGTACAACTCGAAGTATTCCGGTTTGTCTTGCAGGCTATGCAGCGTTGCACTCAGGTCGTAGTGCTGTTTGCAACTGCGGCGCTGCGAGCGCGTCGACTGGAAATCGGCGATCACCACGCGCACCGGCACGCATTGACGGCAGGTGTCGCAGTGCGGTCGATAGGTGAAGGTGCCGCTGCGGCGGAAACCGTGGCGCACCAGTTCGGAATAGACGGGCGTGGTGATGAGCATGCTGGGCGTGGCGACTTGCGAGCGCGCCTCCGCCCCTTCCAGATAACTGCACGGGTAGGGCGCAGTCAGGTAGAGGTGTAATGCGGAAAGCGGAATGTCGTTAAGCAAACTCATGTGAACAGGTCTTCGTCGAATCGCCAGACAGCTACAGGGTCACAGTTTATCAAGTCTTGCAGGCGGGCGATGAATTCCTTGCGCGGGATTTCGCGTGCGCCGAGCGAGGCCAGGTGGGACGTGTTCATTTGACAGTCGATCATGCCGAAATTCCATCTTGCCAGCTGTGCGGCGAGGTGGGCGAGCGCGATCTTGGACGCGTCCGTTTTGCGGCTGAACATGGATTCGCCGTAGAACATCCGGCCCAGCGCGACTCCATAGAGTCCGCCGACCAGTTCTCCGTTCATCCAGATTTCCACCGAATGCGCATACCCCAGGCGGTGCAGCTCGCAATAGGCGGCGATCATTTCATCGTGTATCCAGGTACCGTTGGCGCCTTCGCGCGGGGCAGCACAGGCGCGCATCACTTGCTCGAAATCGGTGTCGAAGCGCACTTCGTGGCGGCCGTTGCGCAAGGTCTTGCGCAACGAGTGCGAGACCTTGAATTCATTTGGAAACAATACCATGCGCGGGTCAGGACTCCACCACAGGATGGGTTCGCCTTCGCTGAACCACGGAAAAATGCCGTGGCGGTAGGCTTCCAGCAGGCGCGCAGTGTCAAGGTCTCCGCCTGCCGCGAGCAAGCCGTTGGGCGAGCGCAGAGCTTGCGTCACCGACGGAAAAGTTGAACTGTGCAGTAGCGGAATCATTTGAAGGAACAGGGTTTTTAAAGGTAATTGGCCTTTGGGGTTATGGTAACCGATGTTGATTTGTGCTTATATTATGTCCTATCGAGAGAGCGTAAACGCCGGGAGTCGCGATGTTGGGAATATTTGGCAAGAAGTCTGATCACCCGCTTGCGGACATCAAGACGGCACAACAGGTGCTTGAGGACGTTCCAAAGAATGATGCGCTGAGCACGGTGCAGGAGTTGACGAGCTGGATAGAGTCGATTCTCGAATTGGCCGAGGATTTCCGTCTGGATCACGAGTTTGCCGTATTGCGCATGTTCGATGATGCGGCGCAGCCGCATGTGCGCAAACTGTTGCGCGATTACTTCTCCATGCAAACTGTATCGAAATTCCAGGAAAACCGTCTGTGGACGGTGCTGAACGGTTTCTATACCCAGAGCGAACTGGTTTATTTCGACGTGCTGACACGCTATCGCAACAGCGGGCGCGGGGCATCCGGCGTCAAACCGGACTTGGCCTTATTGGGTGCGCGCGGCATTGTGGCATTGGCCGGGCGTCTGAAAATGGCCGCAGCGCGCTATGCGCTGGTGGAGCCCGTGTTGTGGAGTCACCTTTCCGAGTTTTATGGCCACGCCGAGACGAACGGCTATCATGACGATGCCGTGGCCTTGTTCCCGGGAATTCCGGGCAACACATCGGTGGAGCAGGAGTTTGCCGCTCTGCTGGTTTGGTACGGCGTGAGCGCGGGCGTGCAGAATCCTTTGCAGGAGCACATCACCGAGCGCCTGATCTCTTATGCGGGCAAGGGGCTGCAGGTGGACGGGCAATACAACGCCAATGCGATTTTTGTGTTCGATCTGGCCCAGCCTACGCCGCCCATGCGCGTGTCTAGCGATACCACGCTTCATCCGGCGTTGCGTTTCATGTCGGTGGATGAAGAGTTGAAGCAGCTTGTTTCCCTGTCCAAGACACTGGAAAAAGGCATCGTGCCGGACGAAGTCAATTTTTGCGGGGCGAAATACGATGTCGAACTGGTGCGCGATATTCTGCGCAAGCTGATTGATACCCTGACCCTGCCGCTGCCGACCCGCCGCAACCAGCGCCGCAAGATCAATGTGAACCTCAAGGTAGCTAACGGTTTCTTTCACATGCTGGAACAGGCGGATGTCGGACTCAACTTTTTTAATCCGGACTCGGCGGAAATTTGGGATGTGGAAGATATCAGCGCCACCGGGTTCCGTAGCGTGCTACCCGCTGCTCAGGTTGACGGGATCAAGATCGGCTCCCTGATTGGCAGCAAGCCTGAAAACGTTTCGAACTGGGGGGCGGGTATCGTGCGGCGCCTGAGCCGGGACGAAAAAAACAATATGCATGTCGGCGTGGAAGTGCTCAGCACCCAGATCGTCGGCATCTCGTTGACGGATCGTGTGGAAGCGGCCGACGAGGATGTGCAGATCGCCCTGTACCTGAACAGACCCGCCGACACCAGCGGTGAGGCATGGCTGCTGATGCGGCCCGGTACATTCTCGCCGAACCGGAGTTTGAACATGGATCTGAGCGGAAAAGGCTACTTGCTGTTGCCGCTGTCGCTGGTGGAAAGCGGCGACGACTACGACCTCGCGCGTTATCGCCGCATGGAACAGGATTCTTCCGCCGAATAGGCCGTCATCCGGCGGCCAGTCTGCGCGTCAGCCACAATTCGATATCGCGTATTTCTTCCGGGCACACCGAATGCGGCATGGCGTAGTCGTGCCACTCCAGCTGGTAACCCTGCTGCAACAATTCCTCTGACGACGCCCGGCCGAAAGTATAGGGAATGACCGGGTCTGCCCGGCCATGCGCCATGAAAATGGGGACGTTTTTGGCGGCAGCGGCGGCTTCCGCGGCCAAGGTCTGCTTCAGCGGCAGATAAGTCGAGAGCGCCATTATCCCGCCCATTTTTTCCTTGTGGCGTAACCCGGTATACAAGACAACCGCGCCCCCTTGGGAAAACCCCGCGAGGAAAATATTTTCGGCGGCAATACCGCGCTGCCTTTCCTGTGCAATCAATTTTTCCACTTCGGCTTGCGATTCGCGCAGGCCTTCCGCATCCTCGTTCCGTCCGATGCTGGCGGACAACTCCGCCGAAGCCGCCCCGGTCAGGATGTCATACCAGGCACGCATTACGTAACCGCCGTTGATGGTTACCGGGCGCATGGGGGCGTGCGGGAAGATGTAGCGCACTGCAACGGGGAGTTCCATCTCCTCGGCAATGGGTACGAAATCTTCGCCATCCGCGCCGAGTCCGTGCAGCCAGATGATGCTGTGCTGCGGGTTGGAGCCGGTGTCGAGGGTGATGTTGGGGAGTATTGAGGTCATGATAGTGCTTCCAATCTATATGCCAAGTATCAACATTTGAAACGAAGCCAAGGAGTTTGTAGGTGCGAATTTATTCGCACGAGCAGCGTGATATGTGCGAACACCCACAGGGTGCAAGAACCTCTTCGAGGTAAATTCGCACCTACATTGGACTCATATCAATCCGGCTCAGGAATGACGTCGCGCAATACCTGAAACAGTTCGCGGTAACTCTTGGGGGGCTTCAGAAGCTCCTTCTCCTTTTGCGCATTGCGTATCAACGTCCGCAGGTGCTGCGCATCGGCTTCCGGATGGGCGGCCAGCAGTTCGGTGAGTGCGTCCGGGTGCTCGATCAGGCGGTCGCGCCAATGCTCGACCTGGTGCAGCCACGCCGTGTGCTGGCGCGAGACGCCGTTCCAGGCGTCCAGCTTGGCCTGGATGGGGACGGGATCCACTTCGCGCATCAGGCGGCCGATGTATTGCAACTGGCGGTTGAGCGCGCCGAACTTGGTCATGCGTTTGTAGTCCAGGATGGCTGCCAGCAGGTCTTCTTCCAGATTGAGTTCTTTCAGTTTCTCTTTGGACAGACCGGTCAGGGTTTTGCCGAGGTCCTGCAGTTCAAGCATCTGCTTCTTGATCTTGGTTTTGCTGGGGGGAAGTTCTTCTTCCAGCTCGTCGTCGTGTCTTTGGCGGGTGTTCATGGTATCGGTAAGTTCAGCGGATGTTGCTATGATAGCGCCTCCCGACGAACCAGCCCCCGAATTTTATGAACAGCAAAGTTGCAAAAGCCTTCCACAGCGCCGATTCCCTGAAGCATTTGGCTACCGATATCGTCCACTATGCCCGCCAACAGGGCGCTACCGCCAGTGCGGCCGAAGTTTCGGAAGGTTTCGGCCAGACCGTCACGGTACGCCAGGGCGCGGTCGAGACCATCGAGTACAACCGCGACAAAGGCATGAGCGTCAGCGTGTATATAGGCAAACGGCGCGGCAACGCCAGCACGTCGGATTTTTCGAAGAAGGCCGTGCACGACACCGTGGATGCCGCGCTCAATATTGCGCGCTACACAGCGGAAGACGACTGCGCCGGACTGCCCGATGCCGACCAGATCGCCACCGAATTCCCCGACCTCGACCTGTATCACCCTTGGGAAATCAATGTCGAACAAGCCATTCAGCTGGCAAGCGAGTGCGAGCAGGCCGCGTTCAAAACCGACAAACGTATCAACAATTCCGAAGGCGCGACGGTCAATGTCAGCGAAGGTCGTTTTGTGCAAGCTAACAGCCTGGGCTTTGTCGGCGGCTATCCCAGCTCGCGCCACAGCGTGAGCTGCTCGGTGATTGCGGGCAAGGGCGACGGCATGCAGCGCGATTACTGGTATGGCTCGGCGCGCGACGCGCGCGAAATACTGAAAGTGGAAGAGATCGGCCGCATCGCCGCCGAGCGTACCGTGCGCCGTCTGAAAGCGCGCAAACTCGACACCCTGCAGTGCCCGGTTCTGTTCGAGGCGCCTGTTGCCGCAGGATTGATCGGCCATTTCGTCGGCGCGGTGAGTGGTGGCAGCCTGTACCGCAAGTCTTCATTCCTGCTCGACCAGTTGGATAAACCCGTGTTCTCCAGCAATATCCGCATCGACGATGTGCCGGATATTCCGCGTGGTCTGGGCAGCAGCGCCTTCGACGACGAAGGCGTGCGCACCCGCCGTCGCGCCATTGTTGAAGAAGGCGTGCTGCGCGGTTATTTTCTCGGCAGCTATTCCGCGCGCAAGCTGGGCATGCAGACCACCGGCAACGCGGGCGGCACGCACAACCTCATCGTGCAACCGGGCGATCTGGACTTTAACGGACTGCTGCGTCAGATGCAGCGCGGCCTGCTAGTCACCGAGTTGCTTGGCCACGGCGTCAATCCTGTCACCGGCGACTATTCGCGCGGCGCGGCAGGCTTCTGGGTCGAGCACGGCGAGATTCAGTATCCGGTGGAGGAAATCACCATCGCCGGCAACCTCAGGGACATCTACAAACACATCGCCGCCGTCGGCAACGACGTGCTGGTGCAGGGCGCGCGCCAATGCGGCTCGGTGCTGATCGAGAACATGATGGTGGCTGGGCGTTAATGGGAACGCCGACGTCCCCGTCGGCGAGGTCATTTGAAACAGCCGACGAGACGCCGGCGCTCCCGACAAACGATACATTGTCATTTCGCCGCGCAACTGCAGATGACGCACAAGCCATAACAGACCTCGTCAACTCCGCCTATCGCGGTGAAACCAGCAAACAGGGCTGGACCACGGAAGCCGACTTGCTGGACGGGTTGCGCACGACACCGCAGGAGATAAAGCAGCTCATCTCGGCTCAAGACTCTTTTTTTCTGCTTTGCCATCGCGATACGATGCTCGTCGGTTCAGTCCACGTCAAAAAACAAGGCAATCAGGCCTATATCGGTATGTTCGTAGTACGTCCGGATATACAAGGTGTCGGCATCGGCAAGCGCTTGCTGCAAAAGGGCGAGACCCTGGCGCGGGACTCGTGGGAAGTAAACTCGTATGTCATGATCGTCATCACCTCCCGGCATGAATTGATTGCGTTCTATGAGAGGCGTGGCTACCGGCGTACCGGTGAGTTCTGCGAATTTCCGGTGAACCCGGAACTTTGGACACCCAAGGTGGGCGGATTGAAGATGGAGAGGCTGGAGAAACGCAGTTAGGGATTTTGTTGCTGGCAATCCTCCTGCGCCATCCGCAATCGTTCCGTTTATTTAAATATTAATGACACTAACCCGTTTGTTTGGAATGGATATAAAATCGAACGGCGGCATGGAGTGATCATATAAAAATAAATTCAGGGAGGATAAGTCATGGGATTCTTTGCAAAACTGTTTGGGCTCGACAAGGCAAGCAACGCGAAAGTACGCGAAGCCATTCGTGCCGAGATCAATATTTCCGAATGCATTGACGCGCACATGAAGTGGAAGGGGCGTTTGCAGAGCTATGTGGATGGAAGTTCCAAGGAACAACTCGATCCAATGGTTATTTGCCGCGACGATCAATGCGTGCTGGGAAAATGGATACACGGACCCGCGCTGCAGCATTTCCACGATGACGAGGACTTCTACAAGTTGCGTTCAGACCACGCAAACTTCCATTTTGTGGCGGGCTCTGTGGTGATGAAAGTGCAGGCTAATGACCTGGCCGCGTCGGATGCGCTGTTGAAAAATGAATATGCGCGCGCTTCCCGCGATGTTATTCAAGACCTGACAGAATTGAACAAGCATCTGCATCACGAAGAGTAGGGCGGATTGGCATCTGTGCGCAGATCATCCGGGTCGAACACCGAACGGTCCGGGGACGGCGAAAAGTGTTAATGCGGGGAGCTGAGTTCTTCCAGCCCGATCAACCTAAAAAAAGCAGTTGCCCGCAGATTACGCAGATTTCCGCAGATTAAACAACACGAAACAATGGGGTGAATTTCCACCGATTGGGTGATTAAGATCGTGTCAGTAACCGCCTAATAATCTGCGTTAATCTGCGTTAATCTGTGTAATCTGCGGGCTGAACTGCGGTTTTAAGGATCAATAGGCGAAAAACCGTTTCAGGGCCGAGTTCAGCCAACCGGCAATTTCCTGATTCCTGCTCTCGGTGATTTTTCTCACCGACTCGACATAATCGCGATCCTCGCCCTTGATATGGCTGGCAAGCCAGGCTTTCAGTAATTTCAGCAATTCCGGCGCGATGTCTTCACCAAGGACGCCGCGCTCCCGGATGGAGGCTACTTTCTTCATGAAGATCTCATGGATGCGCCGGTGGGCTTTGAGGAAGGGATAACCTGCTTTTTCCTGCAAGTCCTCTTCAAATTCAAAATGGGTGACCGTGTAATTGAGCAGGCCTTCCATCACGTGACCGGTCTCTTCGGCATTTCCCGTTGCGAGAGCGTCATGCAGTTCGTTGATGAAGGCAACGATGCGCTTGTGCTGGTCATCGATGACAGGGATGTCAAATTCCAGTTCGCGAGTCCATTCCAGAAATGCCATGCTTCCCCCTGATTGATATCGTTCTTATTTGAGCAACGGCGGTGCTGATATGCACGATACCCGATTTGGCTTCGGTATCAAAGCGGCACTTTGGATGGCTATGGCGTCTTCAGGGGTATTCCCTAACGCGGCTCGATCTGCCACAGGTGTTGTGATACCGAGAACCACGCCCCCAGCCAGCCCAGGTAAGCAGAGAATCCCAGCAGCGTCACGCTGTCGGCCAGCGACAGGTGTTGCAGGCTGAAACTGCTGGCGTAGAGTTGGGTGAGGATGCCGACCTGGTAGTTGAGCAATTGCAGGCTGATCGCCACCAGCAGCCATGCGGCGATGCCGCCCAGCAGTCCCTGGGTGAGGCCGAAGTAGAGGAAGGGGCGGCGGATGAAGGCGTCGGTAGCGCCGATGAGTTTTGCCACTTCGATCTCTTCGCGGCGGGTGAGTATCTGCAGGCGGATGGTGTTGAAGGTGATGGCGATCAGCGCGAAGCTCAACAAAGCGGCGAGAATGGCGACCGCCATGCGCCCGAAATTCAGCAGCGCTTCCAGTTTGTGAATCCAGGCCGAATCGAGCTGCACATGCTCGAATTGTTGCCAGCCCTTTAATTCATCGCTCAAGGCTTCCAGCGCCTTCACATTGCCGTCTTTGGGGTAGATGATAAACGCATCAGGCAACGGGTTTTGCGACAGGCCGCCGATAACGTCGGACAGGCCGGTGCTTTGCTGCAATTTTTTCAACGCCACTTCGCGCGAAACAAACTCGATGTTTTTGATCCCGTCATGTTGTTTGAGTTTATCGCCGATGCGTTCGATTTCTGCGCCATTTGTACCCGTGACAAGAAAAACGCTGATCTGCGGAGTGCCCGCGATCTGGGTGCCCAGCGACTGCACGCTCTTCAGCACCACATAGCCGCCGACCGGCAGGCTTAGCGCGATACCGATGATGGTGATATTGAGCAGCGATGCATTGGGCGTGAGCAGCAGGCGGCGCAGGGTGTAGTGCAGCACGCGCAAGTGTTCTATGAGCGTCTTCATGCTTGCAGTTCTCCCTTTTTGAGATGCAGCGCCCGTGCCGGAAACTGGCGCAGTATGCCTTCGTCGTGTGTGGAAATGAGCAGCGTGACGCCGACCTGATGGAACGATTTGAAGATATTCATGATCTCGTTCGAATACTCGGTGTCGAGATTGCCTGTGGGTTCGTCCGCCAGCAGGATGGTGGGGCGGTTTACGATGGCGCGCGCGATGCACAGGCGCTGCTGCTCGCCGCCGGAAAGCGCGATGGGGTTGGCCTTTTCGCGGTCGAGCAGGCCCACCTTGTCCAGCGCGGCACGCACGCGTTTTGCCGACTCGCGGTGGTCGAAGCCGCAGATCTGCAAGGGCAGCATCACATTGTCGAAGGCATTGCGGTCGAACAGCAGTTTGTGGTCCTGGAAGATCAGGCCGATGTTGCGGCGCAAAGCGGGGATGGCGGCGGGTTTGATGGAGCGGATGTTCTGGCCTTTGACCAGCACACCGCCGCTGCTGGGGCGCTCGATGGCGGCCACGAGTTTGAGCAACGTACTCTTGCCCGCGCCGGAATGGCCGGTGAGATACACCATTTCGCCCTCGGCCACGTCGAAGTTCACGTTCTTCAGCGCTTCATGGCCGCCTGGGTAGCGTTTGTAGACTTGGTTGAATTTGATCATTGCCCACCTCGATAATTCAACAACGTCATTCCCGCGAAGGCGGGAATCCAGCCAACTAAAAAATTCCTTGCGTAGCAAGGACAAGCGCTAAAAGCACGTTGAATAAAACCGCTGGATTCCCGCCTTCGCGGGAATGACGGCGCATTTGATATTTTCACTATTCAAGTCCAAGCAACGCCGCCACAAAATCCTCCGCCACGAACGGCCTCAAATCATCCAGTCCCTCGCCCACGCCGATAAACCGCACTGGAATCGGATGCGCCTTGGCAATAGCCGCAATGACGCCGCCTTTGGCGGTGCCGTCGAGTTTGGTCAGCACCAGGCCGGTGACATCCAGTGCATCGTCGAAGGATTTGACCTGCGATAGCGCATTCTGTCCGGTGTTGGCATCCAGCACCAGCAGCACTTCATGCGGAGCCTCTGGCATGGCCTTGGCGATGACGCGCTTCACTTTCTTGATCTCTTCCATCAGGTGCGCCTGGGTGGTCAGGCGTCCGGCGGTATCGGCCAGCACCACGTCAATGCCGCGTGCCTGTGCGGCCTGCACCGCGTCGTAGATCACCGCAGCGGCATCCCCGCTTTGCTGGGCGATGACGGTGACGTCGTTGCGTTTGCCCCATTCCATGAGCTGTTCGCGTGCGGCGGCGCGAAAGGTGTCGCCCGCAGCCAACAGCACCGATTTGCCCTGGCTCTGGAAGTGTTTTGCCAGTTTGCCGATCGAGGTGGTCTTGCCCGCGCCATTGACGCCGCACAGCATGATGACGAAGGGTTTATGGGGATTGACGTCCAGCGGCTGCGCGAGGGGTTGCAGAAGCTTGAGCAGCGCGTGCGCCAGGGCTTCTTTCAACTGGTCGGCCTCGGTCAGGTGTTGTTCCTTGACCTGACGGCGCACATCGGCCAGCAGCGAGCGCGTGGCGTCCATGCCCACGTCGGCGGTAATGAGAATGGTCTCCAGTTCTTCGTAGAGGTCTTCATCGATACGGCCGCCGGGAACCAGCAGGGCGGTGAGCTGTCCACCGGTGCGCGCCAGACCGCCTGTCAAGCGGGTCAGCCAGTTTTTCGATTCGGCGGTGGCGGGAGTCTTTTTCAGAAAGCTAAACATGCAAGAGTGTTCGGGAGTGAATGAAATGTCGCATAATGCGCGCTCATTTTAAGCCGAATCGCGCATCCATAGGGTAGGGAAATGAGAATTCATTTAGTCGTCGTTGCGCTGTTGTTGCAGATTTCGTCCGTGGCGCAGGCGGAAGTCTATGAAAAAACCCTGGGCAACGGCCTCAAAGTCATCGTCAAGGAAGACCACCGCGCGCCGGTGCTGGTACAGCAGGTCTGGTATCGCGCGGGCAGCATGGACGAGCGCACCGGCACCACCGGCGTGGCGCATGTGCTGGAACACATGATGTTCAAAGGCACGACGGAAGTCCCGGTCGGGCAGTTTTCCAAGATCATCGCGGCCGCAGGCGGA
>JBAQDF010000020.1:0-124250 GCA_049286265.1 Sideroxyarcus sp.
TCTCAAACACAACGCAACAAATGAACACGACACCACCAGGGTGCCGTTTTCATTTGTTGGTGGAGGCGGGGGGAATTGAACCCCCGTCCGCAAGCCCTCTACAGGCAGTTCTACATACTTAGTCTGGTTATTTAATTTTATCCTGCAGACGCCAACCGACAGGCTGCTACAGGACGAGTCACCTTAATTTTAGCTTCGTACAAAGTAACCCTGCACGACACGATTCTGTGTAAATGACCTCACTCATCGCGGCATTACTGCCTTGAGCCCCTCCACAGACAGCGGGGTGTGAGGTCTAACCGGTTAAGCGGCTAGAGCGTACTTTTCGTCGTTTGCGACTATTGGTTTTCCAGCTGATTTACGAGGTTGCGGGTCCTCGGTATGCCCTACACTGCTTTGTAACCCACGTCGAAGCCAGGTCGCCCCCGGTTCGGTTTGCTACTAGCAGGGCTGATTATAACAGCTTTGCTTTACTTCTTCCTGTTGCTGCCGAGCATGAAGCGGGCAAAGTGGCGGTCTGCCTTGGTGGCGTGCGAGGCGAACCAGTCAAGCAGCAGCAGGTCGGTGCGGAAGGCGAGGTAACGCGGGTCTTCCGTGCTGGAGCGGGCTTGTTTTTCCAGCGCGGTGAAGTGTTCGATAAAGCGCTTGTGTTCCAGGGCATGACCTTCGGCGAAGGGGTAGTCATGTTCGCGCATCAGTTTTTCCTCGACCGGAAATAGCTGTCTGGCGTGCCGGACGAGAAAAGGAAAGATATCGGCGAAATTGCCGCATTCATTCTGGTCGACCTGTGCGGTGAGGTCGTTGATGTGCTCCATCAGATCGCGATGGGCGTTGTCGACTTCGCTTAGGCCGGTGTGCTGTTCTTCTTTCCAGGTCAGTGATGCTTGCAGTTCGCCTGTTCCCAGGTGCTGTCCGGTGGCTTCGAATTCGTAGCAGCGTTCCAGATAGATGAGCGCCGGGATGTCATCGGGAGCGATTTCGATGCATTGTTTGAAGAGCGGGATCGCCTGGATGATATCTCTAAGGTGATAGCAGGCGACGGCTTTTTCGAAAATCGCCAGGCTTGCGCGTTTGCTGTTGCGAATTGCTTCGGGATTGTTGTCGAAGACTTCATAAATGGAGAGCGGCTGCGACTTGCCCTTCACGCGGATACGATCCAGGAAGCGGATGTCGAATTTTGCCGGATCGGCAAGATCGTACAGCGTGTTCTGGCTGATGATGAGCGGTGCATGATAAGTCTTGGTGGCCTCTTCCAGACGCGCGGTGAGGTTCACCGCATCGCCGATCACCGTGCTGTCCATGCGGTTGATGCCGCCCACCGTGCCGATCATCAC
Source organism: Sideroxyarcus sp. (assembly GCA_049286265.1). Classification (GTDB taxonomy): domain Bacteria; phylum Pseudomonadota; class Gammaproteobacteria; order Burkholderiales; family Gallionellaceae; genus Sideroxyarcus. The sequence goes on from JBAQDF010000020.1 coordinate 1,335, forward strand.
CACGCCGGTATTCAGCCCGATCCCGATGTGGATCGGCGCATAGCCTGCGCGTTCGCGTCCGGCGTTGTAATAGTTCAGCCGTTCCAGCATGGCGATGGCGCCGCTTACTGCGTCATCCGCACCGTGCTCGAACAGCGCCATGATGGCGTCGCCGATGTATTTATCGATGATGCCGCGGTGGCGGCTGATGACCGGCTCCATCTGGCTGAGGTAGGAGTTGATGAACTCGAAGTTTTCCGCCGGGGTCATGGACTCCGAGAGCGGGGTGAAGTCGCGGATGTCCGAGAACATGATGGTCATCTTGCGCTCGACCTGGTCGCCGAGCTTCACGTCCACGATGCTTTTGGCTTCGAGCAGGTTGAGCAACTGGTGCGGAACCAGACGGCCGTACGCAGTCTCGGTCTGTTGCAGCAAAGCTAGCGCCTGTTGATGGGCGATGATGACCTTGTGCAAGATCTCCTGAAGGCTGTCTTGCGTCGGAATGATGGGAATGTCGTCCATGCTGCGCCTTTCGTTCATGCTTCTCCGCCCAACCATTTTATTATTGGGGGCATGATACCGCCGTTCAGCTTTGTATGTAACGTAGCAAAGCAAAGGGGGTCGGTACACTGCCGGAGGATGGCCAAGCGGCGAGATCGGCTTTGGGATCGATATAGCCGTAAGCTGCGATGATGCCTTTCATGCCTGCCGCCTGTGCCGCCTCCATGTCGCGCAGGTCGTCGCCCAGATAAAGGCATTGTTCCGGCAGGACGCCCATCAGTTCGGCGGCATGTAACAAGGGCATCGGGTGCGGTTTGGCGCGTGCGCAGGTGTCGCCGCTGACCAGGCAGGCGGCACGTTTGGCATAGCCGAGTTTTTCCATCAGCGGTACGGTATAGCGGTGCGGTTTATTGGTGACGATGCCCCAGGGCAAATCGTGCCGTTCCAGTTCGGCGATCAGCGCCGCCATGCTCGGAAACAGCACAGTGTGGTCGCAGATATGCGCTTCATAATGTTGCAGAAATGTCTCTCGCATCTCGTTGTAATTCGCGTCATCCGGCCCGACGTTCATTCCCAGTTTGAGCAGCCCCGGCGAACCGTGCGATGCCTGCGGGCGTATGGTTACCAAGGGCAATGGCGGCATGTCGTGCAAGGCACGCACATGGTTGAGCGCCGCACCCAGATCAGGTGCGGTGTCGGCAAAGGTGCCGTCGAGATCGAAGAGGACGGCCTCAACCACGTTGGCAGGCCACCAGGTAGTTGACGCCGGTATCGCGTCCGAGCGAATACGTCTTGTCCAGCGGGTTGTAGCTCATGCCGGTGATGTCCGACACGTTCAAACCGGCATCGCGGCACCATTGCGCCAACTCGGAAGGCTTGATGAACTTGGCGAAATCGTGCGTGCCGCGCGGCAGCAGGTTGAGTACGTATTCCGCACCGAGAATGGCGAACAGATAGGACTTCGGATTGCGGTTGAGCGTGGAAAAGAATACATGGCCGTTTGGCTTGACCAACTGGGCGCAGGCGGCGACCACGGCGGCGGGATCGGGCACATGTTCCAGCATTTCCATGCAGGACACGATGTCGTAATGCGCGGGACGCTCGGCAGCAAGGTCTTCCACCGCCACCTTGCGGTATTCCACCTTGTGGCCGCTTTCCAGCAGGTGCAGCTTGGCGACTTGCAGCGACTTGTCGGCCAGGTCAATGCCCGACACCGTGGCGCCGGATGCGGCCAGGCTTTCCGCCAGAATACCGCCGCCGCAGCCTACATCCAGCACCGTCTTGCCCGAAAGCGGCGCGATGCGGTCGATGTAACCCAGGCGCAAGGGGTTGATTTCGTGTAGCGGCTTGAATTCGCTGTTCTTGTCCCACCACTTGTGGGCAAGTTGCGAGAATTTTTCAAGTTCGACGGGATCGGCGTTGGACATGGTGTTTACCTCTGTTGACAGGTAGAGGACTTTAACAAAACTCCCTGCCAATAGCCAAACAAAGCGGGGAGTCTGGCGGGTAGTCGGAGGGAGGAGCTGCTGTGCTAGAATGCTAACTTCGTTTTAATGCCCCGCAAGCTGCTTTTTGGGGTTCATTTATAGGTCGCTCATGGAACAACAATTCGCCAAAGAAACCCTGCCGGTAAGCCTTGAAGAAGAGATGCGCAAGTCCTATCTGGACTACGCGATGAGTGTGATCGTGGGCCGTGCGCTGCCCGATGTGCGCGACGGTCTGAAACCGGTGCATCGGCGCGTGCTGTTCGCGATGCACGAGCTGTCCAACGACTGGAACAAGGCCTACAAGAAATCGGCGCGTATCGTCGGCGATGTGATCGGTAAGTACCACCCGCACGGCGACACCGCGGTGTACGACACCATCGTGCGCATGGCGCAGGATTTTTCGCTGCGCTACACGCTGGTGGATGGTCAGGGCAACTTCGGCTCGGTGGACGGCGATAACGCGGCGGCGATGCGTTACACGGAAATCCGCATGGCCAAGATCGCGCATGAACTGCTGGCCGATCTGGACAAGGAAACAGTCGACTTCGGGCCGAACTACGACGGATCCGAGCACGAGCCGCTTGTGTTTCCGGCGCGCTTCCCAAATCTGCTGGTAAACGGTTCCTCCGGTATCGCGGTGGGCATGGCGACCAACATACCTCCTCACAACATGAGCGAAGTGATCGACGCCTGCCTGGCGCTTCTGCGCGAGCCGGACATGGATATCGAGCGCCTGATCGAACTGGTGCCCGCGCCGGACTTCCCGACCGCCGGCTTCATCTACGGCCTGGCCGGGGTGAAGGAGGGCTACCGCACCGGCCGTGGCCGCGTGGTGATGCGCGCACGCACCCACTTCGAGGACATCGGCAAGGGCGACCGCCAGGCCATCATCATCGACGAATTGCCCTACCAGGTGAACAAAGCCACCCTGCTGATGCGTATCGGCGAGATGGTGCGCGAGAAGCGCATCGAAGGCATTTCCGAAATCCGCGACGAATCGGACAAGTCCGGCATGCGCGCGGTGATCGAGCTGAAGCGCGGCGAGAATGCCGAAGTGATCCTGAATCAGCTCTACAAAGACACGCCGATGCAGGACAGCTTCGGCATCAACATGGTCGCCATCGTTGATGGTCAGCCCAAGTTGTGCAATCTGAAGGACGTCATTGAGGCCTTCTTGCGTCACCGTCGCGAAGTCATCACCCGCCGCACCATATTCGAACTGCGCAAGGCGCGCGAGCGCGGCCATATCCTGGAAGGTCTGGCGGTCGCGCTGTCCAACGTGGACGAGATCATCGCTTTGATCAAGGCCGCACCGACGCCGCCGGATGCCAAACGCTCGCTGATGGCGCGTTCCTGGCGTTCGTCGCTGGTGGAAGATCTGCTATCCCGCGTCAGCGACGCATCGCGTCCCGAGGGGCTGGCGCCGGAATTCGGCCTGGTGGGCACAGGCAACGAGCGCGGCTATTACCTCTCCGATGCGCAGGCTCAGGCCATTCTGGAACTGCGTCTGCAACGCCTGACCGGGCTGGAGCAGGACAAGATCGTCGGTGAATACCGCGAAGTGATGGACAAGATCACCGATCTGCTGGACATCCTGTCCAAACCGGCGCGCGTGACGCAGATCATCGGCGACGAGCTGATCACCATCCGCTCGCAGTTCGGCGACAAGCGCCGCAGCGAGATCATCACGCACACGCAAGACATGAGCATGGAAGACCTGATCGCGCCGGAAGACGTGGTGGTCACCATGTCGCACGGCGGCTACATGAAGGCGCAGAAACTGGACGAGTACCGCGCACAGAAGCGCGGTGGACGCGGCAAGCAGGCCACCGCGACCAAGGAAGACGACTTCGTCGACAACTTGTTCATCGCCAATACCCACGATTACATCCTGTGCTTCTCCAATCGCGGCCGCGTCTACTGGCTCAAGGTGTACGACGTTCCGCAGGGCACGCGCATCAGTCGCGGCAAGCCCATCGTGAATCTGCTGCCGCTGGAAGCGAACGAGAAGATCAACGCCATTCTGCCGGTGAAACAATTCACCGAGGATCAGTTCATCTTCTTCGCGACCAGCGAAGGTACGGTGAAGAAGACGCCGCTGTCGGACTTCGCCAATCCGCGCAAGGCCGGCATTATCGCGATCAGCCTGGATGAGGGCGACTTCCTCATCGGCGTGGCGATCACCGACGGCAAGCACGACGTGATGCTGTTCTCGGACGAGGGCAGGGCGGTGCGCTTCGACGAGGACGATGTGCGCGGCATGGGCCGCAATGCACGCGGCGTGCGCGGTATGAACCTGGCCAAGGGCGGCAAGGTCATCGCCTTGCTGGTGGCCGAGAACGAAGAGCAATCCGTGCTGACCGCGACCGAAAACGGTTACGGCAAGCGGACCTCCATCATCGAATACACCCGCCACGGACGCGGTACGCAGGGCATGATCGCGATCCAGACTTCCGAGCGCAACGGCAAGGTGGTCGCCGCCACGCTGGTCAAACCCGAAGACGAGATCATGCTGATCGGCACCAGCGGCGTGCTGATCCGCACCCGCGTCAACGAGATCCGAGAAATGGGCCGCGCCACGCAGGGCGTGACCTTGATGAACATGGGCGAGGGCGAGAAGCTGGCCGGTTTGAGCCGCATTGCCGAAACGGAAGAAGAGGCTGAGGGGCAGTAATTATTTGAGAAGAGGGAAGAGGGAAGGGAGAAGGGTAAAGGCTGAGGCGGTGCACCGCACCGGTCTTTCCCTTCCCCCTTTTACCCTTCCCCGGAATTGATCCAGGAGAGAGCAGTATGACCATCTACAACTTCAGCGCGGGCCCGGCAGTATTGCCCAAGGACGTATTGCAACAGGCGCAGGCGGAACTCGTCGACTGGCGCGGCAGCGGCATGTCGGTGATGGAGATGTCCCATCGCGGCAAGGAATACATGGGCATTCATGCCCAGGCCGAGGCCGATTTGCGCGAGTTGATGGATATTCCCGCCAACTACAAGGTGCTGTTCCTGCAAGGCGGTGCGCATCTGCAGTTTTCCATGATCCCGCTGAACCTCATGCGCGGCAAGCTTTCCGCCGATTACGTGAATACCGGCGAATGGTCGAAAAAGGCCATCGGCGAGGCGAAGAAGTTTATCCAGGTGAACGAAGTCGTCAGCAATACCGACAAAAACTGCACCTATGTGCCGGACTTCAAGAGCTGGAAGCTGGACAAGAACGCGGCCTACGTGCACTACACGACCAACGAGACCATAGGCGGCGTGGAGTTCAACTGGGTTCCCGATACCGGCAAGGTGCCGCTGGTGGCGGACATGTCGTCCAATATCCTGTCGCGTCCTTATGATGTGTCGAAGTTCGGCCTGATCTATGCCGGTGCGCAGAAAAACATCGGCCCGGCCGGCGTGGCACTGGTCATCGTGCGCGAAGACTTGTTGGGGCATGCCGATCCGCGCCTGCCGACCATGCTGGATTTCAAGATTCATGCCGACGCTGATTCCATGTACAACACGCCGCCCACCTATGCTATCTACATGTCCGGGCTGGTGTTCCAGTGGCTGAAGAAGAACGGCGGCGTTGCCGCGATGGAAAAGACCAATATCGCCAAGGCCAACCTGCTGTATGCGGCCATCGACGCCAGCAACGGTTTCTTCCATTGCCCGGTGAACAAGGCAGACCGCTCGCGTATGAATGTGCCGTTCACGCTGAAGGATGCCAACCTGGACGGCGAATTCCTGAAACAGGCGGATGCGCGCGGCTTGCTGCAATTGAAGGGCCACCGTTCCGTCGGCGGCATGCGCGCCTCGATCTACAACGCCATGCCCTTGGCGGGTGTGCAAGCGCTGGTGGATTTCATGAACGAGTTCGCCAGACGGAATGGCTAAGGCTTTACAAATTCTTGCGCTGAACAAGATTTCGACTACAGGTCTGAAACACCTGCCTGCCGGGCGTTATCAGGTCGGCGACAAGATTGAGCAGCCCGATGCGATCCTGTTGCGTTCGCACAACATGCTGGAAATGGATGTGCCTGCCAGCGTGCTGGCCGTCGCACGCGCCGGCGCAGGTACGAACAATGTGCCGGTAGAAAAGATGAGCGCACGCGGCGTACCGGTGTTTGTCGCGCCGGGGGCGAATGCCAATGCGGTGAAGGAACTGGTGGTCGCCGCCATGTTGCTGGCTTCGCGCAATATTGTGTCTGCGCTGGGTTTTACCGCAGGCTTGAAAGGCGACGATGCGACCATGCGCAAGCTGGTCGAGGATGGCAAGAAGGCATACGCCGGAACCGAGCTGCGCGGCAAAACGGTAGGTATTATCGGGCTGGGCGCGGTGGGGCGGCAAGTGGCGGATGCGGCGATCGCACTCGGCATGCAGGTGATCGGTTTCGATCCGAATATTACGGTGGATGTGGCGTGGAGCCTGTCCTCGCAGGTAAAGAAGGCGTCCGGTATCGAAGATCTGCTTGAGCACAGCGATTTCGTTACGCTGCATGTGCCGCTGCTGGATGAGACGCGCAATCTGATCGACGCCAAACGTGTGGCGGCGATGAAGCCGGGTGCCGTGCTGCTGAATTTTGCACGCGACGCCATCGTGAGCGAAGACGCGGTCATCGCAGGTTTGGCGAGCAAACATCTGCGTTATTATGTGTGCGACTTCCCGAGCAACAAGGCGCTGTCGAATGACAGGATCATCGCGCTGCCGCATCTGGGCGCGTCCACCGAAGAGGCGGAAGAGAATTGCGCGGTGATGGTTATCCGCCAGCTGCGCGACTATCTGGAAAACGGCAATATCGCCAATACGGTGAATTTCCCCAATGTCGGCATGCCGCGTGAGTCGGCGTATCGTCTGGCGATTGCCAATGCCAACGTGCCGAACATGCTGGGACAGATTTCCACCGCGCTGGCGCAGGCGGGTATCAACATACACAACATGATGAACAAATCGCGCGGCGAAATGGCTTACACCCTGGTGGATATCGATTCCGCGCTGCCGGATAAACTGATTGCACAGATCGCCGCCATTCCCGGTGTGCTGATGGTGCGGGCTTTGCCGCTGGAGGCGGAAGTATGAGTGATGATTTGAAAAAATACCGCGAGCAGATCGATCGGATCGACGACGAGTTGCTCAAGCTGTTCAACCAGCGCGCAGGACTGGCCCAGCAGATCGGCCGCGTCAAAGGCAATGGCGCGGTGCTGCGGCCCGAGCGCGAGGCGCAAGTACTCCAGCGCATGGTCGATGCAAACAAGGGCCCGCTGTCCCACCAGGGCGTATCGCAGTTGTTTACCGAAGTCATGTCGCAATGCCGCGCGCTGGAAGCGCCGTTGCGTGTGGCTTATCTGGGGCCACACGGCACCTTCAGTGAAGCAGCCGTGTTCCAGCGTTTCGGGCAGGCAACCGAAGGCATTCCCGCTGACTCCATCGACGGCGTATTTTCCGCTGTGGAGAGCGGTGCGGCGAATTACGGCCTGGTGCCGGTGGAAAATTCCACCGAGGGCGCGATCGGGCGCACGCTTGATCTGTTGCTGAACAGCAATCTCCGGATTTGCGGCGAAGTGTTGTTGCAGGTGCATCAATGCGTGTTGTCGAACGAAAAAGACTTGTCGATGATTCGCAAGGTCTACTCGCATCCGCAATCGTTCGGACAATGCCAGGGCTGGCTGCATGCGCATCTGCCGAACGCCGAGCGCGTTACCGCTTCCAGCAATGCCGACGCGGCGCGTCTGGCGGCGGAAGAGTCGTTTGCGGCGGCCGTTGCCGGGGAACAGGCGGCGGAGCATTTCAAGCTGAAGGTGCTGGCGCACAACATCGAGGACGATGCGCGCAACACCACGCGTTTCCTCGTTGTCGGCAAACAGGACGTGGCTCCGTCCGGCAAGGACAAGACTTCGCTGGCGATGTCCGCCCCCAACCGTCCGGGCGCGATGCACGACCTGCTGACGCCTTTTGCCAAGAACGGCGTTTCCATGACCAAGCTGGAATCGCGTCCGTCGGGCACCGGTTTGTGGGAATACGTGTTCTACGTCGATATCGAAGGTCATCAATCCGATGCCAAGGTCGTCACTGCGCTGGAGCAACTCAAGCAGATCGCGGCTTTCGTCAAGGTGCTGGGTTCTTACCCGGTTGCCGTCTAATCGTTTCAACTAGCAAGGTATCAAATGAATTACTGTGATTTAGCGCCATCCTATATTCGCGCCATTGCGCCGTACCAGCCGGGCAAGCCGATCTCCGAGCTGGAGCGCGAGTTGGGCATTACCGGCATCGTCAAGCTGGCCTCCAACGAGAACCCGCTGGGCGCAAGCCCGGCTTCGGTTGCCGCCATGCAGGAAGCCATCAAGACTATCGCGCTGTATCCCGATGGCAACGGTTTCGAACTCAAGGATGCATTGGTAAAACGCTACGGCGTGACGCATGCCAATATCACGCTGGGCAATGGCAGCAACGACCTGCTTGAATTCGCCGCACGCGCTTTCCTGACGGTGGGCGACAAGGTGGTGTACTCGGACCATGCGTTCGCGGTGTATGCGTTGGCAACGCAGGCTGTAGGCGCTACCGGCATCAGCGTGCCAGCCGCCAAGGGCTTCGGTCACGATTTGCCCGCAATGCTGGAAGCCGCCCGCGACAACAAGGCCAAGATCGTCTTTATCGCCAACCCCAACAATCCGACCGGCACCTTCCTGAGTGCGGACGATCTGCAGGCCTTTCTGCGCGGATTGCCGCCCGAGATTCTGGTGGTGCTGGATGAGGCGTACAACGAGTACCTGCCCGAAGACAAACGCTACGATAGCGTGAGCTGGATGAAGGAATTTCCCAACCTGATCATCTCGCGCACCTTCTCCAAGGCCTATGGTCTGGCTGGGTTGCGTGTCGGATATGCGTTGTCGCATGAGCAGGTGACAGATATGATGAACCGCGTGCGCCAGCCGTTCAATGTGAACAGCGTGGCACAGGCGGCGGCAGTGGCGGCGTTGCGCGATGTGTCTTTCGTGAAGAAGACTTTCGATCTGAACCGTCGCGGTATGCAGCAGATCACCGACGGTTTGACCAGGCTGGGACTGGAATACATTCCCTCGTTCGGTAACTTCGTGGCGTTCCGCATCGGCAACGCCACGGCGATGTACCGACGCTTGCTCGAACTGGGCGTGATCGTGCGCCCCATAGCCAACTACGATATGCCGGACTGGTTGCGCGTCAGCATCGGTCTGGAAAGCGAAAACGCAAAATTTTTAGGTGCATTGGAAAAAGCAATCAACCAGCAAGTTAACGGAGAAAACAAATGATCATCGTAATGGGCAGTGAAATCACCGACGCACAAATCAACACGGTGGTAAAAAAGATTGAAGCGGCCGGACTCAAGGCCAACATTTCGCGCGGCGTGGAGCGCACCGTCATCGGCGCTATCGGCGACGAGCGCAAGCTGGAAGCGGAAATGTTCACCTCCCTGCCAGGCGTGGAATCGGCAATGCACATCGCCAAGCAATACAAGATTGTGTCGCGCGAATCGCACAAGCAGAACACCGTCGTCGAGATCGGCGGCATCCCGCTGGGCGGCAACCAGATCCAGATCATCGCAGGGCCATGCTCGGTGGAAACCCAGGATCAGATGGACCTGTCCGCGAAGTTCACGCATGAGGCGGGTTGCCGCCTGATGCGCGGCGGCGCGTTCAAGCCTCGCACCAGCCCCTATGCTTTCCAGGGCCACGGCGTGGAAGGTCTGGCGATGTTCCGCAAGGCGGCAGAAAAATACAAGCTCCCCATCGTTACCGAATTGATGGATGCGCGCCAACTGGACGCCTTCATGGAATACGACGTGGACGCGATCCAGATCGGGACACGCAACATGCAGAATTTCGATCTGCTCAAGGCGGTGGGCAAGGTCAACAAACCCGTCATCCTCAAGCGCGGCATGTCGGCCACCATCAGCGAATGGCTGATGTCGGCGGAATACATCGCGGCGGGCGGCAACCACAACATCATCTTCTGCGAACGCGGCATCCGCACTTTTGAAACCGCTTACCGCAACGTGCTGGACGTGACTGCTATCGCCGTGCTGAAGAAAGAGACCCACCTGCCGGTGATCGTTGATCCTTCCCACGCGGGCGGCAAGGCATGGATGGTGCCGGCACTGTCGCAGGCAGCGATTGCTGCAGGCGCCGACGGCCTGCTGGTTGAAATGCACCCCAGCCCTTGCGATGCATGGTGCGATGCCGACCAGGCGCTCAAGCCGGAAGAGCTGAAGACACTCATGGGCTCGCTGGGTGCGATTGCCAAGGCGATCGGAAGGACGCTGTGATTTGAGCCGGTAGCCTGTTGCTGGTAGCTTGTAGCCCAGCCGGTTTTGCCACCAGCTACCGGCTACGAGCTACCAGCTTCTTGATTGGATAAACATGATGTCGCAACCTGCTTTCGGAAAAATTGTCATATTCGGCGTCGGCCTGATAGGCGGATCGTTTTCGTTGACCTTGCGCAAGGCGGGTGCGGTAGGCGAGGTGGTTGGCTTCGGGCGCAGCATGGCAACCCTGGAACAGGCCAAACAACTCGGCATCCTCGACCGCATCGGTCGCGATGTGGCACAGGAAGTGTGCGATGCCGACATTGTTCTGCTCGCCACTCCCGTGGCGCAAATGACCGATATTTTCACCCGCATCGCACCGCATCTTGGCGCTCATACGCTGGTCACCGACGGTGGCAGCACCAAGAGCGATGTGGTGGCTGCGGCGCGGGCGCATCTCGGCAACAAAATCTCACAATTCATTCCTGCACATCCCATCGCGGGTGCCGAAAAGAGCGGTGCGGCTGCCGCGCTGCCCGATTTGTATGTGGGCAAGAAAGTCGTGCTTACCCCGCTGCCGGAGAACTCGAAAGAGTCCGTGGCGCGTGTGCGCAAGGCCTGGGAACTGTGCGGTGCCGTAGTGAGCGAATTGACTGCGGCCCAGCACGATACCGTCTTTGCCGCCGTGAGCCACCTGCCGCACCTGCTGTCGTTCGCGTTGGTGCATGACCTGGCGCAACGCGACAACCGCGACCAGTTGCTGTCCTTCGCCGCCAGCGGCTTCCGTGACTTCACCCGCATCGCCGCCAGCTCCCCGGAGATGTGGCGTGATATCAGTCTGGCCAATCGCGAAGCGTTGCTGGTGGAAGTGAAGCGCTACGCCGATGAGCTTTATGTCGTTTATCAGGCGCTGCAAAACAACGATGCCGCCAAACTGGAAGAGATTTTCAGTCTGGCGCGCGAAGTGCGCAGTGCCTGGACGCAACAATAGGCTTTATCATTCCCGCGCAGGCGGGAATCCAGCGGGTTTATTGAAAATGCCGTTGGTTTTAGCCCCGCGTTGCGGGAAATGATTTGAATGCCTGGATTCCTGCCTGCGCGGGAATGACGGAACCTAGAAAGCGTTACATGACTCAGCACGAATTCCTTGAACTCCCTCCCTTGATGTCCGCGCACGGCACCGTGCGCCTGCCCGGTTCCAAAAGTATTTCCAATCGAGTGTTGCTGCTGGCGGCGCTGGCCGAAGGTGCAACAGAAGTGCGCGACCTGCTGCACTCGGACGATACTGAACGCATGTTGGATGCGTTGCGTACGCTCGGCGTGAAGGTGGAGTCTCTAGGCAATATTGCCTATCGCGTCACAGGTTGCGGCGGTAATTTTCCGAACAAGCAGGCCGAGTTATTCCTCGGCAATGCCGGTACGGCATTTCGTCCTCTGGTTGCCGCGCTGGCCTTGTCGGGTGGGAGTTATGAAATGTTCGGGGGAACCAGTGGTTCTCCTGGAGGGCGTATGCATGAACGCCCCATTGGCGACCTGGTGGATGCGTTGCGCCAGTTGGGCGCGGACATCCGCTATCTGGGCAATGAAGGCTTCCCGCCGTTGCGGATTTCTCCGGCGAACCTGGCTGGCGATACGGTGCAGGTGCGCGGCGATGTGTCCAGCCAGTTCCTGACCGGTTTGTTGATGGCGTTGCCGCTGACCGGTCAGACGGTCAAAGTTGAGGTGGTCGGAGAACTGATTTCAAAACCCTATATCGAGATCACCTTGGCGATGATGGCGCGCTTTGGTGTGCGCGTGGAGCGCAAGGACTGGCAGAGTTTCGTGGTGTTCGGCGGGCAACGCTACAAGAGTCCAGGTGTGGTTTTTGTTGAAGGTGATGCCTCGTCGGCTTCGTATTTCCTTGCAGCCGGAGCCATCGGTGGCGGGCCGGTGACTGTGGAAGGTGTGGGACAAGATAGCGTACAGGGCGACGTGCGCTTTGCCGAAGAGCTGCAAAAGATGGGTGCGATCATCACCATGGGGCCGAACTCGATGGTGGCGACTGGCCCCAAGAATGGCATGCTGAAGGCCATCGACCTCGATTGTAACCACATCCCTGACGCCGCAATGACGCTGGCTGTCGCAGCCTTGTTTGCGGACGGCACGACTACGTTGCGCAATATCGCCAGTTGGCGTGTGAAAGAGACTGACCGTATCGCGGCAATGGCAACCGAATTGCGCAAGGTCGGGGCGACGGTGGAAGAGGGGGTTGATTTCATTCGCGTCACACCGCCTGCACAGATCAAACATGCCGCCATCGACACCTACGACGATCACCGCATGGCGATGTGCTTCTCTTTGGCCGCTTTTGGTGGTGCAGGCATCCGCATCAATGACCCTAAGTGCGTGGCCAAGACTTTCCCTGAATATTTCTCCGAATTTGCCAAAGTGACGCAGGCAGTCCCGGTCATTGCCATCGACGGTCCGTCAGCCTCCGGCAAGGGCACGGTGGCACAGCGCGTGGCGACGGCGCTGGGCATGCATTATCTTGACAGCGGCGCTCTCTACCGTCTTTTGGGTCTGGCCGCGCAAAAACGCGGCATCGGCCTGGAAGAGGAAGCCAGACTGGCGGAACTGGCCGGGCAGGTAGATATCCGCTTTGAAGGTGAGGCTATTTGGCTGGATGGCGCCAAGGTGGGCGATGAATTGCGCACCGAGGAAGCCGGTTCGGCGGCCTCCAAAATAGCGGCTTTGCCTAAGGTGCGCGCGGCTTTGCTCGATAAGCAGCGGGCTTTCCGGCGTGCGCCGGGGCTGGTGGCGGACGGGCGCGACATGGCGTCAGTGGTATTCCCGGACTCCAAGCTCAAGATATTCCTGACCGCCAGCGCCGAGGCGCGTGCCGAACGTCGATATAAGCAGTTGATAGAAAAAGGGATGAGTGCTAATATCGCCGCCCTTTTGCAGGATATCAAGGCGCGCGACGAGCGGGATACTCAACGAAGCGTGGCTCCTCTGCAACAGGCGCAAGGTGCGAGCTTGCTGGATACGACCCCTCTGAACATCGAGCAGGCGGTTCAGGAAGTGCTAAGTCGCTACCGAGTGTTGGAGTCCAGATAGAAGCTATTCTGTTTGGGTTTTATAACTAACCCCCGCTTAACACGGGATTTGTCCTCAAGGTATATCAATATGAACGCAGTAGCAGATATGGAAAATTTCGCATCAATGTTTGAAGAAAGCCTGAGCCGCAAGGAAATGCGCGCAGGTGAACTGATTACAGCCCAAGTCGTTCGCGTAGAGCAGAACGTGGTGGTCGTGAATGCCGGATTGAAGTCCGAAAGTTTTATTCCCGTTGAAGAATTCAAAGACGCAGCGGGCGCAATTGAAGTCAAGGCCGGTGATTTCGTCACCGTCGCCATCGAATCCCTGGAAAACGGTTACGGCGAAACGCGCTTGTCGCGTGAGAAGGCCAAGCGTCTGGCTGCCTGGATCGATCTGGAACAGGCGATGGAAGAAGGCCGCATCGTTGAAGGTTATGTCAGCGGCAAGGTCAAGGGCGGTCTGACTGCCATGGTGAACGGCATCCGCGCATTCCTGCCCGGCTCGCTGGTGGATACACGTCCGGTCAAGGACACCACACCCTACGAAAACAAGACCATGGAACTCAAGGTCATCAAGCTGGATCGCAAGCGCAACAACGTGGTGGTTTCCCGCCGCGCTGTGCTGGAAGCATCGCAAGGTGCCGATCGCGAGTCCCTGCTGGAAAATCTCAAAGAAGGCGCAATCGTCAAGGGTATCGTCAAGAATATCACCGACTACGGTGCATTCGTTGACCTGGGCGGTATCGACGGTCTGTTGCACATCACCGACCTGGCATGGCGTCGCGTGAAGCACCCGTCCGAAGTTCTGACCGTTGGCGACGAAGTCGAAGCCAAGATCCTGAAATTCGACCAAGAGAAGAATCGCGTTTCCCTGGGCATCAAGCAAATGGGCGACGATCCCTGGAATGGTCTGGCACGTCGCTACCCGCAAGGCACACGCCTGTTCGGCAAGGTGACCAACCTGACCGACTACGGTTCTTTCGTCGAGATCGAACAGGGTATCGAAGGTCTGGTACACGTTTCCGAAATGGATTGGACCAACAAGAACGTGCATCCGTCCAAGGTTGTAGCGCTGGGCGACGAAGTTGAAGTCATGATCCTCGAGATCGACGAAGCTCGCCGCCGCATCTCCCTGGGTATGAAGCAGTGCAAGTCCAATCCTTGGGACGACTTCGCGCTCAACCACAAGAAGGGCGACAAAGTTAAGGGCGCGATCAAGTCCATCACCGACTTCGGCGTGTTCATCGGTCTGGAAGGCGGCATCGACGGTCTGGTGCACCTGTCCGACCTGTCCTGGTCTGTTGCCGGCGAAGAAGCCGTGCGCAACTACAAGAAGGGCGACGAACTGGAAGCTCTGGTTCTGGCCATCGACGTTGAGCGCGAGCGCATCTCCCTGGGCGTGAAGCAACTGGAAGGTGATCCGTTCGGCGGCTACGTTTCCGGCCACGACAAGGGCGCTGTGGTAACCGGCACCGTGAAGTCGCTGGATGCCAAGGGTGCCGTTGTGATGCTGGAAGGCGACGTTGAAGCCTACCTGAAGGCGTCCGAAGTTTCCGCCGACCGCGTGGAAGACATCCGCGGCCACCTGAAGGAAGGCGATACCGTCAAGGCCGTCATCATCAACGTGGACCGCAAGAACCGCGGCATCAACCTGTCGATCAAGGCGCTGGACAAGGCCGACACCGCAGCGGCGATGCAGAAGTTCGCAGCAGAAAACACCAGCACTGCTGGTACAACCAATCTGGGTGCGCTGCTCAAGGCGAAACTGGATTCCAGCAAGGCTGACAATCAGTAAGGAGGAGAAATGACCCGTTCAGATCTTATCGCCAAGCTTACGGAACGCTACACACAGTTGCTCGGCAAGGATGCCGAGTTGGCTGTGAAAGTGATCCTGGACAGCATGTCGTCCACGCTGGCAAAAGGTGGCCGTATCGAGATCCGCGGCTTTGGCAGCTTTGCCTTGAACTATCGTCCGCCGCGCCTGGGGCGCAACCCCAAGTCCGGCGACAAGGTTCAGGTGCCTGCCAAGTACGTCCCGCATTTCAAGGCTGGCAAAGAACTGCGCGAACGGGTGGATTATCCTCAGGCCTGATGTAGTTTTGAAGTAATCGGATTGGCGGCGTATCGAGAGATGTGCCGCCAATTTTTTATCTGTATCTGTTATCGTTGCACTACCGATTTATAGGCGATAATTTCATCATCATGCGATACCTGATCTGGACCCTGCGCGCCGTACTTTTCCTGCTGCTGCTGGGATTCGCCCTGAAGAATGACCAACTGGTTACGTTGCGGTATTTCTTGGGTTACGAATGGCAGACTTCTCTTGTCGTTGCGCTGCTGTGCTTTTTTACGGCAGGCGTCGTCATTGGCCTGTTGGCCATGGCGGGCATGCTGTACCGCCAGCGCCATGAACTTGCCGCTGCCAGGCGCGAGCTTCAGTTGAAAAATAAACTGACCGATTTCGATGCTCAGCGCGATCCCATTCAACCTCCCGAGATATTGAACTAATGGATTTCGAACCCTGGATGCTGCTGGTTTTCCCCCTGTTTTTCGGCATGGGGTGGCTGGCGGCGCGTATCGATATCAAGGAATTGCTCTCCGAATCCAGCGCGTTGCCGCGCTCATATTTTCAGGGCCTGAACTTCCTGCTCAACGAACAGCAGGACCAGGCCATCGAAGCCTTCATCGAAGTGGTCAAGGTCGACCCGCAAACGGTCGAACTGCACTTCGCGCTGGGCAGCCTGTTCCGCCGCCGCGGCGAAGTGGACAGGGCCATTCGCATGCACCTCAACCTGGTCGAACGCACCGATCTGGAAGAGGGCAAGCGCCAACAAGCGCTGTTCGAGTTGGCGCAGGACTATCTCAAGGCGGGCATTCTGGATCGTGCCGAAGCGGCCTTTCACGAACTGCATGGTTCGCCGTACGAAAAAGAATCACTCGATTTCCTGCTGGAGATTTTCCAGAAAGAAAAGGACTGGCTCAAGGCGATCGATATCAGCCAGCGCCTTGCTGCGTTGACCGGAGAGTCGCACAGCAAAGAAGCGGCATTCTTCTTCTGCGAGTTGGCGGCAAGCGAACTGAAGAGCAAGCAAACCGAGGCCGCTGTAGTGCATCTGGAGCAGGCGCTCAGCGTCAATCCGCAATCGGTACGCGCCAGTGCCATGCTGGGCGATATCGAATTGGCTGCCGGCCGTGCCGCGCGGGCCATTGAAATCTGGAAGCGCGTCGAGCAGCAGGATGCGCAATATTTGCCGCTGGTGGCAGAACCCTTGCTGCAGGCTTATCGCAAGGTCGGCGACGAAGCCGCCGGTGTAGAGCTGCTGAAAATCTGGCTGCAGAAATACCCTTCGCTGGATCTGATGAATGTGCTGTTCGGCGTCCTGGTCAAGCGCGACGGCGCAGATGCGGCGTATGTCATGGTACGCGACGAATTGAAGCGAAACCCAACCCTGCTGGGCCTGGATAAATTGCTGGAAGCGCGGTTGCTGGATATTTCCGGCGAACGCCGCGCCGACCTCGAGCTGGTAAAAAGTCTTATTTTCCAGCGCACGCGCGGACTGGCGATGTATCGCTGCAAGCATTGCGGCTTCAAGGCGCGCCAGTTCTACTGGCATTGCCCGGCGTGCCACAGTTGGGAGAGTTATTCGCCCAAGCGCAGCGAAGAGACCGGAGTGGCGATATGACCGGTGATTCCAAAATCAACCCAAGAATCATCGTTGCCCTCGATTACTCGCAAGCTGCGCCGGCATTGGCTTTGGCGCAAAAGCTGGATGCCTCGAAATGTCGTCTCAAGGTGGGCAAGGAACTGTTCACTGCTGCCGGTCCGCAGTTGGTCGAGCAAATGCAGAAACTCGGCTTCGAGGTTTTTCTCGATCTGAAATTCCACGACATTCCCAACACTACGGCGCAAGCCTGCAAGGCGGCGGCAGCGCTGGGGGTGTGGATGGTGAACGTGCATGCCTTGGGCGGCAAACGCATGATGGATGCGGCGCGCGAAGCGCTGGTAAACATCGAGCACAGACCAAAACTGATCGCCGTGACGATCCTGACCAGTATGGCGCAGGAAGATTTGCACGGTATCGGCATCAACGCCAGCCCGTCGCAAATGGTGCCGCTACTGGCCGGATTGGCGAACGACAGTGGTCTGGATGGGGTGGTGTGTTCCGCGCAGGAAGCGTTTTTGCTGCGCCAGCAATTGGGGCGGGATTTTTGCCTGGTTACGCCGGGTATCCGTCCAGCCAACTCGGCGGCGGATGATCAATCGCGCATCATGACGCCGCGCGCCGCATTGGAAGCCGGTTCCAGCTATCTGGTGATCGGACGTCCGATCACCCAGGCCCCGGATCCGTTGCGGGCATTGCAGGATATTTTGAAAGAGACAGGAGAGTTGGCATGAAGCTGCCATCGTTTGAGAAAGCGCGCATATTGGTCGTCGGCGACGTGATGCTGGACCGTTACTGGTTCGGCGATGTGACACGCATCTCGCCGGAAGCGCCAGTGCCGGTGTTGAAAGTCAGCAAAGTGGAAGAACGTCCGGGCGGTGCCGCCAACGTGGCGCGAAACATCGCCTCGCTGGGGGCGCATTGCACTTTGTTGTCGGTGGTGGGTGCGGACGAAGCGGGCGATTGCCTGCAGCGGCTGCTGACCGAGCAGGGCGGGGTCACCGCCATGCTGCACCGCGACGACAGTATCTCCACCATCGTCAAATTGCGCGCCATTGCTCGGCAGCAGCAACTGCTGCGCATTGATTTTGAAACGCCGCCCAGCCACGAAGTGCTGAACGCCAAGCTGGCGGATTTCCATACCAAGCTGCCGCTTGCCGATGTGGTGATCCTGTCGGACTATGGCAAGGGCGGATTGGCGCATATCGCCGAAATGATCAAGGCCGCACGTGCTGCGGGCAAGCCGGTGCTGGTCGATCCAAAAGGTGACGACTATGCGCGCTATCAGGGTGCCACCCTGCTCACACCGAATCGCAGCGAGTTTCGCGATGTGGCGGGAAGCTGGAAGAACGAGGCCGAGCTGGACGCCAAGGCGCAGAAACTGCGCGCAGAATTGAAACTGGACGCATTGCTGGTCACGCGCAGCGAAGAAGGCATGTCGCTGTTCCGCGAGAAGGATGTGTTGCACGAGCCGACGCGTGCACGCGAAGTGTTCGACGTGAGCGGCGCTGGCGACACCGTCATCGCCACGCTGGCGGTGATGCTGGCGAGCGGGGCGGACATGGCCGATGCGGTGCGCATCGCGAACCGAGCGGCAGGCGTGGTGGTGGGCAAACTGGGCACGGCAGTGGTGAGCCGGGACGAAATCATTCAGGATTTAGGAACTGGGATTTAGGGTTTGGGCGGATGGTGGGTTTTTCTAAATCCTAGTTCCAAAATCCAAAATCCTTTGCAAGGAGAAATATATGTACTACGTAGTCACCGGCGCTGCCGGATTCATCGGTTCCAACCTGGTCAAGGCGCTGAATGATCGCGGCGAGACAAATATTATTGCGGTCGATAATCTGAGGACGAACGCCGACAAGTTCAAAAACCTCACCGATTGCGATATTGCCGATTACATCGACAAGGAAGATTTCGTCGGACTGCTGCAGGACGGTTCCTTCGACGGCATTCTGGCTGCGGTGCTGCACGAAGGCGCATGTTCAGACACCATGGAAACAGACGGCCACTACATGATGGAGAATAACTACCGTTATTCGCTGGAAATATTGAATCATTGCCAGAACGAGGAAGTACCTTTCCTGTATGCCTCGTCGGCGTCGGTCTACGGCGGCGGCGGTGTGTTCAAGGAAAGCCGCGAGTACGAATCGCCGCTCAACGTCTATGCCTATTCAAAATTTCTGTTCGACCAGGTGGTACGCCGCCGTTGGGCCAGCCGTACCTCGCAGATCGTCGGCTTCCGCTATTTCAACGTCTACGGAAAACGCGAACAGCACAAGGGACGCATGGCCTCGGTGGCCTTCCACTTCTTCAACCAGTACCGCGCCGAAGGTTACGTGAAACTGTTCGAGGGTTGCGACGGCTACGCCAACGGCGGGCAGTTGCGCGATTTCGTTTCGGTGGAGGACGTGGCCAAGATCAACATGTACTTCCTCGATCACCCGAACAAGTCCGGCATCTTCAACCTCGGCACCGGCAAGGCGCAGAGCTTCAACGATGTGGCCGTGGCGACCATCAACGCTCTGCGCGCATCCAAGGGCGAGAGCGCGCTGACGCTGGAGCAGATGCACCAGCAGCAACTCATCCGTTACATCCCCTTCCCGGATGCGTTGCGCGGCAAATACCAAAGCTACACCCAGGCCGACATCTCAGCTCTGCGCGAGATCGGTTATGTCGATCCTCTCCTGAGCGTGGAGCAGGGCACTGGGCGCTATGTGAATCAATTGCTGGGAAAGTGAAGTATTCCTTCTACCCGGCTAGATCATGAAGCCCAGATCCTGAGTGGTGAAATTTGCCAGATTCGGGAATACAGCCGTGATTTCAGTCGTGCTCAAGCCAAACCATTTGGCTAGCGTAGCAGCATACTGGTCGACGGAGAGGTTCGGTATCAGGCTGCCGGAGCCGATATCACGCGGGTTGCTGGCACTGACGGCGGTTTGCGGAAACTCGCCGTAGATCTCCCTGCCCCTGACTGCACCTCCCACCACAAAGTGATGCCCGCCCCAGCCGTGGTCGGTGCCGCTGCCGTTGCTGGCGAATGTGCGGCCAAAGTCGGATGCGGTAAACAGCGTCACGTTGCTTCTCATGTCGGTTGTTACGCCGCCGACCTGCAGGGTTGCCAGCGTGCTATCAAAATACGAAATCGCATGTGCCAGCCTTGCCATCAGGTCGCCATGTCCCGCCAACTGTCCATTATGCGTATCGAATCCGCTTACGCCGACGAAAAATACCTGCCTGTGTGCGCCCAGCGCGGTTTGACCGGCGATGATGCGCGCAACGGTCCTCAGTTGGGTTGCCAGCGGGTTGTTGGCAAGATAGTTGTAATAGGCCGTGTACTGGGTGGGGACGGGCACGGTGGCGGCGGTTGCCTGCATGACAGTGTTGAGATCGGCTTGTGCTGCAATCGCACGCTGCACGACGGCAGCATGATCCATTTCAAATACATTGCCGCTGGTCGGCGTGGTAATGATGTCCCGCAGCAGTGTGGTGTTGGCGCCGAACAAATTGGTCATCCCGCCGATTGCCACGGCGCTGCCATTTGAATTGACCTGGTATTGGTTGATGGTTTCGCCTGCCAGAAATACGCTATTGCCGGTCAGGGATATGCAGGAAAAATTCTCCCTGGGAGTGTTGCTTGATTTCAGCCAGTCTCCCATGCGGCCTCCCCATCCATAAATGGGTTTGGCCGGGTCGGCAGAGTGCCACTGGCTGGTCTGGTCGCTATGCGAGAACAGGCTGGGCGGTTTTTGAATGGCACTGTTGGCGTAAGCAACCTTGTCCGCGATCGGCTCGATCAGGGTGCCGACATTTGCGACGATTGCGGCGCGTCCGGCATCGAACAAATCCTTAAGTGGTCCCATGCCCGGGTGCAGGGCGAAGGAGCGCGTACCAACCGCATCCACTTTGACCGTGGTCGGGATGATGGCCGTGGGCACCAAGGCGGCTTCCGCAAGCGCAATGGAGCCAGCCCGAGCTGCCTGATAACCAGTCCAGGAGGGCGTGTCGGTCGCAATCACCATGTTGGCGCTATCGTTTCCTCCCGCCAGGTAGATGCACACCAGCGCCTTGTAATCCGAGGTATGGGTCGATGCTGCTGCCACATTGACTGCAAACAAATTGAGCGCAAAAGGCGCGCCTATCGTGCCGGCTACGGAGAGCATCGATGCGTTGCGCAAAAACTCGCGGCGGGATGTGTTGATGGGTTCGGTCATAGGTTGCCTTTATTTCTGTACGATGTATTCCGGCGATGCCATGGTCAGGAAGATCGCCAGATAGACCTTGTTGATGGCGGAATTGCTTGGATTGGAATTGATCGCCGTGAGTATCTGACTGCGCAAGGTCGCTGACATCTGGTTTTGCATGAGCAGCAGATTGACGCGATCCACCAGTATTTCAGGGGTGCCGACCAGCGCCAGTTCGGCTGTGTAATCGGCTCTGATGTCATTCGACATGCCGGTGCCATTTTGGATGGCATCGCGCATGAAGTTTAAGTAGCCGGTTACCGACATTTCCTCGGTGATCTGCATTTCGGGCGAGAACCTGTTTGCTGCGGAGATATTTGAATTCGGCGGCACATATTCCGGGCGGAAAAAATTGAATACGGAAGGTGAACGCATCGGCGTTTGAGCCAGTCCCCACAGCGGATCGTCGTGCGTGCCCATCTGGAAGCGGCCCGAGCTTGAGGTGGCGTGGAATGCGCGCATCCAGTTGGACAGCCGAATGACGGGTTCGCGTATTTTACCTGCGGTGTTGCCTGTCGGGACCGTCCTTGCTTCCGAATCCAGCAACACGGCGATGATCACCGCCTTCATATCCCCGCGTACACCCTGTCCGTTGTTGGCAAACGCTGCCGCAACACGACCCACGTAGGCCGGACTGGGGTTGCTGGTAACCAGACGCTGGATGAGTTCGCGCCCGATGAAGGGGCCGACATTCGGGTGATTGAACAGCGTATCCAGTGCGATCTTCAGGCTGGCTTCGCCCGAGGTATTTGCCGGAATGGTCACGCCCAGAAATGACTTTGGCAAAGTCTCATGGAAATTTGGATAGTTCTGCATCGGCAGCCAGTCGCGATTCGGGTCGCGAAGTTGCCAGCCATAAAATCGGTTTGAGCTTTTGTCCGGCCCGGCCCAGCTCCAGCCGGTGAAAACCTTGGCCAATCCTTTTATGTCGGCGCTGGTGTAGGTCTCGGTCGCCGGAGTGGTGGTATCAGTACCATCCGCATTGAGTTGTCTGAGGCCGATGGTGAAAAGCTGCATGATCTCGCGCGCGTAATTTTCATTTGGCACTTGCGCGCCATCGGTTTTTTCGTTGCCCAGTGCGTTCAGGTAATTCCCCATCATGGGGTGCAGCGTCACCGCTTGCAGCAGGTCGCGGAAATTGCGGAAGGCGTATATGCCCAGTAAATCGTAATAGCTGGCGACGCCACGCGGGTTGTAGGCAAGCGTGCTGTTTTGAAACGAGACAACAAATATTTGCGACAAAGCAAACGCAACGCGTTGGCGCAACTGATCGTCACCTTTAACCGCTTGTTGCCAGAAAGATTCGAAGAACTGGTCTTCGCTGAGATCCTCGCCGACAAGTGGCGTTGCTGCGTTCATATAGACCAAGTGCAGCGTTTGCGGCTTGGCAAATTGTTCGTTGAACCAGGCCGAGGTTCCCATGTCGCTTAATCTGTTTATTTCCGCCAAGGTCGGTCCGAACGTGGCTTGTGTAAGCAGGCGCGATGCTTCTGCCAGCGTGGGGTGCGCGATATCGGATGATGTGGATGTCGTATCGCCGCCGCCGCATGCGGTGAGCA
Source organism: Sideroxyarcus sp. (assembly GCA_049286265.1). Lineage (GTDB taxonomy): Bacteria > Pseudomonadota > Gammaproteobacteria > Burkholderiales > Gallionellaceae > Sideroxyarcus. Next base: position 24,099 of record JBAQDF010000020.1, read on the forward strand.
GGGCAGTGAATAATGCGATCTTCCCGATAATCAGTGCGGTTCGACAATTCAGAGTGCGCATATAATTTATCCGGCTCGTGAAGTTAGATCAGAACTTGTAAATTGCGGCCAGATAAACCGAATGGTCGCTGCCGACGGCATTCATGCCGATGCGTCCGCTGACATCCCTGCTGAAGTCCAATTGCACGCCGGCACCCACGATCACCCGCTTCCTGACGGTGGTGGTGACTGTGGTCGTGGCAGAAAAATAACCGGGTATGCCAGGGTCGGTAGTTGTCGTTCTGGTTGTAGTGCGCTCGTATCCGGCTTTGCCAAAGATGAAAAACGGATCCATGTCGCCGAACTTCACGGGGTACATGCCCAAGCCGGCGATGCCTGTGCTGGAAGCTTTTATAGTGGTGTTGGGCTGGTAGATGGTATCGATATAGTCGTAGCGTGCTTCCAGCGAATATGTTTTATTGATTTGCACTCCCAGTATGCCGCCGACAATCGAGTCCCCCAATTGGGCGCCGACATACAAACGGGTCGTATCGGCTTTCGGAGTACTCGTGGTCGCAGCGACAGGCGCTGCCAGAACGGGAGCTACAACGAAAATTGACAACAATGTGACCGGCAGAATACGTTCCATAATTTTCCTTAATAGCCCGTTAATAAATGCGTTACGCGGTGCTTTGCTCAGAATTTGAAAATGGCAGCCAGGTAGATGGATCTGTTATTGCCCAGAAAATCCAGCCCCAGGCGACCCGTCAGATTTTTCGCAAGATCAAGCTCGGCACCGCCGCCGAAAATGACCTGGTTTTTATGGGTTGTGATCGTGTCGTTGTAGGGAAGGATGAGCGTAATCGAGGCCGGAATTGAAAATGATTCAGTACTGGTCGTGCGCTCGTAGCCACCCTTGACGAACAAGGAGTAGGGCATCACATCATTCAGCTTCATCGGAAACAGGGCAATGCCGACGATGCCGATGCCCGTGGATGAAGTGTCAACGGTTACCCCAGCGTGCTCGATTCTGGAGTTCGATTTGGTGTAGTGCGCTTCAATGGCGTACTTCTTGTTGAGCGGGTAACCAACCAATACGCCAGCCGAGTTGTCATCGATTTGCACGCCCGCATAAGGAAGCGCGGCAAAGGAGGGGGTGGAAGTAAAAAGGTACAAAAGGACAATAGCCAGAATTCGCTTCATGGTTTTTCCGAATAAGTGAAAGAAAAATACTTACATACGTTACTTTTCAGGGTTTTTGCATCCGGACAGGAGGCCATTTCTCCCCCTGTGTCTTGAACTGGGGGGCGACAATAACCGTTTTAGCGGGGTGGTTGTCAATAGCGCATCCGGCAGGGATTGAGGACGCATGGCTATGCATGCTATTCAGGGAGATAGCTGATAAATAATTACAAACAACGAGTTACTGATATGTGTTGGTCGTGATAAATGCCATGAACAGCAAGAATCAGGACGGTTCGGGCGGAATGAAAGGTAAGTCAATTCCGACAAGCGGTCTAAAGTATTATTCGGTAATCGGGTATTTGGTGCTCATTTTTTGAATTACGCGGTTCAAGCCTGCCAGACTCCGAACCCGGCTTCGCGCAGATCGATTCCCACCTCAACTTCCTTGGCACACGCCTCGTCGTAGGACATCGGGTTGAATGCTTCGTAGAGATCCGGCAACAGGCGCAGCCCATATTCCTTGACGTAGCGGTTGGACTGGATACCTGCCTTGTGTTTGTCGAAGCGCACATCCGGGTCCAATCCCGTCATGCCGACGTACACGCAGGGTTTGCCGCTGACGTAGCCGGGGTTACAGCGCTTGAAGCGGCCCTCGTAGAGAACGTCTTTTGACAGTTCGATCACATAGACGTGGTAGTGCTTGCGGCGTGCCATGACATGTCTGATGCAGTGTGTCCGACTGTCGGGCTCAGCCCCAGAATTTGAAGTTGGCTCTTTCCAGCACACGAATGCAACTATCGACGACAGCGGGATCGTAGATGCTGCCGCGACCTTCGCTTATTACCTTCACTGCGGCTTCGATTCCCAGCGCCGGGCGGTAGGGGCGGAATGAGGTCATCGCTTCGACGGTGTCGGCGACGGCGATGATGCGCGCTTCGAGGCAGATTTCTTCGCCCTTGAGTCCATTGGGGTAACCCGCGCCATCCAGGCGTTCGTGATGCTCGATCACCATGCGCGCCACGGGCCAGGGAAAGGTGGTGCCTTTGAGGATCTCGAAACCGGCATCGGGATGGGTCTTGATGAATTCCATCTCGGTCCTGGAAAGTTTCCTCGGGCAGCTCAGCACTTCGGAAGGAACGCGGATCTTGCCTACATCATGCACCAGGCTGCCTAGCCGGATGCCGGTGACGGTGTCGGGGGGCAGGCCCATCTCTTCGGCGATGGCGGTTGCCAGCAGCGCGACGCGCTTCTGGTGTCCGTCGGTGTAGGGATCTCGCATCTCGATGGCGCGCGACAGTACGCCTATGGTTTGTTCCAGAGCGTCGACTGCGATCTTTTCCGCCTTTTCGATTTCGCGCTTGTGGAAGCGGTGCCGCGCGCTCTTGTAGATAGCCTGCAACAGTGTGTCGGTGTTCACCGGTTTGGTCACGTACTGGTCGACGCCGATCTCAATGGCGCGGATGAAATAATCGCGCTCGCTATAGGCGGTGATTACGATGATGGGGACTTCGTGCGACGACGATTTGATGGCGGAGGCCATCTCCAGTCCATCCATTACCGGCATCTTGATGTCGGTTACCACCACATCGGGGTTGTGATCGAGGAAAGCCTGGGCGCCTTCCTGACCGTTGGTGGCGGTATGCAGCGTGCCGATCCAGTTGCGAAGGAAACGGGAGAGCAGCTCGCGTATCTCCTCGTCGTCCTCGACGTAAAGCACGGACAAGGTTTTCAGAAAAACGGGGTCGATTTGTACTGCGGCTGTGTCGGCATTCATGACGGGCCTTCTCGGCTACGGTTCTTTTTCCAGGGGTATGCTCAGGGTGAAGCGGGCGCCGTCCTCAATGTTAACGGCGCTGATCACACCATGCATATTACGCTCAATTATCATTTTAGCCATGTACAAGCCGATGCCGCTCCCCTGGTCTTTGGTGGTGAAATAGGGATCGAACAGGCGTGGCAGGATGTTATCCCGGATACCGCCGCCGTTGTCCTCAACACTCAGTACGGCATTGTCGCCTGCCTGTACGAGCGCAACACGGATGCGTCCTCCGGTCTGCCGGTGTTCCAGAATCGCCTCCTTGGCGTTGACCAGCAGATTGAGTACGGCCTGTCCGTACTGGCCGGGGAAGCCGCTCACCGTCAGCCCCGGCGGAATATCCGTTTCGATCTCGATATGGTTGCTCTTGAGCGAGGCCTCGATGATGAAGACCGCATCGCGTATCGCTGTCGCCAAATCGAAGCTCGACTGTTCGCGGTCGGGGCGGAAGAAGTCACGGAAGTCGTCGATGGTGGTGGACATCCTTTCGATCAACCGCCGCGCGCTGGCGGCGTCGTGCTCCAGCGATTCCTGCGTCAGGTTTTTGAAACGGAAATCGTTCAGGATGTTGCTGATGACGAGGCTGAGCGAATTGAGCGGTTGCCGCCACTGGTGCGCGATGTTGTGCACCATCTCGCCCATGGCGGCCAGGCGCGATTGCTGGATGAGCAGATGATCCTTGTCGCGGTTTGCCGCGACTTCGCTCCTGACGCGTTGCTCCAGCGTCTCGTTCAATTGCCTGAGCGCTTCCTCGGCCTCCTTGCGTTCGGTGATTTCCAGTACCAGGCTTGCATGATTGTTTTTCAGATCGTCGCGCATGGAAGAAAAACTTTTGACCAGCTCGCCGATCTCGTCCTGTCCGGCTTTGGGCAAGGGGGTATGGAAATCCATCCGGGCGAGGCGGGAGGCGGCATCGGACAATTCACGAACCGGCCTGCCGACCATGATTTCCGCACTGGCCACAATGGTGAGCATGAGTGCGGCCAGCACGCCGAGCAGGACGAAGGACAATTCCCTGATTTCCTGGCGGGTGTTTTCCAGCGAGGGCGCCAGATCGACCTGGATGATGAGCGTGCCCAGGTGTTCGCCCAGGTAGCGAATCTGTTTTTCCACCTTGCGCACGTCAGCAAGCGCTGCCGGTTCTTGCGGCACTGGCGTTGTCGCCAGCGGATACAACAACTTGTTCTCGGGATTGATCAGGCGAATGCTGAGCCAGTCGGTATTGGCTTGTTTCAGCGAATTGAGATTGCCGTGGAGGATATCGAGCTGGTTGCCCAGCAGGAGCGGGACGAGGGTGTCCGCCACACTGTTCAGGTGGCGGTCCACTCCCCTGAGATGCGCGACTTCATCTGCGGCAAGCGTGCGCGGTATCCAGACGGCATACAGGTATCCCGCAATCAGCAGGCAGAGCAGAATGAGCGGCAGCAGCAGTTTTGCGCGCAGGGACATGGATTCAGTATTTGTCGACCCAGAAAGATTCCAGACCCCATGCGCGCATCGGCGCGTAGTCTTCAAGCGAGGTTGCCACCGGGTCCTGCATCGGCACGCGGGCGAACATCTCCTTGCCTTCCGGGGTTGCGCTTAACTCAAGCAGCGCCTTGCGCACCTTTTCGCGAACCGGCTTGGGTACGCGCGGATTGGCTGCGACCGGGAGGGAAGGGAATCCGCGCGTGGTATAGATGATACGCAGAGCATCTTTCACTGCGGGCTCTTGTTCCTGCAGCGTCGTTTCGACACCGCCGCCCGCATCGGCCAGGCCGTTGACCACATGAAAATACACGGAGCTGTGTGTTTTTACGTACATCGGCACGATCGCGACATGGTGCAGCCGCGCCAGGTCGGCGCGCATCAACAGGCTGGCGCCGATCGCATTGGGCGAGGGAAAGGCCACCGTCTTGCCTTCGAGATCGGACAGTTTGGTGTAAACGCTGTCCTTGCGCACCAGCAATATGCCGCGCAGCGGCGAACTGTCGCGTACCAGCGGGATGTAGCCGGGGGCGGGAACCGATTTGATGATGTTGTAGGGGTTGCAGTAGACGAAATCGAAGGTGGATTGCGCCAGTTCCTTTTCGAAGTCGGGAACGGACATCATGGAGGTCAGTTTGAGAGAGAGGCCGCTGCGCTTTTCCACTTCCGCCACAATAGGCATCCAGATGGCGATGAGTTTACGCTGCTCGAATTGGGGAGTGACCGCGAAAGTGTAGGTCTTGCCTGCTGCCACGGCACTACTGCCGAACAGGAGACCGCACAGCATGGACAACATCAGGCCATATGCTGTAGTACGTTTGCTGTTCCGGCGGATTTGCAATATAGACAAGGTGTTCATTTTGCCTCCCGATCTGGGTTGTTATTGCGCGGATACTTGGAATGCCAGCGGAGACATTCTAGCGCCTTCCATCATGCCATGTTAGATGGCCGCAGCCCGTGCTTTCTTCAAAGAAGCCGAGCGTTGGATGCTCCCGTTGCTTTATAGTAGCAACCTGCGCCGCAGACTCATCGGGCGATCTTTTATACGACTGATTTGCTATGACTATTGCCAATCTTGCACCAACCTATACCGATCCCTCCCATCTTGCCGACGCCGTAAAAGCCCAGGGCTTCGGTGTATTAAGCCCGTCAGGGCTGGCTACTTTTCTTGATCTTCCCCGGTTCGCGCTGGATGTGCTGAAACCGCATTGGGATGATTTGCCGCCGGACAACTTTCTTAAAGACGGCGGGCATTATCGTCGCCGCCGCCATTCTAGTTTCATCGTGACCAGCAAGGATATCAAGCAGGTTCCGCATCGCGCGCATTACCAGCCGCTGGAATACAACGCACTGCACGGCGGCATGTTGCGCATGTTTGAGCCGATGAAGCCGGAGGTTGTGGAGCAGCCCGCGCTGAAAAGACTCATTCAGTCCATCGCGCAGGTCTGTTCCGCCATCAAAGGCGAGCAGCCCTGGCATGTGGAAGCGCACCAGTTCCGCATCGATACCACCGACGGTATCGGGCGGCCGACGCCGGAAGGCGCGCACCGCGACGGTACGGATTTTGTCTGCATCCTGTTTGCCGGGCGGGAGAACATCCGTGGCGGCGAAAGCCGCATTTTCGAATTCAACGGGCGGCACGGCCAGCGTTTTACCCTGATCGAACAATGGACGCTGTTGCTGCTGGACGACCAGAAAGTCATCCACGAATCCACGCCCATCCAGCCGACGGCGGAAGGCGGGTACCGCGATACGCTGGTGCTGACGTTCCGGGCGGGCGGGTTTTTGGAAAAGGCTTGAACCTAAAAACAGAAGTTGCCCGCAGATTACGCAGATTTCCGCAGATTCAAAAGCCAATGGTTTGAATTTCCACCGATTGGGTGATTAAGCTCTTGTCAGTAATCGCCTGATAATCTGTGTAATCTGCGGGCTGAACTGCGGTTTTCCGGCCCAGGTCGATTCCCGGTTCTATAGATATAACAATTGACCAGTTCATAAAACGACGGCGTCTGGTTAGACTTGCGCCATCGTCAAATATTTTCAGGAAGAAGATCATGTCGAACAAGTTTGCAGATAACTCGCTGTCCGTCGGCAACACGCCGCTCGTGAAACTGAACCGCATCGGCGACGGGGCGAAAGCCACCATCCTGGCCAAGATCGAAGGCCGCAATCCGGCCTACTCGGTGAAGGATCGTATCGGTGTGGCCATGATCGACGATGCGGAAAAACGCGGCGTGCTCGGTCCGGGCAAAGAGATCGTCGAACCCACCAGCGGCAATACCGGCATTGCACTGGCCTTCGTGGCGGCCGCGCGTGGCATTCCGCTCACGCTGACCATGCCCGAGACCATGAGCATCGAGCGGCGCAAACTGTTCGTCGCCTACGGCGCCAGGCTGGTGCTGACTGAAGGCGCAAAAGGCATGAGCGGGGCGGTGGCGAAAGCCAAGGAAATCGCGGACTCCGATCCGAAGTACGTGTTGCTGCAACAGTTCGAGAATCCGGCCAACCCCGCCATCCACGCAGCGACCACCGGACCGGAGATATGGAACGACACCGACGGCAAGATCGACATTTTCGTAGCCGGCGTGGGCACCGGCGGCACCATCACCGGCGTGTCGCGCTACCTCAAGAAGACGCGCGGCAAGGCAATCCGTTCGGTGGCAGTGGAGCCTGCCGCCAGCCCCATCCTGACGCAAAAGCGCGCAGGACAGGAACTCAAACCCGGACCGCACAAGATACAAGGCATAGGCGCGGGCTTCGTTCCCGGCGCACTGGACCTGTCGCTGGTGGATGACATCGAACAGGTGACCAACGAAGACGCGGTGCTTTACGCCCGCCGCCTTGCGCGCGAAGAAGGCATCATCTCCGGCATCTCCAGCGGCGCGGCCGTAGCGGTTGCCGTGCGCCTTGCGCAGCGGGTGGAGAACACGGGCAAGATCATCGTGGTGATCCTGCCGGATTCGGGGGAACGCTACCTCAGTTCTGTTCTGTTTGAAGGACTGTTCGACTCTTCCGGAATCGCGCAATAAAGCAAGGTAGGGTAAACACACAAAACGTGCCCATCCTATGCAGATTTAGAAGTGCAAAAGGTAACGCCAGCATTTATCATGCTGGCGTTACCTTTTTGCGGGACTGAGCATGTACAAGACGCTGGACGACTATGTCGGCAATACACCGCTGGTCAGACTCAAACGCATTCCGGGCAATACCTCCAATGTCATTCTGGCGAAGTTGGAAGGGAACAACCCGGCCGGTTCGGTGAAGGACAGGCCCGCGTTGTCCATGATCCGTCGCGCCGAGGAGCGCGGCACGATCAAGCCGGGCGACACGCTGATTGAAGCGACCAGTGGCAACACCGGCATTGCACTGGCGATGGCGGCGGCGATGCGCGGCTACCAGATGATCCTGGTGATGCCCGAGAACCAGAGTGTTGAGCGGCGCCAGACCATGCGCGCTTTCGGCGCTGAACTGGTACTCACGCCGAAAGCAGGCAGCATGGAACTGGCGCGCGACACGGCAGAAAAATTGCGCGATGCGGGCAAGGGTCTTATTCTCGACCAGTTCGCCAACCCTGATAATCCGCTGGCGCATTACGAAGGCACGGCGCCGGAGATATGGCGCGACACGCAGGGCAAGCTCACGCACTTCGTGAGCAGCATGGGCACTACCGGCACCATCATGGGCTGCTCGCGATATTTCAAGGAAGTGAATCCGGACATCCAGATCATCGGCGCGCAGCCGGAAGAGGGCGCGCAGATCCCCGGCATCCGCAAATGGCCGCAGGCCTACCTGCCCAAAATCTATAACCCGCAGAATGTCGACCGGCTGGAAAATGTCGGGCAGAAAGATGCCGAAGAGCTGACGCGGCGTCTGGCACGCGAAGAAGGCATCTTCTGCGGCATTTCATCCGGCGGCGCCTTGAGCGTGGCGCTACGCATTTCGCAGCAGGTGCAGAACGCTACCATTGTGTTCATCGTCTGCGACCGAGGCGACCGTTATCTTTCCACCGGGGTCTTCCCCGCCTGAGGCGCATGGCAGTGCAATCCACATGGATTTCCAGAATAGCAGCGCGCCTGGCATTGGGTGCCGTACTCCTTGTCCCATTGTTTGCATCCGGCGAGGAATTTGTCGGGCCGCCTGCACCTCCTCCTGTGGCCGATGAAGCGAATGTACTGGATACGCCGCGCGATTATTTGTCCGAGAAGTTCGTCAACTTCGTAAGCAGCGTTGACCGCTTCTTCGGGGATGATCGCAATTATCAGGAGGCCAATGACAGCGTGTTGCAGGTGGATGTCATTCGCGTCATGGGTTACGGCGGCGAACACAAATTCGTCTGGTCGGGCCGAGCCAAAGTGCATTTGCCTGTTGCTGAGAAGAAGTTGCACCTGGTATTGGAAACGGATCCGGACAAGGACACATCCGTTGATCCGAAGCAGACGCAGTCGCCACCGCTCAAGCAGCCCAACACACCCCAGAGTTATGCCGCTGCACTGCGTTATGAAAAGGAGCAGTCGGAGCTTTGGCGTTTCAGTACGGATGGCGGTTTGAAATTCCGGGGCTTACATGTGACTCCTTTTGTGCGTGCGCGTGCCGGCCTGGCAGTATCCGCAGAAGAGTGGCGTGTGAATTTTTCGGAGACGGCATTCTGGTTCGATACTATCGGGGTGGGCGAAACAACGCAGCTTGATTTGGAACGTCCCCACAGTTCTTCTGTGCTGTTCCGCTCTTCCAGCATTGCCACCTGGCTCAAGAATACGCATAACTTCGATATGCGGCAGGATTTGACGATTTTTCACAAGCTGGATGAGCGCAGAGCCTTGATGTACCAAGCGAGCGCGATCGGGGTGAGCCGCCCGCATACGCAGGTGACGGAATATGTTCTTCTGGCGCTATACCGTTACCGGCTGCATCGGGAATGGATGTATTTGGAAGTGAGTCCGCAACTGCATTTTCCGAAAGTATTGAATTACCGGGCCAACTCGGTACTCAGTTTGCGGCTGGAGATGTTGTTCGATGAGTCGAAGTGACGTTGGAATGTGGTGCTGCAGATAATCCAAAAACCTCGGATCTATCCGTAGATTTCGCAGATTAACGCTGATTTTCATGCTGTTAATGCAGAGGCTACACCACCCAAAAGAAAAGCCAGATTACAGCACTGACGGCTTTTCTTTATTTCGGGGGGGGGGCTTAACGCAACCTGGGATTGTTCAGTAAAACATAAATGTGGTACGGGAGGATACTCAATGCCAAACTTGCCCTGCAAAACAGTACAACGACGGCTCCAGGTAGTGGCTGTGATGGTGGCGGCGATTATTCCATTATACCGTTTGGCGCTACCCCTGATCTGGGTCGTGGCTCCAGCCATGGGATGAAGAGATAATTCAGTGAGGTAAACCCTCTGCTATGCTGGGAGATTGTTACTGCGTGGGAAATGTCCGGTGCGGTCGTATTGTTCACGGGCGTAGCGCCTTAAGTTTGCTGCACGTCCTGTAAGGCTTAGTCACCCTGCGCCAGACGGGGCTTGGATAACGCAGGGTTTTGCGCGAAGTAACGTTTGATGCCGCCCAATATGGCACGCGCCATCTTTTCCTGATATGCCTCATCTTTCAAGCGCAGCTCCTCGCTTGGGTTGCTGATGAAGGCGGTTTCTACCAGTATCGAAGGCGTGTCCGGCGATTTCAGCACGGCGAAACCGGCCTGTTCGACGCGGCCGCGATGCAGGGTATTGATCCCCCCCAGTTCCTTGAGTACATGTCTGGCCAGTTTCATGCTGTCGCTGATGGTGGCGGTTTGCGAGAGGTCGAGCAGAGTGCGTGCGAGGTAGGGGTCTTTCACCGCGAGATTCACGCCGCCGATAAGGTCGGCCTCGTTTTCCTTCTTGGCCAGCCAGCTTGCATTGGCGCTTGTCGCACCATGTTCCGACAGGGCGAATACAGACGAACCATGGGCATGCGCTTTGGGGAAGGCGTCGGCATGTATGGAGACGAACAGGTCGGCGTGCGCCTTGCGTGCTTTTTCCACGCGGACGCCCAGCGGGATGAAGTAGTCGCCGTCGCGGATCAGAATGGCGCGCATCCCCGGCAGTTCGTCGATCTGGGCCTTGAGCCTGCGCGCGATGGAGAGAGTCACATTCTTTTCATATGTGCCGCGACGCCCGCGCGCGCCGGGATCTTCGCCACCGTGTCCGGCATCCACAGCGACGAGCAGGATGCGGTTGCTGAGTTCGGTACGTGCCAGCGGGGCCGGTTTTGCCGGGAGTGGTTCGGCGACATCGGGTTTGGTCACGATTTCAGGTGTTTCACCGACCGTACTGGCGGCAACGGGCTCGCTTGCAATGAGTACGTTTTCACCGCGTAGTGCCAGCGCCATCAGCGGATCGATGGCGACCAGCGGATACACGTCCAGCACCAGACGATGTCCGTATTCAGCGACCGGGTTAAGGCTGAACAACTGCGGCTTGACCTGGGCCTTGAGATCAAGCACCAGACGCACCACACCGGGCTTGAAGCGGCCGACGCGCACGCTCTTGATGTAGGGGTCGTCGGCACCGATCTTGCCCGCCAGTTCATTCAAGGCGGCGTTGATCTCGACGTCTTCCAGGTCGATTACCAGACGCTCCGGATTCTTCAGGGAAAACAAGTTGTAGCGAACGGGTTGTTTTGATTCCAGCGTGAGGCGTGTGTAATCCTGCGCCGGCCAGAGACGCGTCGAAGTGATGGCAACCTCCGCAAAAGCGGAAGGCAGCCAGAAGAGCAATGTGATGAAAATCAGGCGGGCAGTGCGTTCAAACATTTTTGTCCCGCGTCGGAATAGGCGTGAAGCAAGAGCTCGCGTCCGTCCTGAAGAATTTCGAAAGTGAGGCTGATATCCGCAGGGGGCAACAGTCCCGTGGCTTGTTCCGGCCATTCCACCAGGCAGATATTGCGTCCGTCAAACTCATCGCGAAATCCGGAGCCCTCCCATTCTTCGGCATCGCGAAAGCGATACAGGTCGAAGTGCAGCAAGTGTAACCCAGCTGCTTCGTAGCGCTCAATCAAGGTGTAAGTAGGGCTTTTCACACGTCCGGTATAGCCCAGTGACTGCAACAGCGCCCGCACCAGCGTTGTTTTGCCCGCCCCCAGATTGCCGCGCAGATAGATCACCAATCCGGGCTGCAATATGCGCGCAAAACGCGCCGCAAAAGCCATGGTGGCGGCCTCATCGGGAAGGTTCATGGCAAGCTTCCGCTCTTCGGCGGAATGCCTGCGTACATCTCTTCGGCTATGATTCGGTTCATGCAAAACGGGATACCTCAAACGGATTACGCCGCACTTGCCGCGCGCATCAGGGCGTGGGGCAATGCGCTTGGATTTCAGGCGGTGGGTATCAGCGATACGCACCTTGGCTCGGCCGAAACACATCTGCTGCAGTGGCTCGCGGAAGGCCATCACGGCGCGATGGATTATATGGCAAAACATGGTGCCAAGCGCGCGCGTCCGGCCGAATTGCTGCCCGGGACCTTGCGCGTCATTTCGGTGCGCATGAACTACTATCCGGAACACGCCAGAGATGCGCATGAAGTGCTGGCCGATGACAGCCTGGCCTTTATTTCGCGCTACGCGCTGGGGCGCGATTATCACAAGGTGTTGCGCAACAGGCTGGAAAAATTGGCGCAACAGATACGCGATGAAGTCGAGTGCCAGTGTCGCGTATTCACCGATTCGGCGCCCGTGCTGGAAGTGGAACTGGCGCAGAAAGCGCATCTGGGTTGGCGCGGCAAGCACACCTTGCTGCTGTCGCGGGAGCAGGGCTCATGGTTCTTTCTGGGCGAGATTTACATCGACCTGCCGTTGCCGGTGGAACAGCCTGCAGACAACCACTGCGGCACTTGCCAATCCTGTATCGATGTGTGTCCCACCCGGGCCATCACCGCGCCTTACCAGCTTGATGCGCGGCGCTGCATCTCATATCTCACCATCGAACTCAGGGATAGCATCCCGGTTGAATTGCGCCCGCTCATCGGCAACCGCATCTACGGCTGCGACGATTGCCAGCAGGTGTGCCCGTGGAACCGTTTTACGCAAAAGTCCATTGAGCCGGATTTTGCCGTGCGCAACGGCCTGGACAATGTCGTGCTGACCGAACTGTTTGCCTGGGACGAAGCGGCTTTCCACCACAAACTGTCAGGCAGCGCCATCCACCGCATCGGACACGAACAATGGCTGCGCAACATCGCCGTGGCACTGGGCAATGCCAGTGCTACGCCGGAAGTTGTGGCTGCATTGCAGACTCGTTCGCAACACCCGTCCGGCTTGGTGCGAGAGCACGTAGAATGGGCGCTACAACAGCATTCCGAGTCGTGAAGTCGGGTACAAATTCCTTGACAATTCCGGCTGCTCGCATAAAATGCGCGCCTCTTCCGGGTCGTTAGCTCAGCTGGTAGAGCAGCGGACTCTTAATCCGTTTGTCGCAGGTTCGATCCCCGCACGACCCACCAAAAATAAAGGCCCCGCGTTTTCGCGGGGCCTTTTGTTATTCAGGCAAAGAAGCAAAGCTGGGATATTGGTAACTTGAGTACTTATCGAAACCGTGGCTTAGCGATTCCGGATATCAAGAGAATGGTTTGATTTCAACTGAATCTCCACTCACATCCAGAGATTGCTCGCAGGATTTCAAAAACCTGCGCAAGCATTTCTGCAGGCAATCTCCATGATGCAAAAGCTGGTTTTGCCGACGCGTATTTAAGGTCAATTTGAGGAGCTCAATGTACCTCTCAGTGCACTTGATGACGCCAGAATGATTCTGCCAAAAAGCCGCGATCTCGGCTGGTAGCGGTGCCGAAGATGCCCTTGATATATTTTGCTGGACGGGATTTTGACTTCATTTTCCAGGCTATGTACTTCTACGTATGTATTCGTCCGTATATATTCAATTGCATTGCCGCTGTAACTTCCCATCATCAGATTTGACAGCATTTCAAGCGCAATCAGGGAGACAATAATATGAACTTGCAGATTGAGAACAGGGCTTCCAGAGAGGTTGATGTTTTTGCCAAAACGACAGGACCAGAGTGGTTTGGGCAGCTATTGTCGGAACGGCAAGACCCTCCGGCATTATCTCTTGACGAAAGAGGCATGATTCTTGATTGCAGCAAGTCATTCAGAACGTTATTCGGGTTTCAACGCAGCGATTTAGTATGGCAGCATGTATCGACTTTGTTTCCCCAACTCGCGGAGATTGAGCTGGTTCAGGCTGGTCAAGTGAACTCATTGCTAAGTTATCTGTGCCGTTGTGGAAAACTCTATCAGGCAATCAATCGGCAAGGTGACAGTTTTTCGATCAGCTTGAGTTTTGTGCGTATTGAATACAAGGGGCGAGGCACCGTGAGGCTGATAGTGCACCCTTTTATAGACGCAGAGTGTGAAGGTATTGCATAGTCTGAAATTGCTCCCTGCGTAAATACAATTTAGCAGAGGGATCCATCACGAAGCTCGCAGAAGTTTGTCTAGAACAGCCAAGTCGTAAGAATCAATCCCGCAAGCTTTCAAAAATCAGAGCTGAACAAGCGAGCCAATACGGCGAGAATGGCTTTGCTTGTTATTGCCTCTGTATACACCGGCAAAGGCGATGAGGTGGCTTTCAGCACATATCGCAGCCTGTTTGATCAAAGCCGCAAATTCCGGGGAGAAAAAACCCGCGCAAGATGTGGCATTCCCCGAGTTCATTTCATGCTTACCCGAGATGCATCTCGCTGAAGCGGTCGGCCCTGCGTGCCATGCCCTATCAACCATGATAAGCTGCTCGCCGACGATCCATGCAGCCATCGGTGGTGAAGTCATGGAGCTACGGACATGGACCGAGACCTGCGCATTTTAATGCTGGAAGATACGCCCGACGATGCGGAATTAGCGGAGCACGAACTGCGCAAGTCGGGTATCAAATTGGTTGCAAAGCGCGTGGAAACGCGGGATGCATTCATCCTGGCTCTCGAAGAATTTCAGCCTGACATCATTCTCTCCGACTACAAACTACCCAACTTCAACGGTAACGCTGCGCTGGAGATTGTGAGACGCGACTATCCGGAAGTGCCGGTAATCATGGTGACCGGCGCACTCAAGGATATTGAGGCGGTGGAGCTGATTCATGCAGGTGCCAAGGATTACGTGCTGAAAGACCGGTTGGCACGGTTGGCACCCGCCGTACAGCGGGCCCTGTTTGTGGCGCAGGAGGAACATGCGCGCAAATTGGCCGAACGCGCGCTGCGAAAATCCCACGATGAATTGGAAACCCGTGTGCGTGAACGTACTGCCGAGCTGACTGCCGTCAATGCCGCTTTGCAGGCCGAAAAAGCCACACAGGAAATACTCATCAAAAAACTTGCGGAGGCTCAAAGCCAACTGCTGCAATCGGAAAAAATGGCCTCCCTGGGACAGCTTGCGGCCGGTGTAGCGCACGAGATCAATAATCCGGTCGGGTTCGTTTATTCCAATCTGGGGGCGTTGCGGCGTTATGTGGCAGATTTATTGGCCACACTTTCCGCTTTCGAAAAACATGAAAGCGAGATGGCGGCAGAATCCCGCGCCGAACTGGATAAATTGAAAGACCAGATCGATATCGCTTACCTGCGCGATGACGTCGACAAACTGATGTCGGAATCGATGGATGGTTTGCAGCGGGTGAAACGCATCGTCCAGGATATGAAGGAGTTTTCACATGTGGACGAGTCGGAACTGCAATGGTCAAATCTGGAGCAGGGACTGGATAGCACGCTCAACATCGTATGGGATGAGCTTAATTCGAAAGCAGAAGTCGTCAAGGAATACGCCGGGATTCCGGAGATTGAATGCATGCCTGCACAGCTAAACCAGGTATTCATGAATTTGCTGCTGAATGCCAAACAGTCAATCGAAGAGCATGGCCGAATCACGATTCGTACCGGACGGGACAGAGACGAAGATGTATGGGTGGAAGTTGAAGATACCGGCAAGGGCATCAAGCCGGAGCACTTGAAACGCATCTTTGATCCTTTCTTTACCACCAAGCCGACGGGTTCGGGTATGGGGTTGGGACTATCGTTGTCCTACAGCATTGTGCATAAGCATGGCGGACGTATCGAGGTGAAAAGTACACCGGGCAAGGGCTCTGTCTTCAGGGTGGTGTTACCGCAACACGCACTTTCTGTGCCGTCGTCAGCGGTGCTGACGGGAAAAGCAAGCCGGGAATAATCTGTTTTGCTTGCATCAATTTTCAAACCAAACGGACGACGCACTCGTGGGCAAATTTTCCGTCAATGACTATAATATTTCATGGAAAATCATAGGGAAGGCTAATACGTACAAATACGTATTTATTGAAATGTAGGAATACTTCCTATATACAAGCCAACGGGAGAACGCTATAGAGGAAACGGGGAGTGCAATTCATTTGTTGGTTTGTTTTTTGAAACAAACGCTTATGCAATAGTGCGAATATATATAATTTATTGATTATGCATATTAGAATTAACGACAATAAAAACTCAAGTGCAGGGTTCCAGGCGTTATTACAGTGGAAAATGTCACCATGCAAAAGGTGGGTGGACATTCGCAAAGGGGAAATCTTGAAACCTCCGAAAGCCAGACCGGTTCGGTGTAACTGCACGCGTGATTCTCAAGGATCAGCGCATCTGGATGCCGGGTTGTCTGCTGCTTCCGTTTCGCAATCAAATATTCCAGAACTTCGCAACGATGAACAGATGCGCGTGCAGGCCGCCATGGCAAATGCACGCGACCAGTATGTGGATTTGTTTGAATTCGTTCCTGTCGGTTATCTCACACTCAATATCAAAGGCTGCATAGACAAGATCAATCTGGCTGGCGCCGCCCTGCTGGGGGATGAAAGCAATAAATTTGTAAATCAGCCCTTCTCCAACTTTGTCTCATCCGAAGATGCCGACCTTTGGCGGCAGTATTTCAAGCACGCCAGGCAGTCAGATCCGCAACGGAGCTGCGAACTGGCGCTTAAGCGTATTGATGGAACAGTCTTTCATGCCAGGCTGGATTACCGGAATGCGGAAATCGGCGGTGCATCCGCAATATGCCTTGTTCTCGCCGACATCACCGAAGAAAAACGTCGGGAAAAGGAAACGATGGAATGGCGAAATGAAATGGCGGAGTTGAAAAAAATGCAAATCGCGGCCCAGACTGCCGCCGCCATCGCGCATGAACTGAATCAGCCGTTGCTGGCGATTGCTTCCTATAGTGAGGCTGCGCTCAAGCTGGTGAAAGCCAAAAAGCCAGAACTTGAAAAGATTTCAAAAGCGATCGCCGGTTGCGAACGGCAGGCACAGCGAGCCGGGAAAACGATCCACGAACTGCTCGATTTTTTAAGTCTCAAGGAAATCCCTGTCGAAGCCTTCGATCTCAACAAGGTGATCGGCAATGTCGTGAACACGGCGAGGCTGGAACATGAATTGCAATTCGATTCCGTCCTCCTGCTGGAAGACAAGCTACCATTGGTTTTTGCCAACCGCACCCACGTTGAAAAGATACTGTTCAATTTGTTGAGAAACGGCATTGAGGCCATGCAGGAAGCCGGAGTGCCGCTTCCTGCCATTACGGTGACTGTATGCACTAAAATCGGCGCCAACGCTGCCCAAGTGACCATACAGGACAATGGGCCGGGCGTTAAGGAGGAAAACTTGCATCTGTTGTTTAAACCGTTTTTCACTACCAAGCCCACGGGCATAGGCATGGGACTCGCGGTCAGCCGTTCGCTGATTGAGGCCAATGGCGGACAACTCTGGATTGATCCGACGGAAGATTCCGGCGCCACCTTTCACCTTACTTTACCCTTTGCATCATGAGCGATACCGGTTACGTATTTATTGTGGATGACGATGCAGCGGTGCTGGACTCGATCCGTATGCTGCTGGAAGCTGCCGGATATGCGGTTGCGGTATTTCATGGCGCAGAAGACTTCCTGGAAGTTTGCACGCCCGATACTCAGGGATGTCTGATCCTCGATGTGAATATGCCGGACATGGATGGGCCGACATTGCAGGAAGAATTATCGCGCCGAGGTTTGAACCTGCCGATCATCTTCCTGACAGGACACGGCACCATACCGTTAACGGTGCGCACGCTCAAGGCAGGAGCGGTGGACTTCCTGACCAAGCCGGTGGCGGGATCGGTTTTGCTCGAACGGGTTCAGGAGGCAATGAAGAAATGCGCCTCGCTACAGGAACAGGCCAAGGCTTCTCATTCGATTACCGAACGTCTGGCAACCCTGACTGAACGTGAACGTGAAGTGATGAGGCTGGCAGTTGAGGGACATACCAGCAAGGAGATCGCACAGCGTCTGGGTATCAGTTACCGGACTGTAGAAATTCATCGCGCCCATCTCATGCAGAAAAGCGGCGCATCCAACATGCTGGAACTCGCCCGTATCATCACGCATGAAGCGCAGCATTAGCAAGTGAACCTGCATACGTATTCGTACTGATTTAATCTCCCCCGGCTTTGATGCAAGCTCCCAAGACAGGATTTCTGGGGGCGATCGCTATGCATCCGAAAGCTTACGATAAACCACTTGGTAGAAATGTGTTTGAAGCCATTCTTGCACGGCGCTCGGTTCGCGCATATGAATCGGTCAAGGTTGGACTTACTACCGTAAATACGCTGCTGGAAGCTGCCGTGCGTGCGCCTACGGCAATGCTTGAGGAACCTTGGGCGTTTGTCGTGATTCAGGACAGGCAGATATTGAAGAAACTTTCGGATCGCGCCAAGCCGGTTTTTGTGAAGGAAGTACGTCACCGCTACGCGCAGGGTGTCAGCCACTCTTTTGAACATTTTGAGCAGCCGGATTTCGACATATTCCATGGCGCCAATACGCTTATTGTTATTTGCGCCAAGCCGCTGGGGCCGTTTGTCGTTGCGGACTGTTGGCTGGCTGCTGAAAATCTGATGCTGGCGGCTTGTGACATGAAATTGGGCAGCTGTGTTATCGGTTCATCGGCTTCGGTCCTGAATATTCACAAGGTCAAAAAGGAACTCGGCATTCCGGACGATTACACGGCCATCGCGCCCATCGTTGTGGGAGTGCCGAGGGAGGAAACAGCGGCGACTTCAAGAAAGGCTCCCTTGATTCTTGCCTGGAAAAACGAGGCAGACAGTGAGTGGTAAATTGGCCGCAGTGACAGTGGCAGTCCGGTTCGTGCGAGCGAATCAGTATTTAACAAGCGATCGTTGGGAGGCCATATGACTTCTGGAAGCTTTCTTGGGCGTCGGGCCATTTATCAAAATTTGCACGATGAGGAATTGGAAAAAGCCAAGGCGAAAAAAATACCGGAGTTAAAAGTTTCAGAGCCCGAGGTCGGCAAGCTGAGCGGGAACAAGAAACCATCGGGTGCCGGACAAAAGAATCAGGCAGAGACAAATCATGATTCCGAAAACAAGACTCCGTGAACCGGATGAGGCTATTGGATATGTCCGTATGTTGGTGAGGCACCAGCATGGTGATGTGTCTACCGTGCAAACAGTTAAAAGAATAATTGGATAAGAGCGCCGCATTTTGCGGCGTTTCTTTTCCTGGAGGGAGGGTGAATTGGACGTTGCCGGTAAACGACTGGCGCAGATGTCCATGGATTTTTGTCACCCAATCGGAAATGATGAACAGCTCTGGCAATACAACAGCGACAAACCTGCTGCGGAAGCAGCAGATACTTTCGTTGAATATTTTGTTGAAGGCCGCTGTGACGCTGCTCGCGGCTATGCGAGCCTCCGATCTGGAATTCGAGATCGGGAGTCTCCCTTCGGCAAGTGATAGCCGCGCAATAATGCGCCAGGTGTTCGTCAACCTGTTGATCAACGTTATCAAGTTCAGCCGGAGCAGCGAGAACCCCGTGATTCAGGCGAGGGGCAACGTTATTTTCACGCTGCCGCAAACAGAGCTTCAGCGCGAATAACACCATCCGGGGAAAACAATCAATGTCCAGTGACGGCACCTCGCATTTCCCGGCTACAGCAGCATCTTCCTCTGCTTTCATCAGGCGGATGGTGTGGGGCGTGGTGTCGATCAATTTGTTTGTTTTTGGCATGGTGGCGTATTCGCTGTACCAGAGCTACGGCGAATATGAAGAACGAGCCGAGATGACGGCGCAAAATCTGTCGCAGATGCTGGCGCAGGATGTGGGCAGGGAATTCGAGAAAATCGAGGTCACGTTATTATCTGCGGTTGACGAAATTGAGCGCCAACTCGCGCATGGCGGTATCAACAGGCAAGCGCTGAATGCTTTCCTCGGGCGCATACAAAAACGTGTGCCGGAAGTCATCAGTATGCGCACAACTGATGCGGCAGGCATTGTCAGTTATGGGCTGGGTGTCGATCCCAAGGTGCGTTTGAATAACGCCGACCGCGAGTATTTTTTCCTGCAACGCGACAATCCCATGGCTGGGCTGGTGGTTTCCTCGCCTGTATTTGCACGTATCGACAAACGATGGGTTATTCCAGTTTCGCGGGCCTTTCATCTGCCGGACGGTTCGTTCGGTGGAGTAGTGTATTCCAATGTCGAGTTGGAGCATCTGGCCAGGGTTTTTTCTTCCGTTGATGTAGGCCTGCGCGGCTCCGTTTCCCTGCGCGATGACGGGCTGAGAATCTTTGCGCGTTTCCCTGTGCCCAGGGATGCGGACAAAGTCTTTGGAAAAAAGCTGGATGTGCCAGAGTTGCAAGCGTGGGTTCAATCCGGGCGGGTCGCCGGAACCTACACTTCAAGTCATACGGTCGACGGTGTCGAGCGGAAATTCGCGGTTCGGCGGATTGATGATTTACGCCTCTATGCCGTCGTCGGCAGGGCCACCGACGAATACATGGCGCCGTGGCGGGCCCAGGCCGCCAAGATACTGGCGCTGGAGGCACTATTCTTTCTGACCACGCTGATATCGTCATGGCTGATCTACCGCGGCTGGAGGCGTCAGATGACTGCCACGATGGAGCTGGTACGCGAAGAGGAAAAATTCCACACCGTGGCCGACCATACCTACGATTGGGAATACTGGGAGGGGCCGAAGGGCGAAATGCTCTATATGTCGCCGGCGTGCGAACGCATAACGGGATATGCACTCCCTGAATTTCAGGCTGCTCCGGAATTGCTTTCGCGCATCACCCATCCCGACGACCTTCCCCTGCTGGCGGGACACCGGCACGACATCGAAACAGAAGACGAAGCTGCGGTGGACTTTCGCATTGTGCGCAAGGATGGCGAGATACGCTGGCTTGCCCACGCCTGCCAATCCGTGTTCGGTCGCGACGGCAAGTTCATGGGGAGGCGGGTCAGCAACCGCGACATCACCGAGCGCAAACAAGCCGAGGCGGCGCTCTTCCAATTCAACGCCGAGCTGGAGCGGCGGGTGGCGCAGCGCACATCCGAGCTCGAAACCGCCCTCTACGACCTGGAGAACTTCAACTATTCTGCCTCCCACGATCTGCGCATCCCGTTGCGTGCTGTCGACGGGTTTTCCTGGATTCTTCTCGAAGAACATGCGCAGCAGCTCGATGCCGAGGGAGTGCGGCTGCTGAATGTGGTACGCGACAACACCCGCAAGATGTCTCAGCTGATCGACGATATGCAGGCCTTCTCCCGCGCAGGGCGTATGCCGATGGCGATAGCCGAAATCGGCATGGACGAGCTGGTGCATGAAGTCGTGGAGGAACTCAAACCTGCCACAGCCGGACGTGAAATAGCATTTGAAATTGGCAGTCTGCCGCCCATCTATGCAGATCGGCCCATGATGCGCCGGGTAATGCTTAATCTGTTTGCCAATGCCATCAAGTTCACCCGTCCCAAAGCGGCTGCGCGGATCGAGGTGGGAGCGAGAGCCGGGAACAGGGAAACCGTGTTTTACGTCAAGGATAACGGGGTCGGTTTCGACATGAAATACGCCGACATGCTGTTCGGTGTGTTCCAGCGCCTGCACGGGGTGGAAGAATTCGAAGGCGCCGGAATCGGACTCGCCATCGTCAAGCGCATCATTGCCAAGCATGGCGGGCGGGTGTGGGCGGAAGGCAAGACCAACGAAGGCGCGACCATCTATTTTGCGATTCCGCTTTCCGGGGTGGTCCGCGAGGAGGCGGTATGAGTTCGTCAAATCGCACGATTACAGTGCTGACCTTGCAGGGTGAGACCGGGCTTCCGTTCCAATCCGGAGCGAATCTGCGCGACCTTCTGTTGGCAGGCGGTTTTGAGATTCGCTCGGCCTGCGGCGGGGACGGCAGTTGCGGGCAATGCCAGGTGCGTGTGGCGGAAAGTGGCGCCATTCCATTCACGGACACTGAACGGCTGCGCCTTTCTCCCGCGCAACTGAACGACAGGCTGAGATTGGCGTGTCAGATATTCCCGACTGCAGATTTGCATGTCTCGCTGGAACAACCGGTGACGCAGATGGCCTGGAGGCCGTTGCGCGACGACGAATACTGCAGCCTGGCTTTGCCCGTTACGCCGCAGGATTCTGTTGCGCCATATGCAGTCGCGATCGATCTCGGCACCACACACATCCGGCTGTCGCTGTGGGATATGGTTAAGGGAGTGCGCCTGGCCGGACGTACAGGGCTCAATCCGCAGGGGAGCTATGGCGCCGATGTGTTGACGCGCTTGATGGAAGCCAGCCGTTCCAGCGAGGTTGCGCGCAGGATAAGCGGCCTGGTGCAAAGGGCCATTGCCGAGGCCCTGGCGGATATTGCGGCACAAGCTTCGCTTGATCTGCACGACGTGGGCAAGGTTGCGATAGTGGGGAACACGGCGATGCTCAGCCTGCTGGCCGGCAGAAATTTTACGCTCTTGCTGCAGCCGGAATACTGGACGCGGCAGATAGATTGCCAACCCGGCGATGCTGCTTTTCTGCGCGAGTCATGGGGTGTGGCCGATACTGCCGCCATTCGCTTCATCGCGCCGCTGGGGGGCTTCATTGGTTCCGATCTGCTGGCTGGAGTGATTGCGACACGCCTGATTGAACAGCCGGCCGGTTCCCTGTTGATTGATTTCGGCACCAACTCCGAGATGGCGCTATGGGACGGACACACGCTGCATGCAACCTCCAGTTCGGGAGGCCCCGCTTTTGAGGGCAGCGGTATCAGTTGCGGCATGCAGGGCGAAGCGGGTGCGATCTATCGTGTGGAGCAAAACACTGGCGAAGGAATTTCCATCAGTGTGCTGGGTGAGGCGGAACCGCTGGGATTATGCGGTTCCGGTCTGGTGGATGCGGTGGTATTGCTGAGGCGCAATGGCAGGCTGGACAGAGTGGGGCGGTTCACCGACGGCAGCAAAGGCTTCGTACTGCATGAAGGCAAGCGCCGCATCGAATTATTGCATGGCGATATCGACGTGTTGCAACGCGCCAAAGCGGCAATAGGCGGCGGCGTAGTCTGGCTGTGCCGACAGGCCGGTATGGCGCTGGACGATCTGCGGCAGGTTTACGTCTGCGGTGCATTCGGATATCTGCTCGATGTGGGCAATGCCCAACAGATCGGTTTGTTGCCGCCGACCCCGCTTGCGGCGGTGCGGCTGGAGAGCAATACCGCACTGGCAGGATGCGAGACCCTGTTGCTCTCGATCGGGGGAGGGGAAAAACTGGATGCCGTGTTGGCAGTGAGCAAGATGTATAACCTGGCCGAGGATGCCGGGTTCGAATCGCTGTATGTGGAGAATCTTTTTCTGCAACCGATGCAGGCAGTGAAGGGTGAAGGGACGGGTTTTACCCTTCCCCCTTCCCCGACATAAAAGGAGATGCATCATGCTGGATGAGGTCATCGAGAACTACAACGCAGCCGTGCTGGACACGGATCGGGCGCGGGCGCTACAGGTCGTGGCGGATGCGGTCGAGCACGGAGTCAGCCCCGAGGATATCGTGTTCAAGGTGGTCATCCCCGGCATGGACATGATGGTCAAGGCCTTGAGCGAGGGCTTCGACACCAATCTCGCTCAACACTTCATGACGTCGCAGATCGCGGCCGATGTCACCGAGAAGATGCTGCTCCAGTTCAAGTCGCCGCCCAAGATCGTCGGCACTGTGGTCATCGGCACGGCGGCGGGCGACCTGCACACGCTGGGCAAGCGCATCGTGATCGGCTGCCTCAAGGCGCAGATGATCGACGTGACCGACCTCGGCGTGAATGTCCCGGCGGAACGGTTCGTGGATGAGGCGGTGGCGCGCGGCGCGCAAGTCATCGGGGTGTCCACCATGATGGTGCACACCGCGCGCGGCGAGAACGGGCCGCTCAAGGTGCGCAAGATATTGCGCGAACGCGGCCTGGAACGAAAGATAAAGCTGGTGGTGGGGGGCGCGCCGTACCGCTACGACCCGAATCTGTACAAGCTGGTGCAGGCGGATGCCTGGGCCGAGAACGGCGTGACTGCATCGAAGGTGATCATGGATTGCATCGCGGAAGTCAAAGCCATCACCAGCATGGACAGGCTGGTTGCCGCCGCCAACGGCAGATTACTCGATCACATCCCCGTGTTCTGCAACCTGCTCGACCAGGGGGCGCGCGAACTGGGTATCTCCATCGAGGAATATTTTTCCAAAGGCGAGAACGTGGCCGAGGCTCAGCTCAGGATGCTGAAGAAGTTCGGTCACGACAACGTCTGGAGTTTGTTCTATGTGGGCAAGGAAGCGGAACTGTTTGGCTGCAAGAAGATCCGCTTTGCCAAAGACGGCCCGCCCAATGTGGAAGACTACGTCATCAAGTCCTATGACGATATCGTCAACCTGCAGGTGCCGGACGACATCAGCACCCATCCCGCTTTTGCCGAGACCGCGAAATGTCTCGCGATATTGAAGCGCGAGGTGGGCGGCAAGGTGCCGATCTGCGCCTATCTCACTGCCTCCATGTCGCTGCCGGCCCTGTTGATGAGCATGGAGAAATGGCTGGAGCTGTTGATGATAGGCGATCCGGCAGTGCGCGACATGTTGCTGGAAAAATGTTCCGACTTCTTCCGCAAGGAGATAGAAGCCTATCGCAAAGCGGGCGCGGATGTGCTGGTGTATGCCGACCCCTACGGTTCGACGGACATTATCCCCATGCGCCTGTTCAAGGAGCTGTCGCTCAAGTGGATCAAGCGCGACCTGGAGCCGGGCGGCCTGAATGGCGTTGTGTATTACGTGGGCGGTGCGCGGCTAAACACCGTGGCGGACGAAGTGATACGCGAGGTCGGCATTTCCGTGTTCTATCCGGGTCCGCTGGACGATATCGCCGAATCCATGCGCATCATCAAGGATCGAGCCTTGTGTGCCGCAGTCATCAACGACATCAAGCTGCTCGACTGGACGCCGGACGAGGTGCGTACCGAGGTTCAGCGCATCGTGCAGAGCGGATTGAAGGTGGGAAAGAAATTATTTTTCGGGACGGTGGTAATGCCGTATGGCATTCCGGAGGAAAACATCAAAGCCATGATCGACGCGGCCAAGGAGTACGGCCGGGGGTAGGCCGGGGAAAAACATGACAGCAGACCATTGCCTTCTTCTGGGTTGCGGAATATTGAGGAAAGAGGTCGAGTTCCTCATCCGCAAGAACGGCTGGCTGCTGGATACGGACTGGCTGGATTCGTCGCTGCATATCAATTACGAGAAACTGGCGCATGAATTGCATACCGGGATGCTGCGCAACAAGGGGCGCGACGTCGTGGTGTTCTACGGGACTTGCCATCCTTGCATGGAGCAAATGCTGGAAACGGCCAGTACGTACCGAACCGAGGGGCAGAATTGTGTGGAAATGCTGTTGGGGCACGAGATGTTCATGCGGGAATTGGGCGCAGGCACGTTCTTTCTGCTTGAAGACTGGGCTTTGCGCTGGGACGAGGTTATCGGCCAGACTTTTGGCGGCAACCCGGATGTGGTCAGGGAGATATTCAAACTTTCCAGTACATCGCTGCTTTGCCTGCGTACACCGTGCTCCGGCGATTACGAAAAGGCGGCCCGCGCAGCAGGCAACAAGGTGGGGCTTCCGGTGCGCTGGATGGATGTGGAACTCGATCATCTGGAAGAAGTGCTGAAACGTGTTGTGGTGCGCAAGTTCGGTAACCGCTCTCCCATGAATGGAGATGGCGAAAATGAAACGGGAATCCTGAAATGCTAGAGAACGTATTCCTTCCTCACGGCTATTGCATCTCATGGCAGCCATGGCTGACCGCCGCGCTGGTGCTCGGGAATCTGTTGATCGCGATGGCGTATTTCACCATTCCGCTGGTGATCCTGAGATTCATCCGGCAACGCCGGGATATCGATTTTCGCTCTCTGCACTGGCTGTTTGCGGGTTTTATCGTGAGCTGCGGCATCACGCACATGTTGCATGTGGTGGAACTCTGGTATCCCGTGTATTACCTCGAAGCGGCGATGGACATACTGACCGGGGTCATCTCGCTCATTGCGGCGATCGCGCTCTGGAAATTGTTGCCCGTGTTTGTCAGCTTGCCCAGTACGCATCAACTGCAGACGGCAAACGAAGAGCTGAAAAGAATGAGAGAGGCGCTGCGGGAATCGGAAGTGCAGTTGCACGGCCTGGGAGACAGTCTGCCCGACAGTTATCTCTACCAATACACACTGGAGGGCGACAAGCCGAAATTCATTTACATCAGTTCCGGAGTGGAGCGAGTAAACGGTATCAAGGCGGAGGCCGCCATGCATGATGCCACGGTTCTGCTGGAACAGATCGAGCCGCAACAGCGTGAGCCCTATGCTGCAGCACAGGCAATCAGCCAGCGCGAGTTGAGCGATTTTTCGATGGAGCTGCATATTCTCAGTGCAAATGGAACATGGCGCTGGATGCAGGTGAAGTCGCACCCGTTCAAAAATAAAGACGGCAAGATCGTCTGGAACGGCGTCGCAACGGATGTCACGGACAGGCATCTGCTTGAAACGGAGATCAATCGTCTGGCGCAGGCGATCGAACAAAACCCGACCGGCATTCTGATAACCGATACACAAGGTACGCCGGTATTCATGAATGAGGCATGCACCCGGATCAGCGGGTACATGATCGCCGATTTTTATGCGAAAAGCAGGACGATGCGGGAGCTCATATCAACCGAGATGAGTGATGCGGAATATACGGCGGTTCAGTCGCGATTGCAGTCCGGCAAAACCTGGAGCGGGGTATTGCGCAATCGCCACAAGAGCGGGAAGCTGTATTGGGAGCAGATCACTGTTTCGCACATCTACGACAGCGATGGCAAGGTGGCGAGCTATCTGTTCCTGCGTTCTGATGTCACCGAGCAAATGAATGCAGAATCAACACGCACCCAACTTGCCGCCATCGTGGAATCTTCCAACGATGCGATCATCGGCAAAACCCCCGACGGCATCGTCACCACCTGGAACAGGGGAGCCGAAAAGATGTACGGGTATATTGCCGATGAAATCATCGGCAAATCCGTCATGGTACTCGCGCCGCCCTGGCTCCATGCAGAGATACTCGAATTCCATAAAACACTCCGCAATGGAGGGTTCATCGTAAACCACGAGACGGAAAGAATCCGCAAGGATGGGGTAACGATCCAGGTCGCGCTCACGCTTTCGCCCATCATGGATATGTCGGGCAAGGTTACTGGTATTTCCACCATTGCGCGGGATATCACCGAGCGCAAGCGTGCGGAGCAGGAGATTTACACACTCAACCACGAGCTCGAGCAGCGCGTCAGCGAACGCACAGCTCAACTGGAAGCGGCCAACCGGGAACTGGAAGCATTTTCCTACTCGGTCTCGCATGATTTGCGCACGCCGTTGCGTGCCATCGACGGCTTCTCCCATATCCTGCTCGATGACTACGCGAACAAACTGGACGATGAAGGCAAGCGCCTGATCAAGATTGTGCGGAACAATACCAATCGCATGGGACAACTCATAGACGATATCCTGCAATTCTCCCGCACCGGCCGAATCGAAATAAATTATTCCAGTATCGACATGGAGAATATGGCGCGTGAAGTTCTGGAAGAGCTCCAGTCCCTGATTCCGGGCGGCGTTAAACCGCAAGTCGAGATCGAACATATTCCGCCGGTCAGGGGAGACCGAGCCATGATGCGTCAAGTCTTCATGAATCTACTCTCGAATGCCATCAAGTTCAGCCGCACCAGGGAATCCCCCGTGGTCCGTGTGGGCGGATCCATCAAAGGGGATGAAGCCGTCTACTACGTGAAGGACAACGGTGTCGGTTTCAATATGCAATCTGCCGACAAGTTGTTTGGTGTGTTTCAGCGTCTGCACAGCATGAATGAGTTCGAAGGTACCGGGATCGGGCTCGCTATCGTCAAACGCATCGTCACTCGTCACGGCGGGCGCGTGTGGGCCGAGAGCGAGCTTGAGGAAGGCGCCACGATCTATTTTGCTTTACCGACCAAGGAGATTGACCATGAATAACGAAGTGAAGGAAGTGGAAATCCTGCTGGTGGAAGACAACCCGACCGATGCGGAACTTTGCATACGCTCCCTCAAGAAAAATAACCTTGCCAACAAGCTGGTATGGGTGAAAGACGGGGCGGAGGCACTGGATTTTCTCTTTGCCACCGGCGCATATGCCGAGCGTAGCGTGACATGTCCGCCCAAGGTTATCCTGCTTGATTTGCGCCTACCCAAGGTGGACGGCAAGGAAGTCTTGCGCAGAGTGAAGTCGGATGAGCGCACCCGAGCCATTCCCGTGGTGGTACTGACCTCATCCAAGGAGGACCGTGATGTTGCCGAGAGCTACCAACTGGGCGTCAACAGCTTCATCAGCAAACCGGTAGGTTTTGAGGATTTTGCCAGGACGGTGAAAGATCTGGGGTTGTACTGGTTACTGATCAACCGTCCTCCCAACTGAAGGAGGCAGGCTGTGACTGAACTCAGAATATTGCAACTGGAAGACAATGCCAGCGACGCGGAACTGAATGAATACGTGCTGCGCAAGGCAGGGTTGATATTTGTTTCCAAACGCGTTGATTCCGAAGCGGCCTTCAAGCAGTCGCTGGGGGAGTTCAAGCCCGATGTTGTCCTGGCCGATTACAACCTTCCGACCTATAACGGCCGTGCCGCGCTGGAATACATGCAACAAATCGATTCGGACTTGCCCGTCATCATGGTTACCGGGGCCCTCGGCGAGGAAAGGGCTGCGGAGCTATTGCGGGCGGGGGCCAGGGATTACATCCTGAAGGACAGATTGACGCGATTGCCGGAAGCGATTCGGCGGGTGCTTGCCGAGCAAATGGCAATCAGGGAAGGCCACGAATCCGAGAAAAGGATAAGGGAGGCAGAGAGCAAGTTCAGGACGTTGTTCGAGGCGGCAAATGACGGAATCTTTCTCATGGATGCGAATATTCTTGTGGACTGCAACCAGAAAGCAGTCAGCATGTTCGGCCTGGCGAAAGAGCGCATCATCGGTCACGCGGCCTCCGAATTTTGTCCGGAAAGGCAACCGGATGGGAGGCTCTCCACCGAAATCGAGCATGAAAGTATTCAGGCAGCTCTGGGTGGCAAACCGCAATACTTTGAATGGCGGGCAATGAGTGCAGACAACAGGACTTTCGATGTCGATGTCAGCCTGAACCGCATAGAACTCGGCAGCACAGTTTATCTGCAAGCTGTTGTGCGCGACATTACCGGACGCAAGCTGGTGGAGGACGCCTTGCGCGCGAGCGAGAGCCGCTTCCGTTTGCTCTTTGAAAATGCGCCCATGAGCATCCATGAAATCGACATGGAGGGCAGGATAAGTTCCATGAATAAGGCAGGCCTGGAAATGATGGGGCTTGATCCGGAAAGTGTGGGGCAAGGAAGTCTGTATCTGGATTTGGTGGATACTTCCGATCGTGAACGCATTACCGAATTGCTTGCCCGCGCCTGCGCCGGAGAAACCAGTCACTTCGAGTTCAAGTCCTGCGGGCCGCGCGGCAAGATTCTGAAATCGTGTTTTGTCCCCATCAAGAAGCCCAATGGCAGCGTTGAAAAGCTGATGGGAATCATGGAGGACATCACCGAGCGCAAGCATGCCGAAGAGCTTGTGCGTAAATTCGCGTTCTTCGATTCGCTGACGCAGCTTCCCAACCGCCGCCTGCTGAGCGACCGCCTGACGCAGGCCATGCTGGCCAGCAAGCGCAGCAATCACTATGGCGCCCTGATGTTCCTGGATCTGGATAATTTCAAGCCGCTCAATGATGCGCATGGGCATGATGCCGGCGATTTGCTGCTGATCGAAGTGGCGCGGCGCATCACCCTGTGCGTGCGTGAAGTGGATACCGTAGCCCGCTTTGGGGGGGATGAGTTCGTGATCATGCTCAGCGACCTGGATAGCGACAAGACAGAGTCCATTGCCCAAGCCGCCATCGTTGCCGAAAAAATTCGCGGCAGCCTGGCTGAGCCGTATGTGCTGAAACTGAAACGGGATAATGTAGAAAAAACCATCGTGCACCGTTGCACGTCGAGCATAGGAGTGGTGCTGTTCATCAATCACGAGAGCGAACTGGATGACATCATCCGGTGTGCGGACAGCGCGATGTACAAGGCAAAGCAGGGCGGGCGCAATACGATCCGTTTTTTCGAAACACCAACGGACCTGTCACAATCAGCAAGGAGATCAAATGTCTGATCCATTACATATTCTGATGCTTGAGGATACGTCATCCGATGCGGAATTGGCGGAGC
Organism: Sideroxyarcus sp.; assembly: GCA_049286265.1. Taxonomy (GTDB): domain Bacteria; phylum Pseudomonadota; class Gammaproteobacteria; order Burkholderiales; family Gallionellaceae; genus Sideroxyarcus. Next base: position 54,162 of record JBAQDF010000020.1, read on the forward strand.
ATGAACTGCGCAAGGCCGGAATTGTTTTCACATCGATGCGCGTGGAGACTCGGGAAGCTTTTATCAAAGCGCTTGGTGAATTTCGTCCCGACATCATTTTGTCGGACTACAGCCTGCCGGACTTCAATGGCCTGGCCGCGCTCGAGATTGTGCGGCACGGCCATCCGGAAATGCCGGTGGTCATGGTCACCGGTGCGCTCAGCGACATCGAGGCTGTGGAGTTGATTCATGCCGGAGCCAGAGACTACGTGCTGAAAGACCGCCTGGCCCGGTTGGCGCCCGCCGTGCAGCGGGCGCTGTCGGCAGAACAGGGCGCGCGCGCACGCAAGGCGGCCGAGAAGGCATTGCGCGAGAGTGAAGCGAAATTCCGCGCCCTGGTGGAATCCTCCAGCGACTGGATTTGGGAAGTCAACGAGCTGGGCGCTTACACCTACTCCAGTCCGCAGGTGTTTGACATGCTTGGCTATACCGCAGACGAACTCATCGGCAAGACGCCGTTTGACCTGATGTCTCCGGTCGAAGCGGCGTTGCTTAAAGAAAAGATCAGGCCCATTGCGGGAGACAAGAAGCCGTTCCGCCTGCTTGAAACAGTCAATCTGCACAAGAATGGCCGCGTTGTATTTCTGGAAACCAGCGGCACTCCCATACTCGACCCCCAGGGCGATTTTAAAGGATACCGCGGCATCGACCGGGATATCACCGAACGCAAGAAGGCCGAAAAGGAACTCCGCGCCAGCGCGGAGAAATTGGAACAGACGCTGATGCAAACCATTGAAGCCATCGCATCCACCGTCGAGGCCAGAGATCCCTATACTGCGGGGCACCAACGTCGGGTAGCGGCACTGGCCACCGCGATTGCCCGAGAAATGGGACTTTCCAGCCATGATGTCCGCGGACTATATCTTGCAGCCTGTATTCACGATCTGGGGAAAGTTCGTATTCCCGCCGAGATACTCAGCAAGCCGGGAGCGCTCAGCCCGATTGAGTACGAGATGATCAAAATCCATCCCCAAACCGGATACGACATCATCAAGGAAACGCAATTCCCCTGGCCGATTGCGCAAATGATATTGCAGCACCACGAGCGTCTGGACGGCTCGGGTTACCCGCAACACTTGAAAGGCGAGCAGGTGCTGATCGAGGCGAAAATTCTGGGTGTGGCCGATGTGGTGGAAGCGATGTCGTCGCACCGGCCTTACCGGGCCAGTCTGGGTGTGGATGCGGCGCTGAAGGAAATCACCAAACAGCGCGGCGTGCTGTATGACCCGGTGGTGGTGGATAAATGTGTGGCGCTGTTCAGGGATAATCTGTTCCGCGGATTCAACAACGATGTGCAACGATGAATCGGCTGTTGTTCTTGCGGACCCTGTTTGCAACTCCCGGCGACAGGATAGTCATTATGTTGTTGCGTCTTTAGCAGGACATACGAACAGTCTCAAGGAAGGCTTCCCTTCATGTTCATGACGGATAAAAATTAAATTGCTGAGGAAGGTGGCGCCGTCCCTTTTTTGCGCCTGATATAGCTGGCTGCAACGGATGAGGTAGTCCGGCAAAGGGCAAGTTTGTCCTGCCTGAATGAAATCAACTGCGGTGAGCTGTGGAAACACCCGCGTAATATGATTCCACACCAGATCGTGCCACTCGAATCCGGTCTGCTTTTCAAATTGTTTGTTGCAATCCAGAATCATGCCCCGCTCGTCCAGTGACAGCGCAGGAAGGTCGTTCAGTTCACTTGCGTGTGTATCAGTCCATTTCCACCCTGAGGCGAGTGAAGAGATATTGGTCTCTCTTGTTGAATTACCTGCTGCCTGCAAATTCATTTCTTTCACCTCCGGTGATGAATAAAGGGTACGGAATTTCTCTCTTGCGAGTTATTTGCGCTTCCCGGCCGGTCTTCCGTGTTCTCCCTTCCCTTACCCGCAAGAAGGGCGTACCACTATGCGCAGGAGGCGGCTCCCGTCATATCCGATATGAGCGACACTCAAATTGCTGGTGAAGACTTCACCTTGCCGGTTTTGCGTGAGGAAATGGTGGCTGCAACGGCAGAGATAATTGAGTAACGGGTTGATTTGACCTGCGCGAGCGATCTCTACCCCGGTGAGTTGGGGAAACAACAATGAGAAATGCCGACAAATCAGGTCGTTTTGGCTGAATCCAAACAGTCTCTCGAGCGATTTGCTGCATTCCTGAATCATGCCGTGTTCGTCCAGTGACAGCGCGGGAGGATCATTCTGTTCAGTCAGGTATTTGTCGATCATCTGCTCTTTGGCGCAGGAAGACGCCCCGATTATGCTTGCCGAGAGCCCCTCTCTCTGTAAATTCATTTCATACTCCCTCGATTGAAATCCTTGAAACGCAGTTGATGTGGAAGCGTGAAAATACCGGAGCATTGACATGAAATAAATACAGGCGAATACATACGTAAGAATACGTATCTTTTGCTATTGGCTGTGTTCGGCGCTACTCTTTCGATTGTGATAGCCTCAATTTTTGTGGCGCTGGTCAGCCATGAAGGTGCAAGGCCGATGGATCGTTTTCAGTTTGTTCCAAGGATGGCTTTTACATTGATGCTTTGAATCTCATGCGCATTCATCCGGATGATCAGATCGGGAAGCTTGCCATCTCGATGGATAAGGCGGTCCGGGCGACATGATGGATTTACGTGAATAACACCAAAATCAGTGTGGAGGTTCTGGAATGACTCAGCACATGGATAAAGCAGCAATATTCGATACCCTCGCCAGCCAGGCAGCGCAGGGTGAATTGGTGTTTTCGACCGGGGCCCAGGTTGCGCTCAAGCTGCGCCATGCGCTTGACGATCCTGACTGTCATATCAATACTGCGTCCAGGCTGATACAGGCCGAGCCGCTGCTTGCGGCGCGTGTGATTGCCATCGCCAACTCGGTGGTTTACAACCGGTCCGGACGGGAGATTACCGATGTGCAAGTGGCCTTGTCTCTGCTCGGATTCAAAACGATCCGTTCCTTGGCGATGGCATTGGTAACGCGCCAGATGGCGGGGAAGTCGAAGAATTCGGTGCAGCAGGAATTGGTCAACAAATTGTGGGAACATTCGGCACATGTCGCCTCGCTCGCGCATGCGATTGCGCGCCACGTCACGCACCAGGATCCGGAGGCTGCATTGTTTGCCGGCATCATCCACGAAATAGGCGGGTTTTACATGCTTTCGCGCGCGGAAGAGTTTCCGGGCTTGATGGAGGGGGACTTCGACGAGTGGGTGGAAGGTGGAGAAATCAAAGTGGGCAGGTCAGTCATTGGCAAGCTTCAGGTGCCCGCTTCGGTGACTGCTGTTATGGAAACATACTGGGACGGTTTTCTTTCCATACCGCCCGCGACACTGGCGGATACCTTGCTGTTGGCGGAGGAACTTTCTCCCGTGCCGTCGCCTTTGCACAAAGTAGACAGCAAGAATACGGACAGCAGCATGAAGGCAAACATCGAAATGGAGATCGGCGAAGAAACGCTTACCCGCATTCTCGCAGAATCGGCCGAAGAGATCGGGTCTTTAACCAAGGCGCTGCAGTTTTAACCGGTTCGGGCTATTGGTTCACCCGGCCAGCGGCTGCGGCCGCGAGATGCCGAAACCCTGCGCATAATCGATGCCGACTTCGCGCAGCTTGGCGATGGTTTCCTCGTTTTCCACCAGTTCGGCGATGGTCTTGACGCCGATCATTTTCGCCACCCGGTTGACGGCGATTATCTTGGCGAGCTCCACCGGGTCGCGCAGGATATTGAAAATGATGTTGCCGTCGATTTTCAGGAATTCCACCGTGAATCCGCGGATCTGATCGAATGAGATCCGGTCGTGGCCGAAGCCGCTGATTGCAAGCTGGCAACCGCACTGTTTGACCCGTTGTGCAAATTCGGCAACAAGCGCAGGCCTCATGGTGAGTTCCGAATTCGGTATTTCAAAACACAGCACGGCGCCGGGCACGCCGTATTCCGTGAGCGTCAGTTGCAGGAATTCCGGAAAGCCGGGATCGCCTATCGTTGCGCCCGACAGATTGATGAAAAACATCGAGTTCTTTTTTTTCTCATCCAGCGCATTCTGGTTGGAACTCCATTCTGTAATGTGTTGCACAACCCAGCGATCCAGATGCGTCATGAGGCCGTATTTTTCGGCCAAGGGAAAAAATGCCCCGGGCGGCATCATGCCTTCCTCTTCTTCAATCAGCCGAACCAGAATTTCATAGTGCCCGGTTTCACCGGAATCAATTGCCACGGGGGAGATGAGTTGGCAGTACAGGCTGAAATCTCCCTTTTCGATGGCGGCCCGGATATTGTTGGCATCCTTTTGCCCGGATATTTGTTCGGAGAAAGATTCCACATACGTGTCCTGACTCGATTTTTCTTCATGCGCGGGAGCAGGCATGGAGGCTTCGGCGCTGGCGGCTGCTTTGGCTTCAGCACCCTGTTTGGGCAGATCGCCGGGTGACGTGATGTCATCGATCAGCATAAAGAAACCGGTCACTTTTCCGTCCTCGCCAAATTGCGGGACATGCTCGACGTGCAAACGGTAGACCGTGCCATCCGTCATTTCCTGAGTTCGCGTATATTGCACATGATGTCCATCCAGAGATTGGCGGATCGAGGTCGCCGTTTCCTGGTAGACATGCGAGCCCAGGATCTTCCGGATATGCTGGCCGTCGATCTGGTCCGGCCGCAAATGCAGCCACTCCATAAAGGCATGGTTGTGGTAGCGGCACTGATCTTCGGTATCGATGAATGCCACCATGGTCGGCAATACTTCATCGATCAGGTGCAATCGCGGTTTGCTCGCGGCAATGGCATCTTCGGCCCATTTGCGCAATTGTTTTTCGTGCTCCAGTTTATCCTTGATGACCGACAATCGCGCCGAACGTCTGGCGGCAACCCACTCCACGCGAGAAACGCGGGTCGCCTCCGAGAGTATTGCTGCAACGAGGATGCCGCCCAGAAACGTGACCCATTGCATGCCAAGATCGGTAAAGTAGATCGTGAATACGAGCGCCGCTGAAGTGGCCAGGACAGCCAAGGCCGAGATGAATGGACGAACGGCACGGAACAATATGCGGGCTTTCAATTTCCACTCCTTTCTGACTTGCGCGCGGTTTTGCCTTGAAAGCAGCATCTGCGGGATGTATACGATGCACAGCCTACCACCTGCCGTACGGGCAGGCCACCCCAACTCCGCACATGGGCGTCTCTAATAATTCAAAGTTCTAAGCAAGACAAGGCGCGAGCAAAAAATTGCGACGCAGCATATGTGTGATATGTAAGGAGTAATTTTTTGTGAGCAACGCAGTATTGCGACGAAATTTGGATTATTAGAGGTGCCCATATCAATATCCATCATACAGCCCGGCATATTCCTTCCGGTGGTGTTCGAGTACCTTGGCGCGCTTGATCTTCAGTGTGGGCGTCAGCATTCCGTTGTCGGAAGTCCAGGGGTCGGCCAGCAGCGCGATCTTGCGGATGCGGGCATAGCCGGGGAAGGCGTGCAGTTGCTGCGTCACGCGTTGCAACGCGTAGGCCTTTGTTTGTGAAGAATGCAGGCTTTCCGGCCATTCGGTGGGCAGGTTGCGTTCGCGCATGGCAGAGACCCAGCGCTCGCGGTTTACTACCGTGATGAGGCCGAGGTAGGCCTTGCCTTCGCCCACCACCATGACTTGCTCGAACAGCGGATCGGCAAGGATGGCGGCTTCCATGTCGTTGGGCGGGACCTTTTCGCCGTTGGACAGCACGATGATTTCCTTGATGCGGCCGGTGATGGTGATGCGGCCGCCGTCGTCTATGCTGGCCACGTCGCCGGTATTGAGCCAGCCGTCGGCGCCTATCATCGCCTTTGTCGCTGCCTCGTTGTTCCAGTAGCCCAGCATCACGCTGGGGCCGCGCACTTCCAGCGCGTTGTGCTCGCCCAGGCGGATTTCCAGATTGGGAAGTTTGGGGCCGACACTGCTCGGCAGGTTGTTGTCGAGGCGGTTGACGCTGATTACCGGGCTGGTCTCGGACAGGCCGTAGCCCTGCAGTATATGCATGCCGAGGCCGATGAAGGTGCGCGCATTGTCGGCCGAGAGCGCTGCACCGCCGGTGATGGCGAGACGCAACCTGCCGCCAAGGCGCGCGAGCAATTTATCCGCGACCAGTTTTTTGAGCAGTGGCCACAACAGCAATTTCGGATGCCAGGCTGCGCGTCCCTGCACATGTTCAAAATGCCGGTTGCCGACATTGACGGCCAGCTCGAACAGGTGCCGCGTCGCGGCCGGTCCCTTGTCCAGCTTGCTGCGGATACCGGTCTGGATGCGCTCAAAAATGCGCGGCACCGAGATCAGTACTGTGGGACGGATAAGGGCCAAATCTTCCTGCAACTGCTGCACCGAACGTGCATAGGCGACCTGGGCTCCGGCCATCACCGGCACGTAATAGCCCGCCATGCGTTCCAGGCAATGTGACATAGGCAAAAAAGACAGGAAGATGTCGCCCGGATAAACGGCAAAGCATTGCAGCGATCCTTCCGCATTGCAGAGCAGGTTGCGGTGGCTCAGCATCACGCCTTTTGACTTGCCGGTGGTGCCGGAGGTATAGACGATGGTGGCGAGGGTGCCGGGATCGCGCACCAGATGGCGGAAACCCTCGTGGGTGTCCGGCACCCATTCATCCACGCTGCGCAGGCGTTCGTCGTTGTCGCCCTCGGGCGGCGTGCGCAGGGTGACGATGCGGGTCAGCGTGTTGATGTCGTTGCAGGCTTCGTGCAGCGGGTGCCAGTGCGTCGCGTTGTCGATCAGCAGCACTTTCGCGCCGGAATCCTGCAGTACATGCGCCACGTTCTCGGGCCGGTCATTGACATACAGCGGCACGGTCACCAGTCCCAGCCCCAATGCAGCCTGGTCGAACACCACCCACTGCGGCGAATTTTTCAGCATGACGGCGACGCGGTCGCCGGGCTGCAGGCCCTCGCGCATCATGGCGGCTTGCCAGCGCGCGATCTCGTGTTCCATTTCCTGCCAGGTCAGTTGCAGCCATTCGCAGCGGTGGTCGTCGAAATGGCGGTAGGCGATCCGTTCCGGCGCGCGGCGCGCGCGTTCATGAAACAAGCCGTCCAGCGTGACGGCGACATCTGCGGGGATGAGGTCTGTGTGCATGGCTACTCCCTTGTTGCTAATAGTATCGCTGCATCGCGGCACAGCGGCAATTCAAAACTCAAGCGAAGGACGGAATACCAGAGTAGTCCGGTTGCCTTGCGCATCGCGCAGCGCACCGGCGTATTCGTTCGGGCTGGTCCAGACGAAGCCGATATCCAGCGTTGGCGTATAGCTCCATCCCTGTACGGGCATCTTCTTGCCTGCAATCAGTTCCAGTCGCACCAGTTGTCCTCCGTGCTGCAGGAAATGCATGCGCAGATCGTAGTTGGCGTTTTCCAGCCATTCCAAAAGCGAGAAACGAAAATCGAGGTTGCTGCGGTGCAGGCTGATATACGTCACATTGTTGACGTCCTTGTTGGAGTTGTAGCGTCCGCCCGCGCGGAAGCTCCATGAAAGTTTCTCTTCTACATAGTCGAGCTTGCCTTTGATCTTCCACTCGAACTCGTACCAGTCGTCGGCGACGAGGGTGTTGTTCTTGATGTGCTTGTTGCCCGCGCTCACCAGATAACCGGTGTAGCCGAAGTTGTTGCCGTGGCGCTGTTCTCGCGGGCGCTGCAGCTTGGCCACGTTGCCGAAGAATGCAGATACCGCCCATGGCTCCTGGAATCCGGCGGTGGCGGACTCGAACAGGTTGATGCCGCTACGGCCGATTTCGGCCTGCCGGTAGAAGTGCGGCGAATGCGATTTGATATACGTACCCAACACGGCCAAGGGGTACACGCTGGCTTCCAGCACCATGAAGCGCGGGATGAAGGAGTCCTTGATGAGTTCGCGGTAGATCACTGCCTCGCTGTCGGATGAGATGACAGGTATGGGTTTGTTGCTGAGCGGTATGTTGTAGTCGAGATTGGTGTAGTAAGGATCGAGCTCGAATAACAGTTCGGACTTTGCTGTTTCGCCGGAATGCACCTCTTCCGGATGCGATACCTTGCTATGTATTTCCTCGGCTTGTGCAACCCCGGTGACTGCAAAAAATGCGACTGCAATACAGGTCAGGTAATGGTTTTCTGGAGCGAAGAACATGGGGCTGGATTCTATACGCTGTGGCCCATGGGTAATAGCATGAAGGGAGCAAGCGCAGCGAGTTTCTGTAAAATACCCTCTTTCAGAGGAGAACTATTTTGAAGAAACTGACCGCCGCCAACTTGGACACCCTGAGCCAGCAAGCCCGTCAATCGCCGCGCCTGCGGGCCAATTCCAACCTGCATCAAGACCTGGCAGATCCCATACAGCGTCTCGCCATTGCGATGGAGCCGGATACGCTGATCCTGCCGCATCGTCACCCGCAAACATGGGAGGTGCTGACTGCGTTGCGCGGACGTTTTACCGTGTTGGTATTCGACAATGCCGGTCGGGTTATCGAGCGTGCGGTATTGGGCGAAGACTGTAGCGTGGTCGAAATACCCGCAGGCGGCTGGCATGCTGTGCTGTCGCGCGATACGGGGGCGGTGATTTTCGAAGTGAAACACGGCCCTTATGCGCCGATTGCCGAGGCGGATGTGGCCGCCTGGAGCAAAGGGCGCAGTGCCGCCGAGTTGAACGCGTGGTATGCCGTCGCCCAAGTCGGCGATAAGCTAGCGTAAAGTCGGCAATGTAGGGTGGGCACGTTTCATGTGCCCACGCGGTATATGGAGGTAATTTCCGCGTGGGCACCAAGAACGTGCCCACCCTACCTAATCATCTTCCTGCTGCGTAACGTTTCGATGATCTCGGGAATCACGCCCGGATCGTCAATGGTTGACGGCACCGTATATTCCTGTCCGTTGACGATGCGGTTCAAGGTCTTGCGCAGTGTCTTGCCGGAACGGGTCTTGGGCAGGCGCTTGAGGATCACCGTGTCCTTGTAGCAGGCGATGCCGCCGATGTTGTCGCGGATGCGCGCGACCAGTTCCTTTTGCAACACCTCTTCGGCGATGGTTGCGCCTGATTTCAGCACCACCAGTCCCATCGGTATCTGCCCCTTGAGCTCATCATCGCGCGCGATGACGGCGCATTCCGCCACCATCGGATGCGCGGCCACCACTTCCTCGATCTCGCCGGTGGAAAGCCGGTGTCCGGCGACATTGATCACGTCGTCCACGCGTCCCATCACGAACACATAGCCTTCCTCGTCGATATAGCCGCCGTCGCCCGTGGTGTAGTAACCGGGCAGGAACAGCAGGTAACTGTCGCGGAACTTGTCGTCGTCGCCCCACACGCGGTTCATGCAGGAAGGCGGCAGCGGCAGCTTGAGGGCGATATAACCCTGTTCGTTGCGGGCAAGCTCTTTGCCGTTCTCGTCCAGGATGCGCACGTCGAAGCCGGGGGTGGGCAGGGTGGATGAACCCATCTTCACCGGCTTCGGCTCCACGCCCCACAGGTTGGCGGTAATGCCCCAGCCGGTCTCGGTCTGCCACCAGTGATCCACCACGGTCTTGCCGGTCTTTTCGGACAGCCATTGCTGCGTCGGCGGATCGAGCCGCTCGCCCGCCGAGAAGATGACCTGCAGATTGCTCAAGTCGTATGGCTTCAGCAGCAAGGCCTCGGGGTCTTCCTTCTTCACGGCGCGGAACGCGGTGGGCGCGGTGAAGAAGGACTTCACCTTGTACTCGGAGATTACGCGCCACAGCGCGCCCGCGTCCGGCGTCATGATGGGCTTGCCTTCATAGATGATGGTGGTGCAGCCATGCAGCAACGGCCCGTACACGATGTAGGAGTGGCCGACCACCCAGCCCACGTCCGATGCCGCCCAGTACACATCGCCGGGCTCGACGTTGTAAATGGCCTTCATGCTGTACTTGAGCGCGACTGCATGTCCGCCGTTGTCGCGCACCACGCCCTTGGGTTTGCCGGTGGTGCCGGAGGTGTAAAGGATATACAGCGGGTCGCTGCCTTTGACCGGCGTGCAGCCCACCGGCTTGGCTTGCGCCAGCAGCGACGTCCATTCATGGTCGCGTCCCGGGGTGAGCAGAGCGGTACATTGCGGACGCTGAAAGATCACACAGCTTTGCGGCTTGTGTTTGGAGAGTTCGATGGCCTTGTCCACCAGCGGCTTGTATTCGATGATGCGCTTCACCTCGATGCCGCAGGAAGCGGAGAGGATGACCTTGGGGGTGGCGTCATCTATGCGTAGCGCCAGTTCGGGTGGCGCGAAACCGCCGAACACGACCGAGTGGATCGCACCCAACCGCGCCACGGCCAGCATGGAGATCACCGCCTCCGGGATCATCGGCATATAGATGATGACGCGGTCGCCTTTCACCACGCCCAGTCCGGCCAGCATGCCGGCGGTGCGCGCCACCGCATCGGTCAGTTCGGCATAGGTATAGCGCGCCTTGGTATCGGTGACGGGGGAATCGTAGATGAGCGCCGTCTGGTTGCCGCGCCCGTTCTTTACGTGATGATCCAGCGCCATATAGGACGTGTTCATCTCGCCGTCTACGAACCAGTAGCCGATGCCATCCGCATCGCGGGAGAGAATCTTCTGCGGGAACTTGTACCACTCCAAAGCCTCGGCCTGCTTGCGCCAGAAGCCCTCCGGATCCTTCATCGAACGGTCATACTCTTGTTGGTAACTCATCTCGACTCCTCCCTTGTTGCAAACCCTATCGGGCGAAATTCAAAACCTTTTTTTGCCACAGAGAACACAGAGATCACAGAGAATGCAGCTCTCACTTTCAGAGCGCTGCTCTGAAAACCATATGCAGTCATCTCTGTGTACTCTGTGTTCTCTGTGGCTAAAGGGTTTTAAGTTAATTTGATTCTCAAAAACTGTCTCCCGGAACACGCACCCAGCCCTCCATCAGCACGCGCGCGCTGCGGCTCATGGTCACTTTCTCTACCTTCCATTCGCCGCCGTTGTTGCTGGCGGCGGCACCGACTCTCAATGTACCGGAGGGATGTCCGAACTTCACCACATCTCGTTCACCGCCGCCAGCGGCCAGGTTAACCAGTGTACCGGGGATCGCTGCGGCCGTGCCGATCGCCACCGCTGCCGTACCCATCATGGCATGGTGCAGTTTGCCCATCGACAGGGCGCGCACCAGCAGGTCGACTTCGGAAGCGCTGATCTTCTTGCCGCTGGATGCCACATGGTCGACAGGTGGCGCAACAAAAGCGACCTTCGGGGTATGTTGGCGGGTCGCGGCTTCTTCGGGGGTCTTGATCAGCCCCATGCGCAATGCACCCGCCACGCGGATATTCTCGAAACGCGCCAGCGCGGCCGGGTCGGTATTGATGGCTTCACGCAATTCGGTACCGGTGTAACCGATATCCTTTGCATTCACAAACACAGTCGGGATTCCGGCGGTGATCATGGTGGCCGGGAAACTGCCGACGCCGGGGACATCGAGCTGATCGACCAGATTGCCGGTCGGGAACAGGCTGCCGCCTTCTTCGCTGTCATCGGACGGATCCATGAACTCCAGCACGATCTCGGCTGCCGGGAAGGTCACGCCATCCAGTTCGAAATCGCCGGTCTCCTGTACCTGGCCGTTGCTGACCGGTACATGGGCGATGATCGTCTTGCTGATGTTGGCCTGCCAGATGCGCACGGTGCAGACACCATCTTTAAGACGCGCGGCATCGATGTATCCGGCATGGATCGCGAAAGCGCCCGCACCCGTGGACAGGTTGCCGCAGTTACCGCTCCAGTCGACGAAGTCCTTGTCGATGGAGACCTGGCCGTAGAGGTAATCCACGTCATGACCGGGGCGTGTGCTCTTGGACAGGATCACGCACTTGCTGGTACTGGAGGTCGCGCCGCCCATGCCGTCGATCTGCGCGGCATAGGGGTCGGGGCTGCCGATCACGCGCTGGAACAATTTGTCGCGCGCCTTGCCCGGGACCTGCGCGGCTTTAGGCAAGTCTTCCAGCCGGAAGAACACACCTTTCGATGTGCCACCGCGCATGTAGGTGGCGGGGATTTTGATTTGCGGTGTATTGCTCATCATGCTGCTCCTTCGAGGAAGTCCTGCGCAAAGCGTTGCAGCACACCGCCCGCGTTGTAGACTCGCACTTCAGCAGCGGTATCCAGACGGCAGGTGACGGGGATGCGCACCGAAGCACCATTCTTGCGGTGCATGATCACGGTCAGGTTGGCACGCGGTGTGATGTCGCCTTCCACATCATAGGTCTCGGTACCGTCGATGGCGTAGGTCTTGCGCGTATCGCCCGCCTTGAACTCCAGCGGCAGCACGCCCATGCCGACCAGATTGGTGCGGTGGATGCGCTCGAAACCTTCCGCGACGATGGCTTCCACACCGGCCAGACGCACGCCCTTGGCCGCCCAGTCACGCGAAGAGCCCTGGCCGTAGTCGGCGCCCGCGATGATGATCAGGTTCTGCTTGCGACCCATGTAAGTCTCGATGGCTTCCCACATGCGCATGACCTTGCCATCCGGTTCCACGCGGGCGAGGGAGCCTTTCTTCACCTCACCGTTGACTACAGCCATCTCGTTGACCAGTTGCGGGTTGGCAAAGGTGGCGCGTTGCGCGGTGAGGTGGTCGCCGCGGTGTGTCGCATAGGAGTTGAAGTCCTCTTCCGGCAGGCCCATCTTCGCCAGATATTCACCGGCAGCCGAGTCGAGCAGGATCGCGTTCGAAGGCGACAGGTGGTCGGTGGTGATGTTGTCCGGCAGTACTGCCAGCGGTCGCATGCCTTTCATCGTCCTTTCACCGGCCAGCGCGCCTTCCCAATACGGCGGACGGCGGATGTAGGTGGACTGCGGACGCCAGTCGTACAACGGACTCTTCGCCGCAGCGATCACGCCCAAGTCGAACATCGGTGTGTAAATTTGTTTGAACTGTTCCGGCTTCACGCAAGCGGCAACGATCGCGTCGATCTCTTCGTCCGCAGGCCAGATGTCCTTCAGCGTGATCGGCTTGCCGGACTTGTCGGTACCCAGCGCATCCTGCTCGATGTCGAGGCGCACCGTACCCGCGATGGCGTAAGCAACGACCAGCGGCGGGGAAGCCAGGAAGGCCTGCTTCGCATACGGGTGGATACGGCCGTCGAAGTTGCGGTTGCCGGACAGGACGGCGGTGGCGTACAGGTCGCGGTCTATGATCTCCTGCTGAATCTTGGGATCGAGTGCGCCGGACATGCCGTTACAAGTGGTGCAGGCGAAGCCGACGATGCCGAAGCCGAGTTTCTCGAGTTCCGACAGCAGGCCAGCTTCTTTCAGGTATAGCTCGGCAACTTTGGAGCCGGGCGCAAAAGAAGTCTTGACCCAGGGCTTGCGCAGCAGACCCAGTGCGTTGGCTTTCTTCGCCAGCAGAGCGGCTGCCACCACGTTGCGCGGATTGGAGGTGTTGGTGCAGGAAGTGATGGCCGCGATGATGACCGCGCCATCCGGCATCAAACCTTTGGCTTCTTCGGCCTTGCCAGCTGCCAACTTACCTGCGTCGGCGATGCCGCGCTCGTGCAGCGCGGACGTCGGCAGACGACGGTGCGGATTGGAGGGGCCTGCCATGTTGCGTACCACGCTGGACAGATCGAATTCCAGCACACGCTCGTATTCGGCGGCAACCATCTGGTCCGCCCACAGGCCGGTGGTCTTGGCGTAGTTCTCAACCAGGGCGACTTGTTCTGGCTCGCGGCCGGTGAGCTTCAGGTAAGTGATGGTCTGCGCGTCGATGTAGAACATCGCCGCCGTCCCACCATACTCTGGACACATGTTGGAGATGGTCGCGCGGTCGCCGATGGTGAGGCTATCCGCGCCTGCACCGAAGAATTCGACCCAGGCGCCGACCACTTTTTCCTTGCGCAGGAACTCGGTCAGCGCCAGCACGATGTCGGTGGCGGTGATGCCGGGCTGACGCTTGCCCACCAGCTTCACGCCGACGATGTCCGGCAGGCGCATCATGGAAGGCAGACCCAGCATCACGGTTTCGGCTTCCAGCCCGCCGACACCGATGGCGATCACGCCGAGCGCATCGACGTGCGGGGTGTGCGAATCGGTCCCCACGCAGGTATCGGGGAAGGCCACACCGTCACGTGCCTGGATCACGGGTGACATCTTCTCCAGATTGATCTGGTGCATGATGCCGTTACCGGCAGGGATCACATCGACGTTCTTGAACGCAGTCTTGGTCCACTCGATGAAGTGGAAGCGGTCTTCGTTGCGGCGGTCTTCGATCTCGCGGTTCTTGCGGAAGGCATCCTTGTCGAAACCGGCAGCTTCCACGGCCAGAGAGTGATCAACGATCAACTGCGTCGGCACCACAGGGTTGACCAATGCAGGGTCGCCACCCTGATCGGCGATCGCGTCACGCAGACCGGCGAGGTCCACCAAGGCGGTCTGACCGAGGATGTCGTGGCACACGACACGGGCGGGATACCACGGGAAATCCAGGTCGCTCTTGCGCTCGATCAACTGTTTCAGTGCATCAGTCAATGCTTCCGGTTCGCAGCGGCGCACCAGTTGTTCTGCCAGCACTTTGGAAGTGTAGGGCAGCTTTGCATAAGCGCCGGGCTGGATGGCTTCGACAGCCGCCTGGGTGTCGAAGTAGTCCAGCTTGGTTCCGGCTAAAGGCTTACGGTATTGGGTATTCATAAAGTCCTAATGTGAGCAGTCAAAGTCAAAATCTTTTTTTTGCCACAGAGAACACAGAGTACACAGAGACGAAAAGCTAATTCCAGAAAGTCCATTAGCCACTTTGTCCCCTCCCCCATGCCGGGGGAGGGCTAGGGTGGGGGTAGAAACGTTGAAGTTCCACAAGTCTACCCCCATCCCAACCTTCCCCCTGCATGGGGGAAGGAGTGGTTGCGGCGCTCTGATTGTTGATGCTGTTTTCTCTGTGATCTCTGTGTCCTCTGTGGCTAAATTGTTTTCAAGGTTTAACGTTTTTCGATCGGCACCCAAGCCAAATCATCCGGCCCGATGTAGTTCGCACTCGGGCGGATGATCTTGCCGTCGGCGCGCTGTTCGATTACGTGTGCGCCCCAGCCGGTGGTGCGCGAGATGACGAACAGCGGTGTGAACATATTGGTCGGCACGCCCATCATGGCATACGACACGGCCGAGAACCAATCCAGGTTGGGGAACATTTTCTTCAGATCCCACATCACGCTTTCCAGTCTGGCGGCGATGTCGAACAGGCGCATGTCGCTTTTCTCTTCCGACAATTGCTTGGCCACGCGTTTGATCACTTCATTGCGCGGATCGGAGATGGTGTACACCGGGTGACCGAAACCAATCACGATTTCCTTGCGTTCCACTCGGGCGCGAATATCGGCCTCGGCCGCATCGGCATCCTTGTACCGGTTTTGGATGCGGAACGCTTCTTCGTTTGCGCCGCCGTGTTTAGGGCCGCGCAACGCGCCGATCGCACCGGTGATGCAAGAATACAGATCGGAGTTGGTGCCCGCGATGACACGTGCAGTGAACGTGGATGCATTGAATTCATGCTCGGCGTACAGGATCAGCGAAGTGTGCATGGCACGAACCCAGGACGCCTTGGGTGCCGTGCCGTGCAGCAAATGCAGGAAGTGCCCGCCGATGGAATCGTCGTCCGTTTCCACGTCGATACGCTTGCCGCTGGTGCTGAAGTGGTACCAGTAAACCAGCATCGAACCGAAACTGGCCATCAGGCGGTCGAGCAACTCTCGCGTTTTGACTGCTTCATGTGCTTCGGGTTCCTGTTCGACGGTGCCGAGCACGGAACAGCCGGTGCGCATCACATCCATCGGATGCGCATTCGCGGGAATGGCTTCCAGCGCCTGCTTCACTGCCTGCGGCAGGCCGCGCATCGATCTTAGTTTGGTTTTGTAGGCCTTCAACTGGGCGGCGGTGGGCAATGATTCGTGGATCAACAAATAGGCGATTTCCTCGAACTCCGCCTTTTCGGCGAAATCCAGAATGTCATAGCCGCGATAGTGCAAATCGTTGCCGGTGCGGCCGACAGTACAGACTGCAGTGTTGCCGGCGACAGTGCCGGAAAGTGCGACGGATTTTTTCGGCTTGAATGCGGTAGTTGCTTCGTCCATGTCTTTCTCCTTAAGGTCAAAATCATTTATCCGCAGATTACGCAGATTGACGCAGATTAAAATCTTGGTTAGTTTTTATCTGTGTGAATCTGCGTAATCTGCGGACTGAGTTTTTCACTCACTTCCTTTTTCGGCGAACAAACGGTCGAGCTGCTGCTCGTAAGCGTGATAGCCGAGATAGTCGTAAAGCTCCATGCGTGGCTGCATCTCCGCGATGACGTTCTTTTGCGAACCGTCCTTGAGAATATGCTGATAGACGTTCAACGCCGCCTTGCTCATGGCGCGATAGGCCGAGAGCGGATACAGCACCAGCTTGACGCCCACACCGGCCAATTCCTCTGTGGTGTACAGCGGGGTGGCGCCGAATTCGGTGATATTCGCCAGCACCGGCACATGCACGGCTTTGGTGAACTCGGTGTATTGCTCCAGCTTGGTCATTGCTTCCGGGAAGATCATGTTGGCACCGGCTTCGACGCAGGCCTGTGCGCGGTCGATGGCGGACTGCATGCCTTCCACCGCCAGCGCATCGGTGCGCGCCATGATGACGAAACTGGAATCAACGCGCGCATCCACTGCCGCCTTCACGCGATCCACCATCTCGCCCAAGGGCACGATGGCCTTGTTGGGACGGTGGCCGCAACGTTTTTGCATGACCTGGTCTTCGATGTGGAACCCGGCAGCACCGGCCTGGGCGATTTCGCGCGTGGCGCGGGCGATGTTGAATGCGCCGCCCCAGCCGGTGTCGATGTCCACCAGCAGCGGCAGGTCGCTCGCGCCCGTGATGCGGCGCGCGTCTTCGCATACGTCATGCAAGGTGGTGATGCCGAGATCGGGGATGCCGAGCGAAGACGCCGCCACGCCGCCGCCGGACAGGTACAGCGCCTTGTGGCCGGTCTTCTGTGCCAGGATGGCGCAATAGGCGGTGACGGCACCGACGACTTGCAGCGGGTGGTTTTCTTCAACTGCGCGGCGCAGTTTAATGCCGGGGGCATCGCTCATTTTGCTGACTCCTCTTCTATATCAATCATTTCGCTGATGCTGTCCCATGCCCCCTGAATGTGGCGGCGCATCAGCATCTCGGCCAATTCACCGTCGCGGTGTGCCAGTGCATCGACGATCTGGCGGTGCTGATTCAATGCGGGCTTGGTACGTTGGGCGTTGCGGCTGGTGCGGTAGCGGCACATGCGCAGCAACTGGTATTGCTCGCTGCCGAGCAGGTCCATCAGCATCTGGTTGCGGCTGCCGCGCACGATCTGGTAGTGGAAATCGAGGTCGCCTTCGCTTTGTGCATACACCTTGCCGCCTTGTTGCTTGATCTGTTCTTCGTGCTGGTCGAGCAGGGTGTTCAATTGGGCGATTTCGTCATCGCTCATCTGCGTTGCGGCAAGGCGGCAGGCCATGCCTTCCAGCGTCTCGCGCACCGCGTACAGATCGGAGAGAGTCTTGCGGTCCAGCACCACCACGCGCGCCCCGGCATTGGGGATGCGTTTCACCAGGCGCATGCCTTCCAGTTGGCGCAAAGCTTCGCGCAACGGGCCGCGCCCCATGCCGAAACGCTCGGCCAGTTCCGCCTCGTTCAATTTCTGGCCCTGGGCCAGTTCGCCGGTGACGATGCTTTGCGCCAGACGATGCGCCGCAACGTCGGACAAGGTGCTTTGTTCAGGTGCTTTGATGGGCATCATGCGATCTCGATTGTCGACAATCCGCGGCAATACTAGCACTGAAAACGAAAAAATGCGCAAGCAATTTTAATAATGTCGACAAAGCGGCCAAAATTCAGACATATGGCACATTACCCAGATGCGAGCAGATAGCTCCTGTCCAAGGTAGGCTCCGCGTGCTGCTGAGGTGATACGCCAGAGTGCGCCGGATGAGTGTTATGTTCTGGCGATTAATGGGGAAGTAATCAGGTTGTTGGGGGCGTGCATGGAAGGTCTCGCGATGAGAATCCTGCACACCATGCTACGCGTCGGCGATCTGGATAAATCGCTGGCTTTTTATTCAGGCGGCGGATCAAGCCCACACACGGCCATACGGCCATACCAATATTTCAAATCCGCCTAATTTGCCCCGTCGACAGAGCTCCAGAAAGCACTAACCCGCCGAAGCGGGTCTGCGAGAGGATTGTCGCATTGCATAATTAAGCCGCGAGCTTCTGCTTCCTGCGGCGGGCTACCGTGCCGAGCAGTCCAAGACCTGCCAACATCATTGCGTAGGTCTCTGGCTCCGGGACAGCGGCAATCACCGGCACAGTCGCAATGGTGCCTCGCACGGCCGTGGAATCATAAAAATATGAACCATTGGATCCATAGCCAACGGCGATATCAATAGTCTGACCAGCATTTAAGAACAGCATGCTGCTGAAGCTCTTGCGGGTCGAATCGCCATATCCGATGATATTGGCGCTAAATAGATCGTTGCCCCCGGTATAGACGTGAACGTCAGATGTTGTTCCGACTACATCAGCGCCCTGAAAATCGAAGGCCAAGGCATAGGTGCCGGCAGTTTGCGCCGTAAAGCGAAAGTCGCTCATTTGATTCTGCCGCCCAGGATGAAACCCCGCCCAGCCTGCTGAATAATCTACTGTTCCGGTAATGTAAGCTGATGCGCTTGAGTTGTTCCATACTGAGGGCGACCCCAATGAATAGGTTGCCGGATCATGCCATGTTTGGATTGTGCCCCCGGCAGTGGCAGAAAGAGGCGCCGTATACTCCGTGAAAGTGCCACCGAGTCCATTCAGCCAACCATAGGACCACGCGCCATTCGGGTTGGCTGTAGCTGAAAAATCGTCAGTGATGCTGAATGTGTTGGCCTGTGCCTGCCCTATCCACGATGCGAGAACTGCAACTGCTATTGAACGCTTCATCAAAGTCCTTGTGATCATTTTCTACTCCTAATGTAGTTAATTCACCTTTTGGCGTGAAAACCTCACGCCTTCGCAGAACTTCCTCCATTGATAGAATTATATGACCCTATTTTTTTATCGGGTATTTCACTATACGAATATTCGTATTAAATGCTATTGGACTTTGGTACAGGTATTGTTAAGTAAATAGTTATTGTCAGGACGATGTATCTTCGCCTGCATTGCACGCTTCGGTTCATGTTTCACCCGCTTGACCAGAGCCATCCTCTCTTCCGCCAGCAACACGATCAAGTCATCCAGCGTCAGAATGTCGGTCAGTCCGGCGGCGGCGTCGACTACCGGCAAGCGTCGCACTCCCTTGGCGTGCATCTGTTCGATCACCTCGTACAGGCCGGTATTTTCTTTTACGGTGACCAGATCGGGGGCCATGAAGTCGCGTACGGTGATTGCCACCAGATTGAGGCGCGGGGCCATGATTTCCACCGCGAGATCGCGGTCAGTGACGATGCCGATCGGGATCGCGCCTGCCGCCGCGATCTTCTACTACGACCACATCGCCGACGTGATGTTGACGCATGAACTGGGCGGCTTCCAGGACGGTGTCGCCGGGCGCACGATGACGACTTCGCGGTTGCATACTTCGCTGATAGGTATGCTGGTCTCCTTCCGGGTTGAAACAGGTGCGTTCAGTGCGTCCAGGTTACCCGCAGCAGGTTCTGTTCCGGGTTGTAGTGGAATTCCAGTTCTCCCCGGTAGGCATGATGCAGAGCGTCGCCGATGCCGCGCGCCAGATGGATGTCAGTCGTGGTGATCAGGGTGCCGTGCGCCGTCTTCTCGATGTCCATGATGCGCTGCAGCGGATGCGAGGCTTTCTCCTTCGCTTCGTGGTGGTGCACCTGTTGCAGGATTTCCTGTTCATGCGCCGCGAAGTATTCCCCGCTTAACGTCACATATCCCGCCGGAAAGCGATCGCGTATCCGGTGGCAGGCGGGGCAGCTGAACCGATGTGCATCCTGGGGCTTGGGCAGCCATTGCCAGTGGCCGGCGTGGTACACCGCGCCGCAATCCGGGCAGACTGTGGGTTCCGGAAGTTTGCCTCTGGATTTGTAGGTATCGTGAACCGATTCTTGCAGCAATTGTTCGCGGCGGACGAGTTTGAAGCCGGGCGGGTGTGTTTGGTGGGACATGGCGGGTTCCTTTATTTGTTCGCATGCATCTGAACCGGAATCACGCGTGATCCGAATGGATCTCCGAATTCTCCGAAACGTCCGGCGATGACTGTTCCGCATTCCGGGCAGGCGCCCTGCGGCGTGAGGTCGTAGTGGAGTATCTCGTACCAGTCGCGCACAACAGTGGCGTGACGGCATTTTGGACAGAAAGTGGTGTCGCCTTCGGCGTCGTGCACGTTGCCGGTGTAAACGTAATTCAGACCCGCATCCAGCCCGATGCGGCGAGCCTTGGCGAGTGTGGCAGAAGGTGTGGGCGGCACATCCGGCATCTTCCATTCCGGTTTGAAGGCGGTGAAGTGCAGCGGCACATCCGGTCCCAGTTCCTTCGCAACCCAATCGCATAGCGCCTTGATCTCCGCATCCGAATCGTTGTGGCCCGGGATGAGCAAAGTGGTGATCTCCAGCCAGCAGTCGGTTTCGTGATGCACGTAGGCCAGGTTGTCCAACACCGGCTGCAAATGACCGCTGCACAGCTTGGCGTAGAACTCTTCGCTGAAACTCTTGAGGTCGATATTGGCCGCGTCCATCTTTGCGTAGAACTCGCGTTTCGGCGCATCGTGCAGATATCCGGCGGTGACGGCGATGGTCTGGATGCCGAGTGCATGGCAGGCGTCGGCCGTATCGAGTGCATATTCCAGGAAGACGACCGGGTCGTTGTAGGTGAAGGCAACGCTCTTGCTGCCGTATTTCTTTGCCGCCCGGGCGATGCTCTCCGGTGTGGCCTGATCCATGAGCCTGTCCATTTCGCGCGACTTGGAAATATCCCAGTTCTGGCAGAACTTGCAGGCCAGATTGCATCCGGCAGTGCCGAAGGAGAATACGCTGGAGCCGGGATAAAAATGATTGAGCGGCTTCTTCTCGACGGGGTCTATGCAGAAACCCGACGAGCGCCCGTAAGTGGTGAGCACCATCTTTCCGTCCGCCATGCCGCGCACGAAACACGCGCCGCGCTGGCCTTCGTGCAGCTTGCAATCGCGCGGACAGACATCGCATTGGAGACGGCCGTCATCCAGCTTGTGCCAATACTTCGCCGGATGGCGTTCGGTCATGCCGATAGGCTCGTCCATCAGTCATCCCTTTCATTGGTTGGTGCTTGTGCGCTATTGCCAATGTGCATGCGGGCTATTATTCCCCGAACCCGCCGCGACTGGTACGGTTTATTCAGCGTAACGAAGCAACAGTCATGAAATGGAAATTTCCCTGCGCGAGGCCATCGTGTTTCCACTTGATGAAGCGGATATGTGACAAGCCGCAGAAGCAAAATTCGCTTAAGCAGCGGCCTGGATGTTTGAGGCTTGCTTGCCCTTGGGACCCTGCGTCACTTCAAAACTGACCTTCTGCCCTTCCTTGAGCGATTTGAAGCCGCTCATATTGATGGCGGAAAAGTGGGCGAACAAATCAACGCTGCCGTCATCGGGAGTAATAAATCCAAAACCTTTTGCATCGTTAAACCATTTAACTGTACCGGTTGCCATGTGACTATCTCCTTGCTGTTAAAACAGGACTTCTCCTGCAGGTTCATCTTTACGACATTGAAATTTCAATTACTTTTAGTTTGGCCTCGGCATTTACAGATTCATGAAAGCGCTCCTTTTCGGGAAGTTTCAAAACAGTCTTCGCGCCAACTACAGCCGACTTGATCGCACTCCCCGCTGGAGGCGGAGGCAAAGCAGTCGAAATTGCCTTCTTTGGCTTGTATCATCCTGATCAATTCGGCTTTTGAATGCTTTCCAGCAGGGATTTTGTGCGACTTGGCGATGGCATTTATCTGATCGAGCTTCATGATTGTTCCCCTTTATTGTTTGCGCGCAGCAAGAAACCGGTTTTGATGGTTGTGTATCAACGAGAATGGCCGTCAGGCTTCAACCAATGCTGATTTCGGCCTGAAATCCTTGCCGATCATGGAAGGGTTATACCGGCAAGGTGCCAAGCTGTTCTAATATCGCGGCCGTTCCGGCGGAAATAGAGATAGTTTTGTATGAAGCGGGCGAGGTTGGATAATGTGCGTGACATGGTCACTTCCTTCCATTTCAAATTGACGGAACTCGTCTTGGTGAATCCGTCTTTATGCACGGACAAAATACCGGTAAAGCTTTCACACAACAGGGAGGCGCTTTGGTTTCGCTACACGCCCTGTTCGTCCAAAATTAAATGCAATTAGCTGGTCGAAACTGCCTGAAATAAGTGCAGGTCTGTGAAGCCAAGATACCGTTGAGCCGGGACAAAAAACATACGCAGAAATACCTAGCAGAAAACACATATTGATGGAGTCGCGAATCTGCCTGTAACATGGCGAACCGATTCCAATTGCTGCATACGGGTAATCAAAGTCGTTCAAAATGGCACTACTTGAACTCAGGAACGTTACCCGCCGCTTCGGTGATCAGGTCGCCGTGGATGATGTCAGCCTGTCCATCGAGGCAGGCGAATTTTTTACCCTGCTGGGTCCTTCCGGCTGCGGCAAGACCACTATCCTGCGCATGATTGCCGGTTTCGAATTTCCCGATGCCGGGCAGATACTGCTGGACGGCAAAGACCTTGCCGACACCCCTGCCGAGAAACGTCCGATTCATACCGTATTCCAGAGCTATGCACTGTTCCCGCATTTGACGGTCGGGGAGAACATCTCCTTTCCGCTGCGCATGGCGCGCCATGATGCGGCGGATATCCGGCAACGTCTGAAGGATGCGCTGGAGCAGGTGCGACTGGGCGGCAAGGCGGGCAAATACCCGCACGAACTTTCCGGCGGTGAGCAACAACGCGTGGCATTGGCGCGCGCGCTGATCAATCGTCCGCGTCTGCTGCTGCTCGATGAATCGCTGGCGGCGCTGGATGCCAAACTGCGCGAAGAGATGCAGGTCGAATTGATCAACCTGCAGCGCGAGGTCGGCATCACCTTTGTGTTTGTGACGCATGCGCAGGTGGAAGCGCTGGCGCTGTCGCACCGCATCGCGGTAATGAACCAAGGCAAGGTTGAGCAGGTGGATGAACCGGCCAGGCTGTACGGTTCTCCGCGCAACCGTTTCGTTGCCGACTTCATCGGCCAGATCACCATGATTCCGGCGCAGGTGGAAGAATCCGCTCATAGCCACCGGCGGCTGATGGTGGACGGGCTGGGCGAGATCGTTACGCCGTTGCCGCAGGGCGTGGCAATTGGCGACAAGGGCATGTTTGCCATCCGCCCCGAACAGGTGCGCATCGGTGTGCAAGCCGAGCTGGCCGAATTGAAGAACCACTTTACCGGCGAGGTACAAAGTCTGTTGTATCAGGGCGATGTCAGCGTGTACCGGGTCCGGCTGCCCAACGGCACGATGATCGAAGCGCTGTTGCCCAATTCGGCGCCGGGGCGCGCCGAACTGTTCAAGGTGGGTGCGGAGATCAAGGTCGGCTGGCGCCACGATGCGGGAGTGTTTCTGAGTGAACCTGAAAAACGAAATTGAGCCACGGATGAACACAGATGACACACGGATAAACAATAGACACCATTTGGGTGAACGGGAAACCTCGTGCACTGCGCAGTTTCATCCGTGTCGATCCGTGTTCATCTGTGGCTCAAAAGGGTTTGCAGGATGAATGACAAACGCAAACTATCGCGCTCCACACGCATCGCCCGCTGGCTGGTGAGCGGCCCGCCGCTGCTGTTCCTGTTGCTGCTGGTCGCGATACCCGGCGTGATCATGGTGTTTGCCTCGTTCCGCTATCCCGGCGAATTCGGCGGCCTGGCGCCGCTCGCGGCAAGCGATCCGCAGACCTTGCATGGCTTCACCACCGAGACCTACCGCTTCTTTTTCAGCGACTTCATCTACGCCGAGGTTTTCATCAAATCGTTTGTGATGGCGCTCGCCACCACGCTCATCTGTCTGATCATGGCATACCCGCTGGCGCTGCTGATCGCGCGCAGCCCGAAGCGCAGCCGCAATCTTATGATGCTGCTGGTGATCCTTCCGTTCACCAGCAATTTCCTGATCGGCATCTATGCCTGGATGATCATCCTCGGGCCGCAGGCCGCGCTCAACCAGGTCATCAATATCCTGCTCGGCGTATTCGGCGCAGCACCCGTGCAGCTGCTGTTTTCGCCTTTTGCGGTGATGATCACCATGGTCTATGTGTACCTGCCGTTCATGGTGCTGCCGCTCTACACCAACCTGGAAAAACACGATCCCGCGCTGCTCGACGCGGCACAGGACCTCGGTGCAAATGCCTGGCAGCGTTTCTGGCGCGTGACCTTCCCGCTGTCGCAACCCGGCATCTTCGCCGGTTCGGCGCTTGTATTCATCCCGGCCATCGGCATGTTCGCCGTGCCGGAGCTGCTCGGCGGCACCGGCGACATCATGATCGGCAACCTGATCAAGGATCAATTCCTCGGCACGCGCGACTGGCCGTTCGGTTCCACGTTGGCAATTTTGTTGACCTTGGCAGTATTGCTAGTGGTGTGGCTTGTCGCGAAATTGTCCGCGAGAGGTGGCCGCTATGCGTAGGGGGCCGTGGCTATGGGCGGCGGCGCTGGCGGCATATGCCTTCCTGTACCTGCCGCTTACCATTGTCGTCATCTACTCGTTCAACGACTCGCGCCTGAACGCCGAGTGGGTCGGTTTCACCTGGCACTGGTACCACGAACTATTTCACGACGAGGACATGCTGATCGCGGCGGGGAATTCATTGCTGATCGCGCTGATCGCCAGTCTCTCGGCAACCCTGCTCGGCACGATGGCGGGCCTTGCCATGCATCGCTATGACTTGAAACTGCTCAACTTCATGGTGCTGGCGCCGGTGGCGATGCCGGAGATATTGCTCGGCGTATCGCTGCTGCTGTTCTTCATCCAGGTGCTCAACCTCACGCTCGGCATGCTGTCCATCGTGCTGGCCCACATCACCTTCTCCATCGGCTTCGTCGCGGTGATCGTGCGCGCGCAACTGACCAGCATCGACGAAAGCCTGTTCGAGGCCGCGCGCGACCTTGGCGCCACACCGTGGGAGACCTTCCGCTACGTCACCTTCCCGCTGATCCTGCCTGCGGTGATCGCGGGCGGGTTGATGGCGTTCACGCTGTCCATCGACGATTTCGTGGTCACCTTCTTCACTGCCGGGGTGGGCGTGCAGACGTTGCCGCTGCGCATCTACTCCATGATCAAGATCGCGGTGACGCCGGAAGTGAACGCGGTGTCGACGCTGATGATGCTGCTTACGCTGGGCATGATCGTGCTGGCGTCGCGCATTGCGCCGGATGTGTGGAAGGGGAAGATATGAAAGTGTTCACCGACTCATTCCCTCCCCCTTGCAGGGGGAGGGCTAGGGAGGGGGTAGACGCTGTAGTCCTTGACGACTCTACCCCCATCCTAACCTTCCCCCTGGTGCGTGGTTGTTGCCGCTTTAGCGGCTTTACAACCACGGCCTACCCCCTGCGGGTGCAAGGGGGAAGGAATGACGGCGAGTCCCGCAAGCCAATTTGTCACATTAGTAGGTGGCTGTATATTTTGTTGTTGCAATTTTCCGTCAGCGCATACGCCGAAGACGTCCTCCACCTCTACAACTGGAACAACTACATCTCTGACACCACCATTGAGCGCCTCGAGAAGCAATGCGCCTGCCGTGTGGTGCAGGACTACTACTCGGACAACGAGGAGATGCTGGCCAAGCTGGCCGCCGGGGCTACCGGTTACGACCTCATCGTGCCGACCGGCAACGCGGTGGAAGCGCTGATCCGCCAGCGCGCCCTGCGACCGCTCGACAAGAGCCTGTTGCCGAACCTGAACAACATCGATCCGGCGTATCTGGACACCGTGTTCGATCCCGGCAACCTGTATTCGGTGCCGTACGCCTACACGCTCACGCTGATCGGTTACAACAGCAAGAAGATGCGCGAGCTGCAATTGCCGGTCGACAGCTGGGCGGTGATCTTCGAGCCGCGTTATCTGGAAAAGCTCAAGGGGCACATCACCGTACTCGACAGTCAGCGCGAGTTGCTGGCTGCCGCATTGAAGTACCTTGGCTATTCCGCCAACGATACCGACGAGATGCACTGGAAGAAAGCACGCGACCTGATTATCCGCGCCAAGCCGTACTGGGCGGCGTTCAATGCTTCGAGTTACATCAAGGAACTCACGGTCGGCAACATCTGGCTGGTGCACGGATATTCCAACGACATCTTCCAGGCCGATCTCGACGCGCAAAAAGCGCAGCGCGGCTTTCGCATCCTTGCCAGTATTCCGAAAGAAGGCGCGGTGCTGGCGCTGGATTCGATGGTGCTGCACAAGTCCGGCCCGCGTCCCGATCTTGCGCACCGATTTATCGACTACATGCTGGACGGGCGTAACTCGTCCGAGCTCACCAACCTGATCGGCTCCGGCAACCCCAACCTCGCGGCGCGGCAATACATCCTGCCGGAGATTGCACAAAACCCCGCAGTGTTCCCAAGCCGCACACAACAGGCGCGGCTGGAAATGTTGCGCGATCTTGATCGAAACCAGCGCCGTGTGCTGTCGCGCATCTGGACAGAAATCAAATTGCGATGAACAGGTGAATCTCCTGTAAACGATGACATATCTTCAGTTGGCAGTAGAATGAAAGCAGTGTGTCGGAATCAGCAATTACTGTTCTAAGTGGAACTACGTATCTGAAAGACTTCATGTCCATCACCGGTATTGATCTGGGCACTTCGAATTCTGCAGCCGCGATTCTTTGCGGCGGGCGAACCGTCACCATCCCCGGCGCCGAATGTATCAGCTACTTCGAACTATTCGCCGATGGCGTCATCAAAACACGAGTGCAAAGCAGTTGATAACAACCTGAAACAAGAACTAGGGGACAACAGCCATGCAAAGCAAGACCAGTCATCCTATCCCGCTGCAGCCGCAGCAGCTCTACCAGGCCTGCGACCACGCACAATTCCATTTCCAGACCACTGCCGACCTGGAGGATATGACGGAAATCATCGGCCAGATGCGCGCCATGGATGCGATCCGCTTCGGTACCGGCATTCATCACGATGGTTACAACCTGTTTGTGCTGGGTCCCTCGGGCATCGGCAAGGACAGCATGGTGCGGCGCTTCCTCGAAACAAAGGCGGGCGGTGAGCACAAGCAGGACGACTGGTGTTACATCAACAACTTTGAACAGTCGCACAAACCCCGGGCGCTCAGGCTGCCTTCCGGCAAAGGGGAAGAGTTACGCCAGCGCATGGAGAAGCTGGTGGAATATTTGCGCAGCGCGATTCCCGCCCTGTTCGAGGGCGACGATTACCGTGCCAAGGCGGGGGCAATCCAGGAAGAATTCAGCAAGCGGCAAGAGAAGAACTTCGACGAATTGGCCGAGGCTGCCCGGGAGCAACAGATTGCCTTGTTGCGCACACCCGAGGGGGTCGCGTTTGCACCGTTGCGCGACGGCGAGGTGATTCCTCCCGACGAATACGAGAAACTGCCGGAAGAAGAAAGAACACGGGTGGAGGCGGCGATTGCCGGGTTGCAGGAACGGCTGGAAAAGGTTCTGCAGCAGATGCCGCAATGGCGAAAAGAGCGGCACGAGCGCATGGAGACGCTGGATCGCGAAACCACGCTGTTGGCGGTTGACCACTCGGTGAGCGAGATCAAGGAGTCCTACGCCGACCTGCCCGAGGTGCTGAAATTTCTCGACCTGGTGCAGAAGGATATGGTCGACAACGCGGACGACTTCCGCAAACAGGAAGAGACATCCAGTGTCGGCGGCATGACCATGGTTGTCCGCCACAGCTTTCACCAATACAAGGTGAACGTGCTGGTGGGCAACGGCAAGCAACCCGGTGCACCCATCGTCAGCGAGGACAGCCCGACCTACAGCAACCTGGTCGGACGCGTCGAGCACATCTCGCAGTTCGGTGCGCTGGTCACGGATTTCACCCTGATCAAACCGGGAGCGCTGCACAAGGCAAACGGCGGATACCTGCTGTTGGATATCCGCAAAGTGCTGACCCAGCCCTTCGCCTGGGAAGGGCTGAAGCGGGCATTGCAGTCGCGCGAAATACGCATCGAATCGCTGGGACAGATGTACAGCCTGGTCAGCACCGTATCGGTGGAGCCCGAACCCATCCCGCTGAACACCAAGGTGATCCTGTTCGGCGACCGCATTTTCTATTACCTGCTGCAGCAATACGATCCCGAGTTCGATGAGCTGTTCAAGGTGGCGGCGGATTTCGAGGAACGCATCGAGCGCAATGCCGAAACACACCAGTTGTATGCGCGGCTGATTTCCACGCTGACACGCAAGGAGAAACTGTTGCCGTTCGACCGTGGCGCGGTGGCGCGGGTGATCGAGCACAGCGCGCGTCTGGTGGGCGACGCGGAAAGGTTGTCCACCCACATGCGCAGCATTGTTGACGTGCTGCGCGAGTCCGACTTTTGCGCGCGCGAAGCAGGGCACGCCGTGGCGGAAGCGGCCGATGTGCAATGCGCCATCGACGCGCAGATACGGCGCCAGGACAGGTTGCGCGACCGGCTGTACGAGCAGATCCTGCGCGACACACTGGTGATCGCCACGCAGGGCGCAGTGACGGGGCAGATCAACGGGCTTTCCGTGCTTTCCCTGGGCGATTTCGCTTTCGGCCAACCGAGCCGCATCACGGCGACCACGCGGCTGGGCGACGGCGAGATGGTCAACATCGAGCGTGAAGTGAAGCTGTCCGGCGCCATCCACTCCAAGGGCGTATTGATCCTGTCCTCATTCCTCGCGGCGCGATTTGCGAAGAACCAGCCGCTGTCGTTATCTGCCAGCCTGGTGTTCGAGCAGTCCTACGGCATGATCGACGGCGACAGCGCCTCGCTGGCCGAATTGTGCGCGCTGCTTTCCAATCTCGCAGACGCGCCGATCAAGCAATCGCTCGCCATCACCGGCTCGGTGAATCAGCTGGGGCAGGCGCAGGCAATTGGAGGCGTCAACGAAAAGATCGAGGGTTTCTTCGACATCTGTGCGGCGCGCGGTCTGACCGGCGAGCAGGGTGTGTTGATTCCCGCCGCCAATATCAAACACCTGATGTTGCGCCGCGACGTGGTGGCGGCTGCCGAGATCGGAAAATTCCACATCTATGCCGTGGAGAATGTCGACCAAGCCATCGCCTTGCTGACCGGCCTGCCCGCCGGGGAAGCCAATACCAGAGGACTCTATCCGGAAGGCAGCGTCAACCGCAAAGTGGCGTCGCGGCTGGCGGAACTGACCGAGATCAGAAAATCGCTGGTGCGGCAGGTTCAGAAAAAAACGGGCGTGAGAAAAAAAACGGTTTGATCTGTTTCCTGCTCCCTTCTCCCGCTTGCGGAAGTGGGGCATTGATATCAAAGCTGAACGACCATGTACTATACATAGAGACATAAATCGTAGCGCGTGGCTACTGACCGGGTTGCAGTGGATACGTTGGCATTTTGCACAACCCGATTTGATAAGGAGTTTGCGATGAATAAAAAACTATCGATATCGTTTGCCCTGGCTGCTGCGCTCTCCATTCCTGCCGGATTTGCATTGTCGGCTGACGAGACGCCGGTAAAAGAGAAGGTAAAAACCCAGACGAAGGAACAAGCGCAAGAAAGAATCTACGGCAGCCAACTCATGACGCAGCAAGAACGGAACGAGCATCGCGCCCAACTGCGTGCCGCGAAAAGCGCCGAGGAACGGGAGCAGATTCGCATGGAACATCACGAACGCATGAAAGAGCGAGCCAAAGAGCGTGGCGTGACCCTTCCCGACGAGCCGCCAGCCAGAGGAGGAAAAATGAGGAGCGGCGGCGGCATGGGACCTGGAGACGGTATGGGGCCAGGAGGCCGCAATCGCTGATTCAGTGAGGTCAACCCCCGGCAATGCCGGGGGGCATTAAGGCTTGACCTTTGCGGCAGTCACAAACATACGATAGGACTATGCCGCATTGTTCTCTCCCCTTTGCATGGGAAAGGGATTGAAGATTCCGGAACGACTCTCGCACGACGAACGCGAATTGTATGAACGGTTGCGGGCGATTAGCGACAATACACAGGCAACGTCCGCAAGTCATTGGTGGCATAAGGGGTGAAATCATGATTAGAAAAACGCATATCCGTCGTCCGGTGGCAGTGTTGGCGATGTTGGTGGGCGCGGCAATGATCTATCTGGGGTCCGAAACATTGGCGGGGATATTGGTGCTGACGCTTGGCGTGGTTATCGAAGCAGTCGGCATTGCTTTCAGTCGCAAGGAATGACGGGCTCAGGCTGGCGCACATCACCGGGCATTCCTGACGATCATGGTTTTTTCCAAACCCCCAGGCACAACCGCAGACGAGGAACGTTACGCCCGTGCGCGGCTGAATATGATCGAGGAAATCCGCGAGATGGCAGACGAGGCGAGCGGCTATGGCGCACGGCCGATTTCGGAGAGCGTGCTGGATATCATGGCCGAAGTGCCGCGCGACCGTTTTGTGCCGGAAGGTGAGCTGTACAGCGCCTACTACAACAATCCGTTGCCCATCGGGCATGAGCAGACGATCTCGCAGCCTTACATCGTCGCGCTGATGACTGACCTGCTGGCGCTGGACAAACAACAAACCGTTCTGGAAGTCGGTACCGGTTCTGGATATCAGTCGGCCGTGCTGTCCGAGCTGGCGGGCAAGGTTTACAGCATCGAGATCGTCGCTGCACTTGCCACGATTGCCGCAAAACGGCTGAGTGAATTGGGTTATGCCAATGTGGAAGTAAAAGCCGGCGACGGCTCAGCGGGCTGGCCCGAACATGCGCCCTACGACGGCATCATCGTCACCGCGGCTGCAGAACATGTTCCACAGCCGCTGCTGGATCAGCTCAAACCGGGCGGACGCATGGTGATTCCGGTGGGCGGCCGCTTCGATATCCAGCAATTGCTGCTGATCACCAAGGATAAGGCGGGGGCATTCCACCGTATGAACATCGAACCGGTACGCTTTGTGCCGCTCACCGGGGGCTGAATGGTTATGCGGTTTTTCACGAAATGTTTATTCATCTTGTTGCTGGCACTGGTTTCAAGTTCGGCTGCTGCAGCATCACCTGTATCCACCGGGCCAGACGACATCGAAGTCTTCGTGCGCGCAGGCTGTCCGCACTGTGCCAAGGCCAAGGAATTTCTGGCCAGGCTGCAGCAGGAACAACCCGCGCTACGCATCACGATCCGCGATGTGGGGCGCGAACACGCTGCCATGAAGCGCTTGCAGAGCATCGCCAAAAGTCACAATGAAGCGATGCTGCGCGTGCCAGCGTTTGTGGTGGGCGGACAACTGATCGTCGGCTACTCCGAGGAGGCCTCCACCGGCAAGCTCATCCGCGACACCCTGGCGCGCGCGCAACCATCCGGCCCGCAAAACAGCGCAGCAACAAGTTGCGAAGCCGCAGAGAGCTATGCCTGCGGACCGGATTCAGTCAAGCCCGCACCGAAACCCGAGACCTTCACGCTCGAGTTTCTTGGCAACACGCTCTCGCTCGACCAGATCGGACTGCCGCTGTTCACGCTCGCGATGGGGCTGCTGGACGGTTTCAATCCCTGTTCCATGTGGGTGCTGATCCTGATGATCTCGCTGCTGGCACCTCTGAATAATCGCCCGCGCATGCTCGCCATCGCCGGGACCTTTATCGCGGTGCAAGGCGTCGCCTATTTCCTGTTCATGGCGGCCTGGCTCAACCTGTTCTTGTTGATCGGCCTGTCGCGCATCTCCGAGGTCGTCATTGCCGCCCTGGCATTGTTCGCGGGCACGCTCAATCTCAAGGACTCCTGGCGTTTCGGGCGCGGCATTTCGCTGTCCATTCCGGCCAGCGCCAAGCCCGGCATTTACGCCCGCATGCGCCGTGTGCTGCATGCCGACAACCTCACCGCCGCGCTGATCGGCACCGTGCTGCTGGGCGTGCTGGTGCAGATCATCGAACTCTTGTGCACCTCCGGTTTTCCGGCGTTGTTCACGCGCATCCTCACGCTGCGCCAACCGGATAGCATGAGCTATTACGCTTACCTGTTGCTGTACGACCTGGCTTATATGTTCGACGACATGGTCATCCTGGCCGTCGGCGTCATCACGCTCAGCCAGCATCGACTGCAGGAAAATGAAGGGCGCTGGCTCAAATTGGTCAGCGGCCTGGTCATGGTCGGGTTGGGCGTCTATCTGTTGCTGCCGCATTGAGTACCATCATGAACCCGCACCGCCACGATATCGAACGACTCTATGCGCATCTGCACAGCAGCGCGCAGGGGCTGTCGCAGGCCGAAGCGGTGCGGAGACTGGCAAAGTACGGAGCCAATCAACTTGAGAAGATCGCCGGTCAATCGCTGTTTGGCAGACTGCTCAAGGAATTCACCCACTTCTTCGCGCTGATCCTCTGGGTCGCTGCCGGGCTGGCATTCTTCGCCGAATTTCGCGAACCGGGGCAGGGCATGGCCATGTTGGGTTACGCCGTGCTCGGGGTGATTGTGGTGAACGGACTATTTTCGTTCTGGCAGGAATTCCGTGCGGAAAAGGCGCTGGTTGCATTGCGCAACCTGTTGCCGCGCCACACCACTGCACTGCGCAGTGGCAAGGCCGTGCAACTGCCGGTGGCGGAACTTGTGCCGGGTGATGTGGTGCTGCTGGCGGCAGGTGATGACGTGCCAGCCGATTGTCGTTTGATAGAAGCCTTCGGCGTGCGCGTCAACACGGCCAACCTGACCGGCGAATCGCGGCCGAAGTCGCGCGATACCGTCACGACAGATGAAGAGCAGGTCGCGTTGCGGCGCGACATCCTGCATGCCGGGACTTCGCTGATCTCGGGCGAGGCCAAGGCCATGGTGTATGCCACCGGCATGCATACCGAGTTCGGCAACATCGCGCGCCTGACGCAAGTCGCGCAAGAGCCGCTGTCGCCGCTGCAAATAGAGATTGCGCGTCTGTCGCGGCTGGTGGCGCTGTTCGCCGTGCTGCTCGGTGCGGCGTTCTTCCTGATCGGGCAGTTGATCGGCTTGTCGTTCTGGGCCAACCTGGTGTTTGCGATCGGCATCATTGTCGCCAACGTGCCGGAAGGCTTGCTGCCCACGGTCACCCTGTCGCTGGCCATGGCGACCCAGCGCATGGCAAAAAAGAATGCACTGGTGCGCCACCTGTCCGCCGTGGAGACGCTGGGCGCCGCCACGGTGATTTGCAGCGACAAGACCGGCACGCTGACGCAGAACAGGATGAGTATCAGGCAGGTGTATTTTTCGGAGGAGTTGCAGGAGCCGACCCAATTGGCGGATGCCGAACCTCTCTATGCCATCATGCGCCACTGTCACGACCTGCGCCACGTCGACCACAACGGGCAGGCCGTGTGGCAGGGCGACCCGATGGAAGTGGCGCTGCTGCAAGGCGTGCCGCCGGGCGGTGCCGAGTTCAAGCGTGTGGACGAGATTCCGTTCGACACCGAACGCAAGCGCATGTCGGTGATCTGCGACACCCCGCAGGGTCGCATGCTGTATTGCAAAGGCGCGCCGGAGAGTGTGTTGCCGCTGTGCAACGAAATGCTGCTGCAAGGAAAGTGCGTGCCGCTGGACGAAGTCGGACGCACGCGCCTGATCGAGATGCAAAACCAGATGGCGGAGCAGGGGCTGCGCGTGATCGCGTTCGCTTACCGCGCCCTGCCTCAATCCGGTAAGGAGAGGGAAACCGGATTGATCTTCGCCGGGCTCATCGGGCTGGTCGATCCGCCGCGCCCCGGCGTGGCCGAGGCCATCGCCATCTGCCATGCCGCCGGTATCCGTGT
The DNA here is from genome assembly GCA_049286265.1 of Sideroxyarcus sp. Lineage (GTDB taxonomy): Bacteria > Pseudomonadota > Gammaproteobacteria > Burkholderiales > Gallionellaceae > Sideroxyarcus. Next base: position 88,081 of record JBAQDF010000020.1, read on the forward strand.
GATCATGATCACCGGAGACCATGCGCGCACCGCCAGTGCGCTGGCGCGCGAAGTCGGGCTGGCGCAGCAGCCGCAGGCAGTGACCGGCGAGCGCGTGCGGGTAATGTCGGATGCCGACCTGCAACTGCTGCTCGACGAGCCGGGGCTGATCTTTGCGCGCACCAGCCCCGACCAGAAGATGCGCATCGTGCAGGCCTTGCAGCGCCGCGGCGAGATCGTCGCGGTAACCGGCGACGGCGTGAACGATGCGCCCGCGCTGAAGTGCGCCGATGTGGGTATCGCGATGGGGATCAGCGGCACCGACGTCGCCAAGGAAGCCGCCGACATCATCCTGCTCGACGACCACTTCGCCACCATCGTCGCCGCCATCGAAGAAGGCCGCGCGGTGTACGACAATGTGCGCAAATTCCTTACCTACATCCTTACTTCCAACATCCCGGAACTGGTGCCGTATCTCGCCTTCGTGCTGTTCAGGATTCCGCTGCCGCTCACCATCATCCAGATACTTGCTGTCGACCTCGGCACCGACATGCTGCCCGCGCTGGCACTGGGGGCGGAAAAACCCGATCCCGACATCATGCTACGGCCGCCGCGGCCGCGTACCGAGCGTTTGCTCAGTTGGGGATTGTTGCTGCGTGCTTATCTGTTTCTTGGCCCGCTGGAAGCGGCGGCGGGCATGGCAGCGTTCTTCTTCGTGTTGGGCGGCGGAGGCTGGCAGTACGGGATGCTGATGGGATTTCACGACAGTCTCTACCTGCAGGGCACCACCGCCTGCCTCGCTGCGATCATCGCCATGCAAGTGGTCAACGTCTTTCTCTGTCGCCATCCCAGCCTGACCGCGTTCAGTCGCAACCATCGCTTCAACAGCATGATCTTGTGGGGCATCGTCTTCGAGTTGCTGCTGCTGATGCTCATCGTCTACACCCCCTGGGGCAACGCGTTGTTCGGCACCGCGCCGCTGGCGGCCGAGGTGTGGCTGTTCATTGTGCCGTTCGGGGTGGGGATGTTGTTGATCGAAGAGGTGCGCAAGGCAGTCGTGCGCAGAATGGAGAAGCGCAAGGAATCGGGAAATACGGCGTCGAGTTGAACTGCGGCTTGTCCAGCCATTGGGCTGGATTGCCCCCCAACCTGTTCTTGTTGATTGGCCTGTCGCGCATTTCCGAGATCATCATGACGACGGTTTGGCACCGGTCTATCCAGGCGTACTCATGGGTAGCCTGAGCTGTTGTCGATGCGGGCTGTTCATGCAATCAAATACAGGGTTTCCCTAAGTTACAGCGATAGCGTCTGGGTATATAAAGAGGCGGGGACAATTGCCCCTCCCGGACTGAAACACTGCATTGCGCGTGAAGAGAGGCTGGTCATGCACAGAAAGATTCGCGACGGCACGATTGCCAAACTTGTAGTCGCTAAAACGGATGTCATGCCCGAGCATGGACGCGAGGAGGCGCTGCTTGGCACCGAAGCGCTGGAAAATGCGATATTCAACAGCGCCAATTTTTCCAGTATCGCCACTGACGCGAACGGCGTCATTCAAGTCTTCAACGTTGGCGCCGAACGCATGCTGGGGTACACCGCCGCCGAGGTGGTGAACAAGATCACCCCGGCCGACATTTCCGATCCCGGGGAAGTGATAGAACGCGCCAAAGAACTGAGCATCGAGCTTAATACTTTGATTGCGCCGGGCTTCGAGGCGCTGGTATTCAAGGCTTCGCGCGGTATCGAGGATATTTACGAATTGACCTATATTCGCAAGGACGGCAGCCGTTTCCCGGCGGTCGTATCCGTTACTGCGTTGCGCGATCCGCAGGACAAAATCATCGGCTACCTTCTGATAGGCACCGACAATACAGCGCGCAAGGAAGCGGAATTGGCACTGCTCAAAGCGGGGGCGTTGCAGAACGCGATCTTCAACAGCGCCAACTTTTCCAGTATCGCCACTGATGCGAGCGGCGTCATTCAAGTCTTCAACGTCGGCGCCGAACGCATGCTGGGATATACAGCCGCCGAGGTGGTGAACAAGATCACCCCGGCCGACATTTCAGATCCGGATGAGGTGGTGGCGCGCGCGAAGGCATTGAGCGTCGAACTCGATACGCCGATTGCGCCGGGCTTCGAGGCGCTGGTGTTCAAGGCTTCGCGCGGTATCGAGGATATCTATGAGCTGACCTATGTGCGCAAGGACGGCAGCCGCTTTCCCGCGGTCGTTTCTGTCACGGCGCTGCACGACAATCAAAAAGGGCTGATCGGCTACCTGCTGATCGGCACCGACAACACCGTGCGCAAACAGATCGAAGCAGAGCAGATGCTGCTCGGCCAGCGCTTGCGCGATCATCAGTTCTATACGCGCTCCCTGTTCGAGTCGAATATCGATGCGCTGATGACTACCGATCCGTCCGGCATTATCACCGATGTGAATAAACAGATGGAGGCGCTCACCGGTTGCACGCGCGACGAACTGATCGGTGCGCCGTTCAAGAACTACTTTACTGATCGTCAGCGTGCCGAAGAGGCGATCAAGATGGTACTGCTCAAGAAGAAGGTAACCAACTACGAACTCACCGCGCGCGACCGGGATGGGCATGAAACAGTCGTTTCATATAACGGCACCACGCTCTATGACCGGGACCGGCGTCTGCAAGGGGTATTCGCTGCTGCGCGCGACATCACGGAGCGCAAGCAAGCCGAGGCGCAGATCCTGAATCTGGCCCTGCACGACTCATTGACGCATCTGCCCAATCGCCGCCAGCTAAACGAGCGACTGATCCTGACGATGGCTTCCGGCAAGCGTAGCGGGCGTTATTCCGCGCTGATCTTTCTCGATCTGGATAATTTCAAGCCGATCAACGATAAGCACGGGCATGTGGTTGGCGATCTGCTGCTGATTGAAGCGGCCCGCCGTATCAGCAGTTGTGTGCGTGAGATTGATTTTGTCGCACGTTTCGGCGGCGACGAGTTTGTCGTGATACTGAACGAGCTCGGCGTGAGTAAGGATATATCCATCATGGAGTCGCGCATCGTCGCGGAAAAAATCCGCGCGGCATTGGATCAACCCTACATATTGAAGCTGGAGCAAAGTCCCCAGGCAGAAACGGTTTCACATCGCTGCACTTCAAGTATTGGGGTGTTGTTGTTCCTCAATCACGAAATGGGTGTGGACGAAATGATCAGGCGGGCGGATTCGGCCATGTATCGGGCAAAAGAAGCGGGTGGCAATTCAATATTTTATTTTGGGACGGTTTTAACTAAAAAACCTGGTTGAGCCACGGATGAAAACGGACGTCACACATCTGTCTACCGCAACCCTCACTTCCCCCCAAAAAAAACGCCCTGCCAGTTTCCTGACAGGGCATGGAACTTTCGGAAGGGGATCCGAAAATGAAACTGGATGAATCTATACGGTTGCAGGCTGTCCCAGCACCCCGCGGAGTATCTCAAGCGTTTCTCGGGCCGCTGTGGGGGTAACGCGTTCATAGGCAAAACCGCCCGCCTGCACCAGCACGTAATCTCCGAGTGCCAGTTTGCCCTCGATCAACATCAGGCTCACATCGCGCTGTTCGCCAAAACATTCCACGGTGGCCATTTCACCGGCCAGGGCAATCACGCGGGAGGGAATCGCCATGCACATAGTCAGGCCGCCTTCGGCAGGCTGTTTTTGACAACCACGCCCAGTTCGCGCAATTCCGTCACGATCAAGTCCATCAACTCCGGCAGGCGAGCTTCCACCTGCGGCGAGAGCGACATGCCGGTTCCCAGCGATACGGGTTCGACGCCGATGACGGTGACACCACCGGGCTGTTCGCCGATAAATGCCAGCGTGGCCAGTACATCCGACAGGCCGATCTGGTGCGGCGACAGTTTAGTCTTGAAAAATACAGGTACCTGCTCGTCGGCCAGCCTGACGATGGAGGCGGGCGCCTTGCCGCTGCGCACCGCATCTATGATGATGATGTGATCGCATTTGGACAGGTCGTCCAGCATCTCCATGCCCGTGGTGCCGCCGTCGATGACCACAACCTCGGGCGGGAGGATGTAGTCCTGCTGCAACTGCTCGATGGCGCGCACGCCGATGCCTTCATCGGAGAGCAGGGTGTTGCCAACGCCTAATACAACTATACGCATGAATAATACCTCGCTAATTTGCCTCGCCATCATCCCCTCCCCCTTGCAGGGGGAGGGCTAGGGAGGGGGTAGAATCTTCGTTATCCTTCAGAGTCTACCCCCATCCTAACCTTCCCCCTGATATAACTACTAGCCATTCGACTAAGCTGGCAAACAACGCCAGCCAAGTCGCTGGTTATGCAAGGGGGAAGGAATAATGTTTAGAGCGCCTTCACCTGAACAACCGGTTTGCCTTCGGCATCGAGCACATGCACAGCGCAAGCCAGGCAGGGGTCGAACGAGTGCACGGTGCGCAGCACTTCCAGCGGACGCGCCTCATCGGCTACGGGCGTGTTCAGCAGCGATGCCTCGTACGGGCCGGGTACGTCGCCTTCGTTGCGCGGGGCGGCGTTCCAGGTGGTGGGCACAACGGCCTGATAGTTCTTGATCTTGCCGTCCTTGATAACCACCCAGTGCGACAGCACGCCGCGCGGCGCTTCATGGAAACCGACGCCGCTGACTTCGCCCTTGGGGAATACCGGCTTGTTGAAGGTGGCGGTATCGCCCTTGCCGATGTTGCCCATCAACAAGTTCCACTGGTTCGTCAGTTCGTCCACTTGCACCGCGCAGGAAACGGCGCGGGCGGCATGGCGGCCGATGGTGGAGTGCACTGCAGCCAGCGGTATCTTGGTCTTGGCAATCGCGCCTGCGGTATCCAGCACGCCGGTCAGGTACTTCAGCGTGGGAGCGTGTTTCTGCGCTGCCATTGCCAGTACGCGCGACAGCGGGCCGACTTGGGCCGGGTTGCCGTAGAAGGTTGGCGACTTCACCCAGGAATACTTGCCGTCATCCTGGAAGTCGGTGTAGTTGGGAATGGTTTCGCCCTTGTACGGGTGCAACGCGCCCTTGCCGCCCTTGTACCAGGAGTGCTTGACGCTTTCCTGCACGCCGTCGCGGAAGTATTGGTCATTGAAAGAGGTGATCGGCTTGATGCTGGCCAGATCGCCGCCCTTGATGTAGCCGCCGGGCAGGGCAAACTTGGTACCCTTGGTGTCGAGCGGCAGGTCGGGTACGCACAGATAATCCATTACGCCCGCGCCGATCGAGGTCCAGTCGGCGTAGAACGCGCCGATCGCGGCCACATCCACCAGATACACGTTCTTCACGAAGTCGCTCAGTTTATCGATCCATTCCTTGATCGCCATCAGGCGTTCTACGGTCAGTACCGATTGCGAATCCAGCGCGATCGGGTTGGAAACACCGCCCACTGCCATGTTCTGGATGTGCGGCGATTTGGAACCGAGGATGCTCACAATCTTTGTTGCATAACGCTGGATCTCCAGCGCCTGCAGGTAGTGGGTCGTAGCCAGCAGGTTCACTTCGGGTGGCAGCTTCATTGCCGGGTGACCCCAGTAACCGTTGGTGAAGATGCCGAGCTGGCCGGTGCCGACGAAGCCGGAGAGACGCTCTTTCACCTTGGTGAATTCCTGGCGGCTGTTGCCGCTCCAGTTGGACAAGCTTCCGGCAAGCGATGCGGTCTTGGCCGGGTCGGCCTTGAGTGCGGAAACCACATCCACCCAGTCCAGTGCCGACAAGTGATAGAAGTGCACGATATGGTCGTGGATGGCATGTGCAGTGATGATGATGTTGCGGATGTACTGCGCGTTCAGCGGAATTTCCATCTGCAGCGCATTCTCGACCGCGCGTACCGAAGTGATCGCATGCACCGTGGTACACACGCCGCAGATACGCTGGGTGATCGCCCAGGCGTCGCGCGCATCGTGATCGAGCAGGATCTGTTCAACGCCGCGCCACATTTGACCGGAAGCCCAGGCCTTGGAGACCTTGCCGTTGTTCACTTCGCAATCGATACGCAGATGGCCTTCGATACGTGTGATCGGATCAATCGTAATTCTTTTGCTCATTTAAATTCTCCTGGTTTCTTTGATTACTTATTTGTGGCAACGGCTGATGCTTTGTTATTTCCCGGCAGGATCGGCAGGTAACGCACCAGCACGATGTATCCCAGTATTTCCAGCGCGATCATGCCGATGGAAACCATGATCTCGGACACGGACGGGAAGTAATGCCAGCCCGGGCCGGTTTCATAACCGATCAGATACGAATTGATGCGCAACATGAAGCCGGCCATGATCAGGCTACAAGCCGCGATGAACAGCTTGGACGGATTCTTGCGGGCCTGTGCGTTCGCCAGTATCACCAGCGGTGCAATGAACAGCGCTGTTTCGACCCAGAACGCGAAGGCCTCGATATTGAGCGCGAACATGCCGCCCAGCGCGCCGCGCACGGCAAGGTCAACGAAGCGGATAACCAGGTAAGCCGCGAGCATGCCGAGCATCACCTTGGAGAGTTTGCCCAGCAGGTGCATTTCCAGCGGACGCTTGAAGCCGGAAGAGGACAGGCAGGCTTCGAAGACGACCATGGCATAACCGATGGCCAGCGCCGTCATCAGGTAAAACAGCGGCAGCAGCAGCGACTGCCACAGCGGATTCACCTGGTAGCCGTACACCACCAGCATCGAACCGAGCGAAGACTGGTGCATGGAAGGCAGCAGCGTGCCGAGCGCGATGATGAGGAACAACACCTTGTTGAGTTTCTTCTTCACGTCCTTCATGCCGAACTTCTCAAGGAAGGCAGGCGAGAACTCGATCCACATCACCAAGATATAAGCCGAGATACACACCGCCACCTCGAACATCACCGAGTTGGGTTGCGCGTAGCCCGGCCAGAAGATGTGCCAGAAGTTCCAGTAGCGACCCAGATCGAAGATAACGCCGAGACCGGCCAGCGAATAGCCGAACAGACTGGCCAGCAGGGCGGGGCGTACCATCGGGTGGTACTCACCCTTGTTGAAGATGTAAACCAGAAGTGCTACGGAATAGCCGCCGCAGGCAAAGGCGGAACCGATAATCACGTCGTACACCACCCAGATACCCCAGGTGTAGCCGTCGTTGATGTTGGTTACCGCACCAAGGCCGAAGAAGAAACGCACCAGCAGGATGACTCCGGCGATTGCCACCAGCGCCGCCAGTATCTTTGTAAATGGCGTTACCAGTGGTCCGCCGAGTGGCGAAGGAGCAGGATGATTATGGGATGCAGACATCAATATCTCCTTATTTCTTCTCGTCGTCGGCGTCATCGTCATTTTTGACGTTGCGCTTGGCGACATAAGACAACACACCGAGGAAGGCCAGCGGCAGCACCAGCGCGTTGCCGTAGAGGGTGTGCTGCATGGTTTCGGAGGTTGCCGCGTAGGATCTTTCCGGCAACTTTGGCATCCCCAGCTTCTCGAACGGCACAGCCGATAACTTCAGCATCTGGGTTCCGCCGAGTTCCTTCTCGCCATAGATCTCCGGCAGATACTTTGCCGCCTTGGCAGTGTGCGGAGACTGGTCGTGCGTGTTGATATTGCCGCGCGGGAACTTCGTTTCTTCGCCGGGCTTCAATGCCACACGACGCTTTGCTTCGGCGTGCAAATCCTTGACCTTGCCGTACAGCGTGGAACCGGTGGGGCACACTTGTGCGCAGGCTGCATACAGGCCATCCGGAATGCGGTGGAGGCACAGCTGGCATTTGGTGATCTGCGGAATCGCCTTGTCGTACTGGAAGCGCGGCACACCGAACGGGCATGCAGCCACGCAATAACGGCAGCCGATGCAGGCATCCTTGTTGTAGCTGACGATGCCGGTGATCGGGTCCTTGGCCATTGCCGATACCGGGCAGGCGGACACGCATGACGGATCGACGCAGTGCAGGCAGGATACCTTCATGTAGGCAAAGCCGTCTTTCTCGCTGTCCTTGGTTTCGCTGTTGCCGTCCTGGTAAACCTTGATGACGTTGAGCGTCTTGCCGGAAATATCGAGCGGGGTATCCCACAGCTGTTCAGGAGTGGAAAACTCCGGAGGCATGTTGTTGACCTCCTTGCAGGCGGAGACGCATGCCTTGCAGCCGATGCACAGGGTGCTGTCGTACAGCAGCCCCAGCGCTTCTGCCGGCATGGTCAGGTTTTCGCGCGCCTCGGCGGGCGCACCCGTTGCAAGCAAGGTGCCCCCGGCCAGCGCTCCTCTCAGGAAATCGCGCCGGCTGATGCTCATGATGGGTTCCTTTCCTCATGCTTCTTGGCGGGCTCGTCCTCGACCGGAAGATTCTTGCCGAGGTTTTTCGCCAGTTGCATACCTGCGCCTACTGCCGCTCCGGCTACCGCCGCTGTCAGCACTGCCGCACCGAGCGTGGCGCCTACGCCTTGCTCCTCGACGATGCGCGGGAAGCCTACCGGCGGCCGCATGGTCTTCACATCGGCCAGTGCGTGGATAGGTTTGGTGAATGCGATACCCTTCTCGGTGCAGCCGATGCAGGGGTGACCCGTGCCGACCGGCCAGCTTGCATTGCCGACATCGCCGAACAGGATCGCCGGGCAGTTGGCATAAGTTTCCGGCCCTTTGCAGCCCAGCTTGTACAAGCAGTAGCCCTTTTTGTGACCGTCGTCGCCGAACTCCATGGCGAAGCGGCCGGCATCGAAGTGCGGACGGCGCTCGCAGTTTTCATGGATGAGGCGCGAGTAAGCAAACTTGGGACGGCCTTTTTCATCCACATCCGGCAATTTGCCGAAGGTCAGGAAGTGCACCACAGTGGAAAGGAAGTTGTACGGATTGGGAGGACAGCCGGGAATGTTGGGGATCACTTTGCCCAGAACCTCGGCCGCGCTGGATGCGCCGGTGGGGTTGGGCGGTGTGGCGGGCATGCCGCCCCACGATGCGCAACTGCCGATGGCAACGACCGCAGCCGCATCGGCCGCGCATTCCTTCAGCATGTCGACCGCAGTCTGGCCGCCGATCTTGCAGTAGATGCCGTTGTCCTTGGTCGGGATCGCGCCTTCCACCACCAGAATGTATTTGCCCTTGTTGGCCTTCATCGCCGACTTGCGCGCCGCCTCGGCCTGGTGGCCGGCAGCTGCAAACAGCGTTTCGTGGTAATCGAGGGAGATGATGTCGAGGATGAGTTTTTCCAGCGTGGGGTGTTCGGCGCGCAACAGCGATTCGGTGCAGCCGGTACATTCCTGGAAGTGCAGCCAGATTACCGACGGCCGTTTCTTGGTGGCGACGGCCTTGACCATCGCGGCGACCGCATCATTGGGTAATCCCATGGTTGCCGCCATTGCTGCGCACATTTGCATGAAGCTGCGACGAGAGATTCCCAACCGTTTTTCCAGCGCTACCATGCTTTTTTCGTTTTCAATGATGTCATCATTCATAGCCAAAGCCCCTTGTTATTGTTTACAACGCGTGTCACAACTAACAAGAACCATGCCACGCAGCAATTCCCATTTGAAACAACGAGCCGTCTGCGCAGACGCGAAAAAATAACCATCTTTGGAGTAATTTAAGTGACCTGGAAACCAAAATAACCGGAAAGATAGTTTGCAGTATTTTTACCTGAGAAAATAACTATGCTTTTGTTTTGCTTGACGAATATAGTTGGTTAATATTTTAACCGGAGAAAAACCGGGGAGATTTTTGACTGTAAACCATAACGTTAGAGCGGTTACTTCCAAATAACGAAAAGTTGATCAGAGTACTTGCTGACGGTGCGGTAGTGGCGCTATGAAAATAATTACTGGAAAGTTACTGTTCGAACCCTGATTGACCGTCATATATGGGAAAGCATTGCTTAAAAAAGTATAGTTAAGTTGAAAAGCTGAAAGTGCTAAGATTCAGGCAGGAGAGTAGTAAAGAGTAGGCGACCTATCCAACTCCAAGTTGTAGTTCAAATTATGCGATGGGGGCATGCTATGTATAATCTTCTCGGCCAGGTTTCATATCCGGTTTTCATTGCGGGTGTGTTTGTATTTTTCATACTCGCCAGCATTTTTTCTTTTATCGTCGGCATCGGTCTGGCTACGCGAAATGCCAGAATGCTGCGTTTCTTCGATTTCATGAACAGGCGTATTTCTACGCGCCAATTGATGAAACCGCTGTCTGCACCGCATTTCATCGAACCCGTCCTGCTTAAGCGACCCGCTTTGCTCGGGGGATTTATCATCGTGGGCGCAATCTTCTCCATCTTGCTGCTCAAGGGATTCGATGCCATCGTGTTTCGGCCCATGTACAGCGGCGTGTTTACCGATGAAGCTGCGGCCATCCTGGCGGACTACACCCGCTCGTTTCTGCTGATCGGAAACGGGCTTTGCATCGTGGTGGGCGGCCTGCTGCTGTTCTATCCGGAAAAGCTGCAAAGCCTGGAACGCTATACCGACAAATGGATCACCTTCCGCAAACAGACAAAGTCATTGAACATGCCGTTGTTCGACGTGGATAAATGGGTCATGTCGAATGCCACCATTGCAGGGGCCACGCTGAGTGTCTTGTCGCTGGGAATGGGTGTCTGGATGTACATGCGTCTTTGATTGGCCACGCAGCCAACGAAAAGGCCATGCCGCGAGGCGTGGCCTTTTTACTGCAACCAGGCCGAAGGCGGGATACCTGCGCCAAAGTCAGGAAAAAAACCTGGCCGTGCGTTGTTATCATTCATAAAAACTCAGTGTAGGTGCGAATTTATTCGCACATAACTCATTAAGCGTGCGAATAAATTCGCACCTACAAAACCCTCAACTGCGGTTTTCAGGATCATTCATTTGTGTTGCCAGTTTTTAACCCGGATAATCTATCAGGCAGAAAAATCATTGCAGGAGCCAGCTTGCTGGCGAAGGTTTTCGATAAATTTGCGCCAGGATAATTTGGGCTCAAATCTACTCACTTTCTTAAAGGAGCTTCAGGATGAGTTACAAGTCGGCTGGTCTGTTTCTAGGGGTAGTTCTCGTTGCACTCATGGCAGGTTGCGTCACCGCTGCGGCGACTAAAAAGCCGAGCGCGCCGATCAACAAGATGGCACTGGTCTCGCTAACTGTCAGCAACTGGCAAAGCATGGTGTCGGGAACGGCGGGGGATGCCAAAGCGGCAGAACTGATCAACAGCACATTCGCCGGGCTGCTCTCGTCCACCGAAAACAAACTCTCCGGCGTCAAGCGCATCACCAAACTGTCCAGCTTCATCGACAACCCGACTTACCGCAGCTATAACGTCAAGAGCGAAGTGCCGCTGATGTTTCCAAAGGTGAGCGGCACACCCGTGGTCAACTTCTCGCGCAGCGAGAGCGATGTGATCGCCGCCAAGCTAAATCCGGAAACGGCGAAGAAACTGTGCGCCATCCTGCAAGTGGATGCCGTGGTCGTGATCTATTCCGAATGGGCAGCGGCGCAGGGTCACTTCGTACCGACCCGCCGCGCCCTCGCCAAGAACGTCGTGACGGTGTGGGATCGCAGCGGCAACCTGGTATTCAGCAAGCGAGTGGATGAAATGAGCTCAGCCGTCGTCGGCGGGCCTTATGTCACCGTGGTGAATGTCGGGACGATCAAGAACTGGGCTGAAGCGTACAACAAGAGCCTCGACCAGATCGTGGCGGAGATGAAAACGGCGCTGAAGTAGCAGGTGTTTCAGGGGGCGCTGATTCAACCCGGATAATCCAATAGATTAGACAAACTCGTCATACCGGCGGAGGCCGGTATCCAGCGGGTTTATCCAATATGCCTTCGGCTTTGTTCACGCGTTGCGTGAGATGCTTTGTTTCAACTGGATACCGGCCTACGCCGGTATGACGGAAGTGCGGAACAGCCCTTTATAGCGGTTTTTACTTACCCCACTTTCCGGTAAGCTACGCCCCTTCCAGTCATCACCCAAGAAAGCGCAATAAAATGGCACAAGGTCAATATGTAATGTCCATGCTCCGCGTGAGCAAGATCGTTCCCCCCAAGCGTCAGATCATCAAGGATATCTCCCTCAGCTTCTTCCCCGGCGCCAAGATCGGCCTGCTGGGTCTGAACGGCTCGGGCAAATCCACCGTGCTGCGCATCATGGCGTTGCAGGACAAGGAATACGACGGCGAGGTGCAGCACCTGCCCAATATGAAGATCGGCTACCTGCCGCAGGAGCCCGTGCTCGACCCGACCAAGACCGTGCGCCAGGAAGTGGAGTCAGCATTAGGCGAAGTGATGGAAGCGCAAGCCAAGCTGGATGCGGTGTATGCCGCCTATGCCGAGCCGGATGCCGATTTCGACGCGCTCGCCGCCGAGCAGGCCCGTCTGGAGAACATCATCGCTGCCAGCGGCAGCGATGCCTCGCACCAGATGGAGATCGCCGCCGACGCGCTGCGCCTGCCGGAATGGGATGCCGTGATCAAGAACCTTTCCGGCGGAGAGAAGCGTCGCGTGGCGCTGTGCAAGCTGCTGCTGGAAAAGCCCGACATGCTGCTGCTGGACGAACCCACCAACCACCTGGATGCCGAATCGGTGGAATGGCTGGAACAATTCCTGGTGCGCTTCCCCGGCACCGTGGTCGCCGTTACCCACGATCGCTACTTCCTCGACAACGCCGCAGAATGGATCTTGGAACTCGACCGCGGCCACGGCATCCCCTGGAAGGGCAACTACTCAAGCTGGCTGGAGCAAAAGGGCGAGCGACTGGCGCAGGAGCAGAAGCAACTCGATGCGCATTCAAAAGCGATGAAGCAAGAACTGGAATGGGTGCGCCAGAACCCCAAAGCGCGCCAAGCCAAATCCAAGGCGCGTATCGCCCGCTTTGAAGAACTCAATTCGCAGGAACACCAGGCGCGCAACGAAACGCAGGAAATCTTCATCCCCGTCGGCGAACGTCTGGGTAACGAAGTCATCGAGTTCAACGGCGTGAGCAAAGCCTATGGCGACCGCCTGCTGATCGACAACCTCAGCTTCAAGATTCCGCCCGGCGCCATCGTCGGCATCATCGGCCCCAACGGCGCGGGTAAATCCACCCTGTTCCGCATGATCACCGGCAAGGAAAAACCGGACAGCGGCGAAGTGAAGATCGGCCAGACCGTGAAGATCGCCTTCGTCGACCAATCGCGTGAAGGGCTGGAGAACGACAAGACCGTGTTCGACGCCATCTCCGGCGGCAACGACATCCTCACCGTGGGCAAATACGAAACCCCGGCGCGCGCCTATATCGGCCGCTTCAACTTCAAGGGCGCGGACCAGGCCAAGATCGTCGGCCAACTCTCCGGCGGCGAACGCGGCCGCCTGCACCTGGCGCAAACCCTCATCTCCGGCGGCAACGTGCTGCTGCTCGACGAACCCTCCAACGACCTCGACGTGGAAACCCTGCGCGCGCTCGAAGATGCCCTGCTCGAATTCGCCGGCTGCGTCGCCGTCATCTCCCACGACCGCTGGTTCCTCGACCGCATTGCCACCCACATCCTGGCCTGCGAAGGCGATTCCAAGTGGACGTTCTTTGATGGTAACTATCAGGAATATGAAGCGGACAAGCGGAAGCGGTTGGGTGAGGAGGGCGCGAAGCCTAAGAGGATTCGGTATAAGCCGATTAGTCGGTGAGGTTGCTATTTTGGTAGAGATGCGGGCACTTGAATAGGATGCATACTTCGTAAAGAATTATTTGAGGACAAAACCTAATGAAACTTCATACTCGAACAAGATCCTATATACCAAGTAAACCCTTAAAACTATCCATCAAGAACTTTGCGCACCTAAAAAAAGTCGACCTTACGTTTGGAGATCTCACTGTATTAGTTGGGCCTCAAGGCGCAGGCAAGAGTTTAGCTCTTCAGTGGCTCAAAACAGCTATGGATGGTAAGCAACTTGTCGATGCACTAAAAGCTGCAGGTCATCCAGCTGACCGGTCAGATGCGCTTATCGATCTAATTTTTGGCTCAGGCATGGCTCCAGCATGGAAAGATGGGAAATCTGAAGTCATTCTTGGCGAGAAGAAGATTTACCCCAAAAACTTTTCAAGGATAGGGAATGGGACAGATCAACTGTTTTTTGTTCCAGCTCATCGTTCGATGTTGATCAGTGATGGTTGGGCTTCTCCGTTCCAGAAACTCACAGCTGATACACCTGCTGTAGCTCGCGTCTTCAGTCAGAATCTATTTGATCGGTTCAGTGGGAAAAACGTTGGTACGCTTTTCCCTGTTGAAAAACGTCTAAAGGTGGCTATTCGCAACAAAATTGATAAAGCTATATTTCATGGCGGGACGGTTGGAATTGAAGAGGATGCGCAGCACGCACAACGCCTTCGCCTAGTGCATGGAAGAATGCATCTCCCCTTTATGACTTGGACAGCGGGGCAACGTGAGTTCACACCATTAATGCTTGGTCTCTACAATCTGTTGCCATCAACAAATCAACGTAAGCGCATGGGAACGGATTGGGTTGTAATTGAAGAGCCAGAAATGGGACTTCACCCTCAAGCAATTACCGCTGTTATGCTCCTTGTTCTTGATCTGTTGTGGCGTGGTTATCGGGTAGTACTCTCAACGCATTCGCCTCATGTATTGACCATGCTCTGGATGATGCGTCAACTGAAAGAGCATCAAGCTCGCTGGCAACTTGTTTGCGAAGCTTTTGATGTAGATAAAACGCCATCAATGAAAAGCGTAGCCCAAACTGCACTTCAAAAGGACTATCGCGCACATTTGCTACAGTTCGATAGTGCTGGAAAAGTAACCTCGGTAGACATTTCAGAACTTGATCCAAGCGCAGAGGATGAACGTATCGCGGGATGGGGTGGATTGACTGAGTTTTCGTCTCGTTTTGGGGATGCTGTGCGTAAAGCGGTAAACGAGGCAGAGTCGTGAAGAATTCCAAAAAACTTACACCGGTTAGGCGATCTCTCAAGAAGGCGTCTACGCTATTACCCTTAGTCTTAGATGGATTGGGTGCGGTAAAAAATGCACATCGCGCTTATTTCGATAATGGGATTCGTAAAGATTTTGCTGATAGCCTAGATATTGATGAAGCTATGCAGGTTGGTCATGAAGGAGAGAATCGCTGGGATTATTTGCTTGGTCATGCGCCAAGCAATAAGGTTATTGCTGTGGAGCCTCATTCTGCCAAACAAGATGAAATTACAACAGTAATCAACAAGCGGAAAGCTGCACAGCAGCAATTGAGCAGCCATTTGAAGGAAGGCTCAAAAGTTGAAAAATGGCTTTGGGTTGCGTCTGGGAAAGTTCACTTTGCTAACACTGAAAAGGCGGCTCTGCGTCTTAACCAGAATGGCATTGAATTCGTAGGCACTACAGTCAAGGCAAAACATCTAAAGTGAATCATTGATGCGAAAGAAAGACCAAAAGTACCCGAATAATTCGGGACAGCGCGAATCAAAGAGCCAAGGTGCCGGAGTGGAATTGTTTTAGAAGCTAACGGTCAGCATTGTGATAATTTTCGACTGAATCGATGGGGGCAGACTCCTTCGATCCATAATAGTCAGGACTTATCGGCTTACTACTTCTGCCTCCTCAATCCGTCGCGTCAATAGGCTTGCCAATACTAGATATTGTGCTGCTTCAACTTGCGTCAGATCATGATTCAAGCTATGAGCGTTTGGGTTGCGTATGCCTTGATAAGCACCCTTAAGAATTTGGATAAATCCTTTCTGCTCGTTCTTGCCAGACTCGCTTTCAATTTCACTTAGCACTAGATGTGGGGTAGCTAATGAAAATGCTTTTCCAATAAGTTCGTCGCCATCCTCACTAAGCCCTGTCTTCTGTCTTATCAAATCAAATATTGCGATGATTGAATCTAAGACCGCATTTCTCAAGTGACCATCACGGTACTTGGCTAGCGCATGCTGGACAATTATCGGATGGAGCAAATGCTCAAACGTTAAGTCGTTGCCAAATATGGGAAATGCCGTTGTCAAAGGAGGCAAGCTGTTACGGGCGGGAGGCTTGAATGTCCAACTGCGTATTTCATCAACAACTTGACTAAAGGACTTGTGTCTTAGCAACTTCTCTGACGGCGTAACGTAAGACGTACTGGTCGATAAGTCATTAGAGTAGCCACCAATTACCGATGCTTGGTTCAAATATGGAACACAAGTACAGATTTGGTCGCGTTGCAGTTTTGTAAATTTTGCCAAGTCATCCAGTAATACATTTTCTCCCGGGTTTTTCAAATAGGCTTGGCGTAGCGCCGCAAATAGTTCCTCGCACAAACCAAATAGATAAATGATTTGAGGGGTGTCATCTGCGATCTCTGGTAAGGTTTCAAGTCTTAAAGAATATTTGCCATCACGGTCTTCTATGTATCTGGCTGAAACGAGCGAATCTATTTGATCAAGATGTTCGTGATGATCTGCACGAAATCTTTTTGCATCTAGCCCCGTCGAGGAAGATGCATTGCCGACGAAGATTTTTTTCAGTAACGCGTTCGATATTTCATTTGGCATGGCTTTAGTTTTTGCGGACTCGTGGAGAAGTCTCTATATTAGCGAACAATAGGACTAAAAAGGGAGACTCACCACGGTGCCAACAAGACTCGCTTTACCTGAGATGTTCTTTCAAACCATATCCCCCACTTTATTCATCCCAACTAACGGGAATCTTACTTGTCAAAGCTATCCATGAATCCCAGAGCCCAATTCCTGATCGCCGATCTTGAGCTGCATCCGCATCCCGTGGGCGGCTACTATCGGGAGATATACCGCTCCGCAAGCCGGGTGATCACCGCGCAGAGCGCAGTGTTGTATATCGCAAACTGATAGTGGCGCTCAATTTTCTCACTATTTGCCCAGAAAAATGACTCGAGAAAGAAGGAAAAGTGACTCTTCTTGAACTTTTTTCGGATCGAGTACCGCTTACAATATTGGCAAATCGCGACTCGAAGCACTCGCGAAAAATATCAGACCACGGTTTTTTATTGTTTCCGTGTTCCTCGCATTCTTACTGGTAGCTAGTTGTTTAACTCGATTGGAAGGGGTTGATGCAAATGGAACGCGTATATAGAACCTTGCAAATCATGGCGCTTGTTGTTGCTTTGGTTGCCCCACCACTCTTTCTAGTTGGCTACGCCTATGACTGGGGTTTCTTGGATAGCTTTGCAATTGAGCATCAGATGTTTATTAGAGCCCCCCAAGAGTATTTAGGGATAGCGTTAATAGTTATCTTTCTGGGTGTGGTAGATGCATTTGTTGCCCTTGGAGTACACATCACTGCCGTCGTTATTGCCATCGTAATGATTGCTGTTTTTGCATTTACTTTACGTTTTTGGTTGTGGCAACCAAAGCAGCGATCAAGGTTCTACCTGCGCTTTTCAAATATGCGTGAGCGCATTACCAGGAAGCTCAATTTGCGATTGGTTGAATCCGTTGCCTCTGTTTATCTTTTCTCCGCGTTGCCTGTGCTGATTTTTACAGTGATTGTGTATCTCGTGGTGCTGATATTCTCACCTGGTCTGATTGGTTATAAAAAAGGGCAGGAAGCTGCAAAGAAATTTAGGGATGATTGGAAAGCTGAGACATGCGCACCTAAGACTACGATGGCCGACTGCACACAGGTTCTGGAAGGAAGCAAGGTAATTGCAGCGGGCAAGTTGATAGTGGCGTCAGAAAAGCACGCAGCAATTTTTGATGGCAATTCGGTAAATATATATTCTCTGAACAATCGAGACATCAAGACAACTTTATCTGAACTGCAAAAGACTTCTAAGTAATAGTTACAGCAACCAATTAAAGGGGTCGTGTTCGAATATTTCTTTCAAACCGTTTTGCTCGACTATCCCATCAATCTGAATTACTCCATCAATCCGCTTTCCCGTTGATGCCGAATGGTGAGGATGTCTACCCGGTCTTGTTCCGGCAGGTAGCGATACAGTGCTACATAGCCTGTCCGCCCTTTAGAAATCACCAGTTCGCGCAGGTTGCCAACGGGGCGACCAATTAGTGGGTGGCGTTGCAATATCTTCGTGGCGTCTACGATCTCGTTGGCTGCTTCGGTAGCAATGGCTGGTGCTCCCCGTGCGAGGAAGTCGAAGACTCGCTCAAGATCGGAGAGGGCGCGCTGGCTGAAATAGACTGTGAGCATGTTTATTGAAATGTTGATCTATCCGATTTCGTCGTCCCCGCGAAGGCGGGAACCCAGTTAAATGAAAGCACTGGATACCCGCCTTCGCGGGTATGACGACTCCTTAGCGAGCTTTGGATTTTGTGCGCGGTTTGCTTTTTGCGATGCTGGCTTGCTTGGGGCGTTTTGCGGGTTTGCCCGCCGCTTTGCTGATGATGTATTCGTGTACATCCTGCATGGCGTAGAGCGCGCTGCCCGCATCAACTTCGGCTGCGGAGGCAAGTGCGTCGCCGATGAAGGACTGGCGTATCTCGGCCAGACTGGCCTGTGCTTCCAGTGCTTCGATCATCCAGGCATGTGGCGTTTTGGAGGTTGAGTCGGCCAGTGGCGCGATGCGCGCCTTGAGGTCTTCGGGCAATTTGAGGGTGGTGGTAACGGCCATGTTGTGCTCCTTGAGGCGGGTGTTACAAAGGTAACACCCGGTGATTGTGGAGTCAATGGTGTCGGTCCGCGAGTGATATTGTGAGCAGGTGGCTCGATTTTTTCGTGCTGCATAAACCTGTAACGGAGCCAAAGGTACCGGAGTCGAGTTGTTTTGCTAATGTGAATAGCAGGGAGTGAAAATGAAACTATTGGTTCTCGGTGCAATAACGTTGGTTGTAGTGGCAGGTTGTACAAAAGTGAATATTGCAAAAGTCACCCAGATTGGTGATGACTTAATCTGCATTGTTGACAACCCATATGAAAGACAGGCTTTTCGAGATGCCTATGAAAGAACGATTCAGGCAAAAGGATATAAGACGCGAGTCGTATCAGATGCAAAAGCCTGTCAGGTGAGTACAACATACACGTCCCGTATGGGCTACACCGGCTGGGGGCCCTATCTTTCAGATGCCGATTTGAAGGTTTTCAGCGGCGATAAACTGGTAGGGAGCGCAATATATCATGCGCCAAAATCGCCAACGAGCCACGGTAGATTTGAAAGCAAGATTGCCGCCCTGGTTGATCAAATGCTGCCTTCACTTATAACAAATGGCCAACCATTGGGGTCACCCATTAGCCGGCCTGCGTCAAGCGAGTAAACCATTCCATGGTGGCAGCTGTCACCCGTTTTCTCGTAAACCATTTTCCTCGGATATTCACTGGATGCGACCGCACGCCATTGTTGATTCCAGATAAAATTCAAAGAGCCGGATTCGCAAAACCCTGCGCGATAGCGAAAAAATCGACGGGGCCGTTTCGCGCCCTGCTGAAGTATTTTAAAAGCTATACCAGTGGATGAAGACGACGTAGTGAAGTGCATTTTCGCACCGTGCTTCAGAACAATGCGAAGTTGCCGCTTTTCTATTCTTGTAATTGATTCACGCTTAATTGATCGAGGGAATGTATATGGGAAATAAAGTGGCTTTTTCTATACCGATGCAGTGCAAGAAGGAAGTGCTTGGCGAAGGCCCAGCCTTCCAGGAAGCGATATGCAGCATGCTGCAAACCGCCAAGGTTTTCGAAGGCTTCACGCAGCCTGAGTGCGCGTACTTTGCCAAGCATATGCGGGCCTATCAAGTGCCTGCGGACGGGACGATCTACCATGAAGGCGAAAGGGATGGCTATTTCAGTGTGCTGATAGAGGGGCGCATTGCTGTCTACAAGGAGGACAGTGATGATCAGGTCAAATTCCTCAACACCATTCCACCGGGAAGCATTTTTGGGGAGATCTCCGTTATCGATAACCGCCCCACCTCGGCGAGCCTGGTTGCCGAGACCGATGTGGTCATCGTGGACATGAGCCGCGAGAGTTTTCAACAGTGCGTGAGCGAGAATCCGGCCTTCGGCGTGCATCTGCTGAACCTTGTGGCTCGCATACTGAGTGCGCGGTTGCGTTCCGTCAGTGGTCGGCTGGTGGATTACATCGACGTCTGGGGTTGATGCACAGGGGGCACTTCATTCATCTGTTCCCCCGGTGCAATGGATTTCTCAGGCCTTGTCCGGCTTCACCGCGCGGTGGAATCCGAGCATGCCGAAAAGCACCGTATCCTCGGTCACGTCGACATAACCCAGTTCGCGCAAAACGATCGACAGCTCTTCGGCTGTGTAGAACAGTTCCAGCGCGTCGATGAAATACTGCTTGAACTGGGTAGCGGCGGGACTGCTGCCGACGATGAGACTGGTGAAACTCAGGCAGGCCTTGAGGTAAGTGTAGTAAAGATTTTTCACAATCACGTTGCGCGGACGCAGCATGTCGGAATGATGAAAATGTCCGCCGGGCTTGAGCACGCGCTGGATCTCGGTGAATACCTCGCGCACCCGCAGGTGACGGGAGGCGAATTGCAGCGTGACTACGTCGAAATGATTGTCGGGAAAGGGCAGTTTATGCACATCGCCGATGGTGCTCTTGATGTGGAAACCAAGCGCTGCGGCGTGCTTCTGGCCGACCGCCTGCATCTCTGCACTGCGATCCATGGCATGTACGTCCAGTGTCGGTTCACGCTTGAGCAGGGCGATGCCGACTGCGTTGGTGCCGGCGCAGACATCCAGCACTTTCTGCTCCGGCTGCAGGTCGACCGAACGCATGAAGCGCCGGAGAAAGCTGCTCCACAATCCGAGGGCGGCAATTTGATTTCCGCGATCATAGTAGGGGGCGATGTCCGCAAACGCATCGTTCAGTCCGTTGGTCCAGACACTACTGAAACGCGCTTCGCGTGCCGCCTCGCGCAAGGCTAATGGGGGTGGTGCCATTCCTGTTTCTCCTTAGATGATGATTTTTCGTACTTGTTAATTCGAAAAAATTTGCATTGCATATCTTCGGCAATAATGTGAGTTAGCAGTATGTTTTTGATTTTCAGTGCCACATCCAGCCATTCCGCTTCAAGGCCGTAGGGGGTGAATGAATTCTGGATGTTTTTGAGTATTTTTAATACCAGTTTATGTGAACTGGCATGTACTTTAGCATCAGGATGACGCCATTCCTGAAGAAATTTTACTTCCTGCTCGAAATGTCGTTCTGTATCGTCAATGACAAGTTGCAACCGTTTTTGGATTTCAGCTGATTTCATTCTTTCAGTAATAGAATGATTAAGCTCGTTGATCAGCGAGAAGAAATGCTGGTGATTCACGTCGATTTCAGGGATGCCTACACTCATCCCTTCGTTCCATTCAAGGTTCCACCCTGGCTTTTTCATTGCGAATGACCATGACTATTTGCTAACCCGTTGGCTTGCAATTAAACGCGATTACAACGGCAAAATCATGAGACCTAAGTATTGAAGTGACGAGACTTTAGTCTGAAGATGAAGGGCGCTATTGAAATGCATGGAGATAACAGTAGCCACGTATTTCTTTGAAATGAAAGTGGCTTCAAATAATTCAGTGAGGTAAACCCCCGGCTATGCCGGGGGACGTTACTCGGCGATGGCCACGCAGAAAATCAGGACGGATCATTATTGGTTGTAAAAATCCGTCCCCATTTCTTATAAATGTTCGCAAGCGAACAGACCGCGCATTGCAATGGGTACAACGTCCGGCATATGGACAGAAACAAAGGAACTCGAATGACGTGGCTTCTGTGGTTTGGTTTGGTTCTATGCTTGCTGGCTTTCGCAGTTGTCGGCCTCTCTGCATATGGGGCCAAACGGTGGGCCGCCAGCACGCTGACATTGATACAGGCGCTCGATCCGGTCCGCGTGGACGTGGGGGGCAATCCGCTGCGCCCGATCCGCTACGACGCGCACGAGCTCGAAGGCCTGCCGGTGCCGGTGCAACGCTATTTCCGTGCGGCGCTGACGGACGGCCAGCCCATCATCAGTGCCGTTGCGATAGACATGGCGGGCACTTTCAATATGTCGCCCACCGGCGAGCAGTGGAAGTCGTTTACATCGCGACAGCGGGTCGTCACCCGCCGTCCGGGCTTCCTCTGGGACGCCAGGATATCGATGCTGCCGGGTTTGACGGTGCGCGTGGTCGATAGCTACATCGCTGGCAAGGGCCTGCTGCATGTGGCAATCCTGGGGTTGTTCACTGTGGCCGACATCAGCGGTGGCGGCGAGATTGCCCGTGGTGAATTCATGCGCTACTTCGCTGAAACGCTCTGGTATCCGACCGCGCTGTTGCCCAGTCAGGGGGTGCGCTGGGAGGCGGTCGACGACCGTTCCGCGAATGCCACCATTGTCGACGGCCCGCTCACGCTGACCTTGCTGTTCAGGTTCAACGACGCCGGTCTGATCGACTCGTTCCGCGCCGAGGCGAGGGGCGGCATGGTCGGCAAGGAAATGGTCATGACCCCCTGGGAAGGTAGCTGGTCCAACTACCAGACGCGCGACGGAATGACCGTGCCCTTTACTGGCGAGGTGGCATGGATGCGGCCCGATGGGCGCAGGTCGTACTTCGTCGGCACTGTTACAGCGCTGAGCTACGAGTTCGTCAGCTTTTAAATCGGCAGGGTCAGTCTTTCATGGCTCTCGGTTAAGCCAAATCAGCATCAGCCCCAGCCCCAACATTCCCTCCCCCTTGCAGGGGGAGGGTTAGGGAGGGGGTAGAGACGGCGCACCTTCTCCGAGTCAACCCCCAACCTAACCTTCCCCCTGGCAGGGGGAAGGGACGGTCGCAATGTATGGCTGCATGATTGCCAAGTGATTAGTGCGGTAACGCACAGATGTAAACGACAAGTTCCAATAAGGTTGCTGCAATGACGCACAGTGCTTGGCGTATCGTGGCAACGGCTTGTTTCCTGTTTTCGCAGACGCTGTTTTTTCGATCAATTCCTGGCACTTCACATTAATCGACCCGCTATGGAGCGCACATGGATCAATCTGAGCTTATTGAAAAAGTAGCAAAGGAGTTGTCCATATCGAACGCTTCGTCTCAACGGTTGCTGAGGGCAACACTGCGGGAGATTCGTGACCTGCTCCGGGTCGGACATGCGGTAACCATCCCGCACCTTGGCACCTTCGACACGGCGACGTATGAGGAGCACCGTGGTTATCGGCCAGTCAGTCATGACTTTGCAATTTTCCCGAAACGGCGCGTACCGGTGTTTCGCACGGGCACTTTGCTGCGTGAAGAAGTTTACGATATCGAACCGGACGCAGCAGGTGCGCTGATATGAGCGACGACAGCAAGATTGCGCTCCACACCTTTGCGGCGCTGGTGGCCAAGCGTGCCAAGGTCAGCAGTGTCGAAGCAGACGCCTATATCCACCAATTCGCGAAGACCATGAGTGAGGAATTGGAGGCGGGTGGCGACATTCATCTGTATCACTTTGGCCGTTTCCATACGACCCATGTCGATGAACAGGCGGGTCACGATCCCAATTCCGGCGCGCCGTTAACGATTCCCGGGCACTCGCGTGTCCACTTTCGTGCTTACAACGCATTGCGTTTTGCTGTGAACGCGCCTTTCAATCAGCTGAGAATCAGGGAGCTTACTCCGGACAAAACAGCTTGGCGTACCAGAACCGGTGCCTGGATCTTGCTGGCGGTGCTTGCACTACTGCTGATCGTGCTTGGCATCAGGGCAAAGAGTGGGGTACCCACTCAGGATGTGTCCCCGGTTCTGTACGAAACCGTTTCCGCTGTTCCGATAGAGCCGGAATCCACCCCGTCGGTAGCTGCGGAGACGGGAGTTATCGTGTTGCCCGGCGATACGCTATGGGGGATTGCTGCGACCAGATTGGGCGATTCCGATTGGTGGCCGATTATCTATGCGGAGAACAGACCGGAGTTGTTCCTTCGAAACCCGGACCTGATCGATAGCGGGATCACACTGCGGATACCCGCTCTGGCCGGTAGCGTGAACAGCCCCAGTGCCGCTGATCTCCGTCTGAAAATGAACGGCTACCAAATCGCGGCCGACGATTACCAGAAACTCGGCAATCATCGAGCCGCAGCGTATGAGATGGTCGCAATTCGCTGGTCTAAAGAATAATCGGTAGCGTAGCTCAGTTCAGCCTTGTGATCGCCTTCCCTCATTAAACCGTACATTCCGGTCGAACTGATTGCGTATGGCAATTATTGATCTTTCCGTAATTCATTACACAAATTTTGTGACTGCCGTCATTCCGGCGCAGGCCGGAATCCAGCGCAGTTATTCAAAATGCAGTTGGGTTTTGTCCCGCAATGCGGGGCTTATTGGATTAACTGGATTCCGGCCTGCGCCGGAATGACGAGGTAGCAGGTTGCGTACTTTGTCATGAATTTTGGAAAGCTCAATAGTTCGGCCTGAGCTGTCAACCTGCCGGCAGTTGCGGCAACGCCTCTCCGATATCAGTTATCCCCAGCTTTACCACTCGCTACATGGGCAGGGTATATACGCATGCCTATACCTTTTTGAGTTTCGGCTAGTCCGTTTGGCATATTGCCCCCTGCTTTTAGCGCGGTTACTTTCGCTCAAGTTCGATTGTTGATGGAGAAGCAAATGGAATCCAGACCCGATCACTCGCGAAACCAGCAAACTGAGGGGACGGTTCCTGTGTGATTGCAAGAAAGTAGGCGAGGTTTTTCGGAATCAACCCGCCTGTGGCACTAGCGAGTTGAGTCCGCGCAAAGAAACATTTTTCAAACCGTAGGAAACCAAGAGGAAACAAGCGATGAAGAATGCATTTAAATGGCTGGTAATGTCTGTGATGCTACTGGCAGTTTGGGGTGCTCAGGCCGATCCGATCAAGGACAATATGCTGAACGGCTATGAGGCGGGCTGGTATCCGAATGTCTATAAGGAAAAGACGATGTCATGCCCTGATACCTGTGAAGTTTGGGTCAAGGGAATTGCCGAGCATGAACTGAGCAATGGTGTGAAGAGCAAAATCACCAATGTGTGCAAGGTAGGTAGCGGCAAGGTGATTGAAAAGCCTGTTCGTGATGAAAAGTTCCTGTACGGCAATCAGTTCGATGCCAGCCCTGTCTGCTACACCACCGATATGGCCGGCATGCTGCGAAAGAGCAAGCAATTCTATTGCCTGTGTATCAGTGGTCAGTGTAACGGTCCTGATCTGGTTGTGACAACGATAGAAAAGCCGGTGTGGGACAATGCCAATCACCGTTCCTTGATCAACGTGGTAATCACCAATATCGGCAGCGCCGGTGCGGCGGCCAGTATTGCCCGGATTATCGATCCTTCAACGCCACAACCTTCCGGGCCTCCATTTAACGCGATTGCCAATACGCCTGCGCTGGCTGCGGGTGCGAGTACAACCGTTACTTTCGAGCTCCCTTATTGGGTTTATAACCCCGATGCTGATCTGGAAGTGACAGTCGATTACAAGGGGATGGTCGAGGAGTGTAATGAGAAAAACAACATCAAGACGTTCCACGAAATAGGCTAGTGCTTAAATCTGCTGTATTTTATAAATAGTCCTGGTTGCTCCGAATACTGCTTCTGCGGTATTCGGAGTTTTAATCGTCGCTTACAATCCTGCTAAACTCTATGCAAGATTCCGGTATTGACACTCCCCGCTGTCCCACCTACAGTTCATCGCGTTTTTTTGACAGACAAGTGCGGTCAAGAGGAAAGTTGAATGCAATCCACAGAAGACACCTATCGCCCCGGCCGTATCTGGCTGAAGCCGCACTGGTGGCTGCTGATCGGCCTGCTCGCTTCCTGCGGCGGTGGTTCTACGTCGCAACCACCCGCCACCCGCGGCTTCCTTATGGGCTTCTCGCCGTGGCCGTGGGATGCAACGCTGGAAGCGGTGGACTGGACCTACCAGACCATCATGACCAACGGGGATATCGTCTCCCACCACATCGAAGAGGGTGTGCCTTGGCCCGAAGCATTGGCCGGCTCGGCAGTGCCTGCCGCCTACTCGGCCATGCTGGCAGACCGCGTTGCCCGCACACCCGCCGGTAAAAAAGTCCTGCTCCAGATCAACCCGCTCAACACCGGTCGCGACGGATTGGCCGGTCTCCGCGACAACACCATCAACGCACCGCTGCCCGTCCCCTGGAACGGTTACGCGCTCAACGACGCCAACGTAAAGACCGCCTTCGCCAACTACGCGCTGTATATGGTGAACACCATGAACCCGGACTATCTGCAGATCGGCATCGAGGTCAATCTGCTCAAGCGCAACACCCCGGCGTTGTGGGCGCAATATGTCGAACTGCAATGCAGTACTTATGCCGCGGTAAAAGCAGCCCATCCCACCCTGCCCATTTCCGTCTCCGTGTTCTCCGTCCCGTTCTTTCCCGAATGGTCCACGCAGGACAACCTGACCGACCAGCAGAATGCACTGGCCGATGTCTCTGCCTGTAGCGACGTCATCGGTTTCTCGGTACACCCTTTCATGAGCGCACTGCTCGCCGAAAGCTTCCCGGCAGACTATTTCGACCGCTTGTTCGCCCACACCAGCAAACCAATCGCCATCACCGAGAGCAGCTATCCGGCCCAAGTGTGGAGTACTGGCGGTTTGACCTGGAACGGCACGCCCGCCAAGCAGGCCGATTTCCTCAACAAGATGCTCGTCGCCGCGCAAGGCCACCAACTGCAATACGTCATCTGGTACACCGTGCGCGACTATGACCAACTGTGGAATGGCGCGCTCGCCCAAGACCCCATTGCCCTGATCTGGCGCGACACCGGCCTCTACGACGAGAACGGCGTCGCCCGCGAAGCCATGACTGCATGGAGCGCTGCTTTCGGCAAGACCTACCGGCCGTAGGGTATGTTGACCGGACACCTGCAATTAAAGGGGCTATGTTCGAATATTGCTTTCAAACCATTCTCCCCGGTTATTCAACCCAGCCAATAACCAAACACGCCGGAGCTATTCATGAATCCCAGAGCCCAGTCCCTGATCGCCGACCTTGATCTGCAACCGCATCCCGAGGGCGGCTACTATCGGGAGATATTCCGCTCCGCAAGTCGGGTGCAGCCGGGAGATCACCGCACCGGGCGCAGTGCGCTGACGGCGATCTATTTCCTGTTGGTGGCGGGGCAGCATAGCGGCTGGCATCAGGTGCTTTCCGACGAGGTGTGGAGCCATCTGGAAGGCGACGCACTGGAGCTGTTGTGTTTCGATGCGACCCACTCCCAGGCCAGCACGATAGCGCTTGGCCCATTTTCCGCCAGCGGCGCAGCGCCCATCCACGTCGTCCCGGCGGGTGTGTGGCAGGCAGCGCGTCCCCTGGGGGAATACGCCTTGCTGGGCTGCTATGTCGGGCCGGGTTTCGATTTCAGCGATTTCCGTATGGCGAAGGATGATGCGGAGATGCGCAGGATCATCGCGCAGCAGGGGGAGGGGTTTGCGGGCTGTTTGTGACTGACGGGTTCAGCATCGTATTATGTTTTTCCTGAGCGACACAAGGCACCGGATTCAAGTTTCTTGTTTTCGCTTTACAATAGCCAATCATGAGCAACCCAGTTCAGTGCCGTCTTGCCAATGGTTTCAGCGTGCGCGAAAAACTCTACGCGCAGCTTTCATTTTTCGTGATGGGCATTGTTGGCATGATCGGCATTGCGCGGGAAGATTGGCGTTGGCTGGTGCCCTACCTTATTGTCTTTGGGTATGGTGTGCCGGGTATTGTCATGCGGCATCTGACATGCCCGCGCTGCCCGCATTTGTTTGTGTATGGTGATTGCCTTCAATTTCCGCCGACCTGGGCAAAGTGGCTGGTGAAGCAACGCAAAACAACGCCCTTCAGTGCAACCGAGAGATGGGTGTTTTATCTGATATTTCTGCTGATACCCCTGTACCCGCTCTATTGGTTGCGTACCCAGCCTGCCATGCTGTTCGTTTTTATTCTGGCTGCGGGGATGTGGTATCTCGGTCAATGGCTCTACTTCTGCAAGCGATGCCGAGTCGAAGCGTGCCCGTTCAATCTCACGCCGGTTTCAATTGATTCATTCAAGTGAGGGAGTGCGATGAATATGACAATGTACGGACTGGTGTTTGCCGGCGTTTCTTCGATAGTGCTTGGCATCTTTCACATCCCCCGGATTTGGGGAATCGTATTTACCACGTGGCATGCCGAGATCAACAGCCTGAGTCTCTTGAATCGCAAACTGGTTAATACTGTTTTTATCGCGCTTTGCCTTGTCCTCGTCGCGCTTGGCACGCTGACATTATTCCTGGTTGGCAGCGATTTCCAATTTGACAGGTTTCAAGTCTGGTTTCTTGCCCTGTGTTTGCTATTCTGGGTTTGGCGATTGATCTGGCAAATAGTGTATTTTCCCTATCGCAAGCTGAAGCCGGGATCGCGGCTGCTGTCTCTCCATATAGCGCTTATCGTCATCTTTGCGGTGAATGCAATTGTGTATGCAGCGCCTGTATTTGCGGCATTCATGAACTTCTGCAAGAACTGAAGGTGCAGGAGTGAATATCTCTTTCAAACCGTTTTGCTCGGTTATAGCGCCGGGTGGTCGATAGAAGATTTATCAGTTCAAGCCCTTCTTAATTCCATATATCGGTTGTCAACCGAGTCGAGAAGCAGTCATTCCCTGTCAGTAATTTGGCATTCATCTGTTGCGTAAGTGCTGTGCGATTTGAACAACCATGCTTTGCATAAGGACAAAGCATGAGCGGCATTTTTGGCACAGATACTGCTAACCCATACACAACAAATGGCTAATGCCGCACCGTCGGAAATTATGTGGATCGTGTTCGAATATTTATTTCAAACATTTTTCCTCGGTTATTCATAAAGGGTCAATGGAAATGCTTTTGTCTGCGCGGCGAGTGAATTGCTGGTGCGTGATGCGGTGAAGAGGATGGTTAAACTGATGGGGGGAAGTAAGTATGTTGCTGAGTAGATTGAGTGTGAATGTTCAGTATTGGAGCAAATGGATCGGCATGCCGTTGGCACTGATGATCTGCATTGTGCTGGCTTTAACTGCGTGTGGCGGGGGCGGATCTCCCTCCACTGATACGCCAGCCGCCGCTATATTTACCGGAAGCAACCCGGCAAACGGTGCGACATCCGTTGCACCCAATACAAGCATCACCGTTACTGCTTCGGCAGATTTGGATGCAAGTAGTATCAATTCCACGTCGGTGATCTTTGCAGGAAATCGTACCGGATCAACGACTCAATCCCCCGTCAAATTCAGTTTAAGCTACGAAGCATCCACCCGAACGATAACACTCAAGCCTAAAGCTCCACTGAGTGGGTATTCGGAATACTCACTTACCTTGACCAACATCAAGGACACGGCCGGTAACTCGCTTGCCACGACCAGAATCTCATTTTCTGTTTCATACAGCCGCGTCATGAAAACAATTCAGTATGACGCCACCGGGACAGCCATTTCTTACCAGGCATCTACTCTTGATGGGGCGGGCAAAGATACGCGAATAGTGAACTACACCGGTGTCGGCGCCAGCGGCGTTGATGGCATCTGGTTCACCCCGGATGACGTTCCTTCCGCTTACCTTGTTTTGTCATACGATGCGAACAGCAATTTGACACGGTTGGTGGAATACGCTGGTGCGGGCGTTGATGGCGTCTGGTTTACGGCTGATGATGTGTTTTCCAGTTATTTTTCGTATAGCTACGATGCTGACAATCTTCAGACGCGGAAGGTTTACTACACCGGTGCGGGAACTGATGGCATCTGGTTCTCGGCTGACGATATTCCCTTAGAGTATTATTCGTATGTCTACGACGCCAACAAGCTTCCGCTACGGATGGCGTATTACACCGGTGCGGGCGCGGCGGGAATTGACGGCACCTGGTTAACGGCTGATGATGTTCCTGTCGGGTATTACTCGTATATTCACGATGCGGACAATCACGTGACGCGGTTGGCTTACTACATCGGAGCCGGTGCTGATGGCTTCTGGTTCTCGGCTGATGACCTGCTCGCGACTTATACTTCGTCCAGCTATGATGCGGATGGGAATCTAACGCGTGTTGCTGGCTACTTGGGCGTGGCAGGAGCCGATGGCATCTTCTTTACGGCTGATGACGTGCTCGCGTCTTATACTTCGCATAGCTATGATACGAATGGCAATCGAACACGTAGTGTGAACTACGCTGGTGCGGGCGCAGCGGGGGCTGATGGCATCTGGTATACGGCTGATGACGTACCCATGTCTTATGCTTCGGCTAACTATGATGCGAATGGCAGTCTTACGCGTGTTGTGAGTTTCTCGGGCTCGGGCTCGGCAGGTGCTGATGGTATCTGGCTCACTGGTGATGATGTGCCCTCGTCTTATTCTTCGGCGAGCTATGATGCGAATGGCAATCTGACGCGATTTGTGGACTACTCGGGTGCGGGCGCGGCAGGAGCAGATGGCATCTGGTTTACCTCTGACGATGTGATGGCAAATGAAAACATGCTTATGGTGTTCTAGAGCACAGGGGGCAGAATTGGCAAGCCAATGGGTAAATGGGGCCAGCACATTAATTTTTTACACATCGCCCGCAAGGGCGATGTTCTTTTCTGAATCAAAGGGGCCGTCTCACCATGGAGCTGACCGAACTAGGTCTTGATAGCGGGCTTGAGGAGCAGGCAACGTGTGACTCAGGCCAGCGCCTGGCGCGGGTGACTGCTGTCGACCGCGGGCGCTATGTCGTTCGCAATGAGCTCGGCGAAGTGCCTGCCGAGCTGACGGGCAAGTTTCTTTACACCGCCGCATCCTCTGTGGATATGCCCTGTGTGGGCGATTGGGTGTGTGTCGAGTATCACGACGCGGAGTCGCATGCGACCATCCATGATGTGGTGCCTCGCAGGTCTTTCCTGCGGCGCAAGTCTCCCGGCAAGAATATCGATTTCCAGATGATCGCGGCGAACATCGATGTGGCGTTCATCGTGCAGTCTTGCCATTTCGATTTCAACGTGCGCAGGCTGGAGCGCTACCTGGTGATGGTCAACGAAGGGCATATCGAGCCGGTGCTGTTGCTGACCAAGACGGACTTGGTGAGCGCAACGGAGCTGGAGCGCATGCTCGGCAACATTCGCGCGGCAGGCATCACGGCGCGGATCATCGCGCTCAGCAATGTGACGGGCGAGGGCGTCGAGCAGGTGAAGCGGCTTATGGTGCCGGGCAAGACTTATTGCCTGCTTGGCTCTTCGGGCGTGGGCAAAACGACGCTGATCAATCATCTGCTGGGCCGTGACGTGCTGGAGACCGCGGCGGTCAGCGGCACGGGCGAGGGCAGGCACACTACCACGCGCCGCCACCTGGTCATGCTCGACAACGGCGGCCTGCTGATCGATATGCCGGGTATGCGCGAGTTGGGCATCTTGAGTGCCAGCGAAGGGCTGGACGACAGCTTTGCCGATATCAAGGCGCTTGCCGCCAGTTGCCGTTTCTCCGATTGTAGCCACAACAACGAGCCGGGCTGCGCGATCCGCAAGGCGATTGAGAACGGCGAACTGAACCCGGAGCATTACCAGAGTTATCTGAAGCTCAAGGCTGAGTCTGATTTCAACGAGATGTCTTATGTGGATAAACGAAAGAAGGATAAGGCGTTCGGGAAGATGGTGAAGACGGTGTTGAAGGGGAAGCGGTAGTGAGATAATCAGAAGAGTTAGTTGGGCGCTGATTTAAACCGTTCGCACTGAGCCTGGTGGAATACGTATTGGGAGAGATTCATGAAACAACAGCTGTATTATCTGGTCGCATTGATGTCTGTGTTATTCATTGCCGGGTGTGCCGCGAGTGGTGCCAGGTATTCCAACGAGGCGGGCGTGGTTTCCGATAACGGGAATCTGATTGTCTATAGGCCGTACCGTTTCGTGAGCGGCGGGGTTTACGCCGACGTGTATATTGATGATCAGAAGGTCGGCATATTGAAGAATGGTGGTTACATCATGCTGGATGTTGGAAGCGGTACGCATACCCTTAGAATTGGGAAACAAACCAGAACAATCTCCACTTCGAACGACGAAAGATTTTTCTTTAGATACTCCCACAAATGGGCGCTGTTTGGCGTGTTTGAATTTATCCCAGCGACGTTGAATGTTGTTGATGAAAAAGCGGCCTTCGACGAACTGAAAGAAACAAAACAGTCCACTTGAGTGACGAAGTGCAAACCATTAGAGCAATCAAGCGCTGCACGACTCATTTCTTAAGGAATCAGCATGGATAATCATATTTCTCCCGTTGATTTGCAAAAGGCTTACCGCCTCATTAACCACGGCCCGACTGTGCTGGTGTCCGCCCGTCATGCGGGCGTGGACAACGTGATGGCTGCGGCATGGGCGTGCGCGCTGGATTTCGCGCCGCCCAAGCTGACGGTGGTGCTGGACAAGAGTTCCAGGACGCGCGAGATGATCGAGAAGAGCGGCACCTTCGTCATCCAGGTGCCCACAGTGGCGCAGTTGCAGCTTGTGCACCTGGTCGGTACTCTCAGCCTGACCACCATGCCGAACAAGCTGAAGTTGTCCGGCGTGGAGTTGTTCGGCATCGAGGGGCATGATCTGCCCTTCGTCGCGGGATGCTCGGCATGGCTTGCCTGCAAGCTCATTCCCGAACCGCACAACCAGCAGGCCTATGACTTGTTCATCGGCGAGGTGGTCGGGGCTTGGGCCGATACGCGGGTCTTCAGCAACGGGCGTTGGCATTTCGAGGATGCCGATCCGGCCTTTCGCAGCCTGCACCACGTGGCGGGCGGCAACTTTTACGCCATCGGCGAGCCGTTGGCGGTTGAGGGTTAATGGGGCAGGCCTTGCCAACCGCATTCTCATTTGTTGATGTCAAACGTAAGGAATTATCCTCGTCGTTCAATATTCAACTGTTAATCGCCGCCATAAGCATCTAGAATTTGCGCCATCCGGAATTTACGCACTTTTTAATCCCCTCAAATATGACCGAAGTTGAACAATCACCCGTTCAAAGCAGTGTAGTGTTGTTGCGCATCAGCGATTTTGCGCGTCGCCCTGTGGCGGAACAGGCGCGCTTGAGCGCGCAACTGGATACCGTGCTGGCTTTGTTGTTGCCGGATATTCCGGAACGCTCGCGCCTGGTGCTGGCGGGCAATGGCAGCGTAGCGGTGGCTGTGCTGGACAACGCGCCCGCTGCGCTGGCTTTTGCCGAGCGCGCGCTGCAAGCCCAGGTTGCCAGCCTTGGTTTGTGCATCGGCATCGACCATGGGCCGGTTGAGTTGTTGAGCAGCGCAGCGAGCGAAGATCTTGCCGGCGACGGTGTGGCGACGGCCTCGGTATTGGCGGCCTCTGCCACGGGGCCCGGCTTGCTGGTCACACAAAACTTCCGAAACGCGCTGGCGTACATGTCACCCGGCGCGGAAAGTGCGCTGGTGCCGGCCGTTAGTTTGAGCGATGCCGGGCTGCGCACTTATCAGACATATAGCCTGGACCGTATGGC
Organism: Sideroxyarcus sp.; assembly: GCA_049286265.1. Lineage (GTDB taxonomy): Bacteria > Pseudomonadota > Gammaproteobacteria > Burkholderiales > Gallionellaceae > Sideroxyarcus. Next base: position 121,346 of record JBAQDF010000020.1, read on the forward strand.
AACGCGCCGCCGTCAGCGCATCTTCTTGTGGATTGCCGGCGTCTCGGCCTGCGCGTTGCTGGCCATTGCCATGTCGTTGCGCGTGTGGATGCCGGATCGCCCCCGTCCTTTGGCAGGCGAGTTCGGCAAATATGTGCCCGCCATTTTTGATTCCCCCGCGAGGTCCCTCCATGGCAGACCCTAATCTCAAACAATTGGGGCGCTACCGCATCATGGGCGAGCTCGGTCGCGGCGCGATGGGCGTGGTGTACAAGGCGCTTGATCCGGTGCTCGATCGCACGGTGGCGCTCAAAACCATCATGTTGGGTGATGATGTGCAGGAGCGTGAAGATTTTCATTCGCGCTTTTTCCAGGAAGCCAAAGCCGCCGGACGCCTGAATCACCCGGCGCTGATCACCATTTACGATTTCGGCGAAGAGGGATCGCTGGCTTACATGGCGATGGAGTTGCTTGACGGCACCGAGCTTTCCAAGCGCATGGTGCAAGGGGCCCTTCCGCTGACAGAGGCCGTTTCGATTGCCGAGCAGGTGGCGGAAGGTCTGGCGTTTGCGCATGACAACGGGGTGATTCACCGCGACATCAAGCCTGGCAACATTACGTTGCTGCCGCGCGGACGGGTGAAGATCATGGATTTTGGCATTGCGAGGCTGAAGACTTCCGATCTGAAAACCCAGCTTGGCGTGCGTCTGGGCACGCCCAAATATATGTCGCCCGAGCAAAGCAGCGGCGGCAGCATAGACCATCGCACCGATATTTTTTCACTCGGCATCGTGCTGTATGAAATGCTGACCGGCGCCAGGCTGTTCCAGGGCGAAAACCTGACCCAGGTATTGCACAACGTTGCGACATTCATGCCGCCGCCGCCAAGCAGGCTAAAACCGGAAGTCCCTTCCCTGCTTGATCTGGTGGTGATGCGCGCCCTGGCCAAGAAACCCGGGGACCGCTACGGCAGCGCATGGGAGATGGCGGATGACTTGCGCAACTGTCTGCAGGAGCTCGCGCCAACTGCGTTGGCAAGCCGGGGCAGTGCAGAAACCGCAGAGAAAAAAGTTGAGGCGGCCGAAGAGGCGCCAGATAGAACAGTCGTTCTCAAGCCGCAATTTGACGCCACGATCAGTGTGCGCCTTTCTGCGGACACGGAAACCAGCAACCGCATGACCCTGTCACGCCGCTTCGATTCCGTCGAAGCGCTCAACCGCCTGCAGTCCCCCAATCCGCGCGACATGAAATGCCTGGTGTGCACACACAATGCACCCGGCCTGCTGCGCCGCCTGCTGTTTGACCGCGATTTTGCCCTGCTCTCATTCTCGCTGGTATTGTCTGTCGTGGTTGCAGGGGTGCTGGCTTTGAGCTGAGGCATGCTGCGATGAATGCGCACAGGAATATCTCTAATGTTTGAATCCATACGCCGCCTGCTGGGAAACTCGCCGAAAGAACCTTCACCCCAGGATACGTTTCAGCAATTGAACGAAGTGGCGCCGCTGAAGCCCGCGCAGAACGGGGCGGCAAAGGAGAATGTGCACGGCCATTCGTCCTTCATTTGCCGTGAGGCGATCCTCGATCGCAACGAGCGTGTCGCGGGTTACGAGTTCGCCCTGGGGCAGGGGGTGCAGGCCCGCATGATGGACAAGAGCGCGATGGTTCGGCGCGTGTATGACGAGGCCATGCTGAACAATCTTGCGCCGCTCGGTGTGTCGTCGTTGCTGGGGGAACGCAGCGCGTTCATCCGCCTGTCGGTGGAATCGCTGAAAAGCCCGCTGCTCGACGCCCTTGCCAGTCCAAACATGGTGATCATGATCACCCCGCGGCCCATTGCCGAAATCGACCTGGCCGAGATGCACGCCAACCTGGCGCACATCAAAGCGCTTGGCTTTAAACAGGGCTGGTCGATCAACCAGCCGCGCCCTGAATATGCCGAGTTAATGAGCAAGGCCGACTTCGTCGAGATCGATCCTTCTGCGCTCGATGGCATCCAGCTGAAAAAGATGATCTCCGATTTTCGTGCCGAAAATGGTATGCAGAAACTGATCGCCAGTAAATTGCAGACGGCGGATGACTTCAAATATTGTTTCGAGCGTCGCTTCGATTATTTTATGGGGCCGTTCGTTTCCAGCCGCGAAAACTGGCATCCGGCGAAGAGCGAGGTCAATCACGTGCAGGTATTCCAGGCGCTGGAAATGATCCAGTCCGGCGCAGAATTCGATGCCATTGCGGATTGTCTGCGCACCGATCCCATCCTGACTTTCAAGCTGCTGCGCTACATCAATTCGCCCGGCATCGGTCTGCTGCAAAAAATCAACGATATCCAGCAGGCGCTAATGCTGCTTGGAAGGGACCGTTTCTATCGCTGGCTGTCGCTGTTGTTGTTCGACAGCAAGAAACCCGGTTATCACGAGAACATCCTGACCGAGCAAGCGCTGACACGTGCGCGCTTCATGGAGATGCTGGCCGGCAAAGGACGGATTCCTGCCAATGCCGACCAGTTGTTCCTGACCGGCCTTTTTTCATTGATCAATGTCATGCTGGCGCAACCGCTCGAAGATGTGCTGAAGCAGGTCGCGCTGCCGGAAGCCGTCGCTTCCGCACTCAGGGGCGAGGCAAGTGCGATGCGTGACGCACTGACACTGGCAATCGCCCTCGAATCTGGAAGCGGGGAAATCGCCGCTCCCGCAGCCCAATGCGGCGTGGATGCGTACGAGGTGGCTGGCGTGATGATCGAGGCATTGGCCTGGTCGCAAATGATTGTGATGTCGGCGAACAGGTGAGGGCTGCAATCGGAATTTTTTATCTCTTCGGGGAAAATACCCCGCTGCTTGCAGCGTCAGATTTTGTAGGATGGGTTGAGCGCAGCGATACCCATCAAATTCCGGGCGGCCGATAAACGATGGGTATCGCTGCGCTCAAC
>JBAQDF010000021.1:0-29660 GCA_049286265.1 Sideroxyarcus sp.
GTCTCGTCATTCACTGCGCGGCTCCTTGCACTCAGGCATGCTCGCTACGGTTATTAACGGAGTCCACCAGCTTAACCTCTTTGATGAACGCGGCGATCTTTGCCGCATCCTTGATTCCTTTTGCCGCCTCCACGCCGCTGGAGACATCCACCGCGTAAGGCCGCACCTGCCTGACCGCTGCCGCCACATTGCCCGCATGCAAACCGCCGGAAAGGATCACCGGCAGCGGCAGATCATGCGGGATAAGCGACCAGTCGAACGACTCGCCCGTGCCGCCCTGCGTACCCTCGACATAGGCATCTAGCAACAAGCCCTGCGCTCCGGCGTAGCGAGCCGCGCATTCTACCAAATCCACCCCAACCTTGACCCGTATCGCCTTCAGATAAGACCTGCCGAACTGACTACAGAACTCGGGAGATTCCTCGCCGTGGAACTGCAACACGTCCAACGGCACTTTTGCCAGCACTTCGCGCACGTAGTCGACAGATGGATTCACGAACAAGCCAACCACCGTCACGAACGGCGGCACGACTCGCGCCAGTTGCGCCGCCTGTGATACCCCGACATGACGCGGGCTTTTCTCGTAGAACACGAGTCCGAGCGCGTCCGCACCGCTGGCGGCAACAGCCAGCACATCCTGTTCGCGGGTGAGGCCACATATCTTTATGCGTGTTCTGGTGATTCGGCTCATGAGAAAACTGATATTCAAGGACGAGGCGGCATTGTACCTTGCGGCAGGCCCCACTTCCTGTCGTAGGTGATGTGGCGCAAATACAGGCCATCCGGTGCGAAGGTAGGCGCGGCGAACTTGCGCTCGCCCCCCTCCAATACCTCGCCCACCCACTGCGGCGGGTGTTTGCCCTTGCCCACATACAGCAGGCAGCCCAGAATATTGCGCACCATGTGGTGCAGGAAGGCATTGGCGGTCAGATCGAAGATGAGGGTGTCGCCCTGCTGCCGGATATCGAGCTGCGCCAGATTCTTCACGGGCGTCTTGGCCTGGCATTGCGAGGAACGGAACGCACTGAAATCATGCTCACCCAGCAGATATTGCGCAGCTTCACGCATCGCTGTCACATCCAGCGGCAGGTGGAACCAGCCTACCTTGCCGTGATGCACGGCGCTGCGCGACGGGCGGTTGATCAGCACATACTGGTAGCTGCGCGCCTGCGCCGAGAAGCGCGCATGGAATTCATCCGATACCGGATGCGCCCACAGCACGGCAATATCCTTCGGCAGCAACGCGTTGGTGCCGCGCACCCAGGCATTGAGCGGCCTTTCGGTACCGGTGTCGAAATGAATGACCTGCTCCAGCGCATGCACGCCGGTATCGGTGCGCCCTGCCGCCAGGATGCTGATGCTCTCGCCCGCGATACAGCTCAACGCCGTTTGCAGCGCATCCTGCACGTTTGGCACGTCGGGCTGGCTCTGCCAGCCGTTGTAGCCGCTACCATCGTATTCCACGCCCAGCGCGATCCTCATCGCCATACCCCGATCAGCACTGCCGCGCTTGCCGCCAACAACAAGACATCGACGGCCCGGAAAGGCTGCAATTGCAACTCGACGTGTTCCGCCCCCTCTGTGGAAGGCCGCATGGCAGCGCCAATGGTAGAGCGCCAATCGCTGGCCGTATCGCGCATGGCGGATTCGGCATATTCCAGGGTCAAGGCCAAACGCACGGCGATACGTTCGCGCGACAAGCCGAACCAGCGCAAGGGATACGCAAGGGAGTACAAGCCGCTGATAAGTTGCGTCTGCGACAGCAGCGCCAGCAAGATCGCCAGACCGGATAACACGCTCACCAGCCGCCCCAACTGCAGCAATCCATCCAGCAGGCCTTCGCGAGTGGGAGATAAAGCGCCAAGCTGCGCCCATAACGCGGCTCCCGGCGTCGTGAAGGCATAGATCAGCAACAGGGAAAAAAATATCCAGCGTGTGCGCCTTAACAAAGTCAACAGCTGCTTCGCGCACAGCCTCATTGCCAGACCGAACAACACGGCAGTCAATACCAGCAAGGCGAGCGGCGGCAGACGTTGCGCCAGCAAGGCGAGCAACATCCAGACAAGTATTTGCACGGCAGGATGCGGAATTAGTTTCATAAGCCTCAAACAAAAACGGCAGCCATTCAGGCTGCCGTTCGGTTGGTTCCAGCCAATTACAGCAGCTGTTGCATCAGGGTTTGCGCGCTTTCGCGCTGCTGCGCATCGCCATCGCGCAGCACTTCATCCAGAATCTCGCGCGCTCCGGCCACGTCGCCCATTTCCTGGTAAGCCTTGGCCAGATCGAGCTTGGTTGCGACTTCCTGCCACAGGTCGTCCTTAACCGTCGCCGTATTGGCTGCCGCAGAATTTGACGCAGTCTTATCCAGATTCAGCGTTATCTCATCCAGCCCCAGATCGCGTGCAGGTGCAGCCATCGGCTTGCTCTCGACGGGGAAATCAAGGGTGAATGTCATGGTGCTGTCGTCCGCTGGTGCTGCAGGTGCTGTGGCAGCGGGAGTCGGTACTCTGGGATGTGTCGCCGTCACGTCGAACACCAGGTCCTCCATATTCACTGCAGCCGGCTGGTTAGCCATCATTGCGGGCGTTCCCGGGTTCGTTCCGGTTATATCAAAGTCCATGGGCGTTGCTTGCATGGCGGCGGACAACGCATCCGAGGACATGATGGTAGTGCTCTCCTGCGAAGGCGTCTTTTCCATCACAGCCGTTGTCTGGCTGCTGAATTCCGGTTTAAGGACTGCCGACGAACCGAAGCCGAGATCGAAGTCCACAGATGGAGCAGCACCCGCTACCGGGGCAGCACTGCTTGCCTTGCTCTCGACTGCTGGTGCAGCGGCGCTTCCACTGCCACCGTAGAACGGATTGGTTGGGTCCACCTCGCGTCCCATTGCAACGGTTTGGTCCCAAGCGGACTTGTCGCCAGACTCCTTGATTTCGCGTGCGTAACCGTAGAACGAGTTCGGATCCTTGCGTGTAACGTAAATGGACAACAGCTTGAGCTTGACCGGTATGTTGTTCGGATTCTTTTTCAGGGCCTCTTTCAACACCTCTTCAGCCTGCGTGTCGCGACCGAATGTCAGGAACAGATCAGCTTCCCCGATCGGGTCGACTTCCTCGGACTCAACACTGGCAGCCGAAGCTGCCTGCGCGGCTGCATGAGAAGTAAAGTCCCCGGTTTCGGGCGAAGGAGCGATCGGTGCGGCAATACGCCCGGTGGTGCTACCGATGTCTTCTTTCTTCTTCGAAACTTTCTTCTGTCCGCCACCCTGCTTGCCGCGTCTTGCGACGAAGAAGCCTACTCCACCCAGCACCAGCAGCAATGCCGCTATGCCTGCCAGATAGAGCGGATCTTCCAGCAGTTGATCAACCAGCGAAGGTTGCTCAACGACCTTGGGCTGCTCGACCTTGGGCTTGGCCGGAGCCACATTGCTGGCCGGCTGCGGCGCCGAGGCTGCAGCCAAAGTAACGGTGCTTGCAGGGGCGGAAACGACAGCGGGTACTTTCTTCAACTCCTCGAGACGCTTCATTTCCTGGAGGTTCTTTTCCAGAATCGCAGTACGCTCCTGCGTCTCCTTCAATGCCTTGCTCTTGGCGATTTCTTCCTCTTCCTTGGCGATTGCCAACTCTTGCGCCGAAGTCTTGCCGCCGCCTACCGCCTTGTCGTTGGGCGCTTCACCCTTGGAAAGCTTCAACACTTCCTTGGCAGGCTCCTTATCGGCGAACGCCTTGTCGATCACGGCGGAACTGATCTTGCCAGTCGCTTCCTGTTTGTCGGCGGGACGCTCTGTCTTCGCGGGAACAGCCGCTGCCAGCTTCTGGCGATAAACATTCCAATCGGCAGCTTGCGCGCGAATCTCTTCTTCCGCATCAGCCTGAGGCAACATCTCGACGGCATCGTTTTGCGGGACATTCAATATCTTTCCCGCCCTGATCCGGTTCATGTTATGCCCGTCGAACACGGCGGCATTTTCGCGGTACAGCGCAACCAGCATGCGTTCCAGACTGACATTATCCGGCTTGATCTGGGCTGCGATCTTGCTGAGCGTATCTCCGCGCAACACGGTGATGCGTTCAGATGGAGCAGTCTCAGCCAGCGCCTCTTCCTTGCTCAGCGCGTCTTGCGTGATAGGTTGCGCCTCAGCCGGGGCGGGCTCTTGTGTCAACGCTTGTTCCACCGGGGCCTGCTCTGCGGGAACGGCTTCAGTTGCAACAGGTTCGGCTGCTGGTACCGCACTCTCTGCCACCGTCTCGGCCGCCGGCGCCACAGCGGGAGCCGCTTCAGCAGCCACTGGCGTCTCTGCCAATGGCTCGGCAGCAACTACTTCAGAAGCTGCTGGCTCGGCTATTGCGACAGGAACAGGCTCAACAACTGGTTCAGCCAGAACCGGCTCAATGGGCTGCACTTCCTCTGGTTTGGGCTGCTGCGGCTTGTAATCAACCGGGTCGAGCAGGAATGTGTATTCACGCAACAGCTTGCCGGAAGACCAGTTCAATTCAACCATCAACGAGACAAAAGGCTCGTTCACGGGCTGGAGCGAAGTTACTTTGATGTATGAGTCGCCATTTTCACGCTCCTCTATCAGGAACTTGAGTTTGGGAATGCTATAAGGGTAATCGAGGCCCGCGTTCTTATAGGCTTCGGCAGAGGCCAATTTGGCCCTGAGGCTGGCTTTGTCTGCCCTGTCGACGGAGGTCATTTCGATCTCTGCCCTCAGCGGTTGCCCGAGTGCAGACGTGACATTGATGCCTCCCAAGCCGGCCGCATCGATGATGCCGGACCAAGCCATACAGGCAATATATATTGACGTTTTTAGAATTGATTTCAGCACGTCGCCACCCTTTATTTTCCCAGACGTTATTCAGATTAACATCATAGGGTTAGTGATGCAAGCTCAGTTTTACCTTAAGTTCATGCGTTAACCGCCAGTTAAAAACCGGAATTAATGCGCCGAACTACTTGTTTAACAGGATACGCAACATGCGGCGCAGCGGTTCCGCCGCCCCCCAAAGCAACTGGTCGCCGCAAACGAAAGCGGTTACATACTCCGGCCCCAGCTCCATCTTGCGCACACGCCCGACAGCCACGTCCAGCTTGCCCGTTACGGAAACAGGGGTCAGCTCGCGCACCGAAATTTCACGCTGGTTGGGCACGTATTTCACCCAGGGATTGCCGCCCTTGATAAGCGCTTCGATCTCGTTCAAAGGCAAGTCTTTTTTCAGCTTGAGCGTCAGCGCCAGGCTGTGGCAGCGCATGGCGCCAATGCGCACGCACAAGCCATCCACCGGGATGCGCTGACTGGTTCCCAGTATCTTGTTGACCTCGGCCTGCCCCTTCCATTCCTCCTTGGACTGGCCGTTGTCGAGTTGCTTGTCTATCCACGGAATCAGGCTGCCCGCCAGCGGAACACCGAAGTTTTCGGTGGGCATGTCGGAGGAGCGCAGCTTTTCCGCCAGACGGCGGTCGATTTCCAGAATGGCCGATTTCGGATCGGCCAGCAGATCGGCCACAGAAGCGTAAGCCACGCCCATCTGGTTCAGCAACTCGCGCATGTTTTGTGCGCCCGCGCCGCTTGCCGCCTGGTAGGTCATGGACGATACCCACTCCACCAACCCGGCATTGAACAAGCCGTTCAGGCCCATCAACAGAATGCTGTTGGTGCAGTTGCCGCCGATGAAATTCTTGCCGCCGTTGGCCAGCGATTTTTTGATCAGATCGAGGTTCACCGGATCGAGAATGATGACCGCATCTTTTTCCATGCGTAGCGTGGAAGCCGCGTCGATCCAGTAGCCCTGCCAGCCCGCTGCGCGCAGCTTGGAAAATATCGCTGTGGTGTAGTCGCCTCCCTGACAGGAGATGATGGCATCCATCGCCTTCAGCTCGTTCAGGTCATGTGCATCCTTCAGCGGCACGCCTTTGCCCTCGGCAGGCGCCTTGCCGCCGGCATCCGAGGTGGTGAAAAACACCGCCTCGAACAGCTCGAAATCCTTTTCTTCGCGCATGCGCTGCATGAGCACCGAGCCCACCATTCCGCGCCAACCGATCAAACCTACTTTCATGATTCTTCCTTAATCCTAAATTTTAGAGTGCTGCGACAACCGCATCGCCCATGGCGGCGCAACCAACCTTTTTCTTGCCATCTTCATAGATATCGCCCGTACGCAGACCTTGTTGCAACACCTTGCGCACTGCCGCTTCGATGCGTTGCGCGATGTCGGCGCGACCGAAGGTGTACTGCATCATCATCGCCACCGACAGGATGGTCGCCAGCGGATTGGCGATGTCCTTGCCCGCGATGTCTGGCGCGGAGCCGTGGCAGGGTTCGTACAAGCCCTTGTTGTTCGAGTCCAGCGAAGCCGACGGCAGCATGCCGATGGAACCGGTCAGCATCGACGCCTCGTCCGACAGAATGTCGCCGAAGATGTTGCCGGTGAGGATCACGTCGAATTGTTTGGGCGCGCGCACCAATTGCATCGCGGCATTATCCACGTACATGTGCGAGGTGGCGACTTGCGGGTATTCTTTGGCCACTTCGGTGACGATCTCGCGCCAGAACATGCTGGTATCCAATACGTTGGCCTTGTCCACCGAGCATAGTTTTTTATTGCGCTTCATCGCGATCTGGAAACCGACATGCGCCACACGGCGGATTTCGGATTCGCTGTAGTGCATGGTATCGAAGCCCTGGCGCTCGCCGTTGTCCAGCGTGCGGATGCCGCGCGGCTGGCCGAAGTAGATGTCACCGGTCAATTCGCGCAGGATCATGATGTCCAGACCGGACACGATGTCGGAACGCAGCGTCGAGGCATTCACCAGTTCGGGATAGACCATCGCGGGACGCAGGTTGGCGAACAGGCCCAAACCCTTGCGGATGCGCAACAGGCCCTGCTCCGGGCGCATAGGTCGCGGCAGGTTGTCATACTGGTAGCCGCCCACTGCACCGAGCAATACCGCATCGGACTCTTTGGACAGCTTCAGCGTCGCTTCCGGCAGCGGGTCGTTCGCCGCGTCATAGCCCGCGCCGCCGATGTGCGCATGCTCCATTTCGATCTTCAATCCGTCGCTGCGCAACGCTTCCAACACTTTCGCCGCTTGCGCAACAATCTCCGGTCCGATGCCGTCACCCGGCAAAACTGCAATTTTCATTTATCTCCCACCCTTAAAAAAGTCAAAACCTTCTCCACAGATTTCGCAGATTACACAGATTCAAACCAACAACGAATTCAATCTGCGTTAATCTGCGAAATCTGCGGATGATTGTATTTCGATCAGGCAAACAACCACGGCTGTGCCACACGGTGTTTGGCCTCATAAGTCTTGATGTCGTCCACATGCTGCAAGGTCAGGCCGATATCGTCCAGCCCGTTCAGCAGGCAATGCTTGCGGAAGGCATCCACCTCGAACTTGTACACCGTGCCATCCGGCGCGGTGATGCTTTGATGTTCCAGATCGACCTTCAGTTTGTAGCCGACTTTGGCTTCCACCGCTTTGAACAATACATCGACCTTGTCGGCATCCAGCCGGATCGGCAACAGACCGTTCTTGAAGCAATTATTAAAGAAAATGTCGGCAAAACTCGGCGCGATAATCACGATGAATCCGTAATCCTCCAGCGCCCAGGGAGCATGCTCGCGCGAGGAACCGCAGCCAAAATTCTCGCGCGCCAACAGGATCTGCGCGCCCTGATAACGCGGCTGGTTCAGCACAAAGTCCTTGTTCAAAGGACGCTTGCTGTTATCCATACCCGGCTCGCCGTGGTCGAGATAACGCCATTCGTCGAACGCGTTGGGGCCAAAGCCGGAACGTTTGATCGACTTCAAAAACTGTTTCGGAATGATGGCGTCGGTGTCGACATTGGCTCTGTCCAACGGCACGACCAGCCCATCCAGCAACGAGAACTTACGCATCAGTCATCCGCCTTCTCATGTTATTTGCCACCTTTGCCCACCTTTTTATCAAGCCAGTCCCCGGTTTTCTTGAGGCCCTTGACGGGATATTTGAGACCCTTTTCGACGCCGCGCCCAACCGCCCTGCCGCCTTTTTTGAGGCCGCGACCAGCCGCAGCTTCACCCTTTTCGATGCCTTTTCCGGCCTTCTTGATTGCGCGCGGCTCTTCAGCCAGAGCTCCCGCCGCAAACAGCGACAAGGCCAACACCACGAGAATGCGTTTCATCACTCGCTTGCCTTCTCCAGCTTTTCGCCGCCTTGTTGCAGCTTTTTGCCGACCCATTCGCCAGCCTTTTTAACGCCCTTGACCGTTGCCTCGCCGCCTTTCTTGAGGCCTTTTCCGACCACCTCGGCGCCTTTTTCAATCCCTTGTCCCGCCGCTTCGCCGCCCCTCTTCACGGTTTCGCCCATTTTCTGCGGGACGCTTTTATCTTCCGCTGCAACGCTTTTTTCTTCCTCTGCAAAAACATCCTGGCTCAGGAACGCACTCAACAACAGTATCGACACCAATGATTTTTTCATGATCCCGCTCCTATCGACTCACATCCACGAAATGCCCGGCGATTGCCGCCGCCGCCGCCATTTCGGGACTCACCAGATGCGTGCGGCCGCCCTGCCCTTGCCGCCCTTCGAAATTGCGGTTGGAAGTCGCCGCGCAGCGCTCACCCGGCGCCAGACGGTCATCGTTCATTGCCAGGCACATAGAGCAACCCGGATCGCGCCACTCGAAGCCGGCCGCAACAAATATTTTGTCCAGCCCCTCCTGCTCGGCCTGCGCCTTGACCAGACCGGAACCGGGCACCACCATCGCCAGCTTCACGTTGGCCGCAACCTTCTTGCCCTTGGCCACCGCTGCCGCCGCGCGCATGTCTTCGATGCGCCCGTTGGTGCAGGAACCGATAAACACCTTGTCGATCCTGATCTCGGTGATCGGCGTATTCGCCTGCAATCCCATGTACTGCAAGGCACGTTCCCAGTCGCCGCGCTTGACCGCATCCGTAGCTGAAGCGGGATCGGGCACGCGCCCGTCCACCGCCACCACCATTTCCGGGGAAGTACCCCAAGTTACTTGCGGCTTGATCAGCGCGGCATCCAGCTCCACCGTCGCGTCGAATCTTGCTCCGGCATCGCTGTGCAAGGTGCGCCAGTAATCCACGGCCTTGTCCCATTGCTCGGACTGCGGCGCAAAGGGACGACCCTTGATGTAAGCAAAAGTCGTTTCGTCCGCCGCCACCATACCGGCGCGCGCGCCGGCTTCGATCGCCATGTTGCACAGGGTCATGCGGCCTTCCATGCTCAAGTCACGGATCGCGCTGCCCGCAAACTCAATGGCAAAGCCCGTGCCGCCTGCCGTGCCGATCTTGCCGATCACCGCGAGCGCGATATCCTTGGCCGTCACGCCTTTGACGAGCGTGCCCTCCACCTTGACCAGCATGGCTTTGGATTTCTTCGCCATCAGGCACTGCGTGGCCATCACATGCTCGACCTCGGACGTACCGATACCGTGCGCCAAAGCCGCAAAAGCGCCATGGGTACTGGTATGCGAATCGCCGCACACCACGGTCATGCCGGGCAAGGTCGCGCCCTGTTCCGGCCCGATCACATGCACGATGCCCTGACGCACATCGTTCATCTTGAATTCGGTGACTTTGAACTCGGCACAGTTGGCATCCAGCGTATCCACCTGCAGACGCGAAACCGGATCGGCGATACCTGCCGCGCGATTGGTGGTCGGCACGTTGTGGTCGGCCACCGCGAGAATCGACGAAGTGCGCCACAGCTTGCGATGCGCCAGCTTCAGGCCTTCGAATGCCTGCGGACTGGTCACTTCATGCACCAGATGACGGTCGATGTACAACAGCACCGTGCCGTCGGCTTCCTGCCGCACCACGTGACTGTCCCAGAGTTTGTCGTAAAGAGTTTTTGCGCTCATTGCTGTTCCCGATATGAGCGGGCGATTATGCCACAGCCGCGCGGCTCTTCGCCATGTTGCGCAGCTTCCACCACATCAGGAGCAGGCCCAGAAAAGCCATTCCGGCGCTGAATGTGTACAGGGCCGATGCTCCCCAGTGCTGCCAGATCGGGCCGCTCGCCAGCCCGCCCAGCATGCCGCCTGCCCCGTATGTCACGCTGCCGAACAATGCCTGCCCTCTGGATTGGTGCCGCCCCTGGAAGAACTCATGCACCATACCGATAGAGGCCGCATGAAACGAACCGAAGGTCATTGCGTGCAGCATCTGCGCAAATAGCACCAGCACCACAATATCCACCGCCCAGCCGATGAGAACGAAGCGCAGCACCGCTGCAGCGAAACTGACCAGCAGGATGCGCACAAAACCGAAACGCTTCACCAGCGCGGGCATCAGGAAGAACACGCCGATCTCACAAATCACGCCCAGCGCCCACAACGCGCCTACAACGCTTTTGGCATAGCCGTGCTCGACCAGGTAGATGGAATAGAACGTGTAATAAGGACCGTGCGCCACCGCCATCAGGAAACAGGCGCCAAACAGGGCCAGCACGCGCGGTTGCAGCACGATCTGGCGTATCGGCTGATGATCGGTGTGATGCGCCACCACCTCGGTATTCGGAATTTGCCGCGAAAAGACCAAGATACCGACCTCGCACACCAACCCCGCCCACAGCAGCCAGGCGATGGCGATGTAATCGAAGGCGTAGCCCAGCCCCACCACAGTCACGATGAAGCCGATGGAGCCCCAGGAGCGGATGCGCCCGTAATGGGCGGCGTTCTTGCCCAAGTAAGTCAGCGTGGTCGCTTCCACCAGCGGCATTGAGGCGCTCCAGAAGAAGCTCATCAGCATCAGCACCAGGAACATGCCCCAGAAACTGGTGGTGGCGAACACCCCCAGGTAGAACAGCGCGCTCAGGCTGGCTGCCACCTGCACCACCAGCAATCGTTTGCCCGTGAGGTCGGCCAGCCAGCCCCAGAGACTGGGTGCAACCATGCGCATGACCGGCTGGATCGACATCAGGAGGGATATCTCGATGGGGTCGAAATGGATGGATTTGAGGTACAGGCTCCAGTAGGGCGAGAACATCCCCACGAAGGCGTAGTAGAAAAAATAGAAACCGGCGATGCGCCAGTGGTAGTTCTTTGTGGTGGACATAACAGACGGGCTACAGAATGGCCCGCATTATCTCATGCGGAAAAATATTTTCGGCATGGGACTTGAAATCGACAACCCCGCCCCAATTAGCCACAAGTCGAAATCAGGAGAGCAGCATGGAACAGAACGAGAATACCCGGCAAATCGAACAACAAGCCACTCCGGCCAGCACCGAAGCCCCGGCAGAACAGCCGTTGGAGAAGGTACCCAGCCTGGAAGATATGCTGAAAGCCGCTGAACTCAAGGCACAGGAACACTATGACGCCTGGATGTACGCCAAGGCAGAGGGCGAAAATATCCGTCGCCGCGCCGCCGAAGACGTGAGCAAGGCGCAAAAGTTCGCCGTGGAGCGCTTCTCCAACGAAATGCTGGCAGTGAAGGACAGCCTGGAAGCCGGCATGGCCGTACAGACCGACAATATTGAGAGTTTCAAGAGCGGCATGGAATTGACCTTGAAGCAGCTTTCCAGCGTGTTCGACAAGTTCAACATCAAGGAAATCAACCCCATGGGCGAAAAGCTGGACCCGCACAAACACCAGGCCATCGGCATGATCGACAGCGAGCAGCCAGCCAATACCGTGGTCAGCGTGATGCAGAAGGGCTATAGCCTCAACGACCGCATTTTGCGCCCGGCGCTGGTGATGGTGGCGAAGGGAAAAGATTAGTCGCTAGTCGTTAGACGTTAGTAGCTAGTTGGCGCTACGCGCCGCTCGGCTTTTCCTAGTAACTAACGACTAGCGACTAACAACTAACGACTATGCAATTAGCACTTGAAATATCCAATGCCGCCCTGATCTTAGGCGGCAAGGCAACAAAAGTATTCAACACCAACGAATTCAACTGAAAGGAAAGCATCATGGGAAAAATCATCGGTATCGACCTGGGCACGACGAACTCTTGCGTGGCCATCATGGAAAACGGCAAGACCAAGGTGATCGAGAACGCGGAAGGTACGCGCACGACACCTTCCATCATCGCCTACATGGAAGACGGTGAAGTACTGGTGGGCGCGCCCGCCAAGCGCCAAGCTGTAACCAACCCCAAGAACACCCTGTACGGCGTGAAGCGCCTGATCGGTCGTCGTTTTGAAGAGCCGATGGTACAAAAAGACATCGCCATGGTTCCCTACTCCATCGTCAAAGCCAAGAACGGCGATGCCTGGGTCAAGGTGCGCGACAAGGAAATCTCCGCGCCGGAAATCTCGGCTGAAGTGTTGATGAAGATGAAGAAGACCGCCGAAGACTATCTGGGCGAGCCCGTCACCGAAGCCGTCATCACCGTTCCGGCCTACTTCAACGACAGCCAGCGCCAGGCCACCAAGGACGCCGGCCGCATCGCCGGTCTGGACGTGAAGCGCATCATCAACGAGCCGACCGCAGCCGCATTGGCGTTCGGTATGGACAAGCAGGAAGGCGACCGCAAGATCGCGGTGTATGACCTGGGCGGCGGCACGTTCGACATCTCCATCATCGACATCGCCGAGATCGACGGCGAACACCAGTTCGAAGTACTGTCCACCAACGGCGACACCTTCCTCGGCGGCGAAGACTTCGACATGCGCGTGATCGAATTCCTGGTGGAAGAGTTCAAGAAGGAAAGCGGCGTGGACCTGAAAAAGGACATGCTGGCCCTGCAACGCCTGAAAGACGCGGCAGAAAAAGCCAAGATCGAATTGTCTTCCGCACAGCAGACCGAAGTGAACCTGCCGTACATCACTGCCGATGCGACCGGTCCGAAACACCTGGCCGTGAAGATCACCCGCGCCAAGCTGGAAAGCATCGTGGAAGACCTGGTCGCGCGTACCATCGAGCCGTGCAAGATCGCCATGAAGGATGCGGGCGTAACCAACGCCGACATCGCCGACGTGATCCTGGTCGGTGGCCAGACACGTATGCCGATGGTGCAGGAAAAGGTCAAAGCATTCTTCGGCAAGGAAGCGCGCAAGGACGTGAACCCGGACGAAGCCGTGGCGGTTGGCGCTGCCATTCAGGGCGGCGTGTTGCAGGGCGAAGTGAAGGACGTGCTGCTGCTGGACGTGACCCCGTTGTCTCTGGGTATCGAGACCATGGGCGGCGTGATGACCAAGCTCATCAAAAAGAACACCACCATCCCGACCAAGGCGTCGCAAGTGTTCTCCACAGCCGATGACAACCAGTCTGCCGTAACCATCCACGTGCTGCAGGGCGAGCGCGAGATGTCTTCCGGCAACAAGAGCCTGGGCCAGTTTAACCTGTCCGACATCCCGCCCGCACCGCGCGGCATGCCGCAGATCGAAGTGACCTTCAACATCGACGCCAACGGCATTTTGCATGTGGGCGCGAAAGACAAGGCCACCGGCAAGGAAGCCAATATCACCATCAAGGCCAGCTCCGGCTTAAGCGAAGAAGAAATTCAACGCATGGTGGCGGATGCCGAAGCGCATGCCGACGAAGACAAGAAGGCGATGGAACTGGTGACCGCCCGCAACCAGCTGGATGGGCTGATTCACTCGACCAACAAGTCGATGAAGGAGTACGGCGAGCAGTTGTCGGCTGACGAAAAAGCCGCCATCGAAGCCGCGGTAAAAGATGCCGAGAGCGTGGTGAAGGGTGACGACAAGGAAGCTATCGACGCCAAGGCCGAAGCACTGGCTACGGCTGCGCAGAAACTGGGCGAAAAGATGTACGCCGCCGAGCAGGCCAAGGCACAGGCAGCTCAGGGTGGAGCTGCTCCTGGCAACGAAGCCAAGGCGGACGAAGGCGATGTGGTAGATGCCGAGTTCACCGAAGTGAAGGATAAAAAATAGTCGTTAGTCGCTAGACGTTAGTCGTTAGTTAACCCTCGGGGTTTGCTTTTCAACTAACGACTAGCGACAACAATCTGGCGACCCGTTCGCTTTTCAACTAACGACTAGCGACTATTTACTAACGACTATGTCTAAAAAAGACTACTACGAAGTCCTCGGCGTCAACCGCGACGCCTCGGAGGAAGAGATCAAGAAGGCTTATCGCAAACTGGCGATGAAGCACCACCCCGACCGCAATCCGGACAACCCGAAAGCGGAGGAGCATTTCAAGGAAGCGAAGGAAGCCTACGAAACCCTGTCCGACGGACAGAAGCGCGCGGCCTATGACCAATACGGCCACTCGGCTTTCGAGGCGGGCGGCATGGGCGGCGGCAATCCCTTCGGTGCGGGCGGTGCGCAAGGATTCGATTTCGGCGACATCTTCGGCGACATCTTCGGCGGCGGTCGCGGCGGACGCAGTCAGGCGCATCGCGGTGCAGACTTGCGCTACAACATGGAGATCACGCTGGAAGAAGCGGCGCGCGGCGCGGAAAAACAGATCCGCATCCCGGTCATGGACGAGTGCGAAACCTGCAACGGCTCCGGCGCCAAACCCGGCACCAGCGCCACTACTTGCCAGACTTGCGCCGGTCACGGCCAGGTGCGCATGCAACAGGGTTTCTTCTCGGTACAACAGACCTGCCCGCGCTGCCATGGCAGCGGCAAGCAGATCAGTTCTCCCTGCGGCACCTGCCACGGCAGCGGCCGTGTGAAGAAACAGAAAACGCTGGAAATCAAGATTCCGGCCGGTATCGACAGCGGCATGCGCCTGCGCCACAGCGGCCATGGCGAGGCCGGTTCCCACGGTGCTCCGCACGGCGACCTGTATGTGGAAATCCACATCAAGGCGCACAGCGTATTCCAGCGCGACGGCGACGACCTGCATTGCGAAATGCCGATCAGTTTCGCCACCGCGGCACTGGGCGGGGAAATCGAGATACCCACGCTGGACAGCAAGGCCAGCATCAAGATTCCCGCCGAAACGCAGAGCGGCAAAATATTCCGTTTGCGCGGCAAGGGCATCAAGGGCATGCGTACCCACACCCACGGTGACCTGCATTGCCATGTCGTGGTGGAAACACCGTCCAGCCTGACCGAGCGCCAGAAGGAATTGCTGCGCGAATTCGAAACCATCAGCCAGCAGGATACCGGACGCCACAATCCTCGCGCCAAGTCGTGGATGGGCAAGGTGAAGGATTTCTTCGGGCAGTAATAAACCCGGGATAAGCTACTGCGCACCCGAATTGCGGCGTCGCGTGCTCACTCGCGCCTGATGGAACTACTAGCCATTCGACTAAGCCCGCATGCGGGCAAGTCGCTGGTTATCGCCGTACTTCATGTACTGTCTCGGCGCTCGTTTTGCGGCTCCTTGCACTTCGGGCGCTCGCTACGCTTCTGCCGGGTTTTTCCGGATATTCACTTAAGGTACATCCTGTAGCGCGACGATTTGTTTTATGATTCGTCGCGTCGTCCAACTCGCACAAGGAGTTTCACCATGAGTAGCGCCCTCATCCTTCTCGGCATTTGCCTCGTCGCCCTGATCTACGGTGTCACCCTCTACAACAATCTGGTCAGCCTCAAGCACGCTGTATCCAAAGCATGGGCGAACATCGACGTGCTGCTCAAGCAGCGTCATGATGAGTTACCCAAGCTGGTCGAGGTATGCAAGCAATACAAACAGTTCGAGCAGGAGACCCTGCAACGCGTGATCGAGGCGCGCTCCATGGTGCAGACCGCGCGCCAGGGACAGGATATCGAGGCGCTGGGCAAGGCCGAAGGCATGTTGCGCATGGGGCTGGGCAACATCTTCGCCGTGGCCGAAGCCTATCCGGAATTGAAAACCAACCAGAATTTCATGCAACTGCAGACCCGCATCACCGGGCTGGAGAACGGCATCGCCGACCGCCGCGAGTTGTACAACGAATCGGTCAACATCTACAACGTCGGCATCGAACAATTCCCCGCCGTGCTGATTGCCAACATGTTCGCTTATTCCGCAAAGCCCTTGCTGGAATTCTCCTCTGCCGAAAAGGCGGATGTGGACATGAAAACGCTGTTCAGCTGAGGAAACTTAAGCCAACTTTGACACTCCCAAGCTCAGTCGTTCGTGTATCGGCACGAACGACAACAATTAATCCATAAAAGGAAAGACATCATGAAGAAACTGCTCGCATTGCTCTGCACACTGGGTCTCGCACAACCTGCCATGGCAGCCAGCATCACCACTCTGGACCAACTGGGACAAGCCGACTTCAGAATACTTTCCGAAGACCTCGGCGCCGCCCTCAGCTACAAACCCGTTACTCCCGCAGCAGCACTTGGCTCCACCGGTTTCGACATGGGTATCGAAGTCACCCAGACCGACACCTCCAAGAGTGCCCAAATATGGAGCAAAGCCACCAACGGCGGCAGCGCCGTCAGCAAGATGTATGTACCCAAGTTGCACATCGCCAAGGGATTGCCATTGGGCATCGATATCGCCGCGTTCTACTCCAAAATCCCAAGCACCAACATCTCGCTGTATGGCGCTGAATTGCGCTATGCCATTGTTGACGGCGGAATCGCCTCGCCCGCCATCGCTGTCCGCGGCTCCTACACCAAGCTGGGCGGTGTAGATCAATTGGCTCTGAACACCCGGGGGCTGGACATCTCGATTTCCAAGGGCTTCACCGTATTTACTCCCTACGCCGGGGTCGGTCAGGTCTGGACCAACAGTACAGCAAATGTCACCGGATCCGGCAGCGTCACATTGTCGGAGAAATTCTCGCAAAGCAAAGTGTTCGTCGGCGCCAACCTGAACCTCGGCGCCACCAACCTGGCTGCCGAACTGGACAAGACCGGCGGCATCCAGTCGATCAGCGTGAAATGGGGGTTCCGCTTCTAACAATTCCGCTCTGCTGCGCGCAATGCGACGAGAACATCGATGCTAGTCACCCTTCGCCGCGAATACGCGCAGCTCATCACTTCCGGCGGGCAGTTATTCCTTCTGTTCGTCGGTATTCATTCTGAATCACGCACCGGTTGGTTATGGTGTCTCGGCATCATGGCGCTCGTCAGTCTGGCCGCATGGTATTCAACCTTGTATCGCCTGCGCGCAGTCAGCGGCATGGCCACCTCGCGCATCGGCTCTGCAGCGCAAGGCTATGTCGAATTGACCGGAAACGGCAAAGCAAATGGAACGCCTATCCTCTCCAGATATTCACTCCTGCCTTGCCTGTGGTGCCGCTACAAACTCGAACGCAGAAGCAGCGACAAGGAATGGCACACCGAAGAATCCGGCGAAAACAGCGCGCCTTTCATCATTGACGACGGAACCGGCAAATGCATTGTCGATCCGCAGGGTGCCGAAATACTCACCCGGCACAAAGACAGCTGGATGAAAGGCGACCACCGCTATACCGAATGGAAGCTGATTGATATCGACACCATCTACGTCCTCGGGGAATTCAAGACAATTGGCGGCAGCAATACCACGCTCACGCATGACGAACTGGTGAAACAGGTCCTTTCCGAATGGAAAATGAACAATGAAGATCTGCTGAAACGCTTTGACATCAACAACAACGGCGTACTCGACATGCAGGAATGGATGCTGGCACGTTCAGCCGCGAAGCGTGAAGCTGAAAAACGCCTGAACGAGGCGCTCGCCGAGCCGGACACCAATTTCATGCTGCAGCCGCATGATGGAAGGCTGTTCCTGATCAGCAATTTCGACCAGGACAAGCTCGCGCGCCGCTACAAACTCTGGACATGGGCGCATGTCTTCATCTTCTTCGGGGCACTGGGCGGCATAACCTGGTTAATGCAACAACCCCCGTTTTGAGTCCATCAGGAATTGGCGCGGCGGCAGTAGCAATACACGAACTGCTGCACCGCCCCGGACGGGGTGCGATGCTCTTCCTTGCGGTGATCCAGCAACTGGAACGCGGCGCCGAACTGGTCGTGCAACTCGTCCGCGCTGTAGCGCATGACCGGAAGGCCGCTGCACTGCAGCGGGCCGTCTTCGGCGAAGGTGGCAACGATGACATAACCGCCCGGCTTCACCGAACGCAGCACTGTGCGCACATATGCGGCGCGGTCCGCCGGATCGGTGAGAAAGTGAAACACGGCGCGGTCGTGCCAGATGTCGTAACGGTTTGCAGGCAGGTCTGCCTGAATGATATCGGCCTCGATCCAGCGCACTTTGCTTTCACGCTCCCCGAGGCGCTTGCGTGCCGAACTCAGCGCCGCGCCGGATAAATCGAGCACCGTCAGGTCGGTGTAGCCATTTGCCACTAGATCGTCGACCAGCGTAGATGCGCCGCCGCCCACATCGATGATGGCGGCATCGCACCCCATTTGCGTCGAACGGATGATGTCGAGCGACAGGTCGGCATGCGGCTGGAACCAGCTCACCGCATCGGTCGCTTTAGTCGAGTAGACTTTCTCCCAGTGGTCTTTGGATTGCATATTCTTTCTCCCGTAGAAGGCCGGAATAAGCAATGTTCCGGCAAGCCAAAATGGGGGACAATATTACCTTGGCAAGCGTCAAAATCAGGTTAAGGTTCCGGATAAAACGATTTGAACTCCTTACCTTTTTCGATGAGGGAGATGACAAATAGTTGTTTCGGCATTCATTATGCGCATCTCATCAAGTTTTTCGGCAATAGCGGCACAGGCTCTCAACAGCATGTTGAGAATTTAATTCTAACAGTCAGGCGGTGGACTTAATGGATATCCTTAGAATACTTATTGCACTTTTCCTCTTATTCCTTGCGACAATCGCAGAGGGGGAAGCTATTTTCAAATGGGTAGATGAACAGGGTGTGACGCATTATTCTGCCGGCTCCCCGAAAGATAAAAAAGCCCAACAGGTGAAGGTACAGCCCGCATCGCCTGCAGTTGAAGGTGCCAGTCAGTCACCCTCCCTGAGGGAGTGGGAGGCCAATGAAAACATGAAAAAACGCAAGCAGCGCCAGGAGCAACAAGAAGAAGCCGATAATCAATTGAAGGAGGAGAAGGCAAGACGGTGCGAGATCGCGAAGGAAAGATTTGGCATCTTGTCAGAACAAGGCCGGGTGTACAGTACAAATGAAAAGGGAGAAAGAGAGTACTGGGACGACAATACCCGCGAAGTAGAGATCAAAAAAGCGAAGGAAGCCATCTCGAACAATTGTTAACACAGCCGCCCTGGTGGCGAACAAAAACCCGTCATAGGCGGGTTTTTTCTTATATCCAATCCTTGGACACAAGATACTTTTCATACAACTCCGCTTCCGGCGTACCCTTTTCCGGATGCCAGTCGTAGCGCCATTTCACCAGCGGCGGCATGGAGAGCAGGATGGATTCGGTGCGGCCGTTCGATTGCAGGCCGAAGATGGTACCGCGGTCGACAACCAGGTTGAACTCGACATAGCGGCCGCGACGATACAACTGGAAGTCGCGCTCACGTTCGCCGTAGGGCGTGTCGCGGCGCTTCTCCAGAATGGGTACATACGCCGACAAATAGTGGTCGCCCACGCTTTGCTGGATGGCGAAGCAGGTATCGAAATTTGGTTCGCTCAGATCGTCGAAGAAAATGCCGCCCGTGCCGCGCGGTTCGTTGCGGTGCTTGAGGAAGAAATACTCGTCGCACCATTTCTTGAATTTTGGGTGCAGCGCAGGATCGAACGGCGCAAGCGCATCTTTGCAGGTCTGATGGAAATGCTGCACATCTTCCTCGAAACCGTAATACGGCGTGAGGTCCATGCCGCCGCCGAACCAGAATACTTTTTCCCCGTCGGGTTTGTGCGCCATGAACATGCGCACGTTGGCGTGCGAAGTCGGCGCATAGGGATTGCGCGGATGCATCACCAATGACATGCCCATTGCTTCCCAGCGGCAGCCCGCCAATTCAGGGCGGTGCGCGGTTGCAGAAACAGGCATCTTGTCTCCCGTGACGTGAGAAAACGCCACGCCGCCACGCTCGATGACATTGCCCTCTTCGAGGATGCAGCTGATGCCGCCCCCGCTGCCGTCCGGACGCTGCCACTGGTCGCGCAGAAACTTCTTCCCATCCACCTGTTCCAGACGTTCGACAATGCGTTTCTGAAGTCCGAGCAGGTATTCCTTGACGGCGGCGCTGTCCATTTTCTCTCCGGGATTAACTCCCCTCGCCCGCAAGCGGGAGAGGGGGCTGGCTATTTAGGCCGCCTCATCCGGAAGCGACCCGAAAATTATTTCCGGATGATTCTACCACCCGCCCATGCCCGTATCGTCGAAGGCTGCTTGCGTTTTCCCACTCGTCCGCGCAATACCCACACTTTTTTTCCGAATAATCGCTGACACTCGGCATAAGTTTTCGCCGGGCGTTGCCCGCTGCGATTCGCACTGGTAGAGACCAGCGCACTGCCCGTACTGCGGCAAAGGTTTCTGGCCATCGGATGCGCCGTCATGCGCACCGCCAGCGTATCGTGCTCACCGCGCAACCAGCGCGGGCAGGTGGATTTTACGGGCATCAGGTACGTGACAGCTTTTGCGCCATCGTTCTGCAACCTGGTTTGTTCCGCGGACGTGAGCGGTTGAAGATATTTGGTGACTTGCTTGTAGTGCGACGCGATGAGAATGAGTCCTTTGCGTTGCGGACGCTGTTTAAGTTTGAGCAGGCGCAACACAGCTTGGCGATTGTCCGGATCGCAGCCAAGCCCATAGCAGGATTCAGTGGGATAGGCGATGAGGCCGCCGCGTTTGAGGTGGGCTTTGAGGCGACGAGTGGGGATGGCAAAACTTGGCAATCGCAGCTCTCCGATTTGAGCCCCTCTCCCCCAGTCCTTCTCCCACCTGCGGGAGAAGGGTGCGCGTAGCGCGGGAGAGGGTAAGGATTATTTCCTGCCGATAGCGCGGAAACCGATGTCCCTGCGCATCTGCTGTCCGTCAAAGTGAATCATGTCGGCAACGTCGTACGCGCGTTTCTGCGCCTGCTTCACCGTATCGCCCAGCGCCACGACGCACAGCACGCGTCCGCCGTTGGTGACCACCTTGCCATCCTGCATGGTCGTGCCCGCGTGGAACACATGAGCGTCTTCCAACTGCTTCGGAAAGCCGGTAATGACATCTCCCTTGCGCGGCGTATCGGGATAGTTCGCGGCAGCCATCACCACGCCGAGCGCAGTGCGTCTATCCCACTCGGCTTCCACCTTGTCCAGCGTACCGTTGACGGCATGTTCGACGATGGCAGCGAAATCGCTCTTCATGCGCTGCATGATGGGTTGCGTCTCGGGATCGCCCATGCGGCAGTTGAACTCCAGCACCTTGAGTCCGCCGTCCGGCGAAATCATCAGGCCCGCATACAGGAAACCCGTGTAATTGATGCCTTCGCTTTCCATGCCGCGTACCACGGGCTGGATGACCTCGCGCAGCACCTTAGCATGGATGGTCGGCGTGACCACCGGTGCCGGGGAATACGCACCCATACCGCCGGTGTTGGGACCTTCGTCGTTGTCCTTGAGGCGCTTGTGATCCTGGCTGGTTGCCATCGCCAGCACGTTCTTGCCGTCCACCATGACGATGAAGCTGGCTTCCTCACCCTCGAGAAACTCTTCGATCACCACACGCGCACCCGCATCGCCGAGTTTGTTGTCGGACAGCATCATGTCGATGGCATCGAACGCTTCCTGCTTGCTCATCGCGACGACCACGCCCTTGCCCGCTGCCAGACCGTCGGCCTTGATCACGATGGGCGCGCCGTGTTTTTCGACGTAAGCCTTGGCGGGTGCGATGTCGCTGAAAGTCTCGAAGAACGCCGTGGGAATATTGTGGCGCGTCATGAAACGCTTGGCGAAATCCTTGGAGGATTCCAGTTGCGCTGCCGCCTTGGTCGGGCCAAATATCTTGAGCCCCGCCGCGCGGAACGCATCCACCACACCCGCCGCCAGCGGCGCTTCCGGGCCGACCACGGTGAGCTCAATGTTCTCGCGTTTAACGAATTCGACGAGTTCGGGGATGGCCGTGATGGCGACGTTCTCCACGCCCTCTTCCAGCGCGGTGCCCGCATTGCCCGGTGCGACATACACCTTCTGCACCTTGGCGCCCTGCGCCAGACGCCAAGCCAGTGCGTGTTCACGACCGCCGTTACCGATGACTAAAATTTTCATGTTGTCTCCAGCTTGAAGCCAGTGGCTTGTAGCTGGTAGCAAAACCGCGCCCTTCGGGCGCACAAATTGGCTACAAGCTACCGGCTACAAGCTACCAGCTCATTAATGTCTGAAGTGTCTGAAGCCTGTAAAGACCATCGCCAGCCCATGCTCGTCAGCCGCAGCGATGACTTCCTCATCGCGCATCGATCCGCCCGGCTGGATGACGGCCTTGGCACCCGCTGTCGCCAGCACATCGATACCGTCACGGAACGGGAAGAAGGCGTCGGAGGACACCACGGAGCCTGCCAGGCTCAGCCCTGCATTCTGCGCCTTGATGCTGGCGATGCGTGTGCTGTCCACGCGGCTCATCTGGCCCGCGCCTACGCCCAGCGTCATGCCGCCCTTGCAGAACACGATGGCGTTTGACTTCACATACTTCGCCACGCGCCAGGCGAACAGCAGGTCGGTCAGCTGCTCCTTGGTCGGCTGCAGCTTGGTCACGACCTTGAGTTGCGCCAATTGCACATTCAACGCATCCGGGGTTTGCACCAGCAGGCCACCGCTTACGCGCTTGAAGTCGAACTGGTTGTGCGCGTTGGACAGCGGCACGGTCAGCACGCGCACGTTTTGCTTGGCGGCGGTGACTTTGAGCGCGGCCTCGGTGGCGCTCGGCGCGATGATGACTTCGACGAACTGGTTGGCGGTGATCTGCGTGGCGGTCTCGGCATCCAGCTCGCGGTTGAAGGCGATGATGCCGCCGAACGCGGAGGTGGTGTCGGTGGAGTAGGCCAGCTTGTAGGCATTCAGTGCGGTGTCGGCAATCGCCACGCCACAGGGGTTGGCGTGCTTGACGATGACGCAGGCGGGTTCGTCGAAGGTCTTGACCAGTTCCCATGCCGCATCGGAATCGCCGATGTTGTTGTAGCTGAGTTCCTTGCCCTGCAACTGGGTGTAGCCTGAGATACCGCCCACCAGCGGCACGAGGTCGCGGTAGAACGCGGCCTTCTGGTGCGGGTTCTCGCCGTAGCGCATTTCCTGCACCTTGGCGAAGTTGAAATTGATCTGCGCCGGGAAGTCGCTCTTGCTGCCGTCGCTGTTGATCGCGGTGAGGTAGTTGCTGATCATACTGTCGTAGGCGGCAGTGTGCGAGAACGCCTTCTTCGCAAGGTCGAATTTGGTGGCGGAAGAAACATCACCATTGTTGGTCTGCATTTCGGCCAGCACATCGGCGTAATCGGCCGGGTCGGTGACGATGGCGACATGCGCGTGGTTCTTGGCGGCGGAGCGCACCATGGTCGGGCCGCCAATGTCGATGTTCTCGATGGCGTCTTCCAGCGTGCAGCCGGGTTTGGCGATGGTGGCGGCGAACGGGTACAGGTTGACGACCACCAAATCAATGGTGGGGATGTCGTGCTTCTTCAGCGTGGCGACATGCTCGGGCAGGTCGCGGCGCGCCAGGATGCCCGCATGCACTTTCGGTTGCAGCGTTTTCACGCGCCCGTCCAGCATCTCGGGGAAGCCGGTGTAGTCGGCCACTTCGGTGACGGGAATCTTGTTGTCGGCGAGCAACTTGGCGGTGCCACCGGTGGACAATATCTTCACGCCGAGTTGATGCAGCCCCTTGGCGAACTCGAGGACGCCGGATTTATCCGACACGCTGATGAGTGCTTGCTTGATAGCCATTCTTGATTTCCCCTTTTGATTTATCGATTATTTGATTCGATGGTCCTGCATCTTCTTGCGCAGGGTATTGCGATTGATGCCGAGCAATTCGGCGGCGCGCGTCTGGTTGCCACCCGAGTGGTGCAACACGGTTTCAATCAGCGGTTTTTCCGCACAACAGATCACCATGTCGTAAATCCCGCATGAAGGCTCCTCGCCGTCGAGGTCCTTGAAATAGTCGTTCACCGCCTTGCGCACATGCTTGGCAATATCGTTTTCGTTGATCCCGCAGTCTTCTGTCATGCTGCCAACTCCCTCTCGTACAGCAGCCGTTCGCTGCTGGCTTTTTGTTCTTCGAAAAATTCCGTCACAGCGTGCATTTGTGCGTCCACGCTCTCCAATTGATTCATCCGGTGTCGGAACACGGCCGATCCGGGCAAGCCCTTGGTGTACCAGGAAATGTGCTTGCGCGCCACGCGCAGACCGGTGTGCTCGCCGTAGAAATCGTAAAGGTCATCCATGTGTGCAATCAGCACGCGCTGGATCTCTTCCACATGAGGCGACAGCAGATGCGTGCCGGTATTCAGGAAATGTTCGATCTCGCGGAACAGCCAGGGGCGTCCCTGTGCGGCACGCCCTATCATCACCGCATCGGCACCGGTGTGGTCCAGCACGAACTTCGCTTTTTCCGGTGTGGTGATATCGCCGTTGGCGATGATGGGGATGTTCACTTCCGCCTTGACGGCGCGGATGGTGTCGTATTCGGCGTCGCCGGTGTAGGCGCAGGCGCGGGTGCGACCGTGAATGGCCAGCGCCCGGATGCCGCTGGACTCGGCGATGCGGGCGATATTCACCGCGTTGCGGTTTGCTTTGTCCCAACCGGTGCGGATTTTCAGCGTGACCGGCACGTCCACCGCGCCGACCACGGCCTCGAGAATCTCGGCGACCAATTGTTCGTTCTGCATCAGCGCGGAGCCCGCCATCACGTTGCAGATTTTCTTGGCCGGGCAGCCCATGTTGATGTCGATGATCTGCGCGCCGTTATCCACGTTGTATTGGGCGGCCTGCGCCAGCATTTTCGGGTCGGCGCCGACAATCTGCACGGAAATAGGGTCAACCTCGCCTGCATGGTTGGCGCGGCGTTTGGTTTTCTCTGAGCCGTATAACAAAGAGTTGGAAGCCACCATCTCGGATACCGCCATGCCCGCGCCCATGCGCTTGCACAGCATGCGGAACGGCCTGTCGGTCACACCCGCCATGGGGGCAACGATCAGGTTGTTCTTCAGCTTGTATTGTCCGATTTGCATGTGCCCGGGCGGGGTGGTTTTCGAAGGGGGCGGCGATTATAAATTAATCAACTCGCCCATGCTATGATGCTCATGAATTTTTCTGCACACATTCAACATGGATTTCGACATCGTCATCATCGGCGGCGGCTTGGTAGGAGCCAGTCTTGCTGCAGCACTCAAGCACAGCGGGCTGCGGCTGGCATTAATTGAAGGCCAGCCCTTGCCCAGCCTCGATTCCGAGTGGGATAGTCGTATATATGCATTCACTCCTGGAAATGTTGCATTTCTGCACGAATGTGGTGCATGGCAACGGCTGGATACCTCGCGCGTGCAACAAGTGGAAGAAATGCGCGTGTTCGGCGACACCGGCTCCCGGTTGAATTTCAGCGCCTACGAGATTGGCGCCCCCGAGCTGGCGTTCATCATGGAAAGCCGCCTGCTGCAACACGCACTCTGGCAAGGGTTACTGGAACAGGAAAATCTCACTTTGCTGCATCCGGCGCAATGTGCGGAACTTTCGGTGCAGGAAGATGCTGCCCGTTTGACACTGAAAGACGGACGCGAGATTCGCGCCAGGCTCATCGTCGGCGCCGACGGACGCGATTCCTGGGTACGCCATCAGGCCAACATGCCGGAAGTGCCCACGCCCTATCACCAGCACGGAGTGGTCGCCAACTTCAACATCGGCAAGGCGCATCGCGGTATCGCTTACCAGTGGTTCACTCCGGAAGGCATCCTCGCGCTGCTGCCCCTGCCCGGAAGACGCATTTCCATCGTGTGGTCGGTCAGCCCGGAGAAATCCGCCGAGTTGCTGGCGCTTACTCCCGAGGAATTCAGCACACGCGTATCTGAAGCCTCAAACCACACGCTGGGTGAGTTGCAAGTCATCACCCCGCCCGCCTCCTTCGCCTTGCGCGTGCTGAGTCTGGCGCATCTCGCCAAGCCCCGCCTGGCCTTGATCGGCGATGCCGCACACAATATCCATCCTCTTTCCGGCCAGGGCGTAAACCTCGGCCTGCGCGACGTGCGTGAACTGGTGCAAATGCTGCAGCAACGCGGCGACCTGGATTGCGGCGACCTGAACCTGCTGCGCCGCTACGAACAGGCGCGCCAGGCCGACATCATGTCCATGCAACTCACCACCGACACGCTGAAAAACCTGTTCGTCAACGACAACCCGCTGCTGCGCACCCTGCGCAACCTCGGCCTGAATGCCACCAACAAGATCGTGCCGCTGAAAAAAATGCTGGTGCGCCACGCCCTCAATTGATTCTCTCCTAAGGACTTAAAAATGTTCAAAACCCTGCTGTTGTTGCTGCTCTCCGTTTCTCTCGCCCACGCTGCCGAAACCGACAAGACTGCTGCCGCCATCAAAGACACGTTGCAAAAGGACTATGCGCAACTCATCGGCCCGGTCGACCAGGTGAATAAATCGCCCATTCCCGGCCTGTATGAAGTCGTCACCGGCGACCACATCTTCTACACCGACAAGAACGCGCAATACCTGATCGACGGCAGCATGTTCGATTTGAAAGGGCGCCAAAACCTGACCGAGGCCCGTGCACGCAAATTGTTCGCGGTGGACTTCAATGCTTTGCCGCTCGATCTTGCATTGAAGAAAGTCAAAGGCAACGGCAGCCGCAAGATGGCTTATTTCACCGACCCGAATTGCGGTTACTGCAAGAAGCTGGAGCAAGAGTTGCAGAACGTGACCGATGTCACCCTGTATCTCTTCCTCTATCCCATGTTTGAAGGTTCTGCCGAAAAAGTGCAGGGAATATGGTGCAGCAACGACAAGATCAAAGCGTGGGACAGCCTGATGCTGAAAGGCGAGCAACCCGCCGCAGGCAAATGCGCCGTGCCCAGCGACAAGGTGATGGCGTTGGGCAAAAAACTCCGCGTGAACGGCACCCCGGCCCTGATCTTCGCCAATGGCATGCTCAACCCCGGCTACATGCCTGCCACAGCTTTGGACAAAGCCCTGAACGACAACAGTAAATAATCATGCGTGACCTGCCCCGCTATCTCACATCGCTTGGCATCACGCTCTGGGTAGGCGGCATGTGGATGCTGGGATATGTCGTTGTCCCCACGCTGTTCAAGGTGCTGCCGGATCGCATGCTTGCGGGCAGGATCGCGGGCGAACTCTTCACTTTGCTGGCATTCATCGGCATCGCCTGCGCGCTATATCTGCTCCTCTACCATCTGTGGCAATTCGGACGCGCGGCATTGCGGCTCAACGCCTTCCGCGTCACCGTGACGATGCTGCTGCTCGTGCTTGCCGGAGAATTCATCCTGCAACCCATCCTCGCCGGTCTCAAGCTGCAGGCGCAGCCGCTAGACGTAATGAACAGCGTTTTCGCAGCACAATTTAAAACCTGGCATGCCGTCTCCAGCATTCTCTTCCTGATACAGAGTCTGCTCGGCATCGCGCTGGTGCTATTTTCAATAAAACCAACAGGGGCGGTTCATATTGACGCAACCGCAGCACGCGGTTAGCGTAGGTATATTGAATCAGGGGGCGGCATGTTAAAGAATCTGCATCGTGAAAATTTTTCCGCCGGAGACATCATCTTCAAGGAAGGCGATCCTGGAGACAGCGCCTACCTGATCGAAGAGGGCTGCGTCGAAGTCAGCGTCAGCAGCACGCAGCGCACGCGAATCAACAAAGGCGAACTGTTCGGCGAGATCGCGCTGATCGACCAGCAACCCCGCACCGCCACCGTGCGCGCTATCGAAGACACCGTTCTCATCCCCATTCCGCGCCAACTGGTAAAGGAACGGCTGGAAAAAACCGACCCGGTCGTGCGCCATTTGCTGCTGACCATCCTCGAACGCTATCGCTCCACGCGCAACCAGCCGGGTTTCGATCCGACACGCTCCACCACATTCCGGCGCGACACAACGCGCGGCGACGCCACCAGTCAACTCCGTCTCGCGCACGACATCGCAGAAGCCCTGAAAGAAGAACAATTCGAGATGTTCTATCAGCCCATCTGCGATCTTTCCAGCGGACGTATCTCGGGCTACGAAGCGCTAATCCGCTGGCACCATCCGGTCGACGGCCTCATCTCGCCAATGGACTTTTTGTGGGTCGCGGAACAGACCGGGCAGATACGCGAGATCGGACTGTGGACGCTGGAACGCGCCTGCCTCGACTGGCCCACTCTGCGCGAACGCATCAGCCATCCCAAGCCTTTCGTCAGCGTCAACCTGTCGCCCTCGCAACTTACCGGGGACGGTTTCATTGGCGACGTAAAGAGCATCGTCAACCGCCACCAGATGCCCGCTGCCGAACTCAAACTTGAACTCACCGAAACCGTCATCATCAACAATCCCGAACTCGCACTGCAACTGCTCGGCAAACTCACCGAAGCCGGCAGCACCCTCGCTCTGGACGATTTCGGCACCGGCCACTCCGGCCTCGATTCACTGCACCGCTACCCCATCGGCACCATGAAAATTGACCGCAGTTTCGTCAGCCAGATGCTCTCCGCTCCGCACAGCGCCAAAATCGTGCAGGCCTCCATCGACCTCGCGCATTCGCTCAAGATGGACGTGGTGGCGGAAGGGATTGAGATTGAGGATGAACGGTTGGCGCTGCTAGAGCTTGGGTGCGATTATGGGCAGGGATGGTTGTTTGGGAGACCGGCTGCGTTGCGGAGTATCTGAGCTCGTTCGGGCCGAGCTACGCTCATCCCCTCTCCCTCTGGGAGATAACCAGCGACTTGCCCGCTTGCGGGCTTAGTCGAATGGCTAGTAGTTCCATCAGGGCTAGGGTGAGGGAAGGCTCGTTGTATTTCCACTCATCTTAAAACCAACACCGTCGGGGGTAGCCCGACAGCTAGTCACTTTCTTTTGCTTCGCCAAAAAGAAAGTAACCAAAGAAAAGTCGCCCCCAGCGCGCCGCCCCTTCGGGGTTCCCTGCGTTGCTCGACTGGTCAGGCTTCCTCATAAACTCGCACGATCCGCTACGCGTCCACGTGCTCAAACATATTCGTCAGAATTCCCTGACCAGCCTGCGCTACTCGGCGGCGCACAGGGGAAAGAAAAGCGAAAACCCAAAACCACCGCGTGGGTACTTCGTGCCCACCCCACCTTGTCTGTATTTTTGAGATTGAAACAAAGTGCCAATCAAATCTATTCAACAATTATTGGAACTGACAAAAATCGGAGTATCGTTATTTTTATATGATTAAGGAGTAATCAATGTTGAATATTTTTGTAGCTATAGTTAAAGACGCCAAAAAAGCTGGGAGCAGGATTTTTAGCGATTGGGTCAGCAACCCCGATAAATTTCTAAAGAAGGGGGATTTGCCGATCGATAAGATTCTCCTGTCCCTTTCAGAGGAAGAGAAAAAGAAGTTCGTACCGCTCCTGGAATATTTTACTGAGATGTCTTTTTACTATTTATTGAAAAGGCTTGAAGAAGGCGAATCAGCTTATTCATTTAATTTGTCAATTAAGAACGACAATACGGGCGAGATATTTTCATTAATTAATGATCAAGAAGATCACAATATTAGAAGCTCACTGCAAGAACTTTGAGCTATCCTCGTAGCAGCTTAGTAGCGTGGGCACGCAGTGCCCACGCGGCGGTCTTAGGTTTTGACTTTCCTTCCCCTGTGCGCCGCCTCGATATTTCGCCAGCAAGCGGGGATTTAGGCGAGCACTGTCCGAGCTCCGCGGCAGGGCACGTTTTGTGTGCCCTGTTAGGGCG
>JBAQDF010000022.1:0-1786 GCA_049286265.1 Sideroxyarcus sp.
GATCTTGCGCGAGGCCTCGTTGATGCCCTGCATGGTCTCGACCACCTCGCGCACGACCCCACCGCCCTGTTCGGCGCGGCACTGCATCATGTGGATCACCGCGCGGTCCTTGGCGGTCGTGCCAGTCAGCGAAATGCCGTCGAATGCATGGTCGATGTACTCAGTAATGGCCGTGCATTCGCTGATGGTGGTGCCGTCGCCCAATTCCAGCACAGGCACGGTAGCGTTGGGATTCATCGCCAAAAAGCCGGGCAGGCGGTGCTCGCCCTTCAAAACGTCGACATGCACAAATTGCATCTTGTCAGTGGCGCCTTTTTCGGCAAGGGCAATGCGCACACGGGCGGGGTTGGGAAAGCCTTCAAAGTCGTAGATTTTCATGATTTATGGGTTCATGGGTTCATGGGTTTGTGAATTCACGCAGGGTCGGTTATCAGATGCGTGCCATGGGTGAGAGCAGCGCCAGCACGTAGTGCTACGGCCACGAAGGTTGCCTGAGCCAGTTCTTGCTCGTTGGCACCAGCAGCAACTGCTGCCTTGCGATGAACCTCCAGACAGTAGCCGCACTGCGTGGTAAGTGCCACAGCGATTGCGATCAACTCTTTGTGTTTCTTTGAGATGGCGCCCTCTGCCAGTGCTGCCTTGTCCATTTCTTGGAAGCCTTTCATGGCTGCTGGAGCGCCAGCAGCAAGGCGAGGTATTTCTTCAGGTTGGAAAAGTCGAATGGAGTGTCTTTTGTGTTGTGGACAGGTTGCTAAGTTTATCTATCTATCAGAAGGTAGGCAATCTCCTTATTCTTCTAGGGGAATTGGTCTTGGTGACTTACCAGGGCACTTCTTGAAACCCACTGGCGCCGCGCTAGCTGACGCGGCAAGATGCTGATCATGGTCACACCGCGCATCAAGCCATCGGTCTTCTTTCAAGACCCGCCCGACACCGACTTGTTTGTGCAGGCACATCGGCAAGCCAAGTTGGGCAGCTACGTTGCCAACCTGGCGGCGATGGATGGACTGATCGACTTCAGTGCAGTGGCCCAATCGGTTGAGACGGCGTGCCCACGTGCAGAGCGCAGCAAGGGCGGTCGACCGCCCTACGCCAGCGAGGTCATGGTGCGAATGGAGTTCCTGCAGGCGCTGTACAACCTCAGCGATGAGGAGTGCGAGCACCAGATGCTCGACCGCATGAGCTTTCAGCGGTTTTGCCGCGTCGACGGCCAGCTCCACATTCCCGATGCGCGCACGCTGTGGAGCTTCAAGCAACGCCTGGCCAAGGGCGGTCTGGGTGGACGGGTCATCTTCGCTGCGGTGAGCCAGCAGTTGCAGCAGCAGGACTACCTCCCGCGTGGCGGGCAGATTGTGGATGCCAGTATCGTGCAAGCGCCCATCACGCAGGCCCTCAGCGAAGAGCGCCAGGCGCTCAACGAAGGCCAGGCACCTGAGGGTTGGAGCACGAAGCGGTTGCAGCACACCGACCGAGATGCGCGCTGGACCAAGAAGCATGGCAAGAGCTTTTATGGCTACAAGGTGCACAGCAACGTGGACGCACGCTGGAAGCTGATTCGCCGCATCGTGGTGACGCCAGCCAATGTGGACGATGGTCAATCGCTGGGGGAGGTGCTAGACGCGGGCAACACCCGAGGACGCGTGTTGGCAGACCGGGGTTATGACGCGCAGGCCAACCGTGAATTGCTGGCCCGACACCAGTTGGGCGACGGTATCGCCCGGCGAGCCAAGCCAGGCCAGAAAGCCCGACAGCGGCTGGGCGCGCGCAACCGCAGCATCAACAAGAC
>JBAQDF010000023.1:0-79119 GCA_049286265.1 Sideroxyarcus sp.
CTTTTTGCGATGGGGATCGCTACGCTCCACCCATCCTACTGTTTGGTTCCTGCTTGTCCGGCTTGGGAGAAACAGTCTCTACGGATAACAGCATGAAAATCTGCGTTAATCTGTGTAATCTGCGGACTGAACTGCGGTTTTGATGTTGAAGTTTCCCTATTTGGCGATAGCATGCGAATCCAGCCGGAATAACGGCGGCTGACCTGAATTGCAGCAGCTTCCTGGGAAACACAATGTCTATTGAAATAACCCTGGCAACAGCCGACGACCTGCCTCAACTGGCCGACTTGCTGGCCGAGCTGTTTACGCTGGAAAGCGACTTTCGTCCCGAACGCGACAAACAGTTGCGCGGTCTGCGCATGATTCTCGACGATCCGGCACGTGGAAGCGTTTTCGTGCTGCGCGTCGACGGCAAGGTGGCAGGGATGGCCAACGCGCTCATCACCATCAGCACGGCTGAAGGCGAGCGCGTACTCCTGCTCGAAGACGTGATCGTGCGCAGCGAACATCGCGGGGGCGGGCTGGGACGGCAGTTGATCGAACACGTGCTGAACTGGGCGCGCAAACAGGGTATGACCCGCGTCACCCTGCTGGCCGACCGCGATAACCGTCCTGCACTGGATTTCTATCGCAAGCTCGGTTTTGAAGATTCCAATATGACGGTGCTGCGAAAAAAACTGTAGCGCGAATACAACAGCGCCGAAATCCACTTGTTCTGCTCGCCTATTCTCTGGGCGAGCCGCGCCATGCGCATCGTCTTGTTTACGCAAACGATTGCATGCTGCATTGTGTTGCCATTCCCCTGAAAGGCCATTTCCGCATGGATTTACGCAGGGGGTGCGACAAAATGTCGCATTCCAATTGCGGGTGAATAGTCGAAGAATCGGCACACGACTCGTCCGGAATAAAATATCCTTGCCCGCCTTGCTGTCCGGGATCCAGTGCGCTTCACATGCAATCGAGAAAATCACACCGCATTTTTGCCTTCCTCGCCATTTGTCTGGCGCTGTTTCTGTTCACCTTTGCCGATGCCGCCCTCCGTCGCGCGGGGAGCGCCGACGCGCTGGCGGCGAGCGAGCGGCTGGTAGCGCAACTGGGCCTGACCGACCTTTGTCTGTTCACCGAAGCGCGCTATACCCGCCATCCTTCGCAGGCCGATCTGCAAAGCGCATTCCAGGATCATCCCCTGGCACTCGAACATTTCCCCAGCGGTGGATTGCTGCCGCCGCCGCGTAACCTCACTGCCTCTTATGAAAACCTGGATCGCAAAACAAAAAGCGCTGATTGATTTCACGCTGTCGTCGCTGGCGCGGCGCAAGCTGAAAAACCTCGGCCTGCTGCTGGTCTACACTGTGATCGTGTTCCTGCTCGCTTCGGTGATGCTGTACACGCACGCATTGCGCCACGAAGCGGCGCAGGTGCTGAAGAATTCGCCGGAGGTCATCGTGCAGCGCATGGTCGCCGGACGGCATGACCTGATCCCGCCCGGATATCTGGAAAAGCTGGGGCGCATCCGCGGCGTGCAGAACAAGGAAGGACGCTTGTGGGGCTACTTCTACGATAACGTGGTCAGGGCCAATTACACCTTCATGGCGCCGTCGCCGGAAGCTGCCGGTTTTGGCGAAGTTGCCGACGGCAAGATCGTGATCGGCGCGGCCGTGGCGCGCGAGCGCGGTCTGGTGCCGGGTAATCTCATCTCATTCCGTTCCTACACCGGCAAACTGTTCGTCTTCACGGTGGCGGCGGTGCTACCGCACGAGGCGGAACTGGTGAGCGCAGATCTGCTGCTGTTGAGCGAAGCCGATTTCCGTGTCTTCTTCGACATCCCCGCCGGGTACTACAACGACATCGCGCTGTCGGTGGCCAATCCGCAGGAAGTGCGCAACATCGCGGGCAAGATTTCAGAAACGCTGCCCGATGCGCGAATCATCCTGCGCGAGGAAGTGCTGCGCACCTACGAATCCATCTTTAACTGGCGCGAAGGCATCGTGCTGGTGCTGCTCTCCGGCAGCATCCTCGCCTTCGCTATTTTCGCCTGGGAAAAAGCTTCCGGCCTGTCCGCCGAAGAGAAACGCGAGATCGGTATCCTCAAGGCCATTGGTTGGGAGACCGGCGACGTACTCAAGATGAAGTTCTGGGAAGGCGCGCTGGTTTCGCTCACCGCGTTTCTGCTCGGCTACGTTGCCGCCTATTTCCACGTGTTCCATTTCTCGACCGCGCTGTTTGAGCCGGTGCTGAAAGGTTGGTCGGTGCTGTACCCACGCTTCGAGCTGGTGCCGGTGGTGGACGGTTTCCAGGTCGCCACGCTGTTCTTCTTCACCGTCTTCCCCTACACGGTGGCGACCATTGTGCCGATCTGGCGCGCGGCCATCACCGATCCCGATGCGGTGATGCGGGGCTGATATGATCAAACTGACCGACATTCGCAAGGCATACCACCAGGGCCAGCATAACGAGTTGTGGGCGCTCAGCGGTATCGACCTCACTATTGAGGCGAACAAGGTGACCGCGCTGAGCGGCCCCAGCGGTTCGGGCAAGAGTACGCTGCTGACCCTCATCGGTTGCATGGCGCGCCCCACCAGCGGGCGCGTGCAATTGGGCGAGCGCGACATCTCCGGTTTGCCGGAACGCTTCCTCACCGACATCCGCCGCAAGACATTCGGTTTCGTGTTCCAGCAGTTCAATCTGATCTCGGGACTCAGCGCGCGCGACAACATCATGCTGCCCGCCTATCCCTTGGGCGGCGATTGGCGCGAGCTGCACGAGCGCGCCGATGCACTGCTCGACACGCTCAAGCTCGGACAGCGCCGCGATGCGCGCGTCGAGTGGCTGTCCGGCGGCGAGCAGCAGCGTGTCGCTATTGCGCGTGCGCTCATCAACGACCCGCAAGTGGTGATCGCCGACGAGCCGACCGCCAATCTCGACACCGCGCTGTCGCGCGAATTCATGGAGATACTGGAAAGCCTCAAACAACAGGGCAAGACCATCATCCTGACCAGCCACGATCCGCTGGTGGTCGAATCGGATGTGGTCGACCGCGTGGTGCATCTGCGCGACGGTCACTTGGTGGAGGCCGACAAATAATGCTGTTCCAGCCCGCCATCATTGCGCTGTTGCTGGCTTCCTCTGTCAGCGTGCTGATGCTTGTCGCGGCCACACCCTATGCCTGGCAACTGG
The DNA here is from genome assembly GCA_049286265.1 of Sideroxyarcus sp. Classification (GTDB taxonomy): domain Bacteria; phylum Pseudomonadota; class Gammaproteobacteria; order Burkholderiales; family Gallionellaceae; genus Sideroxyarcus. Next base: position 3,178 of record JBAQDF010000023.1, read on the forward strand.
TGCGCAACTGGGATATTGCCAGCGGCTCTGAACTGCAGTTGCGTCTGGAACGGCGCACCTATCTGCTGTCCACTTTGCTTACCTTTGTGTTCGCCACGCAACTGGTGTCCTTGCTGCTGTTCATCTTCAACGCCGACAAAATGGCGGTGATGTTCGTCGGCGCAATGTGCGCGGTGGGCACGCTCAATGCCAATGATTATGGCTTCCCGGCGCTGATTTCGCAGATCGTGGTGTTTTTCCTCGCGGCGGTGTGGCTGGTGGTCAACCACGTTGATACCCGCGCCTATGACTATCCGCTGGTACGGACAAAGTACATTTCGCTGATGGGCATCCTGCCTTTTGTCGTGCTCTCGTTTGCCCTGCAGCTCGCCTATTTCCTCAATCTCAAGGCTGACGTCATCACTTCTTGTTGCGGCAGTTTGTTCTCCGGCGATGCGCAGACGCTGGTTGCCGATGCTTCGGCGTTGCCGCCGCTGCAGGCGCTGTGGTTGTTTTATGGGGCACTGCTGACGGTTGTTGTTGCTGCGCTGGTTCATGTGAAACAGCAGAGCAATACCCCCCTTTTCACCCGCAAGGGGTGCGCCGGAGGGGACCCCGTTGCTGCGCAACGACCCTTCCGCAGCCAAAGGGGGGCAGGGGGGATTTTAAGCGGACCAGAATCAATCCCATCAATTTCAAATCCCCCCCAGCCCCCCTTTGCTAAAGTGGGGAGCACAGCGGTCAGCAGCTATTTCGTCGCTGCATCTTCCGCCGCCGCCTTTGTCGCCGCGTTGACCGGCATCCTGTCCTTCGTTTCGTTATACGTGTATGAGCATCCGCACCATCACTGCCCGTTCTGCCTGCTCAAGCCCGAATACGACTATCAGGGCTACTGGCTATATCTGCCGCTGTTCGCCGCAACTGCCGCCGGGCTGGGCGTTGGTGCCATACAGCCGTTCGCACGTGTGTCCAGTCTCGCCGTCATCGTGCCGCAGATGTCGCGACGGCTCGCGTGGATCGCGGCGCTGGGTTTTGTATTATTTACTGCGGTGGCGACATTCATGGTCGCCAATTCCAACCTGATTTTGCTGAAAGATTGAGATGCTGCGTTTCCTGTTGCTTATGCTGGCTGTCCCCTTGTTCGTTGCCTGCGATGGATCTCCCAGATTCAACGTCGGCGCAACTGCGCCGGCTTTCTCTACGATCTACATGGATGGCAAGGCCGTGCGCTTCCCCGACGATTTTCGCGGCAAGCCGGTGGTCATCCGCTTCTGGGCCGACTGGTGCTCCACCTGCGAGGGCGAAATGAAGACCATCGAAAAGGTTTACCAGAACCGCCGAGCGCAGGGTTTGCAGTTGCTGGCGGTGAATACCGGGCAGGACGTCGAGACTGTCACCGCCTTTATCCGCAAGATCGGCATCAGCTATCCGTCGCTGCTCGACAAGGGATCGGCCATCGCCCGTCAATACGGCGTCGTTGCGCTTCCGACCACTTTCTTCATCGGCAGCGACGGCATCATCAAGTCCAAGGTGGTGGGTGAGGCGGATGTGGCGATTTTCGACAAACTTGCCGGAGAACTGATCGATGGAAAACGCTAACCAGCTTTCCTACGGTCTCGCCTTCATGACCGGCATCCTCGGCACCGGCCATTGTCTCGGCATGTGCGGCGGCCTGGTGTCCGGCTTCTTCATGCGCCAGGGCGCAAAGAGCATCACGCCCTACCTGGCCTATCACGCGGCGCGTGTCTCGGTGTATGTGCTGATCGGCCTGGTCGCGGCGAGTCTGGGTGCGGTGCTGGCGCAGACCGGGCTGTTCGGCAAGGTGCAGGGCATCTTGCAGATCCTTGCCGGGCTGGTGGTCATCCTGCTCGGCTTCGACATTCTGGGTGTGCTGCCGATCAGCAACACGCTGCACTTTGCGCCGATGAAATGGATATTCAAACAATTCGCCACCGCCACGCAGCGGGGCCCGGTGGCCGGTTCGTTCATCGGCGGCGCGGTCAACGGGCTTATGCCCTGTTCGATGGTCATGGCGATGGCGGTGCAGGCGACTACCGCGCCCGGACCGCTACAAGGAGGTTTGCTGCTGCTGGCCTTCGGCCTGGGCACCTTGCCGGCTATGTTCGCTGCCGGTTATCTGTTTGGCAAGCTGGGGATCAAGGCGCGCGGGTGGCTGATCCGCAGCGCGGCACTGTTCGTGATCGCGCTCGGGCTTTCCACCTTGTGGCAGGGGCTGACCTATTACAGCGTGATGCGCAATCTGGCGAACTGGTGACCGGCTGCGACACAGAAACAGAATATTTCAAGAAAACGCAATTTCACATTGACGCTTTCGGGAGCATCAAATCAGGGAGAAAAAGCAGCAAAAATATTCAGGAAACAACTTTGCATCTTAATCATGAAAAGGAGTATCAAATGAATCGTCGCGATCTGTTGAAACTTTCCGTTGCTGCCGTCGGACTTGCCGCCATTCCGGCGCAAGCCGCCGAATCCTGTGCCGGCGACGGCACACCGGCGCAGTTTGTGCCGAAAAAAGCCGCCGACCCCAAGGCTTCCGAAAACGACATCGAGAAATATGCCAAGTGTCCGTACTGCGGCATGGACCGCAAGCAATACCATCATTCGCGCATGGTCGTGCATTACAGCGACGACCTGGCCGACGGCACTTGCTCCATCCACTGCGCGGCGATCAGCCTGTCGCTCAACGTCGACCGCGAGCCGAAGGCGATCTACGTTGCGGATAACGCATCCGCTGCCGAGATCAAGCCGCTGGTCGAAGTGAGCAAGGCCACCTTCCTGATCGGCAGCCAGATCAAGGGTGTGATGACCAAACGCAGCAAGGTTGCCTACAGTGATGCAGCGGCGCTCAAGGCATCGCAAGGTACCAATGGTGGCGAGCCCGGCAATTTCGACGCGGCATTGCTGGCCGCATACACCGACATGGCGCAAGACGTGTCGATGATCCGCAAGAACCGCGAAGAGCGGCGCAAAAAAATGATGATGAAGCCGAGCTGAGATGTTGCTTAAACGACTCATCATTATGTCGTTCCTCACTCTCTGGGCGGCATTTGCCGCCGCCCAGGAGGGTGCTGTCGTGCCCAAGCCGGGGGCGAAAGATCTGTGCCCGGTGTGCGGCATGCTGGTATCGAAATACCCCAACTGGATCGCCGTGGTGAGATACCGGGATGGTCACGCGCATTTTTTCGACGGTGCCAAGGACATGTTCAAGTATCTGCATGACTTGCCGAAATATGCGCCCGGTCACAGCAGGGAGGACATCGCGGGGATGCACGTCACCGAGTTTTACGGCCTTAGCAAGGTAGATGCGCATAAAGCGTTCTACGTCATCGGCTCCGATGTGCTCGGCCCGATGGGACACGAGTTCGTGCCGCTGGAAATGCGCGCCGACGCCGAGGAGTACCTCAAGGATCACAAAGGCAAGCAAATACTGACTTTCGGACAAGTCAGCGCAGCCATCATCGAGCAGGTCGACAACGGTAAATTCTGAGTGCCACAGTCCGGCTTTGCCTCTACCGTGACTGACAATCCCTGTCAGAACGGGTTACACGGCATTGTCGCAATCGCTACAAAACCTTCCATTCAATGCACAGGCTATCCGACTGTAATTCCCTGTCTTTACGGGGTTTGCGCTCCATATCAAAAACTGGCACAGTGATTGCATGGTATCCATACCGAAACCATTGCGGAGCGGGAATTGAAAGGTATTGATATGCCGGGACATCATCCTGGAGCCTCGTCATTGAACGAAGTCGTGCAGGTCGATTGCACTGCGTGCGCATATCGCGAGTTGCTGGCGGAAGGCAAATGCGAGCGTGGGGAGATTTGTGTCTCCGCACAGAACGGCCGGCAGATCGACCGTTTTTTCCAGCGCAACCCGCAGTTCGCGCAAAACTATCTGACGGATCCCTTCTGGGAGCGGCGCGCCATCGCCGTGCGCTATGCGCCGCTGGAAGCGTTGCGGGCGATGCCGCGCGATGCGGACGAAGTGGTGCGCTGCTCCGTGGCTAGCCGCTTGCCGAAGGACGAATTGGACGATTTCCTGGGCGATCCGGATCGCGAAGTGCGCATGACGGTGGCCAACCGCCTGGATCCGGAAGGCCTGACCGCTTTGCTGGGCGATGCGGATTATATGGTGCGCCTGCAGGTGGCAAAACGCCTGCCGCACGGGCAACTGCGGCGCATGGCGGACGATGAGGATCGCGAAGTGCGCAAGGAAGTGGCGCGGCGCCTGCCGACATTTGCCCTGCGCCTGATGGCGAAGGATGAAGATGCGGAAGTGCGCCGCATCGTCGCCTCGCGTGCGCTGTCGGACGATGCCGAGCAGATGCTCAAGGATGAAGACTGGGGCGTGCGTCTTGAAGCGGCCAGACATGCACCGCTTGAAGCCATCACCGAACTGGTGGACGACGTTGAACCGGATGTGCGCGCCTTAGTGCAGCATCGGTTGAACGAATTTTTGCACGGAGACGATAAATGAGCATCTACACACCCGATGAAACCACGCTGCACAATCTTTCCGTCGAGATCGGGGCCACACCGCCGCGCCCGCACCACAGCGCGCTGATCGAAATTGCCAACCGTATTTTCAACGGCTGCAATTTTCGCTATGCGCTGAATCGCGGCGGCTGGTATCGCTCCGGCGGCGTCGTTGCGGCCGACGGCACGCGCATCGCCGACAGTCTCGCTGCCTGGGCCAAAGCCGAGCTGGCCGCCTGTGGCGGCGACATGCACGAACTGGTCGAGCGCCATGCCGACAGCGGTTTGCTGGTGACACGCCATTCCGGACGCACCCATTACTTCGTCGCTGCCTACGGCCCGGCCCCGGCGGATTTTTTGCAACTGGAAGTGGAAGAATTGCAGGAAGTACTCGACCGCGAACTGTTCAATGCTGATGCACTGCCGGAAGATATGCAGGACCTGATCGAACCGATGACGCCCAGCGAACTTGAAGCACAGGCAGTCGCCGCGCCGCGTTACCGTTTCCGCCGCCTTCTCGATATGCGCCAGACCGTTGCCAGGGCATCATCTACTGATCCGCACAAAGCCGGATTTACACGATTGCTTTCCGAATGGGCGCACAGCAGCGCCGCCGCGCGCGGCCATTTCAGCGATCATTGGATCGTTGCCTTGCGCGAACACCAGGACCGCTACCGCAATCCGGTGATCTCCGCCTCGCTGGTTTCGCGCCATGCGCGTGAACTCAAACCGTTCCAGTGGAACAGCGAGCTGACGGGAGTGGATATGCTGAAGCAGTTGCAGGCTTTCGACCGCGCTGCGGGATACAGCTCTGCCTGGTATGCGCATCTGGTCGCCGGCACCATCACGCCGCCCAAGGTCGCCTACGCCGTCGCGCGCGATCTGGATGCGGGGTTCAGCTATCTGCCGGAAACCGAAGCGGCACTGCTGAAGAACTGGGTGGCGGCGCCGTATTCTGTTTAACAAGTCGGTAGTTGTTGAAGCCGTAGGCTGGGGTGCAATAAAGTCTGCAATCTGCTATTGAGCAAATTCGATACCAAATTGACAAAAGAACGAACCCCGGCGTCTGCTTTCTCGAGAAGCTGTGGTTCGTGCATCGCCCAAGCCCCCGCGGCTAAGTAATCCATCTGGTCGAAAATCTATTGTAGGAGCGAGCTTGCTCGCGAAACTGTCGAACATATTCGCCACCAAGCTGGCTTCTGCCAGGGAGATATTTCCAATGGATAATTGGGAAAAGCTTATTTACAACGAAAGCTACATTAAAAATATTACGCCATGATTTGCATACGGCGGAACTCGCCCGGCGTGAATCCATAGCGCATACGAAAGCGCCGCCCGAAATGGTTGATGTCGCGGAAACCGCAGTCGAAGGCGATGCTGAGTATCGTCTGCTGACGGAAACGCGAATCGGACAGCATGCGCTGCGCCTGTTGCAGGCGCTGCTCGATCAGATAATCGGTGAACGTGGTGTCGCAGGCCGCGAACAACCGGTGCAAATGGCGCAACGAAATTTCAAATGTCAGGGCGACATTGGCCGGACTGAGATGGGGGTTGGCGTAATGGGTATCGATGTGGTTGCGAATCAAGGCCAGAAACCCTGCACCGTGCTCGCTCTTCGCACGGGGATTCAGCGCCAGTGCGATAACGTCATACAACTTCTCGGCAGCACCGGGCAAGGCCAATGCATTCGGGTGGGCAAGCAAATGCCGCGCATAGGCGACCAGCCCATTGCGGCGCCGGTCGCTTCCCAAAAAATTGATACCAAAGATGTTTTCAAGCCGGGTGTCGCCGATGCGATCCCAGGATGCAGGCAAGGAAATATTGCAGCCATGCGTCTGGTTCCGCATGCGAGAACAAAAAGGGTTTTCTGTATTGGTGATGAAAAAATCGCCAGCGTGTCCGGTATGTGAGCGGCGACCCGAGTTCAGATGAACTTCTCCTCCCAGCCAAATGGCGACATTAAACTCAAAAGAGTGGTTAAGCGCGATATGCGAACGTGTGCGTTCGTTAGAGAAACGATTGTCGCTCCCGGCGGCAGAATCGAGCTGGTATTCCTGCAACCCGATATTTCCGCATGTCCGCATATGGAATCGGAAAGAGTACGGCGCACTGTGCTGAAGACATTCGAAGCGCGACGGATTGGGCGAATTTCCCATCATGTCACTCAACGTCTGCGTGTAATGCGCATCCTCCGGGGATTCAACTGCAAACCGATAATCGAGCGTAAATTCGTTATGCATCGTTGCACTCAAGTTAAACCCAAATAATCCAACAGCGGTGCTCCAGTCGTGAGCCGCCAAGCACACGAAGAAAGGAGAATCGGTATGAACGACGGAGAAAGCCTAAGCCATAACAGATGGGAGTGCAAATACCATGTGGTATTCATTCCGAAATGCAGAAGGGATGCGCTGTATGAACATCTCTGGCTACAGCGTGGAGAGGTATTCAAGAGACTGGGACTGGCCGTGTACAAGGAGTGCAAGATAGAGGAAGTGCATCTGATGCAGGATCGTGTACACATGTAGATATCGATTCCATCGAAATACGCGGTATCTCAAGTGGTGGGGTATATCAAAGGCTAAAGCGCGATCCATCTGGCGCTGACCGGCCACCGTCAGGTGGGCGCAAGGGTAGGGGTTGCGTAAGCGACCCCGTTAAGCCGCTTTGAGCGGCTCACAAATTAGAGCCCCCGCCGGGGGATACTTACTCAACCTGAGGCGCGCGTCGTTGTGTCGTCCGGCAGCATCGACAGAACGCTCGGCATCTACTTGGTGATCCGGGGAACGCCAGGGAGGAATCTGACGTTGCCGGTCACCTCAAGGCCGCAGCACCCATCGATTTGCGGCGGCGAAATGTGGATCAGGCAGCCTTCCGACTTCTGCGGCGACTGACGAAGCCGAGCAGGCCCAATCCCGCCATCATCATGGCGTTGGTTTCGGGTTCTGGCACAGGCGACGTTATGTTGGAGGTATTCGGCATCGCCGTGATGGGGGTTTCGGAGAAAGTCAGCCACATGTCGAAGGTCTGTGTTGCGCCGGGGAGGTTGCTGCCACTTGGGTTCATGCTGTTTGCGCTCAAACTGAAGCCGACAAAGCCGGACCCGTCGAATGAATTCTGCAAGCTGCCACCGCTCCATTTCCCCAAATTGGTCGAACCAAAAAAGTCCTGGGAGTAATTGGAAGCGGTCGAGTTGAAATTGACGCCCGGGCCACCGACATGAAAGGAATGGCTCGGTCCTGAACCTGTTTCGCTCAAGCGCAGGCCGTAATACAGCGTATTGCTACTGACGCCGGAAAAGTAGATATCAGCGCCGAGGGTACTGCCCAGGCCCAAGCCATAATATCCGACCTGTGGCGTAGTAAGAACGGCCTGGTAATGGTAGATGCCGCCCTCGATACTCCCGGTGGCGGGTGCAGAGACCGTCTCCGTTCCGCTCAACCCTTTGGCAGCGAGAGTGACGGTGACGCTTTCGTTTGCGAACATATGGTTCGTCGGCGTTGCGGGGGTCGTGGTTCCGTCGTTATTGATGGCGGTAGCCGGATGAATCGGCTGATCATACGGTCTTCCCAGGTCGCTGGACCAGATCGTTTGTAGTCCGCCGTTGAAGCTTGCGCCGTTGAAGCTTGCAGCGGCCCAAGCCGGCGAAGCAACAAACAGGATTGCTGCGGCAACTGATCCAGTCACATGGTTTTTCATTTGGTTTCTCATTCGATTACTACTCCTTTGGTAATTTCGGCCCGCCGAATCGGCTGGACGTATGGCAAATAGGATAGGAATTTCAAAGGCACAATCCTGAGCATGCTTAACCATTACTCCTTACGGTCAGTAGTGATACTAGGTTGGGAGACCGGGTGGTGTCTCTGCTGAGAGAGACTTGGCTGCAGTTTATTGGATCATATGAGAGTGACATATCCAGCAAGCCCAAACGCGAAATTCTGGCGATCTGGATGCGGGGTTCAGCTATCTGCCGGAAACCGAAGCGGCATTGTTGAAGAACTGGGTGGCGGCGCCATATTCTGTTTAGAGGGACTGCCGATCAAGCACCCTCCCTGAGGAAGAAAAAGCACCTAAGGCGTTTCTTCAATTACGTTCAGCGAAAAAAATGGCGAGATGATTGACGAATACCATATCTACGCGATTGGTGTTGTGCCCAGTGAATTGCTCACGAAATAGGCCAGTGAATATTTCAACACCAACAAGATACAAGACGCGGAACGAGGGAGTTGGTGAAATGACCCCATTCGAGTTTAACCGACTAGCAGTTTGCACTGCTTCTCTCCTGTATATCAATTTCCAGTTATGCAACTGGCGCAACAATCCGGGCTATACCTGCTACATCAATTCTTCGTAATGACGCTCCATGATTTCAAGGCCAGTGGCCAGCCGTTTTGGCATCAGCGTGCGCGCCTTTGCGAAATTGTGGGAAGTTTCGTTGTAAAAGAGATTCACGAGATAGGAAATCCCGATTGCATCGTGCAGTTCTGTCTCAGCAGATTCCAGCACCTCGTCGACGAAGGCGAAGTGCGTGCGCACGGTCGACCAGTCGTTTTTTAGTATTGCGTCATGCGTGGCCAGCTTGAACGCGCTCACCTCGAGGTGCAGCATGCCCAGATCTTCATGTTCGATAGTCGCCGCCACTTCCGGAAAATGTACGGCGAGGTAGTTCGCAAAACGGGAATCTCTGGCAAAGGGGATGGACTTGAGGGAAGCAAGTTTTTTCAGGTCACCGGGGGGATTTTTATCTGATCTGGATTTTGATTTGCTGGACGCTGTCTTGCCGTAGGCGTGCCATGTGCCGGTGCGATCTTCCATTGCCATGATGATCTCCTGAAAAGCCTGCCTGGATTGTGCGGCCATTCTGGAGTGGCGGGTATTCTGTGTCAATAGGACGAAATCACAGCGAATCAAAACGATGGCAAATCATGCGTAACTATTCATGAAGCTGCGATCGACTGTGTTTGGCGGAAGCGGACGTTGCGCGTCCGCTTCCGCAAGAAGGACGACTCTGGGTTAAACCGAACTAACCTCTTTGGTTTCCTCTTCGGGGAATGGCCAGACTGGCTCGGGTGGTGCCAAGGCAGCCTTTTTGGCGGCGGCCTCAGCTTTCTTCAGTGCAGCCGCCGCTTTGCGTTCCGCTGCTTCCTGCTGCGCAATCAGTTTTGCCTGGGCGGCGGCTGCCTTGCGAGCTTCGGCTTCCGCTTTCTTCGCTGCGGCCAGTCCCTGCGCGGCGATTTTCTTGGCTTCTGCCTCGGCTTTCTTGATCAAGGCTGCTTCCAGTGCGGCCTGCTTTCTGGCCTCTGCCTCGGCTTTTTTCTCGGCAGCGGCTTGTTGTGCTGCAAGCTTGCGGGCTTCGGCTTCCGCTTTCTTGAGCGCAGCCGCTTCGATGGCAGCTTGCTTCCTTGCTTCAGCTTCGGCCTTCTTGGCAGCGGCTTCCTGTTGTGCAGCCAGCTTGCGCGCCGCGTCCTCGGCCTTTTTCAGTGCTGCGGCTTCGGCTGCAGCCTTGGCTTTTGCGATTGCCTCGGCTTTCCTGGTTTCTGCTTCCGCTTTCTTCTGTGCTGCGGCTTCGGCAGCGGCCTGCTTTCTTGCTTCTGCTTCGGCTTTCTTGGCTTCTGCTGCCTGTTGTGCGGCGAGTTTCCTGGCTTCGGCTTCAGCTTTCTTTTGTGTTGCGGCTTCCTCGGCGGCCTGCTTCCTGGCTTCGGCCTGAGCTTTCTTCAATGCGGCAGCTTCTTCAGCGGCTTTCTTCTTTGCTTCAGCCGCAGCTTTCTTTGCGGCCGCTGCCTGTTCTGCGGCCAGCTTGCGCGCTTCTGCTTCGGCTTTTTTCAACGCGGCGGCTTCTTCAGCAGCCTGTCGCTTGGCTTCCGCCGCAGCTTTCCTGGCCGCAGCTGCCTGTTCTGCGGCCAGTTTTTTGGCTTCTGCTTCAGCTTTCTTCAGGGCCGCAGCTTCTTCGGCGGCCTTCTTTTTGGCTTCGGCTTGCGCTTTCTTCAGCGCGGCAGATTCTTCCGCAGCTTTTCTCTTTGCTTCGGCTTGGGCCAATTTGGCGGCGGCGGCTTCTTGTGCGCGCTGCCTGGCTTGTTCTATTGCCAATTGTTTTGCCGCTGCGGCTTCTTGCGCGGCAAGGATTTTGGCGATTCTGGCGACTTCGGCAGCCGCGCGGGATTTTTCACCGGCTTCCGTTGCGGCATGCATTTCCTGTTCGGCTAACGTTTTCTTTTCGACTGCCGACTCATAAGCAGCGCGTGCATTATTTGCAGCGGTTTCTTTTTGTGTCGCGATGATCTGTCTCGCTTCCAGTGCCTGTTTGGCTTCCGCTGCGGCCTGGTTGGCGGCGAGCATCAATTTGTTGGCAAGGCTTAAGGTCTTTTCTGCTGCGGCTGCATTCTTGGCAGTGCGAATCTCGTTGGGTGTCAATTTGACCTTCTTCACCTCTGACATCTGAATCTCCTCGAAAACATTAAATAAATCAGTTGTATATCTGAAAAAATGGCTGAAATGAGCTGCAATTAACCGCGCCGCATTATAAAAGTAGTCTCTTTCTCTGCGCTCATCATTTCTTGCGGCTTGGGGTGACGGTGCACAGGGCATGAATTCCGTCCCGCAAAAGATACAGAACGAACGTTCTGCTGTCAATTCTGGCTGCGCGCGACCAGGCCGGGAACATGGCAGGCGGGGGAGCCTTCGACCATGACAGGTTGCGTTGTTGCCTATCAACGATGTGGCGCATATCGTGCAAGGATCTTCAGATGTCGCAAGGAGAAATGGGGCAACTTGGCGCAGACAATCAGTTTCATGCTGGACTGACGAATGCCGAAGGTTGAGAACCAATAGACGTACGGTTGAATTCCTATCCTTTCCTAGTACTTCAGTACAATGTTTTTTAATCCCCTATTCAGATAACTTAATTAACTGCAGGAAAGGGGTTCGATACTGAACTGTGTTTAACGTGGGTTCTTTGAAAGGGAAAATCATGTATGACAAAACGAAGAGAATTGTACTTCTTTGTTTGACTGCTCTGGCCGTTGCCACTTCTTTGGAGGCATCTGCTGTGATAGATGTCAGGGATGCGAATACGCAAACAGCTACGACGTATTTCTTACCGGTTGCTACATCCGCTAGTGCTTCTCCGTACTATCGCTGGGCCAGTGATGATTGGGGATGGACTCACGGCGGGATCGCCGGCTCGTCATTTACATCGGCTACCCTGAACATCGGTGCCTATGACGTTGATTATGCGTCCGGCGAACGTGACCGTATCAGTGTTTGGGATTCTGGTTTCGGCTGGCGCGACTTAGGCTTTCTTAACGGAACGAATAATGCGTGGGACTACGGATCAATAAATCTTATGTCTTTTGCTTTCTTCGGAAGTCTTGAGGATGATATTAACGCTGGACTGAAGGTTTTGTTGGATATCGACACCACAAACGCCAATTGGGCCGTGACCCTTTCCAAATCTGTGCTAGAGGTTAACGGCGGTTCCTTGCCTCGGCCAGACCCGGTTTCGCCGGTCCCGGAACCCGAAACCTACGCCATGCTTTTGGCTGGTTTGGGCTTGATGGGTTTTATGACGCGTCGCAGAAAAGACTATAACTTGTAATTCAGGTTGATGTTCAGACCAGAACGGGAGCCAAGGCTCCCGTTTTCTTTTGGGCAGCACACTGTTTAGGCGAAAGTGGGTTTTGTTACATCAGTATGTCTTGTCGGGTTTGCTACAAGACATCAATTCATAAACCCTATTGAAATCAACCTGCTGTCTCTGGCACGGCACTTGCGAATACGAGGGCGTCATTAATCGTGAGTGAATGCCATGCAAGCCAAGGATATCGCCGAACTGCTGAACGAACCGGCGTGTGCACATAACGAAAAGTCGAAGTCGGGCTGCGCGCGTCCCAAACCGGGCGCGACGGCGGGCGGCTGTTCGTTCGACGGCGCGCAGATTGCGCTGCTGCCGATCGCCGACGTGGCGCATATCGTGCACGGCCCCATTGCCTGCGCGGGCAGTTCCTGGGAAGGCCGCGGCACGCGTTCTTCCGGCCCCAAGCTGTATCGCATCGGCATGACCACCGACCTCAGCGAGCAGGACGTCATCATGGGACGCGGCGAGAAGCGCCTGTTCCATTCCATCAAGCAGGCCGTGGACAGTTACGCGCCGAAAGCGGTGTTCGTTTACAACACCTGCGTGCCCGCGCTGACCGGCGACGACATAGGCGCTGTGTGCAAAGCGGCGGCGGAGAAATTCGGTGTACCGTGCGTGCCTGTGGATTGCGCCGGTTTTTACGGCACCAAGAATCTCGGCAACCGCATCGCGGGCGAGGCCATGTTCAAATATGTGATCGGCACGGCGGAACCCTTGCCCGTGCCGCCCGAAGCGCAGCGCCCCGGCATTACCGTGCACGACGTGAACCTGATCGGCGAATACAACATCGCGGGCGAGTTCTGGAATGTGTCGCCGCTGTTCGACGAACTCGGCCTGCGCATCCTGTGTACGCTTTCCGGCGATGGCCGTTTCCATGAAGTGCAGACCATGCACCGCGCCGAGGCCAACATGGTCGTGTGCGCCAAGGCGTTGCTCAACGTGGCGCGCAAACTGCAGACCAATTTCAAGACGCCTTACTTCGAGGGAAGCTTTTACGGTGTAACCGACACCTCGATGGCGTTCCGCGAATTTGCCAAACTGCTCAACGATCCTTCGCTGACCGAACGCACCGAAGCGATGATTGCGCGCGAGGAAGCAAAAATCAACGTGGCACTCGAACCTTGGCGCGAGAAGCTGCGCGGCAAGCGCGTGCTGCTCTACACGGGAGGCGTGAAGTCGTGGTCCATCGTTTCCGCCCTGCAGGACCTGGGGCTGGAAGTGGTCGCCACCGGCACCAACAAATCCACCGAGGAAGACAAGGCACGCATCCGCGAAATCATGGGCGAGAAGACGCGCATGATCACCGACGGTAGCCCCAAGGCGCTGCTGGGCGCGGTGAAGGAATACCAGGCCGACATTCTTATCGCGGGCGGACGCAACATGTACACCGCGCTCAAGGCGCGCATTCCTTTCCTCGACATCAATCAGGAACGCGAATTCGGCTACGAAGGTTATAGCGGCATGATGGAACTGGCTCGCCAGCTAGCGCTGACTATGCAGAGTCCGGTGTGGCCGGCAGTGCGCAAGCCGTCGCCTTGGGCGAAGTCGACCGTACCCGGCATTGAATTGGGAGCATGACATGGCTGAAATCCTGAAACGCAACAAAGCACTCGCGGTGAATCCGCTCAAGGCCAGCCAGCCGGTGGGAGCATCGCTCGCTTTCCTCGGCATCAACCGCGCCATTCCGATGCTGCACGGCTCGCAGGGCTGCACCGCATTCGGCAAGGTGTATTTCGTGCGCCATTTCCGCGAACCCATCCCGTTGCAGACCACCGCGATGGATCAAGTGTCGACTGTGATGAGTGCGGACGAGAACGTGATCATCGGCCTGAAAACCATTTGCGAAAAAAGCAAACCTGCGCTGATCGGGCTGGCCACGACGAGCCTGTCCGAAACGCAGGGCACGGATATCAAGCGGCTGGTGAAAGAGTTCTACGCGGCGAACCCGGAGTTCGCGCACATTCCCGTGGTGCCGGTAAATTCGCCGGATTTCACGGGGTGTCTGGAAAGCGGTTATGCGCTGGCGGTGAAAGCGGTGCTGGAAACGCTGCTGCCGGAAAAGAGGGCAAACATCGGCAAGCGCAAAAAACAAATCAACGTGCTGGCCGGATCATTCCTCACACCGGGCGATGTCGAACATATCAAGGAGCTAATCGAGGCATTCGGCTTGCGTCCGCTGGTGCTGCCGGACATCGGCGATTCACTTGACGGGCATCTCACCGAAGTCGATACCAGCCCGGTGACCTTGGGCGGTACGCCGGTATCGGACATCACCAGCATGGGCGAATCCATTGCCACGTTGGTGCTTGGCAACTCGCTGTATGACGCGGCGGATTTCCTCAAGACACAAACCGGCGTGCCGGATTACCGTTTCGACTGTTTGATGGGGCTGGATGCGGTGGATAGTTTTATCGCCGCGCTCGCCGAAATCAGCGGCAAACCCGTCCCGGAAAAAATCGAGCGCCAGCGCGCGCAATTGCAGGATGCGATGGTGGACAGCCACTTCATGCTGGGCTTTGCACGCGTGGCGATTGCCGCCGATCCCGATCTGCTTTACGGCATGTCGCGTCTGGTGACCGGCATGGGTTGCGAAGTAGTGGCAGCCGTGGCACCCGCCCGTGCCGCCATCCTCAATGACGTGGACACCGCACAAGTCGCCATCGGCGATCTGGAGGATCTCGAGATCGCGGCCAAACGCAACGGCGCGCAGCTCGTCATCAGCAATTCACATGCGGTGGAAACATCGCGCCGCCTCGGCGTGCCGCTGCTGCGCGCGGGGTTTCCGCAATACGATTTGATAGGCGGCTATCAGCGCCTGTGGGTTGGCTATCGCGGCACGCGTCAGGCCTTGTTCGATCTGTCCAATTTGATGGTCGAGCACGGGCACCACGAGACCGAGCCCTACGTTTCCATTTACCACCAGGGAGTCAAGCATGCGCCATCTGCGGCTGGTGGAAAACACTGAGGAGCATGCGATGAAAGTAAAGATCGCTTTTGCGACCAGCGACAGGCGCGCGGTCAACCAGCACTTCGGCGCGGCGGAATCGTTCGCCATCTACGAGGTGGGCGAGAGCGAGACGCGCCTGATCGAAGTGGCGGAATTTATCGAGACCGCGATGGATGGCCACGAGGGCAAGCTCGCCGCCA
This sequence comes from Sideroxyarcus sp., assembly GCA_049286265.1. Classification (GTDB taxonomy): domain Bacteria; phylum Pseudomonadota; class Gammaproteobacteria; order Burkholderiales; family Gallionellaceae; genus Sideroxyarcus. The sequence goes on from JBAQDF010000023.1 coordinate 18,431, forward strand.
AGGTCGAATTGCTGGGCGACTGTGCGGCGGTGTACTGCAACGCGGTGGGCGCATCGGCCATTCAGCAGTTGTTGGCCGCGAGCATCCAGCCCATGCGCGTGGATGAAGGCACGCTTATCGACGAACTGTTGTGCGGCCTGCAAAAAAATCTGGCCGTCGATCCGCCGGTGTGGCTGGCGAAGCATCTCAAGAAGCAGGCGGGCGGCGGCAACTTTGCCGAGGACGAGGAGTGGCAGGAATGATCATGGGAAAGCCAATTTGCTCAAAACTCCCTCCCCCATGCAGGGGGAGGGCTGGGGTGGGGGTAGAAGCCGTGGGTCTCAATGACTCTACCCCCATCCTAACCTTCCACCCGCAAGGAGTACGCCGCCAGACGCTCGACCTTCGGTCGGTCTTGGCGCAGCCCCTGCAAGGGGGAAGGAACAATCGCGGAGTACGCGAATGATCTCCGCACCCGTCCGTGTTGTCTCCACTGCCGACGGCATCGCCCAGGTCATGCCGACCGAGCAATCCGGCTGCGGCGGCTGCGCCTCCAGCAGTAGTTGCGGCGTGTCCGGGCTGGGAAAATATTTCGCGCACGGCCGCAAGACCATCGCTGTGCAGTGCGACGCGAACGTAAGAGCGGGTGACGAGTTGCATCTGAGCATGAACGAAGGTGACCTGCTCAAAGCCGGGCTGCTGGCCTACCTGCTGCCGACCGTGTTGGCACTGGCTGGCGCGGGTATCGCGGCGGCGCTGGGCATGGGCGATGTCGGCGCGGCGCTGGGCGCGGCCAACGGTATGGCACTCGGATTCCTGCTGGGGCGCTGGACGGGGTGGACGCCGCAGATGAGCGCGCAAGCGAAAGAGTGATACGAGCTGAATTCGTCATTCCGCGCAGGCGGGAATCCAGTCGGTTTGAACAAAGCCCGCGAAGCGGGACAAACCGGTTTGGTTCGCTTCGCGGAATATTAGATTGCTGGATTTCCGCCTGTGCGGGAATGACGGCGTTACTGAGTTAATCAACCGAAGGAGAAACACCATGAACCAGACAGTCGATGCAGACTTGTTGTCCACCGATTTCATCAAGGAGATGGTCAAGCAGATGCGCGCCATCGACAGCTACGGTACTTACGATGGCTGGCCCGCCGACCGCATCCTGGCGCCGTATGTGGTGACCAAGGAGCAGCGCCGCGAGATCCCTGTGATCGGCGATCCGGACGAAATCATGCTCTCGCGCATCAAGGCGTTCTACAACGCCGTGTCGTCGCTGATCGAAAAGGAATGCGGCCTGATGGCTGTGCCCAGCATCAACATCACGCACGAAGGATTCGGCCGCGCGATCATCACCGTGGGCAAGCTGGTGGTGATGGACCGCACCCTGCGCGACGTGCATCGCTACGGTTATGAAAGCCTGTCAAAGATGAAGGACGAAGGAGACAAGCTGCTGTCCGTTGCACTGGGACTGATCGGCAAGTATCCGGAAGTGGCTGGACTTTGAATCAGGATTTGGGAACTGGGAACTGGGAATTGGGAATTGGGAATTGGGAAAAGTTGGATAGGGGTTTTGCCAAATCCTGAATCCAAAATCCCAATTCCCGCTCCGAAGGAGTAGAGATGACTGAAGAAGAGCTGAAGATTCTCGACAAGGAAGTGAAGAAGCTCAAGCGCATTTCCAGCGAATGGGCGTCGCAGTTGCACGATCTGGTCGAGGAGAGATTGCCTGCCGGATACAAAGAGATACCCGGCATTGCGCAATCCACTTACGACGCCTGCCAGGCTTGGGCAGAAGCAAATGCCAAATTGATTGCAGCACAGAAAGAATTACAAGTATAGAAAGAGGAATAAATATGGCCAACATTACCGGAACCACCCGAGGCGGCACGCCTTACGAACCCACCTTCATCACCGCGCTGAATGCGGCGAATTGCCTGGGTTGCGGGCGCTGCTTCAAGGTCTGCCCGCGCAAGGTGTTCGAACTGGTCGAGCGCAGCGAGGACGACGAGAATTACGACGAAGATGAAGACAACTGCATGGTGATGACACTCGCCAATGCGTTGGATTGCATCGGCTGCGGATCCTGCGCGCGTGTTTGTCCAAAACAATGCCAGACTCATTCAGCCATGCCGGTTGGAGCATAACGATGGCGAGACCCGCGCGTCACGTCTTCGTCTGTTCCCAGAACCGTCCCGACGGTCACCCGCGCGGTTCCTGCGGGCAGAAAGGTTGCAGCGAAGTTGTGGACGAATTCATGCAGCAGTGGATGCAGCGCCAGTGTTTTTCGCAGGTGCTGGTGACGTCGAGCAGTTGCGTTGGCCCGTGCAGCATGGGGCCGAATATCCTGGTCTACCCGGAAGGCATCTTGTACAACAACGTTACCAAGGCCGACGTGACCGAAATATTCGACGAGCACTTGCTAGGCGGGAAACCGGTCGAGCGATTGAAAGCGCCTGCCGACATATGGTAGTGCTGGCTGCATCGCGTCAACTTCCCGCAGAGCTGGAAACGATGGCCGAACGCATTGTGGCGGCCCTGCAACAAACGGCTGTAAATTACACCGCAACCGGCTCAACTCCGAGGATCGAACTGAACAGTGCAACATTTACCCGCGTCATCGACCCCGGCAACCAACTGCCCGGCTACGAAGGCGTGTGGCGCAACACCCGCAACGAGCGTTGCGGCACGCTGACCATCAACAGCGACCACAGCTTTTACGCCGAGTACGACCTGTTCTGCCCGCATCCGCGCGACCCGCGCTGGTTCGTCGAGATGGTGACTGCATGGGGTCGGGATGAGTTGTTGCGTTGCGAGGCAAAACTGATCCCGGGGCTGTAAACAAAAAAGGCAATGCATCTTCCTGCATTCGGAATTAGGGAAGCTTCTAATTAGACCGTTCACACTGCGCCATTTGCACCGTTCGTTTTCCCTATATCGCCTTTAGTCTGTGGCTCAGTCGAATGGTCAGGACGAACGGAGGACAGGTATGGATATGGTTTTGCTCACCACTTCAACAACACTTTCCCCAGCCACAAACCCAGCACCCCGACACTCAGCATCGGCAGGTAATGCCACTCGACCACATGCGCGATGGAATCATTCACTTCGTGCAGCCGTAACCACAACGCGCCGACGCTGAACGCGGAGAGCAACGCGATGCTGCCCGCCAGCCGGTAATGCGTGCTGGCATATCTGCGCAGCGAATAGAACGTCCACAGCGCAGGCAGTAGCATCGTTAGCAGAATGCTGCAGGTACACTCGATGCTGTGTTCGGGTAGCGGAGCTGGCGGGTTGTCGGCATACCACGCTGACAGGATCACGGCTACGAACAGTACGGCGGGTACGACCGGCGCATAAGCCAGCAGGCGTTTCTGGTGCAGGTCGGGGAAGGCCAGCAGGGCGGCGCTGAGCGCGGTGACGATGAAGAGCGCGAACAGCGTGACGATCTCGGCGGCAAACCAGATGTCGTCGAGGCTGGCGCGCCAGTCGGGGCGCAGGCCGGTGAGCGCGAGCGTGACGATCAGGTAAAGCGCGGCGGCGCCTATCCATTGCAAGCTCAGCAGGTAGGGGTGCGGCGCGGGGTTCACCGGCTGCGCTTCCTTGCTCAGGCCTTTTATCAATTGCTCGATGTCGTTCATTATCGCTCCAGCTTCTCCCGCAAGATCTTGTAGGCGCGATGCGCCGCCACTTTTACCGCAGATTCGTTCATACCCATCTTCGCGGCGACCTCCTTGGCGGTGTAGCCGTCCTGGTGCATCAGGCGCAGAATGGTCGCCTGCTTTTCGGGCAGTTTTTCCACCTCCGCGCTTATGGATTCGTAACTCATCGCGGTTTCGGTTACATCGTCCGGCAATATTTCTTCGAGTTCGTCGTAATCCTCGGCATCGCGCAGTTGATCGGCGTAATACGCGCGCAAGTGATCGAGCAGGCGGAACCTGGCGATGGCATACACCCAGGGTTTGTAGGGGCGCTGGCCGTCGTAGGTGTGGCGGGCCTTGTGGATGGAGAGCAGTATCTCCTGCAACAGGTCGTCCACTTCGTTGGAGAAGCGCAAGCGTTTGGACAGGAAGGGCTTGAGCAGGCGCGCGGTCGCGCGCAACAGCTCGGCGTAGGCGCGCTGGTCCCCGGCCAGGGATAGGCGCATCAGTGATTCCAGATTGTCGTCCCGGTCTGTCATGCAAATGCCTGTGTAACCTTTTTTCGGCGCGCTTCGAACATAGTAGCGCAGACGGTTTGCGATGGCTGTGTCCACAGCATCCTTACCTCCGCGACGATACCATCAATCATTCAAGGAGATTCAAATGAACAAGCTGACCACACTGTTGCTGGCATTTTGCCTGGCCGTTTTCGCCCACACTGCAGCGGCGATGGACGACCATGCAATGAACAAGGATGCCATGGGCAAGGACATGATGTCCAAGGATGCAATGACCAAGGACACCATGGAGAAGGATGCCATGAGCAAGGACAAGATGGAGAAGAAGCAAACCACGAAAAAGAAATCCAGGCATCAGGATGACATGAAGCAGGATGACATGATGATGAAGAAGGACAAGGGCATGTGAAGGCGGGGGGCGGCTGTTCCACGCAGGTGGGACAGCCGCCGTCACGAAGTGGATACAAAGGGGAAAACGATGGAGCAGAAACTGGATTTTGAAGCGGCCGGTCGCCAGCGCAGGCGCTTGTTGCAGGGGTTGGCGGCAGGCGTGTTGACGGCGATGTTGCCGGCGGTGAAAGCGATCGCCGCAGTCTTTACACCGCTGCCGAAGTTGCCCGCGACGCAATCGGTGTATCGCGTGATCGGCAGGGCGTGGGTGAACGGCGAGCGGGTGCATGCCGGTACGCGCATCGGGCCCAACGATACGGTGAAGACCGGCAAGGACAGCGAGATCGTGTTCGTGGTCGGCGACCACGCGATGCTGTTGCGCGGCAACAGCCATCTGAAGATTCAGGCGAAGGACGAGAACGATGTCGCTTCGCTGCTGATCGGCGGGCTGCGCCTGTTCGCGGGCAAGCTGCTGTCGGTGTCGCGCAACAAGGGTATGCGCATCGAGACGCCGACCGCGACCATCGGCATCCGCGGCACCGGCGTGTATCTGGAGGCCGGGCCGGACAAGACCTATTTTTGTACCTGCTACGGCGATGTGGATGTCGAGGCCAGGAACGATGGGAGCAGCAAGGAATCCGTGCATTCGCTGCATCACGACAGGCCGTTGCATATCTACGGCCAGGGAAAGCCCGGGCAATGTGTCCATGATGTGCCTCGCCTCGCCAGGCCCAACCACACGGATGAAGAGTTGTTGCTGGCCGAGGCTCTGGTCGGACGTGTGCCGCCATTTGCGGCGTAGAACGTCCGGCTGTTTTCCACTTTGCCGGAGAGGTTGCTGTAACTATTTTTTTAGCTGTTTCGAACTAAGGTGCAGGAAGGGAAACCTAACGGGCATGGCAAGTGAGCCCCCCCGATGATGAAACTTGCCATACCCGTTTCCCCCTATCCAACTTTCCCCCGCACGCGGGAGAAAGGGCAAACGAATCGCTGCGCGAGTTTCACGTTAAAGAGCAGGTTCAACCTGAATCGCAGGAGGTGACATCATGCAACGCAGACAATTTTTATCACTGTTGTCCGGCTTCGGCCTGGCATATACGACGCGCTCTTTTGCAGCGGCGGTCCCCGAGCGCGTGACCGTCATGCAGTTTTCGGATGACGGCAAACCGCTCGGGTATGCCACCCTGGCCAAGGTGAACAAGGAGGCCGAATGGAAGAAACGTCTGTCTCCGCTGGCGTACGAAGTGACGCGCCAGCAGGGCACGGAGCGCGCGTTTTCCCAGCCCGGCTACGACAGGCACGAGCCGGGTATTTACCGTTGCGTGTGTTGCGACAACGCGCTGTTCGATGCCGCCACCAAATACGAATCCGGCACCGGCTGGCCCAGCTTCTGGCAACCCATCGCGCCGGAGAACGTGCGCAACATCACGGATCGCATGTTCGGCATGACCCGCACCGAGGTGCGCTGCGCCCTGTGCGATGCGCATCTGGGCCATGTGTTCGACGACGGCCCGAAGCCGACGGGGTTGCGCTATTGCATGAACATGGTGGCGCTGCGCTTTGTGCCCCGGCCGAAATAAAACCACTTTTTCCGCAGATTACGCAGATTAACGCCGATTAAACAACCCAACTCTGGATAAGGCGCAGTCCCCTGCATCCTACTGATAATCTAATCTGCGTAAATCTGTGTAATCTGCGGATAACAAGTTTTTAAGGATCAAACACCATGCTGATCTTCCTGCTCGCCTACCTCGGCGGCGCTCTCACCATCCTCAGTCCCTGCGTGTTGCCGGTGCTGCCCTTCATCTTCGCGCGCTCGGAACAGTCGTTCCGCCGCTCCGGCTTGCCCATCCTGATCGGCATGGCGGTTACCTTTACCGTGCTTGCCAGTCTGGCCGCGGTGGGTGGTGCCTGGCTGGTCGAGGTGAATCAATACGGGCGTTATGCGGCGATGTTGCTGCTGTTGCTGCTGGGCCTGGCGCTGATCTTTCCGTCATGGTCGGAACGCATGATGCGGCCCTTCGTTGCATTAGGCGGGCATTTGCAGCAGCGCGCCGATCGGCAGGGCAGCGTGAAGGGTTCATTGCTGCTGGGTGTTGCCGTCGGTTTTCTGTGGGCACCCTGTGCCGGACCGATACTCGGTCTGGTGCTGGCCGGCGCGGCATTGAACGGTGCAAACCTCTATAGCGCATCGCTGTTGCTGGCATTCGCGGCGGGTGCAGCCTCTTCGCTGGCGGTGGCGTTGCTGGCCAGCGGTCGTGTAGTCGCTTGGATGAAACGCAGCTTCGGCGTGGAGGAATGGATACGACGCATGCTGGGCGTCGCCGTGGTGGCGGGGATTGTCGTGATTGCGCTGGGCTGGGATACGCGTTTTCTGGCGCAGTTCTCTTCGCCGAACACCGCGTCCACCGAGCAACAATTGATCGAGCGTTTGGGGCAACGCTCCGGTTCGCCAGCAGTCCCGGATTCGCGGATCGCTCCGTCAATGTCGGGTGCGACGCACTGGCTCAACTCGCCGCCGCTGGACGACGCGATGTTGCGCGGCAAGGTGGTGCTGGTGGATTTCTGGACCTACTCCTGCATCAACTGCCTGCGCACCCTGCCTTACCTGAAAGCATGGGATGAAAAATACCGCGCGCAGGGTCTGGTCATCATCGGCGTGCATGCGCCCGAGTTCGCTTTCGAGAAAGATATCAAGAATGTCGAACAGGCCGTCGGCGAGTTGGGCATCAAATACCCCGTAGCGATCGATAACCAGTTTGCGATCTGGAATGCGTATGAGAACCAGTATTGGCCCGCGCATTACCTGATCGATGCCCGGGGCCGCATCCGTCACCAGCATTTCGGTGAAGGCGCGTATGCGGAGACCGAGCTGAGAATCCAGGCTTTGCTCAAGGAGGCGAACAAGGATGTCGCAGTGAACAATGATTTCGTGGAGGTACAGGGTACTGGCGCGACGGCAGCAGCAGAAGATATGGAGCGTTCTCCGGAAACCTACCTGGGTTATGCGCGTATGGAGAATTTCGCATCCCTCGAACCGCTCAAGATCGAGAACCCTGCCCGCTATACCGCTCCGCGTACGCTCAAGCTGAACCAATGGGCACTGAGCGGATCGTGGCAGGTGACCGGAGAATCGGCAACGCTGAAGGAACAGGGCGGTGCCATCAGTTTCCGCTTCCGCGGGCGCGATTTGCATCTGGTCATGGGCGCTGAAAACGGCAAGCCCGTGCGTTTCAAGGTCACGCTGGAGGGCGTCGCCCCCGGCAACGATCACGGTGCGGACACCAGCGCCACCGGCGAGGGCGAGATCCGCGAGCAGCGGCTTTATCAATTAATCCGGCAACGTGGAGAGATCAGGGACAGAACCTTCCGCATCGAGTTTCCGGATGGCGGGGCGCAGGCATTTGCCTTCACCTTCGGCTAATGAACAGGATATCCATCATGCAAACCATCAATTTTCTATTAAGAAGCGTACTGCTGATTTTCAGCGCAGTTGCGGTGTCTGCTGCCAACGCGGCATCGACCGAACAGACGGCCGTGTTTGCGGGTGGCTGCTTCTGGGGCGTGGATGCCGTGTTCAAGCATGTCAAAGGTGTAACCAACGTGGAGTCGGGTTACGCGGGCGGTAACGCCGCGACCGCACATTACGAAATGGTGAGCGAGGGTAATACCGGGCATGCTGAATCCGTGCAGGTCCGCTTTGACCCTGCAAAAATTTCTTACCAGCAATTGCTGCAAGTCTTCTTCAGCGTGGCGCACGACCCGACCGAACTTAACCGCCAGGGGCCGGACACCGGCACCCAATACCGCTCGGCGATCTTCTACACCAGCCCCGAGCAGCAAAAGATTGCGCAAAGCACCATACAGCAACTTACCGCTTCGCATAAATTCTCCGCCCCCATCGTGACGCAGGTCGTGCCGCTGAAAGAGTTCTATCCGGCCGAGGATTACCACCAGAACTATCTGGCGCTGCATCCTTACCAACCCTATATCGTCATCCACGACAAGCCCAAGCTGGACCAATTGCGGAAGCAGTTTCCGGCGCTGTATCGGTGAGGGGGGGATTTCGCAGGGTGGGCGCCAAAGACGCGCCCACCCTGCGCGATTACAAATCCTGCGTAGCCAGCATTGCCAAACCGGGAGGTTCGGCGAGGGGGATGCGGAAAGTGGGTTGGAAGTGCTTCTCTGACCGCTCAGGTCATTTTCAGGCTATCCAGGCCGCTCATCACGTCTCTGTCCTTGGTGGCTTTGCCTTCCAGTTTGATCTTCAGGCGCAGGTCGTTCACCGAGTCGGCATTCTTGAGCGCTTCTTCGTAACTGATGGCCCCTGCCTCATGCAGATCAAAAAGCGCCTGGTCGAAGGTTTGCATGCCGAGTTCGCGTGAGTGCGACATGACTTCCTTGATCTCATGCACCTGCCCTTTGAAAATCAGGTCCGAGATCAGCGGCGAATTGAGCAGGATCTCAAAGGCGGCGGATCGACCCTTGCCGTCGCGCTTGGGAATCAGGCGCTGCGAGATGAGCGACTTGATGTTGAGCGACAGGTCCATCAGCAGTTGTTCGCGGCGATCTTCCGGGAAGAAGTTGATGATGCGGTCCAGTGCCTGGTTGGCGCTGTTGGCGTGCAAGGTGGCCATGCACAAGTGGCCGGTTTCGGCGAAGGCCACGGCGTACTCCATGGTCTCGCGGTCGCGGATTTCGCCGATCAGGATGACGTCCGGCGCCTGTCGCAACGTATTTTTCAGCGCGGCATGCCAGTCGTTGGTGTCCACGCCGACTTCGCGGTGGGTGATGATGCACTTGTCGTGATCGTGCACATATTCCACCGGGTCTTCGATGGTGATGATGTGGCCGTAGCTGTTGCGGTTGCGGTGGCCGAGCATGGCGGCCAGCGAGGTGGATTTGCCGGAGCCGGTACCGCCGACCAGAATCACCAGTCCGCGTTTGGTCATCACCACATCTTTAAGGACGGGTGGCAGCCCCAATTCTTCAAAAGTCGGGATCCTGGTAGTGATGGTACGCAACACCATGCCGACGCGCTGCTGCTGCATGAACACATTGACGCGGAAACGCCCTATGCTGGGCGGGCTGATGGCGAAGTTGCATTCATGCGTGGATTCGAACTCGGCTGCCTGGCGGTCGTTCATGATGCTGCGCGCCAGTTCCTGTGTGTGTGCCGAGGTCAGCGCCTGGCTGGAAACCGGCGTCATCTTGCCGTCGATCTTGAACGCAGGTGGAAAGCCGGTGGTAATGAACAGGTCGGACGCCTTTTGCGAGACCATGCCGCGTAACAGGTTGTGGACTAGCTCGGTGGCCTGGTCTCTTTCCATGATGTTCTCCTAAAGCAGATGCGCTCTGTGTCTTGTTGATGGGATTTAACCCGGGAAGAGGTCCTTGTTCACTGCCTTGCCGCGAGCCTCGGAAGAAGCAATGAGATTTCGCTTCACCATCTCGCTCAGGTTCTGATCCAGCGTCTGCATACCCATGCTGCCGCCGGTCTGGATGGCGGAATACATCTGCGGCACTTTGGCTTCGCGGATCAGATTGCGGATCGCAGGGGTGCAGATCATGATCTCGTGCGCTGCCACACGGCCGGTGCCGTCCTTGGTCTTGAGCAGGGTCTGAGAGATCACCGCACGGAGCGATTCTGACAACATCGCGCGCACCATTTCTTTTTCGTCGGCCGGGAACACGTCGATGATACGGTCGATGGTCTTGGCCGCGGAACTGGTATGCAGCGTGCCGAACACCAGGTGGCCGGTTTCCGCCGCGGTCATTGCCAGGCGGATGGTTTCCAGGTCGCGCATTTCGCCCACCAGGATCACATCCGGGTCTTCACGCAGCGCGGAACGCAATGCGTTGTTGAACGACAGCGTATGCGGGCCGACTTCGCGCTGGTTGATCAGCGATTTTTTTGATTCGTGCACGAATTCGATCGGGTCTTCCACCGTCAGAATGTGGCCCATTTCGTTCTCGTTGACGTGGTTTACCATCGCCGCCAGCGTAGTCGATTTACCGGAACCGGTCGGGCCGGTCACCAGCACCATGCCGCGCGGAAATTCGGAGATGTCCTTGAATATCGGTGGACATTTGAGGTCTTCCAGCGAGAGGATCTTGGACGGAATGGTACGCATGACCGCACCGGCGCCGCGCTGCTGGATGAAGGCGTTGACGCGGAAGCGCGCCAAATTGGGCACTTCGAACGAAAAGTCGACTTCCTTGTTTTCCTCGTAATGTTTGCGCTGCCCGTCGTTCATGATGTCGTACACCATGGCGTGGACTTCCTTGTGCTCCATCGCGGGCAGGTTGATGCGGCGCATATCGCCGTGCACGCGGATCATGGGCGGCAAACCCGCGGAAAGGTGCAAGTCGGAGGCTTTGTTCTTCACGCCGAAGGCGAGCAGTTCGGTGATATCCATATATAATCCTGTGCCTTGAAAACTGAGTCGACAAGCGACTGTCCGGGCGATTATGACTGCAATCCTCTCCAACTTGCAAGCGACCCGCGAAGCCATTGAACGTGCTGCAAAAGCGGCGCATCGAAATGTTGCAGAAGTCCGTCTGCTGGCCGTAAGCAAGACCTTTTCGGCAGAGGCGGTACGCGAGGCCTATCTGGCGGGACAGACGGCTTTCGGCGAGAATTACCTGCAGGAAGCGCTGGAAAAAATGAACGTTTTGCGCGACTTGTCGCTGGAGTGGCATTTCATCGGTCCCATCCAGAGCAACAAAACGCGCGCCATCGCCGAGAACTTTGCCTGGGTGCACAGTGTCGATAGACTGAAGATTGCCGAGCGTCTGTCGGCACAGCGGCCGCCGCAGTTGCCGCCGTTGAATGTGTGTCTGCAGGTGAACGTGAGCGGCGAGGAGAGCAAGAGCGGCGTGGCGCCGGATGAAGTGGGACAATTGGCGCAAGGGGTTGCGCGCCTGCCGCACCTCAAGTTGCGCGGATTGATGTCGATACCTTCTCCGGCAGTTGATGAAACAGCGCAGCGCAGGCCGTTTGCGCAGATGCAGACAATATTGGGGCAGCTAAACTCACGGGGAATGGCACTGGATACCCTGTCGATGGGCATGTCGCACGACTATCCGGCAGCAATACTGGAAGGTGCGACTATTGTGCGTATCGGCACGGCGATTTTCGGTGCCAGAAATTACGGGGAACACACATGAAGATCACATTTATCGGCGGCGGCAACATGGGGACAGCATTGATCAGCGGCTTGATCAAGCGCGGATATTCGCCATCCAAAATGCATGTGGTGGAAGTGAGCAAGGATAAATGCTCGGATTTGCATAACGAATTCGGCGTCAGGGCCACAACGGAACTGGCGGAGGCAGTGGCGCACGGCGAAGTCGTGATTCTTGCCGTCAAGCCGCAAAACCTGCAACAGGTCGCGCTGCAACTGGCACCGGTACTGAAAGGGCAACTCGTCATCTCCATCGCTGCCGGTATCCGCGCGCAGGACATGGCGCGCTGGCTGGGCACGCAAAATATTGTGCGCTGCATGCCCAACACTCCCGCGCTTATTCGCAGCGGCGTCACGGCCCTGTACGCCATGCCTGCGGTCAAGCCGGAACAATGTCATCAAGCCGAATCGATTCTTTCCGCAGTGGGCAGCACGCTGTGGATCGAAGACGAAGAGATGCTGGATGCGATCACGGCGATTTCCGGCAGCGGCCCGGCATACGTGTTCTATTTCATCGAAGCCATGCAACAGGCCGCTTACGAGCTGGGTCTGGACGAGGCGCAAGCGCGGCAAGTGGTGTTGGACACTTTTATAGGTGCCAGCAAAATGGCCGAGCAAAGCCACGAGGACGCCGTTACCCTGCGTGCGCGCGTGACTTCAAAGAATGGCACCACCGAACGCGCCTTGCTCAGCATGGAAGCAAACCAGGTGAAGATGGATATTATTGCCGCCATTCATGCGGCAGCGGCGCGCTCAAGAGAAATGGGCGATGAATTGGGGAAGGATATTTGATGCTGGCCGAGACGTTCTCGTTTTTGCTCGACGCACTCGTGCAGCCCTTTGCTGCTTTGCTGTTGTTCCGTTTTCACGCTGTCTGGCTGCGCGCCCCGATGCGCAACCCCATCGGCGAATTCCTCATGGCGCTCACCGACTTTATCGTGCTGCGCGCGCGCCGAGTCATCCCTTCTGCCTCCGGTCTGGATAGCGCTACTCTGCTGCTGGCATTTGTGGTCGAGTTCATCTATCTCCTCGCCTTTCTGTGGATACAGGGCTACCCATTCGAAACTTTCCCGCTCGTCGGCCTGCTGGCATGGACGGCGGTCAAACTGCTCAAGATCAGCATTTACCTGCTCGTCGCCACCCTGATCGCCGAAGCACTGCTGTCCTGGATCAATCCGCGCACGCCGTTGGCGCCCATGCTGCTTGCGGTGAATCGCCCTTTCCTGCAACCCCTGCGGAGCAGAGTTCCGCTCGTGGGCAACGTCGATCTGTCGGTGCTGATACTGCTCATCATCTGCCAACTCATCCTCATCGTACCGCTAGGCGGGCTGGAACAGGCCGTCATGAGATTGATATGAGCGAGTGGTATCGCCGCAACGGCGATGTGCTCACCCTGACCCTGCATGTCCAGCCCGGCGCCAAACGCACCGACGTGGCCGGACTGCACGGAGAAGCCCTCAAGATCCGCCTTGCCGCCCCGCCCATCGAAGGCCGCGCCAACGAAGCATTGCTGAAATTCATCGCCGAATCCTTCGGCGTTCCCCTGCGTCAGGTTGAACTCAAACAAGGCGGGCAGTCGCGCCACAAAGTCGTGGCGATCAGCGGCAGCAAGGTGGAGCCGGAGAGTTTGCTGGCTTGAAGGGTGGAGAATTACTGGGGATTGCCCGGCTTCCTGCACTGCGATTCCATGAATGGCCCCTGAATCTTGTACCAGGTTTCACCGGGCGAGATTTGCGCACACAGGATGGCGCCGTCGAACTTGTTTTGCCATTTGTACCACGGGGCGCCGGAAGCAATGGCTGTCGACCATGCCAGTGCCAGTAGTGCCAGCGCTGCGATTTTTGATTTCATTGCTGCCCTCCTGGATAGACGTTAGTTCCTCTACATCAAAATCACATCGTACTGCTCTTGCGAGTAAAGCGTCTCCACCTGCAGCGATACCGGCTTGCCGATGAAGTCGGAGAGCAGGGCGAGGCTTTGCGATTCCTCGTCGAGGAACAGGTCCACGACCTGTTGCGAGCCGAGAATGCGGAATTCTCGGGCGTTGAACTGGCGCGCTTCGCGCACGATCTCGCGCAGGATTTCGTAGCACACGGTCTGCGCGGTTTTCACTTCGCCGCGCCCCTGGCAGGTGGGGCAGGGTTCGCACAGCACATGCGCCAGGCTTTCCCTCGTGCGCTTGCGCGTCATTTCAATCAGCCCCAGCGAGGAGAAGCCGTTCACGTTGATGCGCGTGTGGTCATGCGCCAGCATTTTTTTGAATTCTTCCAGCACGGCATCGCGATGTTCCTGCGTTTCCATGTCGATGAAGTCGCAGATGATGATGCCACCCAGGTTGCGCAGGCGCAACTGGCGCGCGATGACCTGTGCGGCCTCCAGGTTGGTCTTGAAGATGGTGTCGTCGAAGTTGCGTACGCCGACAAAGCCGCCGGTGTTGACGTCGACGGTGGTGAGCGCCTCGGTCTGGTCGATGATGAGATAGCCGCCGGATTTCAGGTCGACACGGCGCGACAGCGCGCGCTCGATTTCTTCTTCCACCGAGTAAAGATCGAACAGCGGGCGCGCGCCTACGTAGTGATCCAGTTTGGGAATGGCGGCAGCGATGTAATCAGTGGCAAACGCCATCAGCCGTTCGTGCGTCTCGCGCGAATCAACGAGGATGCGCGTCGTGTCTTCGGTTACACAATCGCGTAGCACGCGCAGACTGATATCCAGTTCCTTGTACAACAGAGAGGGGGGAGCCAGACGCTGCGATTGCTGTTGCAGGTTGCTCCACAGCTTGTCCAGGTACGCGACATCGGCGCGCAAGTCATCATCGGTTGCCGCTTCGGCCATGGTGCGCACAATGTAGCCGCCTTTGTGCTCGGCGGGCAGCACCTGTTGCAGCTTGGCGCGCAGGGCTTCGCGCTCTTCCTCGTTCTCGATGCGCTGGGATACGCCAATGTGCGATTCCTGCGGCAGGTAGACCAGCAGGCGTCCGGCAAAACTCAGCTGCGTGGAGAGGCGCGCGCCTTTGGTGCCGATGGGGTCCTTGATGACCTGCACCAGCAGGCTCTGTCCCTCGAACAGCACCTTCTCGATGGGTTTGGCCGCGTCGCCGTTGTGCTGGTTCTCCCAGATGTCGGCGACATGCAGGAAGGCCGAGCGCTCCAGGCCGATGTCGATGAAGGCCGACTGCATACCGGGCAGCACGCGCTTGACCTTGCCGACGTAAACGTTGCTGACCAGACCGCGCTGGCTGCCGCGCTCAATGTGCAGTTCCTGCACGGCGCCTTGCTGCATCACGGCGACGCGTGTTTCCTGCGGAGTAACGTTGATCAATATCTCTTCTGTCATGGGGCGGGATATCCGAATAATTTCAGCAATTCTACCGTCTCAAACAGCGGCAGTCCCATTACGCCGGTATAGCTGCCGTTGATGTGCTTCACAAACACGCCGGCATGGCCCTGGATTCCGTAGGCCCCGGCCTTGTCGTGCGCCTCGTTGGTGAGCAAGTAGCGGTGGATGCGTTCATCGCTGAGCGTATCAAAAGTAATGGTGGTGTCGGACAAGCGCATTTCCAGGCGGTCCTTGCATGCGATGGCGACTGCGGTGAGTACATGGTGTTTGGTGCCCGATAGCATGCGCAGGATATCGGCGGCGTGTTCGTGGTTGTCGGGCTTGCCGATGATCTTGCCGTGCAGCGTTACCGTGGTATCCGCCGCCAGCACGGGGTGCAGCGGCAGGTTGCGGAACTTCAGGGTCTCCCACCCGGCGAGCGCCTTGTCGCGGCACACGCGCTGTACATAATCCACCGGAGCCTCGCCTTCATGCGGTGTCTCGTCCACCTGCACGTTGCGGCGCTGATCGTTGCGCAGCAGCAGCACTTCGAAATTGATGCCGATCTGCTTGAGCAGTTCGCGGCGGCGCGGGCTTTGCGAGGCGAGGTAGATGCGCTGGTGTTTGGTTCTCATGTTTCACTCGCGGTGGTAAGGGTGATTATGCAAAAGCGAATGCGCCCGATACAGTTGTTCGGCCAGCAGCACGCGCACCATGCCGTGCGGCAGCGTGAGGGCTGACAGTGCCATCAACTGCCGGGCCTGCTGCTTGACCGATTCGTGCAGGCCGTCCGCACCGCCGATGACGAAGGCGACATCGCAACCCTGCTGCATCCAGTCCTGCATTTGTTGCGCAAGTTGTTTGGTGGTGGGCGTGGCGCCGTGTTCATCCAGCGCGATGCACAGCGCCCCGGCGGGCAATGCCGCACGGATGCGTTGCGCTTCGGCTTCCATGATCTGCGCGGCGGTCTTGCCGCTGTTGCGCGGTTCCGGCTTGATCTCGACCAGCGAAATTGTCGCCTCGCGCGGCATGCGTTTGGTGTATTCGTTGAAGCCCTCGGTGATCCACGATGGCATCTTGTTGCCCACCGCCAGGATCAGCAGCTTCATTTGCCCGCGTTTGCGCGCAGTTTGGGTTGCACGCCCCACAGTTCTTCAAGATTGTAATAGGCGCGCACTGCAGGCTGCATGATATGCACGATCACCTCGCCGAGGTCGACAAGCACCCACTCGCCGCTGTCTTCTCCCTCGATGCTGTGCACCGTTTCGCCGAGTTCCTTGAGTTTCACCACCACATTATTTGCCAGCGCCTTGGTCTGGCGCGTGGATTGGGCGCTGGCGACGATCATGCGTTCGAACAGCGGGCTGAGCTTGCTGGTATCGATGACCTCGATGTCGAGTGCTTTGACGTCTTCCAGGGCGGAGACGACGGCTTGAGTCTTGTCTTTGGTATTTAGCATTTACAGTAGAGTGAGTTGGTGTTGATGTAATTGGCGACGGCATCCGCTACCAGGTAACGGACGTTCTTTCCTTCCGCACAGCGTCGGCGGATGTCGGTGGAGGAGATTTCCAATGCGGGCATGTCGGCGACAAAGATTGCGCCGTTGGGTGCCTCGTGCAGCGCGCCGCTGCCGGGGGCGAGGCGCGCGCGATATTCGTCTTGCAGCGCGGGATCGGCGCTGTTCATCGCATTGCCCAGCGGCAGGCCGCCCGCGCGTTGCAGCACGACGATATGCGCCAGTTCGAACAGGTACTTCCATTCATGCCAGGTGTGCAGTTGCAGGAAGGCATCGCCGCCGAGGATCAGGCACAGGGGCTGTTTCGCGCCCAGTTCGGCGCGCAATCCGGCCAGTGTGTCCACCGTGTAGCAGGGGTCGGTGCGGAAGACTTCACGCACGTCGACGACAAAATCGGGGTGGCCGTTCAGGGCCAGACGCACCATCTCCCAGCGCGCCTTGGCCGAGGCCAGCGGCGCGGGGCGGTGCGGAGGGGTGCCGCAGGGAACGAAACGCACTTGTGCGAGATCGCACTGCTCCAGCGCTTCCTGAGCGATGCGCAGGTGCCCGTGGTGGATGGGATCGAAAGTACCGCCCAGAATGCCGATGGGGCGAACAAGCTGCTGCGCGACCGGTTTATTGCTTTGTGCTTTCAATCTCTCCCCGCCTGCCAACTACGTAAGTTATGTCCTTCGATGCACGGCACTGTGCAAACCGGCCGCAATTTCCCGAGATAATAACCTACAGCGCGAGTCGGCGCATGTCCGAAAGCACATGGGCGAGGTAAGTGGTGAAGCGCGCGCCCGCCGCACCGTCGATTACGCGGTGGTCATAGGACAGCGACAGCGGCAGCATCAGGCGCGGCACGAATTCGCCGTCTTTCCACACCGGCTTCATGCTGGCGCGGGATACGCCGAGGATGGCGACTTCCGGCGCATTGATGATGGGCGTGAAAGCCGTGCCACCTATGCCGCCCAGGCTGGAGATGGTGAAACCGCCGCCCTGCATCTCGGCGGCGCTGATCTTCTTTTCACGCGCACGGGCCGAGACTTCGCCCAGTTCCTTGGCCAGCTGCACGATGCCCTTCTGATCCACATCGCGTATTACCGGCACCATCAGCCCTTCCGGCGTATCCACGGCCACGCCGATGTGGATGTATTTCTTCACGATCAGGGTTTCGCCGCTGGCATCCAGCGAGGCATTGAAATCGGGGAAGTGCCTGAGCGTGATCGCGCAGGCCTTGAGCATAAAGGCCAGCGGGGTAATCTTGATGTCCTGTTTGGCGTATTCCGCGCCCAGTTCTTTGCGGAAAGCATCCATCTCGCTGATGTCGGCCTCTTCGAACTGCGTCACATGCGGGATCATCACCCAGTTGCGGTGCAGGTTGGCGCCGGAAATCTTCTTGATGCGCGATAACGGTTTGGCTTCGATCTCGCCGTACTTGGCGAAATCCACATCCGGCCACGGCAGCAGGCCGGACATTCCGCCGCCCGTGGTTGCGCCACCGGCCAGCGCTTGCTTGACGAAATTCTGCACGTCGTCTTTGGTGACTCGGCCTTTTTCGCCGCTGCCTTTGACCTGAGGCAGGTTCACGCCCAGTTCGCGCGCGAAGCGGCGGATGGAGGGGCTGGCGTGGGCGGATACTCCTTGCGATGCCTCAGAAGCTGAAATCCCCCCTAACCCCCCTTTTTCAAAGTGGGGAACTGGTGCGGGTGTCACACGGGCGGGCGCTTGGGGTGTCGGAGCGGCGCTCGCTGTTGCCGCAGCGGTGTCTGTTCCTCCCTTTGACAAAGGGAGGCTAGGAGGGATTTGAGTTGTGGCTTCTCCACTAGCCTCAATCATCACGATCAACGCCCCTTCCGAAACCTTGTCCCCCACCTTGACCTTCACTTCCTTCACCACGCCTGCAAAAGGCGCAGGCACATCCACAGTCGCCTTGTCGGTTTCCAGCGAAATGAGCGTCTGCTCTGCAGACACCGCATCGCCAGCCTTCACCGCCACGTCGATGATCGCAACGCCCTTGAAATTGCCGATATCCGGCACCAATACTTGTTTGATTTCTGCCACGCTGGTCTCCTCGGCTTAAACCGTCGTCGGGTTCGGTTTATCGGGATTGATCTTGTAAAGCTTGATCGCCTTGGTCACTTCGCTGGCCGGAATCGTGCCTTCGTCCGCCAGTGCCTTCAGCGCGGTGACAGCGACGTAGTAACGATCCACCTCGAAAAAGTGGCGGAGCTTCTTGCGTGTGTCCGAACGTCCGAAACCATCCGTGCCCAGCGTCTTGTAGTGTGCCTTGACGAAGGGACGGATCTGGTCGGAATAGGCGCGGATATAGTCGGTTGCGGACACCACCGGGGTTTTGGCATCCAGGCATTGCTCGACATAACTCACACGCGGCTTGGCTTCCGGATGCAGGGTGTTCCAGCGTTCGCAATCGATGCCGTCGCGGCGCAGCTCGTTGTAGCTGGTCACGCTCCACACATCGGCAGCCACGCCGAAGTCTTTTTCCAGCAACTCCGCAGCCGCAATCACCTCGCGCAAAATCGTGCCACTGCCCAGCAATTGCACTGCCGGTCTTCCCTGATTCCCAGATCCCGTATCCTGACTCCTGAATTTATACATACCCTTGATGATGCCTTCCTCGGCGCCCTTGGGCATGGCCGGATGCGCGTAGTTCTCGTTCATCACCGTGAGGTAATAGAACACATCTTCCTCTTCCACGTACATGCGGCGCATGCCGTCCTGCACGATCACCGCCAGTTCATAAGCAAAGGTCGGATCGTACGAAACGCAGTTCGGGATCAATGCGGCCTGCACATGGCTGTGGCCGTCCTGATGTTGCAGGCCTTCGCCATTCAGCGTGGTGCGTCCGGCCGTGCCGCCGACCAGGAATCCGCGCGCGCGCATGTCGCCTGCCGCGTAAGCCAGATCGCCGACGCGCTGGAAGCCGAACATCGAGTAATAGATGTAGAACGGGACCATCGCCACGCCGTGGTTGGCATACGAGGTCGCCGCGGCAATCCAGTCGGCCATGCCGCCCGCCTCGTTGATGCCTTCCTGCAATATCTGGCCGTTGGTGTCTTCCTTGTAGAACATCAGCTGGTCGGCATCCTGCGGCGTGTACAACTGGCCGACCTGCGAGAAGATGCCGAGCTGGCGGAACATGCCTTCCATGCCGAAGGTGCGCGATTCGTCGGGCACGATGGGCACGATTTGCTTGCCGATGTTTTTGTCTTTTACCAGCACGCCCAGCAGGCGCACGAACGCCATGGTGGTGGAAAATTCGCGGCCTTCGCTATCCTTTAACAAGGTTTCGAATGCCGACAGTTCGGGCACCTGCAGGCACAGCGCCAAGGGCTTGCGCGCCGGCAGGGTGCCCATGGCTGTGCCGCGTTCGCGCAGGTATTTGGCCTCTTGGCTGTCTTCGGCGGGACGCACGAAAGGCAGGTTGGGCAGCTGTTCGTCCGTGACGGGGATGTTGAAGCGGTCGCGGAATTTACGCAGCGCATCTTCGCCCATCTTTTTCTGCTGGTGCGTGGGGTTTTGTGCCTCGCCCGACTCGCCCATGCCGTAACCCTTTACGGTTTTGGCAAGGATCACGGTCGGCTTGCCTTTGTTCCTGGTGGCCGCCGCGTAGGCCGCAAACATCTTGAACGGATCGTGGCCGCCGCGGTTCAGGCGCCAGAGTTCGTCGTCCGACATGTCGGCGACCAGTTCCAGCAGTTCGGGATATTTGCCGAAGAACTCACGTCGCACAAAGGCGCCGTCGCGCGCCTTGTAGGTCTGGTATTCGCCGTCGACCACTTCCTCCATGCGCTTCATCAGCAGGCCGGTTTTGTCCTTGGCCAGCAGGCGGTCCCAGTGGCGGCCCCAGATCACCTTGATCACGTTCCAGCCCGCGCCACGGAATACGCCTTCCAGTTCCTGGATGATCTTGCCGTTGCCGCGCACCGGGCCGTCCAGGCGCTGCAGGTTGCAGTTGACGACGAAGATCAGGTTGTCGAGTTTTTCGCGCCCGGCCATGGAGATTGCGCCCAGCGATTCCGGCTCGTCGGTTTCGCCGTCGCCGAGGAAGGCCCATACCTTGCGGCCTTCGGTCTGCGCCAGTCCGCGGTGTTGCAGGTAGCGCATGAAGCGCGCCTGGTAGATCGCCATCAGCGGGCCCAGGCCCATCGACACCGTGGGGAACTGCCAGAAGTTCGGCATCAGCCACGGGTGCGGATAGGAAGACAGGCCGTCGCCGTCCACTTCCTGGCGGAATTTATGCAGCTGTTCCTCGCTCAGGCGGCCTTCGAGGAAGGCGCGCGCATAGATGCCGGGCGAGGAATGGCCCTGGAAGAACACCAGGTCGCCGCCGTGCTCTTCGGTCTGGCCGCGGAAGAAATGGTTGAATGCGACGTCGTATAAAGTGGCAGCCGAAGCGAAGCTGGCGATGTGGCCGCCCAGTTCGGAAGACTCCTTGTTGGCGCTCATCACGATGGCCATCGCGTTCCAGCGCACCAGTGCGCGGATGCGGTGCTCCAGTTCGTGGTTGCCGGCGGAACGTTCTTCCTTGTCCACCGGGATCGTGTTGATGTAGGGCGTGGTGGCGCTGATCGGCATGTCGTCGCCGGCCATGCGCGCGTGGTGGATCAGTTGATCCATCAGGAAGTGGGCGCGTGCCGCGCCTTCCTTCTCCAGCACGGACTGGAGCGCGTCCAGCCACTCTTGCGTCTCCTGCGGATCGTTATCTGGTTGCAGTGTTGCCATGTTCTCTCTCCCTCAGTTGCAACGGATCGTTCCGTCTTCTGTCACCAACCATTCCAGCTTGCGGTCGGTTTTTTCTTGTGGAATCTCTTGCACTACTTGCAGAGCGAATGCCCCGGCGACCAGGGCCGGTTGATGCGGCATGTGCGCCAGCAGCTTGTCGTAATAGCCGCCGCCGTACCCCAGACGCGCACCTTCGCGGGTGAATGCCACGCCGGGTAACAGGATGAAATCCACCGTGCCCGGCGCATCTTCTTTTATGCAGTGTTCCGCGACTGGTTCGCGTATACCCAAATAACCTGGGGCTACGTCTTGCTGCAAATCCCGCACCTGATACAAGTCCAGATGCTTGCTGGCGCGGTTCACGCGTGGCAGCAATACCCGCTTGCCGTCGGTGAAAGCCTGCTGGACCCAGAGTTCGGAGGCCAGCTCCGATCCGAAATTCAGATACCCCAGCACGGTATGCGCTTGCCGGTAGGCTGTTAGTTCGCAAACAGACTGAACGACGGCTCGGCTTAGTCGCAGGCGCTCGGATGCAGGCAGCTTTTCGCGGGCGGCGATAATGCGTTGCCTGAGTGTCTGTTTCAGCTCTGGTATGGTCATGGCCTCACTGCCTCTATCACCCAAGTGGCTAATTATACAGTTTCTTTCGTATATCCGACAAATACCATCGGAAACACTTCATAACCGGATTGCTGAAGGGGAAAACAGGTGCTTTATTGGTTAACTACTGCTGCTAAAAGTCGGGAACTGTCTGGAAATTCTGCTGGACGTCGAGGACGGCGAGTTGTTCGGGCATAAAGTCACAGAAAGAGTTGGAGGACACTATTTTTCCTTCGTTCTATGCATCAATGGGATACAAATAATTTGTTGCTAGCATTCTTTCCAACTTGCGCAAGCTGGGCAAATGAATCGAGGCGCAAGTGAAGCATTTGGAGCGGGAGGATAAAACCCGCTGTTGGTTTGGCTGCATGAAGAAAAATGCAATCGCAAGATGGGCGGGGTCCTCGGTTGGTGCGTTTGCAGTAACTGCAGTTGCATCAGATGTTATCTCCGATTCACCTGGGGAAAGCCGATTGAGTTGATGCTGTTGTAAATAACGCAAATTCACGCTTTCTTGACGTTGCGTTGACAAGACCTTGACGGACCAATTGCTAGGATTGGCTCGTAACTTGTGCAAGAAGCCGACTAGTCACGCAGTTCAGACAGGATGGGAAAAGGTTTTTTTCATCACGCCAGGTACTCAATCACAAACAGGGCAGTCGCACCATCCGCGGTTGAGGGAGGAGAACGGGGTGCGGTCTCACCGGGATAACAATAAACAAGAATAAAGCCACTTATGACGAAACAGCGGCATCTAAAATCGCGTCGGGGAGCATATGCCTTGTTGCTGGCAACGATGGTCATCGTTCCGATGGCAGTGGCCGGTTACAAATTGCAGGCGCTCGATTATCCGCTGGCGGGACTGATCCCGGTACCCAGTTATACGGTCGAAGTCATGATGCAGGTCGACGGTCATGGCGAGGATATACGCATCCAGACCTTCCTGCCCAAGTCCGATGGACGCCAGACGGTGGATAGCGAGGAAAGCTCGACCGGCGTCTTCGCCTCCAATCTGCGCTCGGATTCGCTGAATCGGGAAATCACCTGGAATGCAGAGAATGTGACCGGCCAGCAGGACATCCGATATGCTTATTCCGTGCGTGCCCAGCATGTGCGCTTCGAGATCCCGGAGGGGATGTCCATTCCCGAATCCTATCCCGCTGCGCTGGTCCCCTTCCTGGCGGACGAGCCCGGCATCCACAAGGATGATGCGCAGATCGAAAAGGCATTGAGCTCCATCGTACCGGCGGAAAATCGAACCGTTCGAGATGCCCTGACCCGTATCCACCGTCACCTGCAGGACAACATCGCGAACCGCAACTTTTCCGGCTTTACCGACTCGCTGACGGCACTCAAACTCGGGGAAGCAAGCTGCAACGGCAAAAGCCGCCTGTTCGTGGCGATGGCGCGCAAGTTGAACATTCCGGCGCGCCTCATCGGCGGTTTCGTGATGGAACAGGGCAGCAAGCGCACCAGCCACCAATGGGTCGAGGTCTACGTCAACGGGCATTGGGTGCCGTTCGATACGATCAACGATCACATGGCCGAGATACCCTCCAATTACCTGACGCTCTATTACGGCGACCAGGTGATGTTCAAGCATACTTCCAACGTCAACTTCCAGTACAACTTCAAGACCACCAGGCAATTGGTGCCGCAACGCGAGGCGCAGGATGCGCTGAACAAGTCCGCATTCAACATCACCAATCTGTACGCGCATTTCGAGCGCGTCGGTATCTCGCAGAACCTGCTCAAGATCCTCCTCATGCTGCCGCTGGGGGCGCTGGTGACGGTGGTGTTCCGCAACGTGGTCGGCCTAGAGACCTTCGGCACCTTCCTGCCCGCGCTGATCGCGGCGGCTGCGCGCGAGACCGGCCTGCTGTGGGGCGTGGTGGGATTCCTCGGCATCGTTCTGGTGTCGGCGGTCGTCCGGCGCGGCCTCGACTGGATGCAATTGCTGCATTCGCCGAAGATGGCCATCGTGCTGACCACGGTGGTGATCGTGATGATGATCACCACCGTGGGCGGTGTGCAGCTTGGCCTGTTCGAGCTGGCGCATGTGACCCTGTTTCCCATCGCCATCCTGGCCATCACTGCCGAGCGCGTGGCGCTGATGGAGGCCGAGCAGGGCGCGCTCAAGGTGGCGCGCATCACCCTGATGACGCTGATCGTGATCGCCGCCTGTTATGCGGTGATGGATTCGATCTTCATGCAGAGCCTGGTGCTGGCCTTCCCCGAACTGCTGCTGGTGGTGATTGCGCTCAACCTGTGGCTGGGCAAATGGATAGGCATCCGAGTGATGGAATTCATGCGTTTCCGCCGGTTGATCCTGGAGGGAGGCAGATGATCTCATTGCGTGCCTGGTGGACGCGGCTGGATGAGGTGCGCGGGCATGCCTCCAGGGTGCTTGCCATGAACCGCCGCAACCTGCATTACATCTATACGCACAATCAGCGCAAACATTTTCCTCTGGCGGACGACAAACTGCTGGCCAAGGAGGTGCTGATCGCAGCGGGCGTGAACATGCCCAGGACTCATCGCACCTACAGCTATTTCTATGAGTTGCGCAACCTGGAGAACGATCTGGGCGTATATGACGATTTCGTCATCAAGCCGGCACAGGGTAGCGGCGGCAACGGCATCATCGTCATCGTCGGCAGGAATGGCGAAGACTGGGTCGGCATCAGCGGCAGGATCTACACCGCCTACGACCTGCGCAAACACATTTCCGACATCATTTTTGGCGTCTATTCCTTCGACCTGGGCGATCGCGCGATCATCGAGAGCCGCATCGTGCAGCATGCGGAAATGTCCGAGCTCAGCCCGCTCGGATTGGCGGACGTACGCCTCATCATGTGCGACGAAAAGCCAGTGATGTCGATGACGCGTGTGCCCACGCGGCAATCCGACGGTAAGGCGAACCTGCACCAGGGGGCGCTCGGCGTCGCGATCGACATCGCCAGCGGTATCACCACGCATGCGCAGTTCCTGGGACAGCCGGTCGAAACGCATCCGGATACCGGGCTGTCGGTGCTTGGCAGGAGACTGCCGTTCTGGACGGAAGTGACCGATCTTGCGGAGCGCGCTGCGCAGGCCGTGCCGCTCAAGTATCTGGGTGTGGACATATCGATCTCGCCGGACGGCCCCTTGCTGCTCGAGATTAATGTAAGGCCGGGCCTGGAGATACAGAACGTGAATGGACGCGGCATGTTGCCGGTGCTCCAGGCCATCGCAACGGATGAGGCGGCGCGGGATGAATAAAGGCGATTCGTGGTCCAAATTGTTCATGGAGAGTTTCGTTCCGGTGGTGATTGTGATCCTGGGCATCTTCCTGATACTGCTGTACGTGCGCTTCCGTGCCGAATACACATCCAATGCTGTGACCGTCATCAGCATCCAGCGCGACGTCGCGGTGACGGCAGACCCGGAGGAGTCGCTTGCGGGCGTGGATATGACCGCACAGCGGGATTCCGCCACCTCCGACTCGGAGCTGCAACGCGCCGGGGAATTGGTGGAAGCGAAGATGTGGCGCGAGGCGGAGCAGATATATCTGCGCAAACTGGCAGGCAGCCCGACGCCGCATGTGTTGAACGATTTCGGCGTGTTGTACCTGAAGAAGGGGGAAGCCGAGCGGGCGCTTGAATATTTCAACCGGGCCATCGCGGCGGCTCCAGCAGATACCCGCCCCTTGTTCAATCGCGCCCTCGCACTGTCGAGCAACGGCCAGGCAGACAAGGCGATCAAGGAATACCGGGCTCTGCTGAAAAGGAATCCCGCGCATTTCGAAGCCCAGTTCAACCTGGGCATCCTGCTCAACGGCACGGGCGACCTTGCATCCGGGGCGATGGAATTGGAGAAGGCTGTCAACCTGAGCGGAGGGGGGCGCAAGGCACGGGCGCTCCTTGCCTTGGGTATCGCTCAGCGCAAGCTGGGCCAGACCGAAAAAGCAAGGCAGTCGTTTGAGGCCGCGATCCGGATCGCGCCGGGGGATCCGGCGCCGCGCGTGGCAATGGTGACGCTGGAGCCCGATACGCAGGATGGACAGGCGCGAGCCCTTGACCAGTATCGCAAGATACTGGAACTGGCGCCCAATCATTCGCCGGCCATGGTCAATATGGCGTCCATCCTGAATTCGCAGCACAAGCGGCAAGAGGCGGAACAGATGTTGCGCCAGGCGGTCCGCGTGGATCCCGAGTCCATACGGGCGCATTTTGCCCTGGGCGCGTTACTACTGGCAGAGAAACGCTGGACCGACGCGCGGGGCGAGTTCGAGTGGATACTGCAGCGCAACCCGAAACGACAGGACGCGTATTTCAATCTGGGCCGGGTCGCCTATGGCGAGAAGAACCATGACAAAGCCGTCCTCGAATACCGGAAGGCGCTGGAGATATCCTCCGGCGATTATCCGGAAGCTCATGTCAATCTGGGGCTGACTTACGCGGCAATGGGCAACAGCGAAGCCGCCCTGGCCGAGTATATGGCTGCGCTCAAGCAGAGAAGTCAATATCCGGAAGCCTGGTACAACGCGGGTATCACCTATCTGCGCCTGAAAGACAGCAAGAAAGCCGAAGAGGCATTCAACAACGCGATCCGTCAACGCAAGGACTACGAGCAGGCATGGTTCAACCTCGCAGTGGTGTACGCGAACACGGATCGCGATGGGGATGCGATCGCGGCCTATCGCAAGGCGATCAGTATCAGGCCCGACTATCAGGCAGCCCAACTCAACCTGGCGGTCCGTTACGCCAAGCGCAAGGAATACGACGAGGCGATCAGGCTGTACCGGGCTGTGCTGGCCAGGGACGATACCTATTCGCTGGCCTGGTTCAATCTCGGGAATGCCTACCTGGCAAACGGGAAATACCCCGATGCGGTGGTGGCCCTGCAGAAAGCGGACGCGCTGGAACCGGGAAATGCCAAGACACTGCGATTCCTCGGCCGCGCACTGTTGATGAATGGCCAACCCGAGGATGCTCTGACTGTCCTGGAGAGCGCCATCGCCACGGATACGGGCGACGCCCGTCTGCGGCTGGAGTATGCCCGGGCCTTGAACAAGGCAGGTCGTGTCTCGGATGCGCGCAGGGAGATGGCCAAAGCCAGGCTGCTTGATCCGCAATTGCAGGGGATGGAAAGTGAAACAGCAGGAATTGATATTCCATAAGTTGTTCTAATCGAAAAAAGGGAGGTATGTCATGCAGAGGGATCAAATCCAGCTTCAGGTATGCAGTGTGTTCCTGCTGGTCTTGTCGACAGCGGCTATCGCCGCGCCGGCGACGAAATCCAAAGGCGCAAATGTGCCGAATCCAACGGCAGCCGCCGCACCAAAGCAGGAGGCGGATTCAATCAAATTTTCTTGGCAGGTCGAGACGGGATTGGGCTATGACAGCAATGTCTTCAGGGCTCACGACAGTGCTTATGTGGATTATGCCGCCATTCCCACCGGCTCGAATCCGACCGTCGTTCCGCAGAAAAGCTCGGGTTTCTTCGTTCCCTACAAGGCCAGGGCAGAGGCGGAGAAACGGCATGATCTGGACGGCAAGCTGATCGGGTCTGCTACTGTAAGCGGGAGATTCTATGCCGGGGGGTTGAGCAAGGCGGACGAATTTGGTCTGCAGCTTAACGGCGGGTCCGAATTCGATCTTGGGAAGAACGGAGCCAAGCCCAAGGCCTATCTAGGCGTGCTTTATGTACAGCAGCGCAAAACGTATGTCGACCACGATAGCGGAGCGGAGAAAACGACCTCGGCTGGGACCGATATCTCCAATCGATATAACTATTCCGCAATGGGGGTCGAGGCAGAATACAGGAACAAGGTCGGAAGCTTCGATTACAAAGTGAAAACCCTGTATCAGCTCCGGGACTATGATGACCCGGTGGTCGTATCCCAGATGGATCATAAGTATCTCATGCTGGGTGCGGATGTTGACTATTCGCTGAGCAAGGCCATCGAGTTGCAGTTTTCCGGCACTCATTCGACCCGGGATTACTCTGACCGCCATGCCCGTCGCGCTGACGGGGTATACAGTTCCGCCAACCCATTGCTGAAGTATACCTACGATGACCTCGGCGTCAGTTTGCGTAACCGGGCGATGGAAGACTGGGTGTATTTCGTGGATTATGATTTTTCGAAACGCGTTGACGGATATGTCAATTACAACGACTACACACAACAGCGATTCGGTGGGCGTCTGACATACGGCCAGGGCGCGATCAAGGGCAGGGCGTCGCTGCATTTCTGGAGACGCGACTACTCTCACGCATATGCGTACGACATAGTGGGTCAACCTGCCATGACTTACAACGGGAGCGACCTTAAACTCAAGGCGGAGTATGCGCAAACCAAGGCCTTGTCATACTGGGCCGAAGCAGTGATCGACAGGCAGATATCCAGTGACTTGCGCTATGACTTCGATCGCATGCAGATCATGGCAGGGGTGAGCTGGGAGCAATAACGGAACTCCTGCCCCGATTTGCCGGGGCAGTTCGACCAGGGAGCGCTACCCCAGGAACAGCTTGTACGCAGGGTTGTCGCTCTCGTCCCAGTACGGGTAGCCAAGGTTGTCGAGGAAGGACTTGAGCGCCTTTTTGTCGGTGCGCGGCACCTGCATGCCGACCAGCACGCGGCCGTAATCGGCGCCGTGGTTGCGGTAATGGAACAGCGAGATGTTCCAGCTGTGGTCCATGCTGTTGAGGAAATTCATCAGCGCGCCGGGACGTTCCGGGAATTCGAAGCGGAACAGGATCTCGTTTTCGGCTGCGGCGTGTCCGCCGACCAGGTGGCGCAAATGCAGCTTGGCCATTTCGTTGTCTGAAAGGTCGAGCGTCGGCAGTTTGCCGCGCTGCAGCTTGTCGACGAGGTCGGCTGTTTCCGACTGGTCCTTGACCTGGATGCCGACGAACACCTGCGCCGCTTTCGGGTC
The DNA here is from genome assembly GCA_049286265.1 of Sideroxyarcus sp. Lineage (GTDB taxonomy): Bacteria > Pseudomonadota > Gammaproteobacteria > Burkholderiales > Gallionellaceae > Sideroxyarcus. The sequence goes on from JBAQDF010000023.1 coordinate 47,222, forward strand.
GGCGTAGCGGTAGTTGAACTCGGTGATGTTGCGCTTGCCGAGCAGCGAGCAGAATTTGCGGAAGCTGCCTGGCGTCTCCGGAATAGTGACCGCGATGATGGCTTCGCGCTTTTCGCCGATCTCGGAACGCTCCGCGACGAAGCGCAGGCGGTCGAAGTTCATGTTCGCGCCGCTGCACACGGTGACCAGCGTTTCGCCCTTGAGTTTTTCGCGTTTGGCATACAGCTTGGCACCAGCCACCGCCAGCGCGCCAGCAGGTTCAAGTATCGAGCGCGTATCCTGGAACACGTCCTTGATCGCGGCGCACACCTCGTCGGTATCGACCAGCACCACTTCATCGACATATTGCTTGCACACGCGGAAGGTCTCTTCGCCCGCGAGTTTGACGGCGGTACCGTCCGAGAAGAGGCCCACGTCGTTTAGCGTAACGCGCTTTCTCGCCTTGAGCGAACGCGCCATCGCGTCGGAATCGGTGGTCTGCACGCCGATCACCTTGATGTCGGGGCGCACCTGTTTGACATAGGCGGCCACGCCCGCGATCAGCCCGCCGCCGCCAATGGCGCAGAAGATGGCGTGGATGGGCGCCTGGCGCTGGCGCAGGATTTCCATCGCGATGGTGCCCTGACCGGCGATCACATCGGGATCATCGAACGGGTGCACGAAGGTGAGCTGCTTTTCCTTTTCCAGCGCATAGGCATGGGTGCAGGCGTCGCTGTAGCTGTCGCCGTGCATCACGATCTCCACGGAGCGCTGACCGAAATGCCGCACCGCATCGATCTTCACCTGAGGCGTGGTGGTCGGCATCACGATGATGGCCTTGCAGCCGAGACGATGCGCGCTGAGCGCCACGCCCTGCGCGTGGTTGCCCGCCGAGGCGGCAATCACACCGCGCTTGAGTTGTTCAGGGGTGAGTTGCGCCATCTTGTTGTAGGCGCCGCGCAGCTTGAACGAGAACACCGGCTGCATGTCTTCGCGCTTGAACAGCACGTTGTTGCCGATGCGCGCCGACAGGCCGGGCGCGAGCTCCAGCGGGGTTTCGACTGCCACGTCATAGACGCGGGCGGTGAGGATTCTTTTCAGATAACTTTGCATGGTGGGTTGCAGACGATTGAGCCGAATGCAAGATTAGCAGGAAACCGGCTTCAATGCTTAATCCCAGGCACCCTTTGCCCGTCATACCGGCGCAGGCCGGTATCCAGTTAAAATGAAAACTCCTGCAACGCAGGGCAAAACCAAAGGCATGATGAATACTGCACTGGATTCCGGCCTACGCCGGAATGATGAAGTTGGGTTAACGGGATTTTATGCTTTAAGCGACGTAGGTCGGGTTAGCGCAGCGTAACCCGACATTTGCAGTTCTAAGCAATCACCTATGTCGGGTTACGCTGGCGCTAACCCGACCTACAAAGTTGCTCATCATCTGATATATATGGAGCGAGCGCGATTAGTCGCATTTAAACGCGAAGTCCGATCAGCTTGTAGAATCGGGGCAGATCGCCCAAATCTTCAAATACCGCCACCGCTCCGGTGAAGTCTTGCTTGCTGGTATACGGATTGGTCGTGATGTAAGTCTTGATGCCCGCCGCGAGGGAAGAACGCAAGCCGTTATTCGAATCTTCCAGCGCAATGCACTCCTGCGGCGCGAGTTTCAATTCGTTCAACACCCAGTTGTAAATATCCGGCGCAGGTTTCTTCAGCGGCACGATGTCGCCGCAACCGAGGGTATCGAAGTATTTATTCCAGTCCTTGCCAAGCCCCACCTCCAGCAAGGCGGCGACATTCTCGGGCGAGGTGGTGGTGGCGACGGCGAGTTTCAAACCGGCCTTGTGCGCATCGAGGATGAGTTGCCGGATGCCGGGCCGTAGCGGGATATGTCCGTTGCGCAATGCGGCGGTGTAATGCGCGGTCTTCTGCACATGCAGCTTCTTCACGAAACCTTCGTAATCGGCAGGCTTGCTGAAATCCGTCAGAAAATCTTCAACGAAATACTTGATGCGCTCCTTGCCGCCCGTCACCTTGAGCAGCTTGCCGTACAGTTCCACGTCCCAGTTCCAGCCCAGATTATTTTCGGCGAAGGTCTTGTTGAAGGCGATGCGGTGGGCGTCCTCGGTATCGGCCAGTGTGCCGTCGACGTCGAAGATGATGGCTTTGGGGGTCATAAAACTCCAGATTACAAAGTTTCGTCATTCCCGCGCAGGCGGGAATCCAGCGGGTTTATGAAAATGCTGTTGATTTTGTCTCTGCAATGCAGAGAACTATTTGTTTAACTGGATTCCCGCCTGCGCGGGAATGACGAAAGTGTTAACGCATCCCCGGAAACTTCCCGGCCATTCCCGCCATCCCCTTCATCATCTTCGCCATGCCGCCCTTGCCGCTGATCATCTTCATCATCTTCTGCGACTGTTCGAACTGGTTCAGCAACTGATTGACGTGCATCACCTGCACGCCTGCACCCGCCGCGATGCGGCGTTTGCGCGAGGCCTTGATCTGCTCCGGATGTGAGCGCTCGTAGGGAGTCATCGAGTTGATGATGCCTTCGGTGCGGTTGATCTGGCGTTCGTCGATCTTGGCGCCGGCAGCAGCTTGCGACAATTGGGCGGGCAGTTTGTCCATCAGCGCCGACATGCCGCCCATCTTGCGCATCTGCACGATCTGCATCTTGAAGTCGTTGAGGTCGAAGCCCTTGCCGGACTGTAGCTTCTTCGCCATCTTCTGGGCTTCGCCGATATCGACGTTGCGCTGCGCGTCTTCCAACAGCGACAGCACATCGCCCATGCCGAGGATGCGCTGCGCCATGCGCTCGGGGTGGAAGGCTTCGAGGCCGTTGGGTTTTTCGCTGACGCCGACGAATTTGATCGGCTTGCCGGTGATTTGGCGCACCGACAGAGCCGCACCGCCGCGCGCATCGCCGTCCAGCTTGGTGAGGATCACGCCGGTGAGCGGCAGCGCATCGCCGAAGGCCTTGGCGGTGTTCACCGCATCCTGGCCGGTCATCGCGTCGACCACGAACAGGGTCTCGATGGGCTTCAGCGCTGCATGCAGGTCCTTAATCTCGACCATCATCGCTTCGTCCACGGCGAGGCGACCGGCGGTGTCGACGATCAGCACTTCATGGTGGTGTTTGCGCGCCCAGTCTAGTGCGGCGAGGGCGATGTCGAGCGGTTTCTGGCTGGCTTCGGAAGGGAAGAAGTCGATGTCGAGTTGTTGTGCCAGCATGCGCAGTTGCTCGATAGCAGCCGGGCGGTACACGTCGCAGCTAACCAGCAATACTTTCTTCTTGTTCTGCTCGCGCAGCAGTTTGGCCAGTTTGCCGCTGCTGGTGGTTTTACCTGCGCCCTGCAGGCCGGCCATCAGGATCACGGCGGGTGGGACAGCGGCGAGGTTGAGCGCGTCGTTGTGCTCGCCCATCAGCTTGGTCAGCTCGCGGTTTACCACGCCGATCAGTGCCTGGCCCGGTTGCAGGTTGCCGATGACTTCCTGTCCCAGCGCGGCTTCTTTTACTTTGGCGATGAAGTCTTTGACGACCGGCAGCGCGACGTCGGCTTCCAGCAGGGCGAGGCGTACTTCGCGCAGAGCGTCCTGGATGTTGCTTTCGGTTAGTCGAGCCTGGCCGCGCAGATTTTTTACGATGCCGCTAAAGCGTTGAGTTAGGTTATCCAGCATGATTTAAAGCCCCGAAGTTTTGGTGGGCGCCGATGCAGACACATTAGAGGCGCTTCCTGTAGAATCCGCACAGTCTAAAACATCTGCACTCCCCATGTCGAACCAAGCGCTACATCTGCTCACGTTTGCCCTTTATACCGTTCTGGCTATTCTGTTCTGGCGCGCGCAGTCGGCGGGCAACGCGGAGCAGCAGAATCGCGGTGCATTGGGCTTTGCCGTGATCGTGCCGCTGGCGTTGCATGGCTGGCTGCTGTACGACACTCTCTTTATATGGGGTGCGCTGAATCTGGGGCTGGTGTATGCGCTGTCGCTGATTTTGTGGCTGACCGTGCTGGTGTACTGGCTGGCGCGCTATTTCTATCCGCTGTCCAGCCTGCAGACTCTGGTATTGCCGCTGGCCGCCATCAGTACGGCGTTGCCCGCGATCTTCCCCGCTGCACGCATCCTGTCCCAGCCCGCCTCCGGCCTGTTCGATACCCATGTGCTGATGGCGATGCTGGCTTACAGCCTGTTTACCATCGCCGCCTTGCATGCGGGCCTGATGGCGCTGGTCGAAAAGCGACTGCATCACGCGAAGTTGCCCAAAGTCCTGCAAAATCTGCCGCCGCTGCTGACCATGGAAACCCTGCTATTCCGCGTCGTGGGTGTGGGTTTCGTGTTGCTAACCATTACCGTAGTGTCCGGCATGCTGTTTGCCGAGAAAATCTTCGGTCACCCCTTGCAGTTTACCCATATGACCCTGTTCGGGATTGCTTCCTGGGCGGTGTTTGCAGTGCTGTTGTGGGGCCACCATGTCTACGGCTGGCGCGGCCATACGGCGGTGCGCTGGACGCTGAGCGGCTTCGGTTTCCTGATTTTGGCCTATCTGGGCACCCAATTCGTGCTGGAAGTCGTGCTGCACCGCTAATCCCCCGGTTTTTCCTGTCAAAACAGTCCTTGCCATGGATTGGCAAGGTATCGTAGAATTCGCGCCCTTTTGGCATTGGCCGAAACTTAAATTATTGGATAATCATTATGGTAGTCATTCGTCTTTCTCGTGGCGGCGCGAAGAATCGCCCGTTCTACAACGTGGTGGTGGCGGATTCCCGCAACCGTCGTGACGGTCGCTTTATCGAGCGCGTCGGCTTCTACGATCCGCTGGCAAAAGATGGCTCCGAAGGCCTGCGCATCCAGCTGGATCGCGTAACGCATTGGCAAGACAAAGGTGCGCAACTGAGCGAGACCGTAGGCCGCTTGGTTAAAAAAGCCGGTGCAGCAGTCAAGGCCTGATGAGGCAAGCCCCATGGTCGTCATGGGGAAGGTGGTTGGGGCGCAGGGCATTCAGGGTTGGGTGAAGGTTCAGACCTTTACCGAATATCTGGACAGTCTGCTGGATTACAACACCTGGTATGTAGGCAGCGAGCAGGAATGGCGTCCGCTGGAAGTTCTGGAGGCGAACGTGCACGGTGGCAAGGTGCTGATCGCCAAACTGCAGGGTATTGCCGACCGTACCGCAGCCGAGAAATACAAAGGTTTGCTGATCGCAGTTCCGCGCGACAGCTTGCCGGAACAGCCCGAAGGCGAATACTACTGGTCCGACCTGATCGGGCTGACAGTGGAAAATCTGGAAGGCGTGAATTTCGGCACCGTGGATTCACTGCTGGAGACCGGCGCCAATGATGTGCTGGTGGTCAAAGGCGAAAGCGGCGAGAAGTTGATCCCGTTTATTGACAGCGTCATTAAACAAGTGAGTCTGAAAGACAAAACGATCCGGGTGGATTGGCAGGCGGACTACCTCAAATGAGGTTCGACGTCGTCACGCTGTTCCCCGAGATGTTCGAAGCGATCACAAAGTATGGCGTGACGCGGCGGGCGGCAGAGCAGGGCAAGTTTGAATTGCAGACGTGGAATCCGCGCGATTTCACGACCGACAACTACCGCACCATCGACGACCGTACCTACGGCGGTGGCCCTGGAATGGTGATGTTGGCGGAACCGCTGGAAAAAGCGATCAGCGCAGCGAAAGCAGCGCAGGCCGCAAGCGGAGCAAAGAAGAGTTGTGTGATCCACCTCTCGCCGCAAGGCAGGCAGCTCACCCATGAAGTGGTGATGGAACTGCTGGCGCGGGACGAAGGATTGATATTGCTGGCGAGTCGTTATGAAGGCGTGGATGAGCGCCTGTTGCGCCAGCAAGTGGATGAAGAGCTTTCCATCGGTGACTATGTGTTGTCCGGTGGAGAGTTGGCAGCGATGGTGGTGATGGACAGCGTGGTGCGGCAGATCCCCGGCGTATTGGGCGACGACGCATCGGCGCAGCAGGATTCCTTCGTACAGGGCCTGCTGGATTGCCCCCACTACACGCGCCCAGAGGTTTATAACGGCGAGGCGGTTCCGGAAGTATTGATGTCCGGGCACCACGCCGAGATAGAGAAGTGGCGATTGAAGCAGGCATTAGGCAGGACTGCGGAACGTCGCCCGGATTTGCTGGCATCGCGCCAGTTGACTAAACAGGAAGCTCGGCTACTGGCAGAGTACCAGCAGGAACAAGCCTCCGCACAAGAAAAGGAAATAAAATGAATCTGATCGGAATTCTTGAAAAAGAAGAAATCGCGCGTCTGAACAAGACCATCCCCAATTTCGCACCCGGCGACACCGTTGTGGTCGGCGTAAACGTGGTCGAAGGCGAAAAGAAACGTACCCAGGCTTTTGAAGGCGTGGTGATCGCCAAGCGCAACAAGGGGCTGAACTCCAGCTTCATCGTGCGCAAGGTGTCCTCCGGCGAAGGCGTGGAACGTACCTTCCAGACCTACTCCCCGAGCATCGCCAGCATTGAAGTGAAGCGCAAAGGCGACGTTCGCCGCGCCAAGCTGTACTACCTGCGCGACCGTTCCGGCAAGTCGGCACGTATCAAGGAAAAGCTGGCTGCACGCAAGGAAGCGTAAGCAGCGGTTTTACAGGCAGCACAAAAAACGGGAGCTTCGGCTCCCGTTTTTGTTTGCAGGGGTGCGGCAATATGCCGCATTTTCATTCCTTGCACAGCCACGCATAATCCATTTACCAAGAGTGGCGGGCGCGATATCGAATTCTCTCCTCCTAGAGCCTTCCTTTCCAAAAACACCCCGTGACTCTTGGTTCCCATATTGGCAAGTTGCATGCTTTCCGCCTCCCTGTCGGCTATCATGCACACATGAACTTCCAGGCAATCATCGCAGCACCATTCGGCAAACTCGGCATCCGTTGCTCAGACACGGATCTGCTGGGCATCGAATTCCTTCCGGGCAAGACAAAAGTGCAGCCGCCACAGGGTGAAATGGCAAAAACGATCTGTGCGGAGCTGGAAGCCTATTTGGCCGACGCCAAACATGAGATCGACCTGCCGTTCGAACTCGGCGGCACGCATCATCAGTGCAACGTGTGGCAGGCGATGCTGGATATTCCCTGCGGGCAGACGCTGACCTACGGCGAGCTTGCGAAAAAAATCGGTTCCAGCGCGCAGGCGGTAGGCCAGGCCTGCGGCAGCAATCCGATTCCCGTGGTCATTCCGTGTCACCGCGTAGTGGGCAAAACGGGATTGGGCGGATTCATGAAGCATGCCGAAGGCGAGTCGCTCGACATCAAGCGCTGGTTACTGGCACATGAAGCATGAACCGTCATTCCCGCGCAGGCGGGAATCCAGTGAACTTATTCAACATGCCTTTTGATTTTGTCTCTGCAATGCAGAGGATTTTAGTTTTAGCTGGATTCCCGCCTGCGCGGGAATGACGATACGCGATGACCGACGCTGAACTGCTCGACGAATTTAGCGACGCCCTCTGGCTGGAAGACGGCCTCTCCCGCAACACCCTCGAAAGCTACCGCCGCGACCTGAATAAATTCGCCGAATGGCTGCAAAAGCAGCGCGGATGCGGCCTGCAGGCTGCCACGCATGCCGATATACAGGGCTTTCTGGCGCATCTGGTGAGCGGCGAAAAAGCCAAAGCCACTTCCACCTCGCGCGCCATCTCCAGCCTCAAGCGCCTGTACCGTTACCTGCTGCGCCAGAACAAGATCACCACCGATCCCACCCTGCAGATCGCCACCCCCAAGCTCCCGCGCAGCCTGCCCAAGAGCCTCACCGAAGAAGATGTCGAACTGCTGCTGAATGCGCCCGATGTCGATACCCCGCTAGGCATGCGCGACCGCACCATGCTGGAAGTGCTGTATGCCAGCGGCCTGCGCGTGTCGGAACTGGTCGGCCTGAGCGTGGCGCAGGTGAGCCTGGAAATGGGCGTCACGCGCGTGATGGGCAAGGGCAGCAAGGAACGCCTGGTGCCGCTGGGCGAGGAAGCGCTGGACTGGGTCAGAAAATACCTCGCTGAAGCCCGCCCTGCCTTGCTTCTGGGCAAGGTCACCGATGCCCTGTTCGTCACCCAGCGCGGCGAAGGCATGACGCGGCAGATGTTCTGGTACCTCATCAAGAAGCACGCGAAAGAAGGCGGCCTGCACAAACCGCTGTCGCCGCACACCCTGCGCCATGCCTTCGCCACGCACCTGCTCAACCACGGTGCCGACTTGCGCGTGGTGCAGATGCTGCTGGGGCATTCGGATATCTCGACGACGCAGATTTATACGCATGTGGCGCGGGAAAGGCTGAAGGCGTTGCACGCGATGCATCACCCGCGAGGATAGCGCGGGACTGGTACGTGACGTGATGACTTGAAGACTTTCGTCTATTTCTTCCCGGCCAATGGAGTGTTTGTGCTGGGAGGGGCATGCGTGACATGGTCAGCGGGAGCGGCTTTCCTTGTTAAATCTGAGTAGAGCGAGGATTGACCAACGGCAATGCCTGCCATGAACACAACAGCCATGACACTAATGGCCTGAAGCCAAAGGCTAATTGGAGAATGATGCCAAAGCCATGCAGCAGTTACTTTGTCTGGCATCTGGAGTGATGCGGGTGCCATTACTATCTCCGGCACCCCCGCCTTGACTGGTGATGACTTTGGGTCGCCGTATTTCTCGGCATGAGAGATTATGGTTTCCAGCTCCAAGAATGTGTCGTCAAGGTCTTGGTTGTACGCTGCCATCCGCTCTTTAGCTGTGGGGGATCGACCATACCCGCTGCTATAGCAGTCAAAGCGCCTAGTATAGATGTTATGGTTGATGCGATATTTCTGAGCTTCGATGCGCTGCATAAGGTCCTTGACCTCGTGATGCCAACGCCGGAAGTTTTGATCTTCTCCTCTCTGTGGCAAGTCACGCAGTAGCCTGCCAGAATCCAACAGAAGTTTTAGTTCATCGATGAAGTTTGCATACGTGAACATTTGGTGCCCTAACAATTATTGGACGGACTCAAAGGCTGAACGAGGTTTCAAACTGGTGACTATCAAAAGATAGTCCACAGGAACAAAAAGGCCCGCATCGCTGCAAGCCTAATCGCGTGTGGTGGAGGTGATCAGGATCGAACTGACGACCTTCTGATTGCGAACCAGACGCTCTCCCAACTGAGCTACACCCCCACGGCAGGCGAATCCTAAAGGCAAACCGCCGGTTTGAAAAGGGTTTGATGGAAATACCCGGGAAGGTTTCTAAATTAGCCATTTCCTGCAATAATCGCCGTGTAAAACAATAATACTGTTATGAATTGGGGAAATAATGGCTTTGACGCAGGACGATTTGAAACGCGCGGTGGCCCAGGCGGCGATTGCTTATGTACCGAACGATTGCATCGTGGGGGTGGGCACGGGCTCGACCGCCAACTTTTTTATCGACGAGCTGGCCAAGATCAAGCACAAGATACGCGGTGCGGTCGCCAGTTCGGAGGCTTCCACGCGGCGTTTGCAGGGGCACGGCATCGAAGTGCTGTCGCTGAACGACGCGGGCGATTTGCCGGTGTATGTGGACGGCGCGGACGAAATCACCAAACATATGCATATGATCAAGGGCGGCGGCGGTGCGCTGACGCGCGAAAAGATCGTGGCGGCTGCCAGCAAGAAATTCATCTGTGTGTGCGACCAGAGCAAACTCGTGGACGTGTTGGGCAAGTTCCCTTTGCCGATTGAGGTTATTCCGATGGCGCGCAGTTACATTGCTCGCGAACTGGTGAAATTGGGCGGGCAGCCGAAACTGCGCGAGGATTACACCACCGATAACGGCAATGTCATCCTCGATGTGCATAATCTGCAGATCATGAACCCGGTGGAACTGGAAACCGCATTGAACCAAATGGCGGGTGTGGTGACCAACGGCCTGTTCGCGCGCCGCGCGGCGGATGTGCTGCTGTTGGGCACACCGGACGGCGTGAAGACCCTCAAAGCATGACTTGGTAACAATAGTTTAACGAAGCCCCATTAGCATTCGTCATTTGCAACAATTTTTAAGGAAACATCATGGCCGGTAGCGAACATACTTCGAAACAATTTGACGCGGAACTGGAAGCGGTCCGCGCCCGCGTATTACAGATGGGCGGCCTGGTCGAGAGCCAGATTCGTTTGGCGGTCGAATCGCTTACGACAGGCGATGTGGCGCTGATGAACCGCGTGATCGAAGACGACCATCGCGTCAATTCCATGGAAGTCGAGATCGACGAAAGCTGCAACCGCATCCTCGTGCGCCGCCAGCCGGCAGCGGGCGACCTGCGCATGGTGATGACGGTGATCAAAACCATCACCGACCTGGAGCGCATCGGCGACGAAGCCGAAAAAATTGCCCGCATGGCCAAGTTGCTGTCGCAAAAAGAGCGCCTGTACCTGCCGCGCTACAACGAAATCAAGCATGCCTCCGATATCGCGCTGGACATGCTGCGCAAATCGCTGGATGCCTTTGCCCGCCTCGATCTGGCAACGGCAGCTCAAGTGGTGCGCCAGGACGAACAGGTGGATGAAGAATTCCGCGCCATCATGCGTTACCTCATCACCTTCATGATGGAAGACCCGCGCACTATCTCCACTTCGCTGGAAATACTGTTTGTGGCCAAGGCCATCGAGCGCATCGGCGACCATGCCAAGAACATGTCCGAATATGTGGTGTACATGGTCAAGGGCCGCGATGTGCGTCATGTTACTGTTGAGGAAATCGAGCGCGAAGTTCAGCAATAATTTTCGGCTTCCCCGTGCAACAACAATCCATCCTCGCTGCAGTCGATCTCGGCTCCAACAGTTTTCGCCTGCAAATCGCCCGTGTAGAGAATGACCAGCTTTACATGCTGGACGGATTGCGCGAGGCAGTGCGTCTGGCCGCCGGCCTGACCGAGGACAAGCGCCTCGACAAGGCCGCCCAGCAACGCGCACTGGCCTGCCTGCAACGTTTTGGCGAGCGCCTGCGCGGCCTGCCGCGCGAAGCGGTGCGTGCGGTTGGCACCAATTCCCTGCGCGTTGCCAAGAACGCTCCCGAATTCCTGCAACAGGCCGAAGCTGCGCTCGGTTTCCCCATCGATGTTATTGCCGGGCGCGAAGAAGCGCGTCTCATCTATCGCGGAGTCGCCCAGGGCCTGCCGCAAACGGAGGGCAAGCGGCTGGTGATGGACATCGGCGGCGGCTCCACCGAATTCATCATCGGCAGCGGTCTGCAGCCGCTCAAGCTGGAAAGCCTGTACATGGGTTGCGTCAGCTACAGCGTGAAGTTTTTCCCCGACGGCAAGATCAACAAATCCAACCTCAAGCAGGCCGAGCTTGCCGCACGCAACGAAGTGCAGGCTATTGCCTCCGAATTCTCCAAAGGCAACTGGGAGGTTGCATTCGGTTCCTCCGGTACCTCGCGTGTGCTGTGCGACATCCTCGAGCTGAACGGTTTCAGCGATGGGGGCATCACTCGTGACGGTCTGGAACAGTTGCGCGTGCAATTGCTCAAGGCCGGAGACATGGCGAAATTCGACCTGCCCGGACTGAAACCGGACCGCACGGCGGTGCTGTCAGGCGGATTTTCCGTCATGTACGCCGCCATCTGCGAACTCGGCATAGAACACATGCAACCCGCGCTCGGCGCATTGCGCGAGGGTTTGCTGTACGACCTGCTCGGGCGTTTTCACCACAACGACATGCGCGAAATCACTGTGCAGCAATTCATGCGCCGTTATCACGTGGATAGCCGCCAGGCGGCACGCGTGGCACGTTTGGCGGATTTGCTGGCGAAGCAATTTCTGGAAGGACAGGTCGACGAAGAAGAATCAAGCCTGCTTGCCTGGGCGGCGCAACTGCACGAGATCGGCATCAGCGTGGCGCACAGCGGCTACCACAAACATTCCGCCTATATCCTTGCCAACGCCGACATGCCGGGTTTTTCAAAAACGGAACAAAGTTACCTGAGCCTGCTGGCGCTGGCGCATCGTGGAAACATGGAAAAGCTGCGCGGCAAGCTGGATACGCCGGAAAAAATGGCACATGTGATGGCGTTGCGTCTGGCTGCGCTGATCTATCGCAATCGCGGTGATGTCGAATTGCCCGCCATGCAGGGCCATTTCAGCGGCAACAAATTCCGCCTCGCGCTTGCCCCCGGCTGGCTGGTGCAGAATCCGCTTACCGAAGCCGCCCTTCTGGAAGAATTGAAGCAATGGAAAGACCTTGGCGTAAACATGCAAGTTGTCGAAGGATGAGGCAGAATTCGCAAAGCAGCAAAAATCAATAACCAACCGGAGGAGTCTGCAATGAAACAAATCAGAGTCATTCTAATCAGCGTGGTGATCGGCTTGCTTATCGGCATGGCGCTGGGCGTTAACATCGGCCGCAACAAACCGCTGCTCTCCAACCCGCTGGCAAAAGAATCCCTGGTGGATCGAGCCAAGGATTTGGGCAACGAAACGCTGGAGCAAAGCGGCAAGGCACTGGAAAAGACAGGGCAGGCGCTGCAGGACAAAGCCAACAAGTAACATCCACCGTCATTGGGGACACCCTATGTAGGAGCCAGCTTGCTGGCGATTGCTTTGATCGTTTTCGCCAGCAAGCTGGCTCCTACCCGGTTCGTGCTTTCATAATTCTCTTTAGATTCCGGCCGTTCCCTTCCTCCGTGCTAAACTCCGTCCCGAAGCTGGCTAGACAGTCGCTGCACACTTCATGCTGTGCAGAGGAAAGTCCGGGCTCCGCAGAGCAGGATGCCGGTTAACGACCGGACGCCGTGAGGCGATGGAAAGTGCCACAGAAAATACACCGCCGATGGCTGCGCAAGCAGAACAGGTAAGGTTGAAATGGCGAGGTAAGAGCTCACCGCGCTGGTGGCAACATCAGTGGCAGGGTAAACCCCATCCGGAGCAAGACCAAATAGGCTGGCTATGACGTTGCTCGCGTCGCCAGCGGGTAGGTTGCTTGAGCGTCAGGTAACGAAACGCCTAGAGGAATGACTGTCCACGACAGAACCCGGCTTACCGGCTGGCTTCACCTCATTTTTTATCGTGTGTCCATGATTGTTTTGTAACCCTGTTTCCATCAGTGTTGACCGGTAATACTGTTTCGCAGAGCATTCGCACGACGCAAGTTCTTCGCCAATCGATTTCAACAAAACAGAAAGGAAAAGATATGAAAAATAAAATCCTGATTGCATGCCTGCTGTCATTCGCCGCAACTTGTGCGCACGCCGGACTGGTGGATGATTTGAAAAAACCCGGTGGCGGCGATCTCGGCGCCAAAGTGACCGACCAGGCCAGGGAGAAGGCGCGGGCCTCGGGTAACAAGGAAATCGCAGCCAAAGTGAATAAAAAATTGCTGGCCGAAGGCCGCAAGAATCAATGTTCGTTCAAGAGCGGCACGGACGCACTGGAGGCCGGATGCGGCAAAAAATCCAAGAAGCTGGCCAATGTCATCATCGATGTGAAGAAGACGTTGCAGTCGCAAGGGCAAAAAGGATTCAAGTTCATTGTCTCCGGACATACGGACTCTTCGGGTGATGCCGCCAAGAACAAGGAGTTGTCAGCCCGCCGCGCACAAGTGATGGTCAAGGAATTGGTCGCACAGGGAGTGGAAGCGGGCGATATCGAAGCGGTCGGAATGGGTTCCGAAAAGATGCTGGTCAAACCCGACAACACCCCGGCCAAGAAGGCCAAGAATCGCCGCTACGAAGTGCAAGTTCGTTTCTGATCGGAATGAGATAACGAACGGCACGCAAGTAATTGCGTGCCGTTTTTTTATATAAATAGTATTGTCTCGCAGGCGACCGCTTACTGCTGTCAGAGTGATAGCGCAGACACAAATGAATTGACCACAATGCCGCAAAAGATATAACCCTTTCGTACTTTCCATCACAAACAACTTTAGCTTACCTGTGCAATCCATTGCTTTATAAGCACATTTGTTTAGCATTAACTAAATGCGCTAAGCCCTTGTCCCGTAAAGAAAAATCCCGTTTTCATGCTTGACCGCCCTATTGTTTTTCAATATAGTGCGTGCAAGTGGTAAAAAGTGGGTAATTGTGGGGAAACGGGATGTTCCAAGGGGCGACGCAACTTAATCTGGATGGCAAGGGCAGGCTCGCGATACCGGCGCGGTATCGCGACATGTTGCTTGCGCATTGTGCAGGTCAGCTGGTGCTGACTGCCGATGCCGACGGTTGCCTGCTGGTCTATCCGCAACCCGAGTGGCAGCCCATCCGCGACAAATTGATGAAGCTCTCCGCATTCGATCCGCGCATTCGTGCGCTGCAGCGTTTCCTCGTCGGTCATGCTGAAGACACAGTGATGGATGCTGCGGGCCGCGTGCTGGTGTCCCCTACGTTGCGCACGTATGCGGTGCTGGACAAGCACGTGATGCTGGTGGGGCAGGGCAATAAGTTCGAGTTGTGGGACGAGGCGCGCTGGCAGGCGCAGAACGAGAAGATGTCGAGCTTTAAATCGGATGATCTGCCGCCTGAATTGGAGGGCTTTACGCTGTGAGCCAAAACATGGCTCACGCGACCGTCCTGTTGAACGAAGCAGTCGAAGCCTTGCAGGTGAAGGCGGATGGCATCTATGTGGATTGCACCTTCGGGCGCGGCGGACATAGCCGTCTGATTCTGGAAAAGCTGGGCGAGCGCGGCAGGTTGATCGCGCTGGACAAAGACCCCACGGCGGTGGCGGCGGGGCGAGCGATCAAGGACGCGCGCTTTCAGCTGGAACATAGCGAGTTTGAAAATCTGGGCGCAGTGCTGAACAGGCTCGGCGTCGACAAGGTGGATGGTGTGTTGCTGGATCTGGGTGTGTCGTCACCGCAACTGGACGATGAAACGCGCGGTTTCAGTTTTCGGTTCGATGCGCCGCTGGATATGCGCATGGATACCAGCAGGGGGCAGACGGCGGCGGAATGGCTGGCGACGGCGGATGAAGGCGAACTGACGGAGGTGATACGTGATTACGGCGAAGAACGGTTTGCTAGGCAGATTGCAAGGGCGGTTGTTGCTGCGCGCCAGGAACGGGAGATTCTCACCACGAAACAGCTTGGCGACATTGTCGCGCTGTGTGTACGCACGCGCGAACCCGGCAAAAATCCGGCGACTCGTACCTTTCAGGCTATACGGATTTATATCAACCGCGAGCTCGAAGAACTCGAGAGCGTGTTGCCGCAGTGCGTGGATCACCTGAAAGCGGGCGGACGCATGGCGGTAATCAGTTTTCATTCGCTGGAAGATCGCATGGTCAAGCATTTCATGCGCGACATGGCACAGGGTGACAAGTTGCCCAAGGGCGTGCCGATCCGTGCTGCCGACGTGCCGCAAGGCAGGGTGCGCCTGGTCGGCAAGCCGGTCTACGCCTCGGATGAAGAAGTATCGGCAAATCCGCGCGCGCGCAGCGCGGTATTGCGTGTGGCGGAGCGGTTAGGTGGTTAGGCTCAATGTCATATTGCTCATCCTGGTCATCGCGTGTGCGTTGGGGGTAGTCACCTCCCAACACAAGGCACGCAAGTTGTACGTGGAATTGCAGAAAGAAAAGGACAGGGCGCAGCAGATGGATGTGGAGTGGGGACAGTTGCAGCTTGAGCAGGGCATGCTGGCGATGCCGTCGCGCGTGGAAAAGCTCGCCAGCCGTCAAATGCAGATGCTGATACCGCAGCCGGGCCAGATTCGCTATATCCGCCAGGGCGCAGGCATGGTGACGCAACCATGAACTACGCCACCTCTCCAATCCAGACTTCGGGCCAGATCGCTTTGCCAGCCTGGCGTTCGCGCGTGCTGTATGTGCTGCTGCTGACGGGGCTGGTTGCACTGCAGGCTCGCGCGGTCTATCTGCAGGGCATCAACGACAGCTTCCTGCAACAGAAGGGCGATGCGCGCTACGGCCGCGTCGTCGAAGTTCATGCGCATCGCGGCATGATCACTGACCGCAACGGCGCACCGCTGGCGGTGAGTACGCCGGTCGAATCTGTGTGGGCAAGTCCCGGCGATGTCGAGATTTCTTCCGCGCAAATTGTCCAGCTGGCGAAAATCGTCGGGCTGAGCGTGGCGGATGTGAGAAGCAAACTCGGCGATACCTCGCGCGAATTCGTTTACCTCAGGCGCCAGTTGCCGCCCGATCAGGCCGGCAAGGTGATGAAGCTTGGCATTCCCGGCATCTCGCTGCAGCATGAATACCGCCGTTACTATCCCAGTGGCGATGTCACTTCGCACCTCATCGGCTTCACAGATGTGGACGACAACGGACAGGAAGGCATCGAGTATGCGCTGCAGGCACAGCTCGGCGGCAAGGCGGGCAGCCAGCAAGTCATCAAGGACAGGCGCGGCTTCATCGTCGAGGACGTCGCCAGTTTGCGCGCGCCCAAAGCGGGCGGTGATGTCGCGCTGAGCATCGACAGCAAAATCCAGTCGCTGGCTTTCCGCGAAATCAAGCAAGCCGTCGAAAAGCACAATGCAAAGGGCGGTTCCATCGTGGTGCTGGATGCCAGGACCGGCGAAGTGTTGGCGCTGGCAAACTGGCCTTCCTACAACTCCAACAATCGCGACAAACCGAATGTGTCGGTATTGCGCAACCATGCGGTGACCGACTTGTTTGAGCCGGGTTCGACCATGAAGCCGTTTACCGTGGCGACGGCGCTGGAAGAAGGCAAGGTCAAGCCGGGAACGGTCATCAATACCGCAGGCGGGGCGTTGACCATCAGCGGACGCACGATTCACGATACGCACCCGGAGCGTTCGCTTACGGTGGCGCAGGTCATCCAGAAGTCCAGCAATGTCGGCACGGCCAAAATTGCCCTCAGCATGGCGCCGTCAACTTTATGGCAGGGTCTGAACGAGAGCGGTTTCGGCTCGCTGACCGGAAGCGAATTCCCCGGCGAGGCTCCGGGCAAGCTGCGCGACTTCAAGACCTGGCGCCCTATCGAACAGGCGACCATGTCCTACGGCAACGGTATCGCGGTCAACCTGCTGCAGCTGGCTCGCGCTTACACCGTGTTCGCCAACAACGGCGAATTGAGGCCGATTACGCTGCTCAAGCAGGACACGCCCGCAGTGGGCGTCAAGGTCTATTCGGATGCCACGGCGCAAATGGTGCGCGACATGATGGAAGCCGTGGTGCGGCCGGGCGGCACGGCGCCGCTGGCGCAGATTACCGGCTATCGAGTGGCGGGCAAGACCGGCACGGCGCACAAGCTGGAAAACGGAAAATACATCGACCGCTACGTCGCTTCCTTCGTCGGCATGGCGCCGGCATCCAATCCGCGCCTGATTGTCGCGGTGATGATCAACGATCCGGGCGGTCGCGAATACTACGGCGGCCTGGTGGCGGCGCCGGTGTTCAGCAGCGTGATGGGCGCTTCATTGCGCATGCTCAACGTGCCGAACGATGCGCCGCTGGATAACGTGATGCAGGCGCCGGCAGAAATCATCGGAGAAGAAGTATGACTTTCCATCCGGATGAATTGAAAACACTGGGCGTGAGCATCACCCGGCTCGCGTCCGACAGCCGGGCCGTGCAACCCGGCGATACTTTTGTCGCCTACCCGGGCGCCCAGGCAGATGGTCGCCATTACATCGAACAAGCCGTCGCGCGGGGTGCGAATGCGGTGATCTGGGATGCGCATGACTTCAACTGGAACCCGGCGTGGAACGTGCCGCATCTGGCGGTGAAGGATTTGCGCCACCAGGCCGGCCTGATCGCCAATCAGGTCTACGGCCAGCCGTCGCGGAAGCTGTTGATGGTCGGCGTGACCGGCACCAACGGCAAGACCTCGATCAGTCACTGGCTTGCCAGAACGTTCAGTGCGCTGGGGCGCAAGAGCGCCGTGCTCGGCACGCTGGGCAATGGCTTCCCGGATGCATTGCAGGCGACTGTGAATACGACGCCGGATGCATTGCTGGTACACAAACTGCTGGCGGAATTTGAGCAGCAAGGGGCAAAAGCGGCGGTGATGGAAGTGTCCTCGCATGCGCTGACGCAGGGACGCGTCAACGGCGTGAAATACGACGTGGCGCTGCTCACCAACCTGACGCGCGACCACCTCGACTATCACGGCGACATGCAAAGCTATGCTGCGGCAAAGCGCCGTCTGTTCGATTGGGAGCATCTGAAGTATGCGGTGCTGAACCTGGATGATGAGTTCGGCGCGGAGCTTGCCGAAGAATTGGTTCTGGGGAATGCATCGCCCTCTCCTCAATCCTCTCCCGCAAGCGGGAGAGGAAGCGAAAGAGAAAAGCAATTTTCGATCCCGGAAGTTATCGGCTACGGATTAAACGACGAATCGCTGAATCTGGCCGAACGTCTCGGCATCCGCATGGTGTACGGCAATCTCTCGCAGATGGATGCACAGGGGCTGACGCTGCAACTGCATACCAGTTGGGGCGCGGCAATGCTGCAAAGCAAACTGATCGGGCGTTTCAATGCCTCCAATTTGATGGGCGCGCTGGCGGTGTTGCTGGTCAGCGAAACAGGTATTGACGATGCCGTGCGCGAACTCGGCATGCAAAAAGCGGTGGCCGGGCGCATGCAGACGCTGGGCGGCAAGGACATACCGGCGGTGGTCGTGGATTACGCGCATACGCCGGATGCGCTGGAAAAAGTATTGCTGACGCTGCGCGAAGTGACGGAACCTTCGGGCGGCAAAGTCATCTGTGTGTTCGGCTGCGGCGGCGACCGCGATCGCGGCAAGCGCCCGATGATGGGGACGGTTGTCTCGAAGTTTGCCGATGTGCGCATCATTACCAGCGACAACCCGCGCAGCGAAGAGCCGCACGCAATCATCGAGGCCATCAGCCAGGGCATGCAGGGCGAGTATCAGGTGATCGAGGACAGGGCAAAGGCGATCACGCACGCGATCAGCAAGGCGCAACCCGCAGACACGGTGTTGCTCGCAGGCAAGGGACATGAGGATTACCAGGAGATCAAAGGCGTGCGTTACCCGTTTTCAGACAGCGAAATTGCCCACCGTGCGCTGAGCATGTGGATGCATGAGGAGCGTCGGCAATGATGCTGCTTTCACAAGCTGCCAATGCTTTGCGGGCCCGCATGGAAGGAGCGGATGTGCGCTTTTCTGCTGTTTCGACCGACACGCGGACCATCCAGAGCGGCGATTTGTTCATCGCGCTCAAGGGCGAGAATTTCGACGGAGCAAAGTTCGTCGCACAGGCCGTGAAGGCCGGTGCAGTGGCGGCAGTGGTGAATCAGGATTCGGGATGCGGGATACAGGATGCAGGGGTGCCGTTGCTGTTAGTCGAGGATACCCGCCTGGCATTGGGCAAACTCGCCGCACACTGGCGCGCGCAGTTCGATATTCCGTTGGTCGCCATTACCGGCAGCAACGGCAAGACCACGGTGAAGGAGATGCTGGCGGCAATCTTGCGGGACGTCACAAAGAATGAAGAAGAAGTGCTTGCCACCAAAGGCAACTACAACAATGACATCGGCATGCCGCTGACCTTGCTCAAGTTGCGCGCGACGCATCGCTACGCGGTCATCGAAATGGGCATGAACCATCCCAAGGAAATCGACTATCTCACGCGCATCGCCAAACCCGATGTGGCGTTGATCAACAACGCAACGGGTGCGCATTTGCAGGGGCTGGGCTCGGTGGAAGGCGTGGCGCTGGCCAAGGGCGAGATATTTGCGGGACTGGCAAAAGACGGTACGGCGGTCATCAATGCCGACGATGCACATGCGCTCATGTGGCGCTTATTGGCGGGAACCCACCGTGTGTTCGATTTCGGTCTGGAACATGCTGCGGCAGTGAAAGGCAAATGGACGATACATGGCTATGGCGGCGCGCTGGAAATGCGCACGCCCGCTGGAGAAAAACGAGTTGAGTTGCAGGTGCCGGGCGAGCACAACGCGCGCAATGCGCTGGCTGCTGCTACGGCAGCGCTGGCGTTGCAGGTTTCTCTGGACAACATAGCCAAGGCGCTGGGGAAATTTGGCGGCGTAGCCGGACGATTGCAGCTCAAACAGGGATTGCACGGTGCAACGCTGATCGACGATACCTATAACGCCAATCCGGCCTCGATGCACGCGGCGCTGGAAGTGCTGGCACAGGCGGTGGGCAAGCGGCTGTTTGTGCTGGGCGACATGGGCGAGATGGGCGATGACGCCGCGCAGTTTCATCGCGAGATCGGCATCGCCGCGCGCGAACTGGGCATCGAAAAGATGTTTGCGCTGGGTGCGCTGAGCGCCGGGGCTGTGCAGGAGTTCGGGGCTGGCGCGCAGCATTTCGGCGATATCGAATCATTGCAGGCCGCGCTGGATAAGGAACTGGATGAACAAACGATCATGCTGGTAAAAGGATCGCGTTTCATGAAGATGGAAAGAGTCGTGCAATTTTGCGCGCTCCAAAAGGAGGAAACATGCTGCTCGCATTAACCCAGTGGCTGGCGCAGGACGTGCGAACGTTCAGCGTGTTCAACTACATCACGCTGCGCGCGGTGATGGCGGCGATGACCGCGCTGATCATCTCGTTCATGCTGGGGCCGTGGATGATCCGCAAGCTGACGGCGATGAAGATCGGCCAATCGGTGCGCAGCGACGGCCCGCAAACGCATCTGGTGAAAGCGGGCACGCCGACCATGGGCGGCGCGCTCATCCTGATGTCGGTCGCCATTACCACGCTGCTGTGGGGTGATTTGCGCAACGCCTACATCTGGGTGGTGCTGTTCACGACGCTGGGCGTAGGTGCCATCGGCTGGGTGGATGACTATCGCAAGGTGGTGCACCGCAACCCGGACGGCTTGTCGGCCAAGGCCAAGATGTTCTGGCAATCGCTGATCGCGCTGTCGGTCGGCATCTTCCTGTGGTCGCACGCCACTTTGCCCGCTCATACCGAACTCATCGTGCCCTTCTTCAAATATCTGGTGCTGCCGCTGGGCGCGTTTAGTTTCATATTGCTTGTCTATCTGGTCATTGTCGGCAGCAGCAATGCAGTGAACCTGACCGACGGCCTTGATGGTTTGGCCATCATGCCGACCGTGATGGTGTCTGCCGCGCTGGCGATCTTCGCCTATGTCGCGGGCCATGCCGAGTTCTCCAAATATCTGGGCGAACCGTCGATCCCCGGCGCGGGCGAATTGGCGATTTTCTGCGCGGCCATCTCCGGCGCGGGCCTGGCCTTCCTGTGGTTCAACGCCTATCCGGCGGAAGTGTTCATGGGCGATGTCGGCGCGCTGGCGTTGGGCGCGGCACTGGGCGCGGTGGCCGTGATCATCCGCCAGGAACTGGTGCTGTTCATCATGGGCGGCGTGTTTGTGGTGGAAGCGGTGTCGGTGATGTTGCAGGTGTCCTGGTTCAAATACACCAAGCGCCGCTATGGCACGGGCCAGCGCATCCTGCTCATGGCGCCGCTGCATCATCACTTTGAACAGAAGGGCTGGAAGGAGACCCAGGTCGTGGTGAGGTTCTGGATCATCACCATGCTGCTGGTTTTGATTGGATTGGCAACGTTGAAGTTGAGGTGAGGCAGTTGGTAGACGTTAGTCGCTAGTCGTTAGTTAGATCAGCCCGCGTAGCGGACAAAGCCAACTAACGACTAGCGACTAACGACTAATAACTGATTTAAGGAAGCAGATTGAAACAACTGGCAAAACAAACAGTGCTGATCCTCGGTCTCGGTGAGACCGGGTTGTCGCTTGCGCGCTACCTGAGCGCGCAGGGCGCGCGCCTGTGTGTCGCCGACAGCCGCCTGGAGCCGCCGGGAATCGCGACTTTGCGCCGCGAACTACCGCAGGCTGAAGTGCATTGCGGCCCGTTCGACGATGATCTGCTGCAAGGCATAGACCGTATCGCCATCAGTCCCGGCGTGCCAATGGCCGAGCCGCTGGTGCAGAAGGCCCTCGCGCGCGGCATCCCGGTCGTGGGCGACATTGAGCTTTTGGCCCAGCAACTAGCGACTAACGACTACCGGCTAACGACTAAGGTTATCGCCATCACCGGCGCCAACGGCAAAACCACAGTGACCAGCATGGTCGGCGCGATGTGCGCGGCGGCGGGGCTGGATACGCAGGTGGCGGGCAATATCTCGCCCGCAGTGCTGGACGCATTGCGCGCACGCACGCAACAACCTCAAGTGTGGGCGCTGGAGTTGTCCAGCTTCCAGCTCGAAACCACATACACACTGGATGCCGATGCCGCCGTTGTGCTCAACGTAACGGAAGATCATCTGGATCGTTATGCGGGCAGCATGGATGCCTACGCGGCGGCCAAGGCGCGCATCTTCCGCGGTCACGGGGTGCAGGTGGTGAACCGCGACGATATGCGCAGCGATTCGATGCGGCACCGCGGGCGCGAGCAGATCAGTTTTGGCCTGAATCCACCAAAGCGCGAGAAGGATTGGGGTATCGCGCGTTACGGCGAAACGACCTGGCTGGTGCAGGGCGTGAAAAAGATCATGCGTGCGGATGAATTGCAGGTATCCGGCTTGCACAATGTGGCGAATGCGCTCGCGGCGCTGGCATTGTGTCGCGCACTCGACATGCCGCTGGAGCCGCTGGTTCAGGCATTGCGCACTTTTAAAGGCCTGCCGCACCGCGTGGAAAAAGTTGCAGAGGTGAACGGCATCACTTATTACGACGATTCCAAAGGCACCAACGTCGGCGCGACCGAAGCGGCGCTGAAGGGTTTGGGTAAACCGGCCATCGTCATTCTCGGCGGCGACGGAAAAGGCCAGGATTTCTCGCCGCTGAAAGAAGCAGTGGCAAAACATGCACGCGCTGCCGTGCTGATCGGGCGCGACGGGCCGTTGATCTGGCAGGCGCTGCAGGGTTGCGGCAAGCCGGTGTTGAAAGCGCGCGACATGGATGAGGCGGTGAAGATCGCCACCGCAAATGCACAGCCAGGCGATGCAGTGCTGATGTCCCCCGCCTGCGCCAGCTTCGATATGTACAAGAGTTACCTGCATCGCGCCGAGGTGTTTATCGCGGCGGTGAAGAAACTGGAAACGGGGGCGCCATGTTCAGCACAACACTGAATGCCCCGCGCCGCACTGTGGCGGAATACGACAACGTGCTGACCTGGATCGTCACCGCGCTGCTCGCCATCGGCCTGGTGATGGTCTATTCCGCTTCGATTGCGACAGCCGAGGCGGGAAAGTATACCGGCTATCACGCGACCTACTATCTGGTGCGCCATGGCATCTTCATCACGACCGGGCTGGTAATCGGCGTGCTCGCCTTCCAGATCCCGACGCAGATGTGGCAGAAGTATGCGCCCTACCTGTTCCTGTTTGGCGTGGTGCTGTTGCTGCTGGTGCTGATTCCCGGTGTCGGCAAGGCAGTCAATGGCAGCCGCCGCTGGTTGCCGCTGTTCATCGTCAATCTGCAACCGTCTGAACTGATGAAACTGTTCGCCGTGCTGTATGCCGCCGATTACGCCGTGCGCAAAGGCGCGGTGAAAGACCATCTGCTTAAACCATTCCTGCCGATGTTCGGCGTGATGGCACTGGTCGGTGCGCTGCTGCTGCTGGAGCCGGATATGGGCGCGTTCGTGGTGATCTGCGCGATTGCGATGGGCACGTTGTGGCTGGGCGGGTTCAACCTGAAAATTTTCGGCGGCCTGGTGGTGTTGCTGCCGCTGGCCTTCGCCGCGCTGATTTTCTCTTCGGATTACCGCATGCAACGCGTGCTGGGTTTCCTCGATCCCTGGTCTGATCCTTATGGCAAAGGTTATCAACTCAGCCACGCGCTGATCGCATTCGGCCGCGGCGAATGGCTGGGCGTCGGCCTGGGCGGCAGCGTGGAAAAGCTGTTCTACCTGCCGGAAGCGCACACCGACTTTTTGCTTGCCGTGACCGCGGAAGAGCTGGGCCTGTTCGGCGTAAGCGCCGTCATCCTGCTGTTCGGCGGGCTGATCGTGCGCGCCTTTGCCATCGGGCGCCAGGCGGCGATGTCGGAGCGCCTGTTCCCTGCGCTGGTGGCGCAAGGGATTGCGGTGTGGCTGGGCGTACAGGCGATGATCAACATCGGTGTGAACATGGGCGTGCTGCCGACCAAGGGACTGACGCTGCCATTCCTGAGTTTCGGCGGCAGCGGGGTGGTGGTGAATCTGGTTGCCATTGCAGTGCTGCTGCGGATTGACTACGAGAACCGCAGGGTAGCAAGAGGGTTGCCGATATGAATCGCACCATCCTCATCATGGCAGGCGGCACCGGCGGACATATTTATCCGGGGCTGGCGGTCGCCGATGCTTTGCGTGCGCAGGGCTGGAACGTGGTGTGGCTGGGTGCGCCGAACAGCATGGAGGCGGAACTGGTGCCCAAGCACGGATATCCGGTGGCTTGGGTAAATTTTACCGGCGTGCGCGGCAAAGGGTTGCTGCGTCTGTTGACTTTGCCATTCACGTTGCTGCGCGCACTGGGTCAAAGTGCGGTCGCGATTTTCCGTCATCGTCCCGATGTGGTGCTGGGCATGGGCGGTTACATCACCATGCCGGGCGGTTTGATGGCGGCATTTTTGCGCCGGCCGCTGGTCATCCACGAACAGAATTCCATCGCGGGCTTGAGCAACAAACTGCTGGCGAAGATTTCCGCGCGCGTGCTGAGCGGCTTCCCGGATGTGCTGAAGGGCACGCAGTGGTGCGGCAATCCGGTACGCGCCGACATCGCGGCAGTACCCGAACCGCAAACGCGCTTCGCCGGGCGCAACGGCAAGCTGAACGTGCTGGTGGTGGGCGGCAGTCTGGGTGCGCAGGCGCTCAACGAAGCGCTGCCGCGGGCGCTGGCGATGCTGGATGAATCCAGTCGTCCGCATGTGCTGCACCAGACCGGCAAGAAACAATTTGAAACGGTGCGGAAATTGTATGAACAGGCGGGCGTGGACGTGCGGCCACGACACGGTGCGGCGGAGCCGATGGGTGCGGGAGTGGCTGCATCGCACCTCCTCCCGCAAACGGCTGGCTGCGCCAGTAACGTGTCGGAGGTGCACATTCGCGCATTCCTCGACGACATGGCAACCCAGTATGCGAAAGCCGATCTGGTGATTTGCCGCGCGGGGGCGCTGACTATCGCCGAATTGGCCGCGGCGGGCGTGGCGAGCGTGCTGGTGCCGTTCCCGTTCGCGGTGGACGACCATCAAACATACAACGCACGCTTTCTGAGCGACCACGGTGCGGCGGTGTTGCTGCCGCAGAAGGAATTGAGTGCGGAAAAACTGGCGCAACTGTTGCGCGAGATGAGCCGCGAAAAACTGCTGGCGATGGCGCAGGCCGCGCGCAGTCTGGCAAAACCGGAAGCGACGCAACAAGTGGCGCAGGTCTGCAGCACACTCGCGGCATGAAACGGGACAATAAATATGAAACATAAGATCAAACACATTCACTTCGTCGGCATCGGCGGCTCCGGCATGAACGGCATCGCCGAGGTGCTGCTTAACCTGGGCTTCAAGGTAAGCGGTTCAGACCTGGCCGACAGCGCCGTCACGCAGCGCCTGCGATCGCTGGGTGCGACGGTGTACCAGGGGCACAGCGAAAGGAATCTGCGCGATGCCGATGCGGTGGTGACATCCACTGCGGTGAAGGCGGACAACCCGGAAGTGGTGGCGGCGCGCGAGCAGCGCATCCCCATCGTGCCGCGCGCAGTGATGCTGGCCGAGCTGATGCGCTTGCGGCAGGGCATCGCCATCGCGGGTACGCACGGCAAGACCACCACTACCTCGCTGGTGACCAGTGTATTGACCAAGGGCGGCTACGACCCGACCTTCGTCATCGGTGGACGCCTCAACAGTAGCGGCGCAAATGCGCGGCTGGGCACGGGCGAGTTCATCGTGGCCGAGGCGGACGAGTCCGATGCCTCGTTCCTGTTCCTCACGCCGATACTGGCGGTGGTCACCAACATCGACGCCGACCATATGGAGACCTACGGCCACGACTTCAACAAGCTGAAGCAGGCCTTTATCGACTTCGTCGAGCGCCTGCCGTTTTACGGCCGCGCCATCCTGTGCTCGGACGATGCAAATGTGCGCGAAATCCTGCCGCGCATCAGCAAGCCGATCACCACCTACGGCCAGGGAGAGGAAGCGCAAATACGCGCGGTGAATGTGCGGCATGAAGGAGGAAAAATGCGCTTTACCGCGCAATGCCGCCATGACGAGAAATGCCTGTTCGAAGGCAAGCCGCTTGATCTGGACATCACGCTCAATCTGGCTGGTGTGCACAACGTGCTCAATGCGCTGGCGGCCATTGCGGTCGGGCTGGAAGTGGGTGTGGCGCCTGGCGCGATTGTCGCGGCGCTGGCCGAATTCGAGGGCGTGGGGCGGCGCATGCAGCGCTATGGGGAAATCCCCCTGGCGTCCGGCGGATCGTTCACGCTGATCGACGACTACGGTCACCACCCGGTGGAGATGAAAGCGACGCTGGCCGCCGTGCGCGGCGCCTTCCCGAAAAAGCGTTTGCTGCTCGCCTTCCAGCCGCACAGGTTTACGCGTACGCGCGATCTGTTCGAGGATTTCGTCAAGGTATTGTCCGGCGTGGATGCGCTGGCATTGGCCGACATTTACGCGGCAGGGGAACCCCCCATTGTGGCCGCAGACGGGCGCGCATTAATGCACGCATTGCGTGTGGCCGGACAGAGCGAGGCGGTGTTCGTAGAGAACATCGCCGACATGCCGCAGACCATCATGCAGATGGCGCGCGACGGCGATGTGGTGCTGACCATGGGGGCGGGCTCCATCGGCGGCGTTCCGGGAAAGCTAGTGCTGGGTGCTGAGTGCTGAGTATGTGCGCAAACCCAAAACTACCCTCCTCGGCACTCGGTACTCAGCACTCGGTACTGAGTTTGCGTGGAGAAATGCTCCACGACGAGCCCATGTCGCGCCACGTGAGCTGGCGTGCGGGCGGCGTTGCACAACGCCTGTATCGTCCGGCCGATCTCGCCGACTTGCAGCAGTTTCTGCGGCAGACGCCAGCAGAAGAACCGTTGCTCTTCGTTGGTCTGGGCAGCAACCTGTTGGTGCGCGACGGCGGCTTTCGCGGCACGGTGGTGCAGATGGTGGGTGCGCTGATCGAGCTGCACATGGATGGAGAACTGATCTATGCGCAGGCCGGAGTGGCGGGCGCCAAGCTTGCACGGTTTGCTGCCACGAACAATTGGTGCGGTGCGGAATTCTTTGCAGGGATTCCCGGCACGCTGGGCGGCATGCTGGCGATGAATGCCGGTTGCTACGGCAGCGAGACCTGGCAGAAGGTGGATAGGGTGCAGGTGTTGACGCGCGGCGGCGAACTGCTGGAGCGTACGCCGCAGGAGTATGAGGTCGGGTACAGGCATGTGATGAGGATTTTGGATTTTGGATTTAGGAATTGGGAGGAAGCTTCGCATGCGGATCCCGCCAAATCCAAAATCCAAAATCCTAATTCCTCAGAAGAGTTTTTCGTCGGCGCCTGGCTCAGGCTGGAAAAAGGCGATGTCGAGGAGGCGCGGCAGGAGATCAAGGTTTTGCTGGAGAAGCGCAGCGCCACCCAGCCCCTGAATCTGCCGAACGCGGGTTCGGTGTTTCGCAATCCGCCGGGCAATCACGCGGCGAAATTGATCGAGGGCTGCGGGCTGAAGGGCAAGCGTGTCGGCGGCGCGCAGGTGTCGGAGAAGCACGCAAACTTTATTGTGAATGTGGGCAATGCGACGGCTGCGGATATTGAAAATTTGATTAACGAAGTACGGGCAACGGTGCTGAAGCAAACGGGCATCGAATTGCATCCGGAAGTAAAAATTGTCGGTGAATACCAAACATGAATACTGAATCCAAAATCCTGAATCCTGAATCCTTCGGCAAAGTGGCTGTGTTGTTCGGCGGGCGTTCGGCAGAACGCGAAGTGTCGTTGAAGAGCGGCAGTGCGGTGCTTGCCGCATTGCAGCGCAGCGGTGTCGATGCGCACGCCTTCGATCCGGCAGAGCGCGACTTGTCCGAACTCAGGAAAGAAAACTTTGATCGCGTGTTCATCGCGCTGCACGGTCGCTTCGGCGAGGACGGCACTGTGCAGGGTGCGCTGGAATTGATGGGAATTCCCTATACCGGCAGCGGCGTGATGGCGTCGGCCATTGCGATGGATAAATGGCGCACCAAACTGGTGTGGCAGGCAGCGGGCCTGCCTATCCCAGAGTATGAGGCATTGACTGCGCCGACCGACTGGAATGCCGTGGCCGATCATCTCGACTTGCCGCTGTTCGTGAAGCCGTCCAGCGAGGGTTCCAGCGTCGGCGTGACCAAGGTGAAGACGGTGGAGGCATTGCCGGTCGCCTATGCCGAAGCCGCCAAACACGACAAGGTGGTGATCGCAGAAAGTTTCATGAGCGGTGGCGAATACACGGTGGCGATTCTCAATACGCGCGCGTTGCCGGTGATCAAGATCGAACCGGCCAACGAGTTCTACGACTACGAGGCGAAGTACCTGCGCGACGATACACGCTATCTGTGTCCGAGCGGCTTGAGTGCGGAAGATGAAGCTGCGATGCAGCATCTGGCGTTGCTGGCCTTCCAGTTGGTCGGTTGTACCGGCTGGGGGCGTGTGGACTTCCTGCGCGGGGATGACGGCAAGTTCTATCTGCTGGAGATCAACACCTCGCCCGGCATGACCGACCACAGCCTGGTGCCGATGGCGGCGCGGCAGGCGGGCATCAGCTTCGAGCAACTTGTGGTGCAGATATTGGAAGGATCGCATGTGGGATAACGCGCCGCTGCTGCGCAGCATCGCCAACGCTTTGTTCGGCCTCAGCCTGGTGCTGGTGCTGTACGGCGTGGTGCGCTTTGTGCTGCACCTGCCGGTGTTTCCGCTGCGGGCGGTGGAGTTGACTGCCGCGCCGCAGCGCGTTTCATACGAGTTGCTGGAAAGAGCGGTGCGCGAGCAAGTGAGCGGGAATTTCTTTACCGTCGATCTGGAACGCACGCGGCAGGTCTTCGAAAAATTGCCGTGGGTGCGCAAGGTCAGCGTGCGGCGCAAGTTTCCGTGGAGCCTGCAAGTGGAAGTGGAAGAGCAGGTCGCGTTGGCAACCTGGAATGGCAAGGAATTGGTGAATACGCACGGTGAAGTGTTTGCAGGAATGGCAGAGCAGAAACTGCCGGTCTTCATCGGGCAGTCGGACAGTTCGGCGCAAGTGACGCAGATGTACGGCGAGTTGAATGCGGCGCTGCAACCGATGAAGCAGCAGATCGCGCAAATCAGCCTGTCGCCGCGTTACGCGTGGCAGGTGAAGCTGGACAACGGCATGGTGCTGGAATTGGGGCGGGAAGAGATGCAGCAGCGGCTGAAGCGCTTTGTTGCGGTGTATCCGTACAGTCTGGCTGCGCTGGCGCGGCCGGCCAGTCATGTGGATTTGCGCTACCGCAACGGGTTTGCGGCGCAAATGGCAGGCAATGTTTGAATTGGCAGCAAGGGAGCAGCGATGAGCAAGAACAGGGAAAGCAAGAATTTGATCGTGGGGCTGGACATCGGCACGTCGAAGATCGCGTGCATCGTCGCCGAGATCAGGCCGGAAGGGACGCTGGAAGTCATCGGTGCGGGTTTGCACCAGTCATCGGGCATGAAAAAAGGCATGGTCGTGAATATCGACGCCACCGTGGCGGCCATCCAGCGCGCGCTGGAAGAGGCGGAGCTGATGGCGGACTGCAAGATACGCGAGGTGTACACCGGCATTGCGGGCAGTCACATCAAGAGTTCCAACGCCAACGGCATGATCAAGATCAAGGACAAGGAAGTGGCGCACACCGACGTGGTGCGTGCAGTGGAGACGGCCAGTTCGATCAGCCTGCCGGGCGACCAGCAGATTTTGCATATCCTCGAGCAGGAATTCAGCATCGACGGCCAGGGCGGTATCAAGAAACCGCTGGGCATGAGCGGCATGCGGCTGGAGGTGGAAATTCATATCGTCACCGGCGCGGTGTCGGCCGTGCAGAACATCCTGAAGTGCATCCACCGCTGCGGTCTGGAAGTGAACGAAATGATTTTGCAGCCGCTGGCGTCGAGCAAGGCGGTGCTGGCCGAGGATGAGAAAGAGCTGGGCGTGTGCCTGGTGGATATCGGCGGCGGCACCACCGATGTCGCGGTCTTCACCAACGGCGCGATCCGCCACACGGCGGTGATCCCGATCGCGGGCGACCAGATCACCAACGACATCGCCATGGCCTTGCGCACGCCGACCAAGGATGCCGAGGACATCAAGATCAAATACGGCTGCGCCTTGCGCCAGTTGGCCAACGACGCACCCATCGAGGTGCCCGGCGTGGGTGAGCGCAGCGCGCGCATGCTGTCGCGGCAGACGCTGGCGGAAGTAATCGAGCCACGCGTGGAAGAGTTGTATTCGCTGGTGCAGCAGGAGCTGCGCCGCAGCGGTTTCGAAGACCTGCTCTCGTCCGGCATTGTGCTGACCGGCGGCAGCAGCGCCATGCAGGGCATGGTCGAGCTGGGCGAGGAGATATTCCATATGCCGGTGCGCATGGGCGTGCCGCGCAATATCGACGGTTTGTCTGATGTAGTGAAAACACCGCGCTATGCCACCGGCGTGGGCTTGCTGTTGTACGGGTTGGATCAGCATAAGCGCGACGAGGTGGCACGCGTGAATTCGGGGTCATTCAGCGATGTATTGGAAAATATGAAGACTTGGTTTCAGCGCAATTTTTAGGGTTCGGTTTCAGGGTTGATTTGAATTTTAGACAAGGAGAAAAACATGTTTGAATTGATGGATGCACAGCCGCAAGGCGCAGTGATCAAGGTGGTGGGAGTGGGCGGTTGCGGCGGCAACGCCGTCGATCACATGATCGACCAGGGAGTACAGGGCGTCGAATTCATCACCATCAATACCGATGCGCAGGCGCTGCGTCGCAGCAAGGCGCGCGTGCAATTGCAGATCGGCGCGACCCTGACCAAGGGACTCGGCGCGGGGGCCAAGCCGGAAATCGGCCAGGCTGCCGCGATGGAAGACCGTGAACGCATCGCCGAAATTATCGGCGGCGCAAACATGGTGTTCATCACCGCAGGCATGGGCGGCGGCACGGGAACCGGGGCGGCACCGATCGTGGCGCAGGTGGCCAAGGAGATGGGCATCCTTACCGTGGCGGTTGTGACCAAACCGTTCTCCTTTGAAGGTAAACGCATGAGCCTGGCGCAAAGCGGTATCGAAGAGCTGGCGACCTATGTCGATTCGCTGATCATTGTGCCGAACGCCAAGCTGATGGAAGTACTGGGCGGCAAGACCACCCTGGCGGAAGCATTCAAGGCTGCGAACGGCGTGTTGCAGGGCGCGGTCGCGGGCATTGCGGAAGTGATCAACGTTCCCGGTATGGTCAACGTGGACTTCGCCGACGTATGCACACTGATGTCCGAAAACGGCATGGCCATGATGGGCGCGGCGACTGCTTCCGGCGAAGGACGTGCACAACGTGCAGCCGAGCAGGCCATCGCCAGCCCCTTGCTGGAAGATGTCGATCTGTCCGGTGCGCGCGGCGTGCTGGTCAACATCACCTCCAGCAGCAGCCTGACCCTGGAAGAGCTGCATGAAGTGATGAACTGCTTCCAGTTCGCCGCCTCCGAAGCGACGGTGATCGTGGGCTCGGTGTTCGATGAAAACATGGGCGACGAATTGCGCGTGACTATCGTTGCGACCGGTCTGGGTGCTCCGCTTGCACGCAAGCAGCCGAAGCCTGCGCTGGTGTATGAGACCAAACGCACCGGCACCCACGATGCACCACAGGTCGATTACGGCGCATTGGATATGCCGGCCGTGATACGTACTGGGCGCCATCGCGAAGCCGTGGAAGCGATGAAGCAATCCGGTGTTGATCCGCTGGATATTCCGTCGTTCTTGCGCAAACAGGCGGATTAGAGGCAGGATTCAGGATTCAGGATTCAGGATTCAGGATTCAGGATTCAGGATTCAGGATTCAGGATTCAGGATTCAGGATTCAGGATTCAGGATTCAGGATTCAGGATTCAGGAT
>JBAQDF010000024.1:0-29248 GCA_049286265.1 Sideroxyarcus sp.
CCCCCCCGAGTCGTTGCGCCTTCGCCGATTCAACCCCCATCCTAGCCTTCCCCCTGCAAGGGGGAAGGAATGGGGTCGCGGTGTTGTGCAAATTGAAATTGAGCTAACCGAGTGTCATGAGCGACTGACCTGTTTCATCAGCATTTACCTGCGACGGCTACGAGTGCCGGTTGCGCCGCCCATCAGCGAACCCAGCACGCCGCGCACGAGTTGCCGTCCGACCTCGGCGCCGACGGTGCGCACCACGCTCTTCACCATGGCTTCGCCCGCACTCTGGCGGCGACTGTTGCCGCCACCGAAGATGCCGCCCAGCATGCCGCCGAGTCCGCCGCCCGAACTCTCTGCTGCGGGCGCGGCTTTTTCGGCTTCGACCTGCTGTGCTTGCGCACGTGCTTTGATCATCTCGAAGGCCGATTCGCGGTCGACGGTTTTTTCGTAATGTCCGGCCAGCAGCGACGACTGGATGATGGCGGCGCGTTCGGCCTCGCTGATCGGGCCGATATGCGCCTGCGGCGGCACGATGAGCGCGCGTTCGACGATGGTCGGCGTGCCTTTCGCATCCAGCAACGACACCAGCGCCTCGCCCACGCCGAGCTCGGTGATGGCGGCCTGCTCGTCCAGTTCGGGGTTGTCGCGCATGGTTTCGGCGGCGGCGCGCACCGCCTTCTGGTCGCGCGCGGAGAAGGCGCGCAGCGCATGCTGCACGCGGTTGCCGAGCTGGCTCAATATCTTGTCCGGCACATCGGCCGGGTTCTGCGTGATGAAGTACACGCCCACGCCCTTGGAACGGATCAGGCGCACCACCTGCTCGATCTTATCCACCAGCGCGGCGGGCGCGTCGTTGAACAGCAGGTGCGCCTCGTCGAAGAAGAACACCAGCTTGGGTTTTTCCAGGTCGCCCGCTTCGGGCAGGTTCTCGAACAGCTCGGACAGCAGCCACAGCAACAGCGTCGAATACACTTTGGGCGACTGCATCAGTTTGTCGGCGGCGAGGATGTTGACCATGCCCGCGCCACGGTCGGTCTGCATCAGGTCGTCGATGTTGAGCATGGGTTCGCCGAAGAATTGTTCCGCACCCTGGCTGGAGAGTTCCAGCAGGCCGCGCTGGATCGCGCCGATGCTGGCGGTGGAGATGTTGCCGTATTCGGTGGTGAAGTCCTTGGCGTTGTCGCCGACGTGCTGCACCATGGTGCGCAGGTCCTTGAAGTCGAGCAGCAGCATGCCGTTGTCGTCGGCGATCTTGAACACCAGCGTGAGCACGCCTTGCTGCGTGTCGTTGAGGTTCAGCATGCGCCCCAGCAGCAGCGGCCCCATGTCGGACACGGTGGCGCGCACCGGATGTCCCTGTTTGCCTTCGACGTCCCAGAACGTGACCGGGTAGGCGCGATGCTCAAAGCCTTCCAGTTTCAGTTGCTCGACGCGTGCCTGCACTTTGGCATTGCCGCCGCCGATTTTGGAAATGCCGGACAGGTCGCCCTTGATATCGGACATGAACACCGGCACGCCGATGCGGCTGAACGATTCGGCCAGCGATTGCAGCGTCACGGTCTTGCCGGTGCCGGTGGCGCCGGTGATCAGGCCGTGGCGGTTGGCCATTTGTGGTAGCAGTTCGAGTTCTTTCTTGTCGTTCTTGGCGATGAGTAGCGGGGTGGTCATTCTGGGTTCCCTGGGTTTGATTGGCCGATATTTGGCGAGTTTGTCATGCGCGAAGCGATGGAAATGAGTCCGTCTGCACATTATCGCGGCTGAAGCGCTCTGCCGCAATTGTGCAATGCTGCTGGAAAATCCAGGTTGACACTCTGTTTTTCAGAGTGATACGCTCTGCAAAACAGAGTTGGATTTCGGGAAAGGGCTTTCATTGAAGACTCATGCACATAGCTGGCAGGGTTTCTTGAAGGGCAGTTTTACTGGACAGTACGAATTGCAGTTATCAAAGAACTGATGGAATGAACACAGGAGTTTGCCATGTCACAACTAGCCAACCAGCAACTCGATGCCATCCATTCGATGCTTTCGGCAGGTCATCGCAATCTGCGTATCGAGCGCCACAGTCTGATTTTGTGGGGATTGATCTGTGGCGCGGTGATCCTGGGGAGCGACGATATCATCACGCGCGAGCAATTCCCGGTGGAGGAGCAACGCGCTTTCGCCTGGCTGATCTTTCTCGGACTTGTCGTGTCGGGTGTTGCGCTGGTGGATTGGCATCTCACGCGCCGTGCAAAACAGGTGCGCGACGAGGCGTGGTCGTTTATTCACCGTCAGGTGCTCAAGGTGATGTGGCTGCTGATGGCAGTTGCCGTTTTGCTGACTTTTTCCGCTTTTTTCTTCGGCGGCGGGTACCTGATCTTTTCGGAATGGGTGGTGCTGGTGGGTCTGGGGCTATACGTGCATGGGCTGTTCTCGGAGCAACTGCTGGAGTGGGTGGGCGCACTCATGATTTCCATCGGAATCGCGATGGTGGCTTTCCGGCTGAATTACACCGACCTGCAATGGGTTGCCGCATCCACACTGGGGCTGGGCATGCCGTTGTTGTCAGTCATGCTAGATCGCGGTCGCGAGCGAACGGCAAAGGTGCGGCTGCTGCAATCTCTAGGCTGGTTGTTGTGTGTGTTGATTCCGCCACTCCTGGCACATAAGTTTATCGCACCTGCCGTGTCGGCGGACGCGCCGATCGTGTCGTATGAACAATTCCAGCAGCAACCCAATGGGCGCCAGATCGTTGCGCTGCAATCCGGCATGACTGTGCCGGTCAAGTTTGATGTCTCGGGCAATCTGTTTCGCGCCAATAGTGAACTCACGTTTCCGCTGGTGCTGAATGAACCGCTGCTCGTCATGATGGATGAAGGAAAACCCACGGGCGAGATTCGCGCCCCAAGCGGCAACTGGATGAAGTGGCAGGATTCATTCTTCATTCATATACCGAAAATCGCCACGGAATACGATGCAAAGAACGGTGCGGGCATACGCAGCAGCCTGATCGTGAAAACCACAGATGGATTTTCGCATTGAAAGGAAGCAACATGGAACCGCTAGACCCGCTATTGCACCAACCGCTACGCACCCAGCTCGCCGCCTTTTTGGCGGGCGCGGGCGAGGCAACTTTCGCCGAACTCAAGCGGCAACTTGATGTCTCAGACGGCAATCTGGATTCGCATTTAAAAAAACTCATCGCTGCCGATTACGTGGCTGTGCGCAAAGACGACAGTGCTGCGCGTATCCAGACCTGCTATGCGCTGACCAAAACCGGGCGCACTGCACTGCAAAATTACATTACGGCATTACAGAAACTGCTCCCTTTGGATAGTCCCGCGTCTTCTTCCGTAGCCACGAAGCGCGGGGCCAAATTACAGACAAGCTGAATACATGCATATCCGGGCAATCAAAATCAGGGACTTCAGAATGAACCTTAAAACCGTATTTATTATTGCCATGCTGTTTTCTGCGTTTCCGGCACATGCAGCGGAATTAACGCTCAACGGCACGGTGCTGGAAAAGGGCACGCGCAATCCATTGCAGGGCGTGGTTGTTTCGGTGCAGGATCAAACCGTGCTTTCCGCGGTTTCCGATTCCAAGGGACACTTCCAGATTACTCTGCCTGCGGCAGGCAGCTATATCCTGACGGCGGCGAATTCGGGCATCACGGCATCGCTTGCAGTCCAACTGGCGGACGACAAACCGCTGCCCTCGCCGACGTTCTACCTGCGCGTGCCGGAGACGCTGGGCGAGATGGTGGTGACGGCAGAACGCAGTCCCGACCATGTCAGCAAAAACGTCCTCGGCGGCAAGACGCTGCGCAAGCTCGCGGGTTCCAGCGGCGACCCGCTGCGCGGATTGCAGACGCTGCCGGGCGTGGCCACGGTGGGCAGCAGCAGCGCACCTGCGGTGCGAGGCTCCGGTCCCGGCGATAACGCCTACTACGTCGATGGTTTGCCAGTTCACAGGCTGTTTCATTTCGGCGACATCAGTGTGTTCAACGCCGACCTGATCGAGGACTTCAATCTGTATAGCGCGGCGTTCGGCCCGCACTACGGCGATGTGACGGGGGCTGTGATCGACGTGGCGTTGCGCGAACCGCGCAAGGATCGTTTTGGCGGCAAGATCGACGTCAACGTGATGGGGGCAAATTTCCTGGTGGAGGGGCCGCGCACCGCCGATCAGTCGTTCTATTTTGCGGCGCGGCGCAGTTATGTCGATCTGCTCGTCAAGCAAGTCGAGGATGAAGGCGTGACAATGCAGGTGCCGCACTATTGGGACTATCAGGGCAAGTATTTGTGGAAGTTGAACGATACCAATCGCCTTGCATTTCATCTGCAGGGCGCATCCGATGAGCTGAAGCTGAATATTGCATCCACTGCCGATGCCGCCCAGACGCAGCCGGTACTGGCCGGGGATGCGGCTTTTTCCGCAATCAGCTCGATGCAGGCTGTGGTGCTGGATACGTTGTTGGCGGGCGGTTCGAACAACACGCTGTCGTTTGAACATACCAATAATCGCTCGTCCAGTGTGCTCGGCACGGCGGGAACGTTGAGCCTGACACAGGATAATCTCCTGCTGCGCGATCAGGTGCACGTTGAGCTGGACGAGGGGCACGAGTTATCGCTGGGAACCGAGCTGGCCAATGCCAAGGTCAAAGTCGACGCGGATTTCCTGAACGCGACCTGTACGCAATTCAATCCGAATTGCGACCTGTCATCGGCGTCGCGGCAGCAACTCACGGATGAATTCAACACCAGTGCATGGAGCGTCTCCATGCAAGACCGCAAACGGGTTATGCCGCACTTGACGCTTATCGGCGGCGTGCGCTACAGCAAAGAAAATTACGCGCACAAGTCCTACACCGAGCCGCGCCTGGGGGCGGAATGGGAATGGAGCGAACAGACCCTTTTCACCGCCGGCTGGGGCAGGCATAACCAGTACCCCGAGGGTGGGCAGTGGGTACGCGTGTTCGGCAATCCGATGCTGGATCACATTCGCGCAGACCACAGTGTGCTGGGGGTCAAACACAAGGTCGATGCGGACTGGAACTGGAAAGCGGAGACTTACTACAAGAAATTCAGCAATCTGGTGGTCAACGATCCCGCGCTCAACTACATCAATGCGGCGAGCGGCAAGGCTTACGGGCTTGAACTGCTGATCAGGAAAGAAGAGACCGACAAACTCTCGGGCTGGTTCGTGCTCAACCTCGCCAAATCGCAGCGCCGCAACGATGTTACCGGCGAAGCGTTTCGCTTCGAGTATGACCAGCCGGTCAACACCACACTGGTGGGAACCTACAAGCTGTCGGAGAACTGGTCGTTCGGCGCCAAGTGGGCCCTTCACTCCGGCACGCCCTACACACCTATCGTCGGCACCAGCGGCACGTATTTGGATGGACGTCCCATTCCCGTCTATGCCGCAGTGAATTCGGGCACGCTGCCCGTTTATCACCGCCTCGATTTGCGGCTGGACCGCAACTACGTGTTCGACAAGTGGAAGTTCAATACCTACTTCGAGCTGAATAATATCTATCAGCGCAAGGAAATCGTGGGCTACAGCTACAACGCCGACTACACCAGCAAGGAGCCGGTGTACTCATTCGTGCTGCCGTTCTCGTTCGGGGTGCAGGGCGAGTTTTAAAACCGGGATTGCAAATTTCGCCGGTCAAACGGGGCAAGACCACGGTAACTTTGGGTGTTTTATGAACAAAATAACTAAAGTTGCTTGAATAGTTGCCGATACATAACTTGGTAGACAAGCGGAATAGTAGCCGCAAAAGGAGAATGGACATGACAGTCAATCCGTTAAGTGCAGGCAATAATTACGTTTCTCAGGTTCAGCCGCAGCCGCAAACTCAGGTTGATCGGGTGGCGGAACAAGAGAATGAAAAGAAGCGTGAGGAAGCCAAGAAAGCAGCAGCAACAAGCGTTCCAATTGAGCCCACAGTCAACACCAACGGCCAGAAGGTCGGTTCGGTCATCAACGTCAAAGCCTGACGTATACGTAATGTAACAGGGGTAGTCGAGAGCGGGCGTGGTCTTCGGATCACGCCCGTTCGTTTTTTCATCTGCGGAAAACGGTACTTGAAAAACTTTTGGCTGCCCATAGATAGCTTTCACGCGGAGAGTTTTCCGCCCAACTTCAAGGAAAGGAGAAAAAAATGGCCAACATCACCAGGTTCAGTCCAACCAGCGATGCACTGGATGATTTATTTCGAGGTTTCTTCATGCAGCCGGTGC
This sequence comes from Sideroxyarcus sp., assembly GCA_049286265.1. Lineage (GTDB taxonomy): Bacteria > Pseudomonadota > Gammaproteobacteria > Burkholderiales > Gallionellaceae > Sideroxyarcus. The sequence goes on from JBAQDF010000024.1 coordinate 6,216, forward strand.
GCTTCGAGGGGCAGCCGGATATGCAGGTCAAGATGGACGTGAGCGAAGACGACAAGGCTTACACCGTCCACGCCGAGATTCCCGGCGTAAAGAAGGAAGATATTCATGTGAATATCGACGGTAACCAGGTGTCGATCAGCGCCGAAGTGAAGAACGAGAAGGAAGTGAAAGACGGTGAAAAACTGCTGCGCAGTGAGCGTTATTACGGCAGCGTTTCCCGGGCCTTTTCGCTGGCGCAGGATGTGGACGAAGGCAGCGCTGTGGCGAAATACAATAATGGCGTGCTGGAATTGACGCTACCCAAGAAGAAAGCAGCTTCCGCCAAAAAACTGGTTATCCAGTAAGCGTTAACTTCCCTGCAAACGGGCGGCTAGATGCCGCCCGTTTCGTTTCTGCGGTAGAATGCGCGCAGAATTTTGAAGGAACCCACATGCCATTGACCGTCGCCACCGCCGCCCAGAAAGCCCGCACCCTGTCTGAAGCGCTCCCCTATATCCAGCGCTTTTTCGATAAAACTATCGTCATCAAATACGGCGGCAACGCCATGACCGACCCCAAGCTGCAGGAGGGCTTTGCGCGCGACGTGGTGCTGCTCAAGCTGGTGGGCATGAACCCGGTGGTCGTCCACGGCGGCGGTCCGCAGATCAACGACTTGCTGAAAAAGGTCGGCAAGCAGGGCGAGTTTGTCCAGGGCATGCGCGTTACCGACGAAGAGACCATGGACGTGGTCGAGATGGTGCTGGGCAAGGTCAACAAGGACATCGTCAACCTGATCAACCGCTACGGCGGCAAGGCGGTGGGGCTGACCGGCCAGGACGGCGGCTTCATCCGTGCCGAGAAGCTGATGCTGGAAAGCATTACCGAGCCGGGCAAGATGCTGGACATCGGCCTGGTCGGCGACATCAACAAGATCGATCCATCCATCATCACCTTCCTCGATTCCGGCGATTTCATCCCGGTGGTCGCCCCCATCGGCGTATCGCCGGACGGCGACACGCTGAACATCAATGCCGACGTGGTGGCGGGCAAACTGGCGGAAGTGTTGCGCGCCGAGAAACTGGTGCTGCTGACCAATACGCCGGGCGTGCTGGATCAGAAAGGCAATCTTCTTACCGGACTCACGCCCAGGCAGATAGACGACCTGGTGGCGGACGGCACTTTGTCCGGCGGCATGTTGCCCAAGATCAGCTCGGCGCTGGACGCGGCGCGCGGCGGCGTGCGCTCGGTGCATATCATCGACGGGCGCGTGGAACATGCGCTGTTGCTGGAAATCCTGACGGATGAAGGTGTGGGTACGCTCATCAAGAGCAAATGAGCGAACGCGTCTGGATTTTCGATCTGGATAACACGCTGCATAACGCCACGGCGCATATTTTTCCGCATATCAACCGCAGCATGACGGCGTACTTGCAGGAACACTTGCAGTTGAACGAAGACGAGGCGAATGCCTTGCGTGTGGATTACTGGCAGCGTTACGGTGCGACGCTTAGCGGCTTGATGAAGCACCACGGCACCGACCCGGATCATTTTTTGTGGCACACGCACCAGTTTCCGGATCTGCCGAAAATGGTGCTGCGTGAGCCGCGTCTGCATCATGTGCTGAAGCAGTTGCCGGGCAGGAAGGTGGTGTTCTCCAACGCACCGCTGCGTTACGCACAGGCCGTGCTGAAGTTGCTGCGCATTGACGATATGTTCGACGACGTGTTTTCCATCGAGCATTCGCGCTACAAACCCAAGCCGCAAGTCGCCGGTTTCCGGCTGCTGCTGCGCAAGCACCGTTTGCAGGCTGCGCAGTGCGTGATGGTGGAAGACAGCGCCGAGAACCTGCAAACCGCCAAGCGCTTGGGAATGCGTACCGTATGGGTGAGTAATGCGCTGCGGGCGCCAAGTTATGTGGATGTGAAGATACGCGATGTACTGGAACTGCCGCGCGCAGTATCCAAACTTTAAGAGGGGAAAAGCATGGCAACCAAACAACCGGGCGAAAGAAAGTTACAGATCCTGCAAACCGTCGCCGAGATGCTGGAGCAACCCAAGGGCGAAAAGATCACCACGGCCGCATTGGCCGCGCGGCTGGAATTGTCCGAAGCGGCGCTGTACCGCCACTTCGCCAGCAAGGCGCAGATGTTCGAAGGCCTGATTGAATTCATCGAACAGACTGTGTTCGGGCTGGTCAACAAGATCGCCACCGAAGAGCAGGACGGCCTGAAGCAGGTGGAAGGCATCCTTGCGCTGCTGCTCGGCTTCGCCCAGAAGAACCGTGGCATGACGCGCGTGCTCATCGGCGATGCGCTGGTGAACGAAGATGAACGCCTGCAACTGCGCATCAACCAGTTCCTCGACCGCATCGAAACCACGCTCAAGCAAGCGCTGCGCATCGCCGACACGCAGGGCAAGCTGGCGCCGGGCGACGACATCGGTGCGCATGCCAACCTTTTGCTGTGCTACGTCGTCGGGCGCTGGAACCAGTTCGGCAAGAGCGGCTACACGCGCGACCCGATGGTGCAATGGCCGCAGCAGTGGGGGATATTCCGCTCGCAGTTCAAGTGATTTTGTGAAGCGGGTGGAGCATTTCAGTCCACGAATTTGATCTGATTTCGAGGGAAGTCACATGATTCTGATACTGGATGCGAACACGCAAACTGAAGGTGCCGAGTACCGGCAATTGATGGGTCATCTGGCCGGTCTGCAAGGCGTGCAGGCGCGGGTGCACACCGAACACGGTGCTGAACAAGCCCTCACCGAAATCTACCTCATCGGCAACACCAAGGCGCTGGAAATCGAGGACATGCAGAGCCTGCCCTGCGTCGAACGCGTGGTGCGCGTGTCGCAGGAATACCGCATCCTCGGGCGGCACAAGGACGATTCCCGTCCGGCCCATTTCGACTACAACGGCGTGCGCTTCGGGCAGGACACGCTCAACGTCTTCGCCGGGCTGTGCGCGGTGGACAACCCCCAGCATGTGGAGATCATGCTGCGCGCCTTGCACGACAACGGCCAAGTCTGCACCCGCATGGGTGCCTACAAGCCGCGCACCAGTCCCTATGCCTTCCAGGGCCACGGCAGGAACTGCCTGCCGTATGTGTTCGAACTGGCCGGTAAATACGGCATCAAGGTGATCGCCATGGAGATCACCCACGAATCGCACCTCAACGAGATCGCCGAAACATTGCAGCAGACCGGCAATCCGACCGGCGTGATGCTGCAGATCGGCACGCGCAACACGCAGAACTTTGAACTGCTCAAAATCGTCGGCCGCCAACAGCAATTCCCCGTGCTGCTCAAGCGCGGCTTCGGCATCACCCTCGACGAATCGCTGAACGCAGCCGAATACCTGGCCTCGGAAGGCAACCGCAACGTCGTGTTTGGCCTGCGCGGCATGAAGACCAACATGGGCGACCCGCACCGCAACCTCGTCGACTTCGCCCATGTGCCGGTGGTGAAGCGCCTGACGCGCATGCCCGTCTGCGTCGATCCGTCCCACTCGGTCGGTACGCGTGCCGCCTCACCCGACGGCATCCTCGACATCATGCACGCCACCGCGCAAGGCGTGCTGGCCGGGGCCAACATGGTGCTGGTGGACTTCCATCCTGCCCCGCCGCAAGCCCTGGTGGACGGTCCGCAGGCGCTGTTGCTGAAAGAGTTGCCGCATTTCCTGGAAGACGTGCAGATGGCCCGCGAGGCTTATCTGAAGCGGGTGGAGTTGGTACGGAAATATCAGGGGAATTAACAGGGCGGGCTGTCGTGACCGACGGTGCGAGCCTGATTGTTCAGTCTGATTTCTGGAGCTTGCTTACGCGGTGGCCGGGTAATAATATAACCACCAGGCATGTATGGCTTATTTGATTTTCCCTTCGTGTTTGCCAACCTACATCGGGAGTGCCAATGCTTTCAGACGATCCAAGTGAACGCATATTGTGGCTTCATCCGGAAAACTGCGGGGGTTGGGAATTTTTGATTGTGCATCAGAGTAACCACCTCTGGTGTGTTTTTCATGAAGACTATACGATCAGCACCAGCCCGGCGTTCGGCCAAAACTGGAAATACCGCAGCAGGGATCACACTGGCACAGGCCCGGGCACCATGTTGATGGAACCGGGTGAGCTTCACCGAACCATCTCCGCTCCTCCCAACGCATGTTTCAAAGTGGCCATTATTCCGCGAAGAGAAGTGGAAGCAGCTGCTGAAGATCTGGGTATTTCCGGCATACCTCATTTTTACGAGGCACAAACCTCCGATCCCGGATTGGCCAATGCAGTCTGGCGACTGGGGTTGGCCGTTGAGGGAAATGTATCCGATCCACTCGTAATTAATTCCATGCAGATGGAAATTGTGTTGCAGTTACTCGAACATACCGAGCGCACGCCGCACTCATTTGGCAGAGCGCAAGACCATCGCGCCATTATTCGGGCTAAATCGTATCTTTATGAAAAATTCTACACACCGGTGACACTGGATGAACTTTCGAAGGTGGCAGGACTGAGCCGATTCCGGCTGGTTCATGCCTTCACTCGCACAGTCGGTCTTTCGCCGCATGCTTACCAGATACAGATTCGAATGGAACGGGCGCGGCAACTCCTCCGTCAGGGTATGTTGGGAGCGCAGGTGGCAGCAGCACTTGGCTTCGCCGACCAGTCGCATTTCATTCGTCATTTCAAGAGAATCATGGGAGTGGTGCCACGCGAATACAACAATCGTGCACGCAGAGTCTATTCTTCTTCACCGCACAGTGCATAGCAACCAAACGCAGCAAGAAAGTGCAAAACCAGTGTAACTAAGCACTCCATAGCGGGGCTTGTCCGGCTGGACAACTCCGGTCATTCCTGAAAATCAACCATGGCTATTTTGCGAACAATCTTCAGTTCGCAGAGCCTCCTGTTTCAGATCACAAGAATTAGTCTGGCAGCAATAACGTTCTATTTCACATCAAACTCGAAATGTATTCTTCGAGTTGAATTCGTCGAAAAATCTATGCAGTCAGTATCCAGGCAGAAAGATGCGAGCGTATCTGAGGTGAGGCGCGAAAACCTGATATTCGACACAGGCTCTTTAAATGGCGAAATGAACGTTTCGTTACTGATAGCGGTGCTAATAAACTAGGGAGGTCGACATGGATAGCTTCAAGAGTAATGGGGTAGCTGGGTTTTTGTCAGGTATGCTCGTGCTTGTGCTGATTGGTTGCGGTGGTGGCGCGGAAAAAAATACATCAGCTCCCGCTTCGGTCATCATCAGTGGCACAGTAGCTGCCGGGGCGCCAGTCGTGGGTTATGTGTCGGTCAGGGATAGTTCCTCCAATCCCCAGCCCGTCAGGACAGGTATTCCCATTGCAGCAGACGGCAAATATTCCGTTGAAGTGGCAGGCTTGACTGCACCCTACGCATTTCTTGCCGACGGCACAGTGGGTGGAAGACGGGTTCAGTTGTATTCGGCGGCAACCAAGGCGGATGAGAATGGCAATATCAGCATCACGCCCTTTACCGATCTCATGCTCAGGAATATTGCCGGCACGATTGCAACAACACTGACTGACGCAATCAGCAGCAAATTGCCCAACCTGACGACTGCCGAGTTGAATGCCCAGCGCGATCAGTTGACTGCTCAATTGGCGCCAGTCCTTGTGGCGGCAGGACTGCCCACCAGCATCGATTTGTTGCGATCCGCTTTTAATGCCGATAATACCGGCCTGGACAGGTTCATGGACTTGGTCAAGGTGGATACGACCGTGCCAACCGCAGTAACCATCACCAATATTCTGGATGCCAATAACAAGCTGACTGTGAATCCGCAAACGGGCGTTACATCCGGCGGCACAAGCCTGAGTGCAACAGGCGTGACTCCAGCTACACAACCAAATGCGGTAGATCTGATCATGCAGGTAGTCAACTCATTTTCGGCTTTCTTTGCGACCAGCTTGCCTAGCCCAACCGACCCAACCCTGGTTGCCATGTTTTCCAGCACGTTCGTTGATAACGGTCGGACCAGGGATGCGTTTCTGACCCAGATAACCAATTCGTCAGTCACCCTTGGTCTGAAGTTTTCCAATCTCGTAGTGGACTCGGTGGACACCAACACAGGGATAGCCACGATACATTACGTTCCGGAAAATGGGGCTGGTGCGAACCTGAGCAATAATGATAAACCGGGAGGAGCCGAATCAACGGAGTTGAAGTACGAAGGTGGCGCATGGAAAATTCATGGCAACCAGCGTATAGCTAATGTACACATCCAGACCATGGCTGAGAGATGGACTTGTATTCCCGCCAGTATCAACGGCTGTTCTCCCGGCACCAGCTACAAAACTGGGTTTAATCTGTTGATAGACAATCCAGCCATGGCCGCAATCGGCTCAGCTGTGGTAACCGGGCCTGGGCTTGGAGCGGGAGTAACGCTTGTGGCGCAGGCCAACCAGACGGGGTTCGTGATCCTCAACCCACCGGCCTGTTCCGGGTGCGTAACCAATAGCTTCTATATGGATGATGCGGCTATCACAGGAATGGGCTCCGGTCCCTACACCTACCAAGTGGCGTTGTATGACAATGCAACTACTCCCGCATTGATTGCAACTTCCACCGAAGTGGTTCCAGTAGCACCGACGCTCAATAGTGCCCTTGCGACTTTTGCCTTCCCATCGAATACCAGTGCGGTCAATTTGGCAAACGTCGCGGCGGGCGGCACTCTGACGGTTAACTGGACCATTCCAGCAGGGCTTTCGGGTGATCTAGTCGGGGTTAGCGTGAATAATTCAACCGATAATGTAAGGGTCACCGCAGACCTGATAGGCAAGACGGCAACGTCTGGGTCTTCAATTTTGAACATTCGAGCCCCTAATAGTGGCGCATGGACAGGCGGAAATGTATCGATAAGTACGTGGGATGTGAATCTTGGCAAGGTTAACTCCTATTACCAGTAGATAATAAACACATCGTAACGGCGGCCTTGCAGGTCGCCGTTTTTTTTTTGAACTGTCCGGAAATTAGCAGAACCGCACCGTTATACGAAGATTGAAATGCACAAGTGCATCTAATCCGGGATGATGTTCCGATACCCTCCTGAAGATTGTAGAAGTGCCGGGTTTGAAGTTGCAGGCCGAGATGGCTCATAGTGGGCTCCCGGTGTGTTTTCTGTGGTGAGCTGGCTCCCCGTTGACCTGTCAACTTCCTTACCGTAAAGTAAGGATATGGAATTCCAAGGAGGTGTGCTATGTCTACTGCTGTATTGACCAGCAAAGGTCAAGTGACGATTCCGCTGGAAGTGCGCAAGAAACTGGGGCTGGATCAGGGTGATCGGGTTGATTTTGTCGATCTGGGTAACAATCAATTCGGCATCATGGCGGCAGTCGAGGATGTGTCTTCGCTGAAAGGGCTGGTGCGCAAGCCCGCCAAGCCAGTGTCGGTGGCGGCGATGAATGAGACGATTGCCAAGCGCGGTGCGAAGAGATGATTGGCTTGGATACGAATGTATTGGTTCGTTATCTGGCGCAAGACGATAAAGTGCAATCTGCGCTTGCGACAAAGTTGATCGAGCAAACGCTCACTGTATCCAGGCCCGGCTTTATTTCAGTGGTCTCGCTGGTTGAGGTGGTTTGGGTGCTGGAAGGGTGTTACGGCAGCACCAAAGATGAAGTTATCGAAATTGTGGAACGGCTGCTGCGCGTCAAGCAATTGCTGGTGCAGGACGCCGAAGTGGTATGGCAGGCAGTCAGGTTGTTCCGAAATGGCAAAGCCGATTTTGCCGATTGCCTGATCGAGCGCGCTGGCGGCACTCATGGTTGCGACCACACTGTTTCATTCGATAAGGCGGCAGTTAAGGCAGCCGGGATGGTGCAGTTGGCTTGATGTTTGCCCGGTTTTGTTGCTTCCCCAAATAAAAGCCGCTATATTCCCACCCATGCACTTCTCTAGACACATCTCGCAACTGCATTCTACCTTCAGCCTGCTGGCGGCGCTGAAGCTGCGCTCGCGCGCATACTAAACCCACCCCACAAGTATCAAAGCAGGCGGCTCGGTTGGTAATGAGCCGTGGATGAACAATTGCGATGGAGCAAAAAAATGACTGACAAATTAATCATATTCGACACAACCTTGCGCGACGGCGAGCAAAGCCCTGGCGCGTCCATGACCAAAGAAGAGAAGTTGCGCATTGCGCGCCAGCTGGAAAAGCTGGGCGTGGATGTGATCGAGGCGGGCTTTGCGGCCGCCAGCCCCGGCGATGCCGACGCGATCCATAACATCGCCAAGGTGATCGAGCGTTCTACCGTGTGTTCGCTGGCACGCGCCAGCGAAAAGGATGTGCGTGCGGCGGGCGAGGCGATCAAACCGGCCAAACACGGGCGCATCCACACCTTCATTGCCACTTCGCCCATCCACATGCAGCACAAGCTGCGCATGACCGAGGATCAGGTGGTGGAGCGCGCGGTGCAGGCGGTGAAATGGGCGCGCGAGTACACCGACGATGTCGAGTTCTCCGCCGAAGATGCCTTGCGCTCGAACATGGATTTTCTGGTGCGTATCTTTACCGAAGTCATCAAGGCGGGAGCCACGACACTGAACGTGCCGGACACCGTGGGTTACAGCATTCCGGTGTTGCTGGGCGAACACTTCAAGCAGTTGATTGCGCGCGTGCCGAACAGCGGCAAGGTCGTCTGGTCGGCGCACTGTCATAACGACCTGGGCATGGCTTCGGCCAATTCGCTGGCCGCCGTGATGAACGGCGCGCGCCAGGTGGAGTGCACCATCAACGGTCTGGGCGAGCGCGCGGGCAATGCCGCGCTGGAAGAGATTGTGATGGCGATCAAGACGCGCCGCGATATCTTCACCTGCGATACCGGCATCGATACCACGCAGATCGTGCCGACTTCCAAGCTGGTTTCCAGCATCACCGGCTATCCGGTGCAGCCGAACAAGGCCATCGTCGGCGCCAACGCATTCGCGCACGAGTCCGGCATTCATCAGGACGGCGTGCTCAAGCACCGCGAGACTTACGAGATCATGCGTGCCGAGGATGTGGGCTGGGGCGCGAACAAGCTGTCCCTGGGCAAACTTTCCGGACGCAACGCCTTCCGCACGCGTTTGCAGGAATTGGGCATCGTGGTGGAGAGCGAAGACGTGCTGAATGCCGCATTTGCGCGTTTCAAGGATCTGGCCGACCGCAAGAGCGAGATATTCGACGAGGATATCCAGGCGTTGATGAGCGACGAAGGCGTTACCCATGTAAGCGAGCATTTCCGTCTGGTTTCCATGCGCGCGCATTCCGAGACAGGCACCTTGCCCAAGGCGCAGGTTACGCTGAATGTGGGCGGCAAGGAGCAGCAGGCCGAAGCTCAGCGCGGCGGGCCGGTGGATGCGACGTTTCAGGCCATCGAGCAGATCGCGCATAGCGGCACCGAGTTGTTGCTGTATTCGGTGAATAACATTACCAGCGGCACGGATGCTCAGGGCGAAGTGACGGTGCGTCTGGCCAAAGGCGGCCGCGTAGTCAATGGGTTGGGCGCGGATACCGATATTGTGGTGGCTTCCGCAAAGGCTTACCTGAATGCGCTGAACAAACTGGACACTGGGGCGAATCGGGCGCATCCTCAGCTTTGATGTTAGCGTTTTAAGGATGCTTGAGATGAAGATCGCAGTGGGGGTGTTGTTGCTGGGGGCCATGTTTGCAGGAAGTGCGCATGCGGTCGAGTCGGGCGTGCCTGCCGCACCTTTGTTGGCCAAGGATCCGGTCACTCAGGCGCCGCTGTCGGCAACAAAGAAGAGTCAGGCAGTGCAGGGCAGAAAGGCGAAACCTTCACGCAAGGCTGCCCCGAAAGCGAAGCAGAAGCCGGACAGCATGACGGAGACACCACCCGATTCGGCAGATCAATCCGTGCGGCTCAGGGGTGTTCGGGGATAGTTTTGCAGTTTATGGGTTTAATCAGGGCATCGTTCGCGATGCCCTTTTTTGTTGGTGTGCCTTTGAAATAATTGGATTTAAAGGGGCTGCAGCAAGGCCAGCGCCTGAGTTGCGTCAAGTGCCGGTGTTGGAAAGTCGCGACGCACCGTGCGCCCGTTCAGGCGAACGTCATAACCGTCGCAATCGATGCCGATCACCACTCCCTGGGCGGCTGAACGTTGGGCATTGATCTTGCCGAGCAATGCTTCTTCTTCTGCGGCCAGTGTGTTGGCCGGTACCTGATAGCGCTCAGCCTTTACCCAGTGGATGTCGCCGAAACCGCCGATGTAGCGCAGCGCCTGCGGCACGATACGGTAGAACTGGAAATCGGGCATGTCGTAGTAGGTCTGCGCTTCGGGGAAATAGCGCAGGTAGCGCTTGCCGGCCAGTTCGCGTTGCGGTTCCAGTGCGGCGGTACCAACCACGGTGAGACGGCCCTGTGTCTGGATATGGGAATCTTCCTGGTTGTGTGTAATCAGGCTGACGCGCGGGTCGTGCTGGATGTTCTTGGTGTGTTCCGCCAGCGCGCTGATCAGGATGAGCAGGCTGCCGTCGTGATCCGCCAGATACGGCGTAATGGAGCCAAACGGGTGGCCGTCGAATTTTTTCGACAGGGTACTCAGCGCGCCGTAACGGTGGGCGCGCAGCAACTGGCGCGCCTCGCTGGCGGTAGTTTGCGGGGATGTTTTGTCGGGTATCATGTAGGGCATTGTAGTCAGTAATCAGACCATATGAAACTTCCAGAAATCAAATTCTCGAATTTTAAACTTCCGAATTTCGGCATCGTCGATTCCCTGCATTTTCTGCGCTATGTCACGGTACGACTCAAGGAGGATCGATGCACGCAAATGGCGGCGAGCCTGACCTTTACCACGCTGCTGTCGGTCGTACCGCTGATCACCATCGCGCTGACCCTGTTCTCCGCCTTTCCGGTGTTCAGCGAGTATTCCACGCCGATCAAGGAATTCATCCTGATGAACATGGTGCCGGAGACCGGCGGCAGGATCATTACGGGCTATATGGAGCAATTCACCGAGAACGCATCGCGTCTGACGGCAATCGGTCTGGTGTTTCTGGCGGTGACGTCGATGTTGCTGATGCTCACCATCGATAATGCCTTCAACATGATCTGGCGCGTGTCGCGCCCGCGCAGCCTGTTGCAGCGCGTACTGGTGTACTGGGCGGTGATCACGCTGGCGCCGCTGCTGATCGGGGCCAGCCTGTCGCTCACCTCTTGGCTGGTCGGATTCTCGGCGGAGTATGCGCAGCGGATACCCAAGATGAGTATGGATGCGATCAAGCTGATTCCGCTTATGCTGACAACGGCCGCGTTTACATTATTGTTCAGGGTTGTGCCCAATCGCTTTGTGCCGATGAGGCACGCTATCCTGGGCGGATTGATTGCGGCGGTGGCATTTGAATCGATGAACCGCGCTTTTGCGTTTTACATTTCGCATTTCCCCACCTACAAGCTGGTGTACGGCGCGTTTGCCAGCGTGCCGATCTTCCTGATGTGGGTGTATTTCTCCTGGCTGACGGTGTTGTTCGGCGCGATCATCACCGCCTCGCTGTCGCACTGGCGCAGCACGCACTCCCTGCGGCTGGATCAGGCGGCCAAGCTGTATTACGCGGTGAGCATACTCAAGCTCATGCACAAGGGACTGGGCAAGGGCGAGGTGCAGAACTTGCAGGGATTGTCGCGGCATTTGCATATCGGCTACGACGATGTCGAGCGGCTGCTGGATAAGCTTACTGCAGCCAAAATCGTGGGCAAGTTGTCGGGAACGGGCTGGAGCATGGTGCGCGCGCCGGAAGCGGTGCAACTGAGCGACCTGCTGAAACTGTTCATGCTGGATACCGCGACCCTGCCGAAGCGCAGCGGAGACGCCGACATCAAGGCGTGGTTCACCGCGCTGGAGAACCGCATGAACGAACCGCGCGGGACAACCTTGTTCGACTTGTGGAATAAGACGGCATGACGTATTGCCGCCCATGCGCTTTTACGCTTTAATGCGCGCCTTTCGCGTTGCTTGATTTGGGGAAACAAATGATCAAATTCTTTGAAGAATTGTTCGAAGGCGCATTATGGAACAGCCGCTTCGTCATCCTGACTGCGGTGGTGGGCAGTTTGCTCGCGGGCTTCGCCATCTTTTACATGGCGACGGTGGATGTGTTCATCCTGTTCCAGCATGCAATGCATTACGCCGACGGCAGCATGACCGAGGAGGCGCGCAAGGCGCTGCACGATTCGACGGTGTCGCACATCGTCGAAGTGGTGGATGGCTACCTGTTGGCGACGGTGATGCTGATCTTCTCGCTGGGCCTGTATGAGCTGTTCATCAGCGACATCAACCAGGCGCACGGCAGCAAGGCTTCCAGCAAGATATTGGTGATCAGCAATCTGGACGACCTGAAATCGCGCCTGGCTAAGGTGATCCTGATGATCATGATCGTGACCCTGTTTGAGGAAGCCTTGAGCATGCATATCTCTGCGCCGATCGATCTGGTCTATTTCGGTGCAGCCATTGCGCTGATTGCGCTGGCACTGTACCTGACCCATGCAGCCGACGGGCATTCTGCCGGTGACGAAGAAGTAGCCGACAGCCATGTGGAAAAAGAAAAAGCGGGACATTGATGAATAAGCTAATGCGCCTGCTGGGATTGGTTGCACTGCTACTCCCGGCAGTTGTTGCATCTGCCGATTCTTTTGTGTTCAAGGATATGCAGGGGCGCCAGCAGCGCCTGCAGGATTATCGCGGCAAGTGGGTGCTGGTCAATTTCTGGGCGACCTGGTGTCCGCCCTGTCTGGAAGAGATTCCCGATCTGGTGGCGCTGCACGAGGCGCACAAGAGCAGTGATCTGGTGGTGATCGGGGTCGCGCTGGATTCAACCCGGGAATCGGTCGTGGAGTTTGTCGCCAAGAAGAAAGTCAGCTACCCCATCGTTTTCGGCAGCTACGAGCTTGCCGGACAGGTGGGCGAAGTGGAGGCGCTGCCGACTTCCTATCTGTACGACCCGACAGGCAAACTGGTGAGCTATCAACAGGGGATGGTGACGCGATCAAGCGTCGAGTCTTACGTTAAAAGCAAAAGCGTGAAGAAGTAATCAACTGGTGCGGCGCTCGGTATTGCGTTGCGGTTTGGTCCAGTGTTTGTGCCAGGCGGCTTTCACCATATTGGGATATTCCGGTTTGCCCAGACTGCCGTTGTAGCGCCCCAGTGCGCGATACAGATCGCCTTTTTCCCGGTCCAGATAGTGACGCAGAATGGTGCAGCCGTAACGCAGGTTGGTGCGCAGATGAAAAAGATTCTGGTCATTTGAGCCGATGGTCCTGGTCCAGAACGGCATCACCTGCATATAGCCGCGTGCCCCGACTTTTGAGACGGCATACTTCCTGAATCCGCTTTCCACTTCGATCAGGCCCAGCACCATGTGCGGGTCGAGACCGGCGCGGGTTGCCTCGTAATGCACCGTGCTTAACAAATCGAATCGATCATTTGCATCCGGTATGCGCTTCGCCAGCCGTTGCGACATGTCGTCCAGCCACAACTGCGCTTCCTGCTGCGAGGAAAACGCGAGCTTGGGCGCAGCCTGATCCGCCACGGCACGATGCAGCATGCTGCGTACGCTGGCGGAAAGCACCTCTTGTTTTTGTGCGCCGGCATGGGCGGAGAGGGGGAAGATGAGCGAAAAAGCAAGGATTAAGGATTTGGGATTCAGGATTTGGGGGAATGCGAAGCCGCAGGCCGACCTTATGCCCGCCCTAAATCCTGAATCCAAAATCCCAAATCCTGTAGTCATATTTTTGATTGTACGAGCTTCGCCACATCTTGCAAGGGGATGACTTGCGCCGCAGCGTCGTGCCGCCCCTGATATTCCACATTGCCTTCCTTCAACCCGCGATCACCAATCACGATGCGATGCGGAATGCCGATCAGTTCCAGGTCGGCGAACATCACGCCGGGACGCTCGTCGCGGTCGTCCAGCAGTACTTCGACACCGGCTGCAGTCAGTTCGGCATAGAGCTGTTCAGCCGCATTGCGCACCGCTTCGCTCTTTTTGTAACCGATGGGCGCAATGGCGACCTGAAACGGCGCCATCCCGGCAGGCAGCGTGATGCCGCGCTCGTCGAAATTCTGCTCGATGGCGGCTGCCACGATGCGCGATACGCCGATTCCGTAGCAGCCCATCTCCATGATCTGCGCCTTGCCGTTCTCGTCCAGATACGTGGCTTGCAATGCTTCCGAATACTTGGTGCGCAACTGGAAGATGTGGCCGACTTCGATGCCGCGACACAGTTCGAGTGTGCCTTTGCCGTCCGGCGAAGCATCGCCTGTGACCACGTTGCGGATGTCGGCGACCTCGTCGGGCTCGGGCAGGTCGCGCCCCCAGTTGATGCCCGCAGTGTGGAACTTGGGCTTGTTGCTGCCCGCCACAAAATCGCCCATCACGGCGACGGTGCGATCCGCGATTACGCGCGTCTTGCTGCGGTCGATGCCGACCGGTCCGAGGAATCCCGGCGGGCAATTGAAGAAGGCGCGAATTTCATCTTCGCGCGCGAAGCGGAAATCGGCCAAACCTGCCAGCTTGCCGACCTTCACTTCGTTCAGACTATGGTCGCCGCGAATCAGCAGGATGACCAGTCGTTCTGCGGCGATGACGGCGAGCAGCTTGACGGTGCGATGCAACGGGATGCCGAGCAGGGCAGCCACGTCTTCGCACGTGGTCTGGCTGGGGGTGGAGACATCGTGCATGGATTCACTGGCGGCCGGTCGCGCTGTCGCGGGCGCGACCGCTTCTGCCAGTTCGACGTTTGCCGCGTAATCCGAGTTCGGGCAGAAAGCCAATCCGTCCTCGCCGGAATCGGCCAGCACATGGAATTCATGCGAGCCGGAACCACCGATGGCGCCCGTGTCCGCAGCTACGGCACGGAACTTCAGGCCCAGGCGCGTGAAGATGCGGCTATAGGTTTCGTACATCACGCGGTAAGTCTGCTCCAGGCTCTCGAAGCTGCTGTGGAAGGAATACGCATCCTTCATCACGAATTCACGCGCGCGCATCACGCCGAAACGCGGGCGGACTTCGTCGCGGAACTTGGTCTGGATCTGGTAGAAATTCAACGGTAGCTGGCGGTAGCTTTTTACTTCGCGGCGCGCGATGTCGGTGATGACCTCTTCGTGCGTAGGGCCGAAGCAGAACAGGTTGTTGTGCCTGTCCTTGATCTTGAGCATCTGCGGGCCGAACACTTCCCAGCGTCCGGTCTCCTGCCACAGTTCGGCGGGCTGCACGGCGGGCATCAGCAACTCTATGCCGCCGCTCCTGTCCATCTCTTCGCGCACCACGGCCTCGACTTTGCGCAACACGCGCAGCCCCAAAGGCATCCAGGTGTACAGGCCGCTGGAGAGTTTGCGGATATAGCCCGCGCGCAGCATCAGGCGATGGCTGGGCAGCTCGGCTTCGGAAGGTGCTTCTTTCAGTGTGGAGATGAAAAATCGTGAAACGCGCATGTTCTATACTCATCGTGCTGGTTGGAAGGCGCGATTCTACTGCAAGGCGTGGTTTCCGTCTTTCCAGTGTGCCTGAAATGTGGAACAATCGGGCCATCGAAAAACAGTATGGGGCGAATCATGATAGACCGTGAAGGTTATCGCCCAAATGTTGGCATTGTTCTGACGAACGCAAAGAATCAGGTATTCTGGGGCAAACGCATCCGGCAGGATGCGTGGCAGTTTCCGCAAGGCGGCATCCAGCACGGCGAAACGCCGGAGCAGGCGATGTACCGCGAGCTGCACGAGGAAATCGGTTTGCAATCCTGTCACGTCCAGATATTGGGGCGTACCCGCGACTGGATGCGTTATGAAGTGCCGCAAAGTTGGGTAAAACGCGAATCGCGCAGCAACTACAAGGGGCAGAAGCAGATCTGGTTCTTGCTGCGTTTGGTCGGGCGCGACTGCGATGTGTCATTGCGCGCGTCGGGGCATCCGGAGTTTGATGCCTGGCGCTGGATTGACTATTGGGTCGAGCTGGAAAATGTGATCGAGTTCAAGCGCGATGTGTATCGCCTGGCGCTGAACGAACTGGTGCGATATCTGCCGCCGCTGAAAGGCGGCGCGCGGAAAGAGCAGGTGGAAAAGAAGTCCGGCAATAACTTAGAAGAATCCAGACAGATAATTCAGGGAGAGTCGCAATGAGCAAAAATTTCTCGGCGTTAGCCAGTTTCCCCTTCAAAGCAGGCGCGGGCATTTGCAGGCCGACACAGGCGTTGCCGCACAGCGTTAGCCTGGATGACCAGGCCATCAACGTGATGACCGACCTGCGCAAGGTCTCGGTCGTCAATGTTCGCGCCAAGACCACCCTGGAAAAAGCCAATGACAAGATGATCCGCTACGGCGTGCGCATGTTGCTGGTGATGGACGATGCGGACAAGGTCACCGGTTTGCTGACCGCGACCGATGTGCTGGGCGACAAACCGGTGCGTTTCCTGCAGCAGATGGGCGGAACGCATGCCGATATCCTGGTGCGCGATGTCATGACGGTGCAGCAGGAACTGGAAGTGTCGAAGCTGGAAGATGTGCAAAAAGCCAAAGTCGGGGACATTCTTGCCACGCTGAAGGCCGCAGGGCGGCAACACGCCATGGTGGTCGAAGAGAATGCAGACGGCAGCCAGATTGTGCGCGGCCTGTTCTCCGTGACGCAGATCGCCCGGCAACTGGGGATTACGGTCAAAACGGCCGAAGTAGTCAAGGTATTCGCAGAGATCGAAGCTGCGGTGCACACTAAATAAATATCAGGCGGCGCCTGTGCCTTAAGGGCATGGGGGCCTTCAGGATGGGGGAACCATGAAACGTTTAGCTTTGTATTTGTTGGCGGGGGCGGCCGGGATGTTTCTGGCGGGTTGCGCCAGCCTGAGCGGCAACGAAATCCAGATCAGAGAAAGTGAACAACAGAATCCCGATGCAGCGAAGGTCAAAACCATCGCGTCCATTCGTTTCGCGAATTATGTCGACGGACGCAATATGGGTAATCCGCGCAAGATCGGCACAGCCAAGGTGAGGGTGTTGGGTTTGAGCGGGACGGAGCTTTTGCTGGATCGCGACGTGACGGATGTCGCCGCCGATTCGTTGCGCAAACGCCTGAACGACGCGGGCTTGCAGGTGCTGCCCCCGGACGATGACAACGCCCTGTTCGAGTTGAGCGGTGTGGTCAAGGAATTGAAGTATGACGTCAAGGACCGCGATTATGTGCTCATCCGGCTGGAAACCTCATTGAAAGAAATTGCCACGGGCAAAGTGGTGTGGGCAGGCGAAGTGGAGCAGAAGAATGATCGCTTTGCGGGAGTGTCCGGCAATAACAAGGGCGATATCGCGGATTATCTGAAGCAGGAGCTTGGGGTTGTGACGGGCAAGACCGCAGAGGCGATCAACACCACCCTGATGGCGAAGTATCCCGAAATGTATAACCTGACTCCCGGCACCAAGGCCATTCCGGGCGTGACAGTCTTCGTGTCGCCGAATGGCATTGGGTCGGCTGCGCCGGACACTTCCATGTTGACGCCAATCGCCGGTGCGCCCGGTATGCTGGTGGTGAGGACGGAGCCCGCACGCGCCAAGGTCTATCTGGATGGTGTGTATTACGGATTGTCACCCTTGAATATCAATATGGCTGCCGGCATCCGCAAGGTGGAGGTCAAGCTGAAAGGGTATAGAAATGCGTCCGAGAAAGTAGCGATACGCATAGGTGCGACCACTGAACTGGAATTCCAGCTGGAAAAATAAAGTGCGTTGTAGTTGAAAACAAAAAAGCCTCGCCGTGATGCGAGGCTTTTTTGTTGATCAGGGAGCGCTTAATGCTTGCCGGTGCTGCCGAAACCATTGGCCCCGCGCTGGCTCATCGGGAATTCCTCCACGATGTTGAACTCCACCTGAGCCACCGGCACGATGATCAGTTGCGCGATGCGTTCCATCGGCATCAGTGCAAACGGGTGATGACCGCGGTTCCAGATCGAGATGAAGATTTGCCCCTGGTAATCCGAATCTATCAGCCCGACCAGGTTGCCGAGCACGATGCCGTGCTTGTGGCCCAGCCCCGAGCGCGGCAGGATCATGGCCGCATAATGCGGGTCGTTCAGGTGCAGCGCGATGCCGCTGGGAATGAGTTCGCACTGGCCCGGCTGGATGGTCATGCTGCCGTCGATGCAGGCGCGCAGGTCGATGCCGGCCGAGCCGGGCGTGGCGTAGGCAGGCGGGTGTTCATGCAAGCGGGGGTCCAGCACCTTCACGTCCACTTTTTTCATTACTTGCTTCCTTTCTTGTAAAGAACCGCGGCGTGACGCAACAGCGCCCGAGCCAAAACGAGTTTATCGGCACGCGGCAACACATGCTCGCCCGCAGCGTCAAACAATACCAGTTCATTGTCGTCGCTGCCGATGGCGTTCTGCGCCAGGTTAGCCGCCAGCAGCGGGATGTTCTTCTTTTTGCGTTTGGCTGCGGCGTGTTCGCGCAGCTTTTCGCTTTCCGCCGCGAAGCCCACGCAGAAGGGCGGCTTGGGCAGGCTGGCGACGTAGGCCAGTATGTCGGGATTGGGAATCAGTTCCAGCGTCAGGGCGGCATCACTCTTCTTGATCTTCTGCTTGTTCGGTTGCGCCACGCGGTAATCTGCTACCGCCGCCACGCCGATGAACATATCCGCATTCGTCACCTGTTGTTTCACCGCCTCAAACATCTCGGCGGCACTGGTGACGTTCACGACCTGCGCCCCCTGCGGTTTGACCAGCGCCGTCGGGCCGGAAATCAGCAACACCTCGGCACCCATTTCCACCGCCGTCTGCGCGATGGCATAACCCATCTTGCCGCTGCTGCGGTTGGTGATGCCGCGCACCGCGTCGATGGCTTCGTAAGTCGGTCCAGCGGTGATAAGTACCTTCACACCGCTTAACTCCCTCTCCCGCAAGCGGGAGATAACCAGCGACTTGTCCGCTTGCGGACTTAGTCGAATGGCTAGTTGTTCCTCCAGGGTAGGGGAGAGGGTAGGATTTTGCAGCGCCGCCAGAATATCCCGCGCCAACTCCTCCGCTTCCACCATCCGCCCCATCCCCTCCTCACCGCAAGCCTGCGCCCCGCTAGCCGGACCCAACAACATCACGCCGTCATCAGCAAGCTGCTGCACATTGCGCTGCATAGCCGCATTCGCCCACATCTGCTTGTTCATCGCAGGCGCCACCAGCAACGGGCAATCGCGCGCCAGGCACAGGGAAGAGAGCAAATCGTTGGCCAGTCCATGCGCCAGCTTGGCGATGAAGTCCGCCGTGGCGGGCGCGATCACGATGGCATCGGCGACGCGGCTGGTCTGGATGTGCGCCATGCCCTTGTCGTCCTGCCACTGGTTGACCAGCACCGGGTTGCCTGTAAGCGCCTGCATCGTGGCGGGCGTGATGAAGTGCGTCGCCGCCTCCGTCATCGCCACCTGCACCTCAACGCCTTGTTTTATCAGCAAACGCGCCAACTCCGCCGCCTTGTAGGCCGCGATGCCGCCGGTGATGCCGAGCACGATGCGTTTTGTCTGGGCTTGCTTCATAGTGCCGCGCATCTTATCAAGAAAGGGCGCGGGATGGCATGGCATGGCGGAAAAGCGCATGGATAGGGGATATCTAGGCCGTTTGGCATATTGACCCTGCGGCAAGGGCGGGTTAGCTTGCGTCCGAGAGACTCACCCGCACCATGGCGCGGTTCATTTGACCAGAGCGTGCGAATTGAAGATCAAAGTGATTCAGGATTTTTAACAGGATAATTTGAAATGCGAAAACATAATCTGCTGGCCTCTTTGATTTGGAGAATTAGGTTATGAGTGGTTCACAAACAGGAAGCTTGGTGTTGATTTCGATATTTGCAGTTTTCTTAGCGGTTATCTTTATTGTTTCCCCGCAGAAAAAGAAGCCATCCAAAGCGTTCATGATAATTATTGGATACAGCCTCATATTCATGGGATTTGGCTTGTTGACTGCCTGTCTTACAGGTAAAGACTGCCTGAAGGTGCTTACGGAAGAAGATGCAGGAGGTTTTGGTCGCGCTTATTCGGCAGGACTAGTGTTTTTTCTAGCCGGGGTGTTATTCGGCTTCAAGCAACTGATAACTTGGCTATTTCATAAGAAATAAATCGGCTCCGAATTTATTGTTTCAAATAACATAAAGGGGGTGTTTGAACAGCTCTCCAATAGTCACTTACAAAAAAAGTAGCACAAAAAAACTGTAGCACAACCTCTGCATTGAATAAGGAAAGCGAGGCAAAGCATGAGCATCACTGACTGGCCTGCCGACGAACGTCCGCGCGAGAAATTGGTGCAGCGCGGCGCGGCGGCTTTGTCCGATGCCGAGTTGCTGGCGATCTTCCTGCGTACCGGTGTGACGGGCATGAGTGCAGTGGATTTGGCGCGGGGGTTGCTCGAGCGGTTCGGCAGTCTGACCCGCTTGTTCGCGGCGGGTGAAAAGGAGTTTTGCGATATTCACGGCATGGGGCAGGCCAAGTTCGTGCAGTTGCAGGCGGTGCTGGAGATGTCGCGGCGTGCCTTGCAGGAGGAGATGCAGTCCGGCGATGCGCTGAATTCGCCGCGCGCGGTGCGCGATTATTTGCAACTGTTGCTGCGCTCGCGGCAGCAGGAGGTGTTTGTGGCGATCTTCCTGGATGCCCAGCATCGGGTCGTTGCTTCCGAGGAGTTGTTCCAGGGCACCTTGACGCAGACCAGTGTCTATCCGCGCGAGGTGGTGAAGCGGGCCTTGCATCACAACGCGGCGGCGCTGATCTTTGCGCACAATCATCCTTCCGGCGTGGCGGAACCCAGCGATTCGGACCGTTTGCTGACGCAGGCGTTAAAGAAGTCGTTACAATTGGTCGATGTAAGGGTATTGGATCATTTCATTGTGGCGGGTGCGGGTTGTCTGTCGTTTGCGGAAAAGGGCATGTTGTGAATGAAAACGGGAAATCCGGCGAGCCGAAGCGGGGCGTGCCGATCGAAGCAACCGTGGTCAGCGTCATCATCCGCGACTTCATCCACCTGACCGAACGCCTTTCGTCGACCAGTCTGGTCGTCCTGATGCGCGACTATTACGAGAAGGTTTGCGTGCAGGTCGAGCAACAGAAGGGCGTTCTAACCTCAATCAGCAATCACAGCATGGTGGTGACTTTCTCCGCGGAGGCGGGGGCGGATACACACGCCCGCCGCGCTTTGCGCTGTGCGCTGTCCATTGCGCTGATTGCCTACCAGACGCGCTTCTGGATACGCCAGGCCTTTCCCGATCAGGGGCTGGACCGGTTCGGCGTCGGCATCGGCATTCATAGCGGCGAATTGATTTTTGCCGATTTCGGCCTGGAACCGCATGTGCAGCAGGTGGCGAGCGGGCATGCGGTCTCTATTTCTTCCCTGTTGTCGGTCAAATCCAAGGAATTGGACTGGAATGTGGTGTGCAGCGAACAGGCGCTCGAAGCGGCGGGGCAGGGCGTGCAGATACGGCGGCGGGCCCTGATCGGCGCCGACTGGCTGAAGCAACCTATCAACGCGGCGGAAGTGGTGGTGGTGCGCGACGAGGAGGAAGAAGCAGCAGTCGCGACCAAGACCGGCAAGATGCTGGATACCACGCTGGAGTTGGAATGCGGAACACGTTCCGGTCGTTATCCGGCGTTCGATCCTGATTGTCATGCCGCCGAGGATGGCGCGCATTCGGCTGATTTCCCCGCGATACCGGGCTATCGCTGTTTGCAGCCGCTCGGGAAAGGCGGAATGTCGCGCGTGTTTCTGGTGGAGCGCTTGCGCGACGGCATGCAACTGGCCTTGAAATTCGCCGATGGCTGCGTTTCGGAAGATAGCGAGATGTTGTATCGCTTCGTCGAGGAATACGGTCTGCTGGAGCAGTTGCACCATCCCAATGTGCTACAAATATATGACCAGGGCGTGACCGACGATGTGCTGTTCATCGTGATGGAGTACCTGCCCGGCGGCACGCTCAAACAGTGCATCGGAAGCAAGGGGATGGAGCCGGAACGGGCGTGGAGCGTACTGCGCGAGATGGTGCAGGCCTTGGTGGAGGTGCACCGCATGGGCATCATCCACCGCGACATCAAGCCGGAGAACATCATGCTGCGCAACGACGGCACGGCCGTGCTGGGCGATTTCGGCGTTGCGCGGCGTATATATAAGGCCCACCGCCACGGCCAGATCGAATATATCGTCGGAACGCCCTATTTCATGAGTCCCGAGCAGGCGCTCGGTGACACCGAAGACGAAAGTACCGATATTTACAGCATGGGGGCGGTATTCTTCAACATGCTTACCGGCGAGAAGCCCTATAAGGGCGAGTCGCTGGAAGAAATCGTGCAGCAACACCTGCATTCCCCCGTTCCCAAGCTGCCCACGCGCTACCGCCATTTGCAATTCCTGCTGGACCGGATGATGGCCAAGGACAGGGAGCGGCGTTATTCGGCCGCAGAACTGCTTGACGTTCTGGGCGAGCTGGAAGTGTTGTCTTGAGCCGCAGGTGGCGGTTCGGTGAGGATGGCTCCGGCTGGCCTGTTTCTTGCTGAAATTCTGTAGATTCCCTTTGACAAGGTACGCGGTTATCTGGATAATCGCGCGCTCTTTAATGGAGGGGTGGCCGAGTGGTTAAAGGCATCAGACTGTAAATCTGACCTCTTAGAGTACGAAGGTTCGAATCCTTCCCCCTCCACCAGATGTTTGCAGTTTGCTGTTTATTTTAATAGTGGGCTGGTGTTGGGTTTTGCGGGAGTAGCTCAATGGTAGAGCTGAAGCCTTCCAAGCTTATGACGAGGGTTCGATTCCCTTCTCCCGCTCCAATGTTTTATGTAGGCCCATGTGGCTCAGTGGTAGAGCACTCCCTTGGTAAGGGAGAGGTCGTGAGTCCGATTCTCACCATGGGCACCAGGTTTTTTAATTTATTGTTAATTCTTTATCGTTAATTCGGGTTGATGGGGGAATATCATGGCAAAGAGCAAATTTGAACGTACGAAACCGCACGTAAACGTAGGCACGATTGGCCACGTAGACCACGGCAAGACCACCTTGACCGCAGCGATCACCATGGTCCTGTCGAAGAAATTTGGCG
>JBAQDF010000025.1:0-100421 GCA_049286265.1 Sideroxyarcus sp.
GCGCCGAGGATGTGCTGCAAGAACTGGCGCGGCGCGAAGGCGTGTCCGGTATCGAAGAAAAGGCGAAACGGAAATGAGCGACAACTGTCTCTTCTGCAAGATTGCGCGCGGCGAAATCCCCTGCAAAAAGGTTTACGAGGATGCCGAAGTGCTGGCTTTCCATGACATCAACCCGGTCGCGCCGGTACATTTCATGCTGATTCCCAAACTGCATCTGGCCTCGCTGCTGGATGCCGGGGAAAAACATGCGGCGCTGCTTGGCAAGATGCTGTTGCTGGCGCCAAAACTGGCGAAAGAGCAGGGTCTGAACAACGGTTTCCGCACCGTCATCAATTCCGGCAAAGGCGGCGGGCAGGAAGTGTTTCATTTGCATATTCATGTCATCGGCGGCGGCAATATTCCGCCTATGGTTAAAAGGGATTAAACGAGGAGAGCAAAATGGGTTCGTTCAGTATCTGGCATTGGTTGATTGTATTGTTGGTTGTGGTGCTGATTTTCGGCACCAAAAAGCTGCGCAATATCGGCTCAGACCTGGGTGGGGCAGTGAAGGGCTTCAAGGACGGTATGAAGAACGAAGAAGAAGCGCAAAAACCGCAAGACCCCAAGGTCATCGAAGGCGAAGCAAAAGACAAGACCCGCTCCGGCAATTAAGCGGGGTGCCAACTGCAAAAGACCTGCTGACTTGCAGGCCGCTCAACCTGCTTCAACCAAAGAGCCATACCAATGAGCACGAGTGAATCATTAATCGCCCACCTGATCGAGTTGCGTTCGCGGCTGATGAACGTCGTCATCGCGCTGCTGCTGGTGTTCATAGGCCTGTTTTCGTGGGCGTCGGATTTGTATGCCATGCTGGCGCATCCCTTGCTGGCCAAATTGCCGCAAGGCGGGCAGATGATCGCTACCGATGTCACCACGCCTTTCTTCGTGCCGCTCAAAGTGACCATGATGGCGGCTTTTCTGATTACCTTGCCGTATATCCTGTATCAGGGCTGGCGTTTCATCGCTCCCGGCCTGTATGCGCACGAGAAGAAACTGGTGCTGCCGCTGATCGTTGCCAGCACGTTGCTCTTCTTTTGCGGCATGGCTTTTGCGTATTTCCTGGTATTCCCGGTGGTGTTCGGTTTCATTATCGCTTCCGCGCCGCAAGGCGTGGCGGTGATGACCGATATCGACAAATACCTCAGCTTCGTGCTGGGCATGTTCATGGCGTTCGGCGTCACCTTCCAGGTGCCGGTGGTTGTGGTGGTGCTGGTGCGGATGGGTATGGTGTCGGTGGAGAAATTGCGCGAGATTCGGCCTTACGTCTTCGTCGGGGCGTTTGTCGTGGGCGCGATCTTCACCCCGCCGGATGTGGTGTCGCAGATCATGCTGGCGATTCCGCTGTGGCTGCTCTATGAAGCGGGCATTCTGGTTTCAGTCTGGATATCACCCAAGAAAAAGATGACCACCGAGGCATAGCAGTCCTATTCCTGAGGCTTGGGTTTCGGCCTCTTGCCCACTTTTACCTGAATGACGATCTCGGATTGGCTGCGTAGCAGCATGAGCGCCGCCACTTTGCCCGGTTGCAGCGCGGAGATGGTCTCCAGCATGGCGGTGGAGTCCGCCAGCGGTTTGCCGTCGATGCTGACCAGGATGTCGCCAGCCTTGATGCCGGCCTTGTCTGCCGGACTGCCGCGCACCACTTCCGCGATCAGCACACCCTGAGTGTTTTTCAGTTTGAATGATTCCGCCAGTTCCGGCGTGAGTTCCTGCACCGCGATACCCACCCAGCCGCGCGTCACCGAGCCGTTCTGGATGATTTGTTCCATGACTTTCTTTGCTGTGCTGGTCGGGATGGCGAAGCCGATACCGAGCGAGCCGCCGTTGGGCGAATAGATCGCGCTGTTGATGCCGAGCAGGTTGCCGTCCACATCCACCAGCGCCCCGCCCGAGTTGCCGGGATTGATGGAAGCATCGGTCTGGATGAAATTCTCAAAAGTGCTTAATCCCAGGTGATTGCGCTTCAGCGCGCTGATGATGCCCATGGTGACCGTCTGTCCGACGCCGAACGGGTTGCCGACAGCCAGCACGACGTCGCCCACGTGCGCCTGATCGGATTGTCCGAATGTAATGGCGGGCAGGCTGTTGCCGAGATCCACCTTGATGACGGCAAGGTCGGTGTCGGGGTCGGAACCGATAATGTGTCCTTTGGCCGTGCGGCCATCGGCCAGCGCCACCTCGATCTCGTCGGCGGCTTCTACCACATGATGATTGGTGAGAATGTAGCCGTCATGGCTGACAATGACGCCGGAACCGAGGCTGGAGCTTTGTTGCGGGACATTGTTGTCGAACTCGTCGCCGAAGAAGAAGCGGAAACGGGGGTCGTCCATGAAGGGCGCCGAAGGCGTCTTGACTTCGCTGCTGGTGAAAATGTTCACCACCGCCGGCATGACTTTCTGCGCCGCCTTGCTGAAGCCCACGCTGGGCAGGTCACCACCGCCATTTATGGCACTTTCATACAGCGTAACCACTCCGCTCCGTGCCGCATTGGGCAACAGCGATGGCCGTAAGGTGTGGATAACAAACAACATTGCAAGGCCAACAGTGGTGGCTTGGGCGAAAAGGAGCCAGAATTTGCGCATGATATGATTTGACCTGCCAAATTTCAGGGATGAACCCCGATGCGATTGCTAGAGATTTGTGATTATATCGAAAGCGAGCTTGCGGTCAGTCGTTTTCGTGACTACTGCCCGAACGGGCTGCAAGTCGAAGGCCGCGCGGAAATACGGCGTATCGCCACCGGCGTCACCGCTTCGCAGGCCGTGCTGGAAGCGGCGACCGCCTGGGGCGCAGACGCCATCCTTGTTCATCACGGCTATTTCTGGCGTAGCGAGGATGCCGCCATTACCGGCATCAAGAAGCGGCGGGTGGCTCACCTGCTCAAGCACGATGTCAGCTTGCTGGCCTACCACCTGCCTCTGGATGCCCATCCGGAATTCGGCAACAACGCCCGGCTCGGCGAGATGCTCGGCTTCATCGAACACGGCCGTTTCGGCGAACAGGATATCGCCATGCATGGCGTTCTGGCACAAGCGCAGACCCTGCAGCAGTTCACCCGGCATATCGAACACACCCTGCAACGTATCCCTCAGGTCATTGGCCATGCCAACCCCAATATTGTCCGCATTGCATGGTGCAGCGGCGGCGGGCAAGGCTACTTCGAACAAGCCGTGGCGCTGGGTGTGGATGCTTTCCTGACGGGGGAAATTTCCGAGCAGAATGTGCATGTCGCACAGGAAACCGGCGTCGCCTTTATTGCCGCCGGGCACCACGCCACCGAGCGCTATGGCGTGCAGGCGCTGGGCGAGCATCTGGCGGCACGCTTCGGCTTGGAGCATCGTTTCTTCGATCAGGACAATCCGGTTTAGGGGGGGGCGGCAGATAGCGTTAGTCAGTTCCGTGCATGTGACAGCGAGAAGTTCTGCACGCCTTGCAGGGTGCTGAGTCCGCTTGCCAGTTCGTTCATCGCTACACCGCTGTTTTTGCTGAAAGCAATGGCGACAAAGTGCCACTCCAGTTTTTCGTTGCTGGAGCGAATGGAAAAAGAGCCGGTGGCGACCTCGTAACCGTGGGAATAGACGACATCGCGCAGGGTATTTTCCTGTGGCACGAAATTTTTCTCGAACTCCAGCGTGATGGCGATGGCCGGGCGTGAGGGCAGCCAGTTCTCCAGTCTGGATATCCACATCATGCTCATGGCGGAAAGGAAGGTGAGCAGGATTGCTGCCGCGTAGAAACCGACACCGACCATGATGCCAATGGCGGAACATGTCCAGATGGAGGCGGCCGTGGTGAGGCCGCTGATATTGAGCCCGTCGCGCATGATGACGCCCGCGCCGAGGAAGCCGATGCCTGTGACGATGCCCTGGATGACACGGGTGGGGTCACCCGCAAGATAGGAGTTCACCTGGCCGCCAAACCAGAAAGTGGGGTAACCGGCGATGACGGTAAGCGCGGCAGCGGCCATGCAGACCAGACCGTAGGTGCGCATGCCTGCAGCACGACCATGATAGGAGCGTTCATAACCGACAATCAGGCCGAGTATGAGTGCACCGAGCAGGTTGAAAAATACAATCACATTGATCGCCACTTCAGGGGCGGACCAATAAGCTGACAGATTCGTCGAAGATAGTGCATCCATATCCGTCCCCTCGTTATATTTTGATGCGAGTGTACAAGAATTATCCCTGAAATTCTGCCGCGCTGATTTGGAGCGGACTATGGGGATTTGCCAAATTTGCCTGGATGGGCGGTGGCAATGTCGCTGTTTGAAACGAAAGCCAGCCACATTGCAAAAAGGGAGAATCTGTTTTCAGGAGGAATGGGCGGCATATTGCGTGTTTGTCTGCCGCCGGGGAGCTTCGTGTAAGTATTTGTTCGGCTGAATGTTTCTTCATTTTTATATTTCCATGCTTGCGACAGGAAGTGTTACTGGGTAACATTGCCTGTTAACGATGGCTTGGGTGGGTGCGCTCCTCTTCGAGGGGCGCTTGCTTTGGGGTGATGCGATTCCGTTCTGTTTCTGGTTTCGGCAAAGCGAAAAGTGACATACATGCCAAGGATTTTGATCGGCCCGAATCCACGAATTCGGGCTTGGTAAACGCGATTTTTTATTTATAACGAAGGGAAGAGATGTTATGACTGACAATGTAGATCGCAGCAAGCGGCGACTATTGCTTGCCGCTACCTCGGCGGCAGGTGGTGTTGCCGCAGCGGGCATGGCAACGCCGTTTGTGCTGAGCTTTATGCCAAGTGAGCGTGCCAAGGCCGCCGGAGCGCCTGTTGAAGTGGATATCAGCGCCATTGAACCCGGAACGATGAAAGTCGTCGAGTGGCAAGGCAAGCCGGTATGGATCGTGCGCCGCACTCAAGAAATGCTTGATTTGCTGACGAAACACGATGGCGAATTGACCGACCCGACCTGCGCAGTTCCCCAACAACCCGATTACTGCAATAACGCAACCCGCTCCATCAAGCCGGAAGTGTTCGTCGTGATCGGTATCTGTACTCACCTGGGATGTTCCCCGACCTACCGTCCGGAAGTGGCGGCTGCCGACCTCGGCGCCAACTGGGGCGGCGGCTGGTTCTGTCCTTGCCACGGTTCGCGTTTCGACATTTCGGCCCGCGTCTACCAGGGTTCTCCCGCACCGACCAATCTGATTATTCCCCCGCACCAATATCTCAGCGACACCCTGCTGCTGATTGGTGATGACAAGAAAAAGGGAGTTGCATAATGAATTTTTTGAAAAACTTGCTAGGCTGGGTCGATGAACGCTTCCCGCTGATCGAAACCTGGAAATACCACCTTTCCGAGTATTACGCACCGAAGAACTTCAACTTCTGGTATTTCTTCGGTTCCCTGTCGCTGCTGGTTCTGGTGATCCAGATCGTCAGCGGCATCTTCCTGACCATGAGCTACAAGCCGGACGCATTGTTCGCTTTCGCATCCGTCGAGTACATCATGCGTGATGTGCAATCGGGCTGGTTGTTGCGCTACATTCACTCCACTGGCGCTTCCTTTTTCTTCATTGTGGTGTACCTGCATATGTTCCGCGGAATGATGTACGGTTCCTATCGCAAGCCGCGCGAATTGCTGTGGATCATCGGCGTGGTCATTTACCTGGCGCTGATGGCTGAAGCTTTCATGGGTTACCTGTTGCCGTGGGGCCAAATGTCGTTCTGGGGTGCGCAGGTGATCGTAAACCTGTTCTCTTCCGTGCCGTTCATCGGCGAAGATCTGTCGGTCTTGATCCGTGGCGACTACGTGATTTCGGATGCGACCCTGAATCGCTTCTTTGCGTTGCACGTGGCCGCGATCCCGCTGGTTCTGGTGGGCATCGTTTTCGTGCACCTCGTTGCCTTGCACGCGGTCGGCTCCAACAACCCGGACGGTATCGAGATCAAGAAGAACAAGGACGCGAATGGCATTCCGCTTGACGGCATTCCTTTCCATCCCTACTACACCGTGAAAGATATTGTGGCTGTGGTGGCTTTCCTCATGATTTTCTGCGCGGTCGTATTCTTTGCGCCGGACATGGGCGGTTATTTCATCGAAGCCAACAACTTCATTCCGGCCGACCCGATGAAGACTCCGGCACATATTGCGCCGGTCTGGTATTTCACCCCCTATTACGCCATCCTGCGTGCGGTGCCGCCGATGTTCGGTTCGCAATTCCCGGGAGTGGTCGCCATGGGTATCGGTGCAATCGCCGTCGTGTTCCTGCCTTGGCTGGATCGCGGCAAGGTCAAGTCGGTTCGTTATCGCGGCCCGATCTATAAGGCATTCCTGGCTTCTTTCGTGATCAGCTTCATCGGTCTTGGTTACTTGGGCATGATGCCGGTGACCCCTACCTACACATTGATCTCTCAAGTGCTGTCGGTGGTGTACTTTGCATTCTTCATCTTGATGCCGTGGTACACCAAGATCGACAAGTGCAAGCCCGAGCCTGATCGTGTGACGTTCAAATAGAATAACTGTGAGGGATTCGTTGACATGAAACTAATCAATAAACTATGGATGCTGGTACTGATGATGGTACCGGCGATGGCGTTTGCCAGCGAGACGCTTCATTTGGATGCTGCCCCCGGCAGCCTGAGTGACAAGGCTTCGCTGCAACGCGGTGCGCAATTCTTTGTTGCCAATTGCCTGGCTTGCCACAGTGCGGCTTACATGCGTTACAACCGGCTGGCGGATATCGGCATGAGCGAGGAAGAAATCAGGAAATTGCTGCCGGAAGGCGGCAAACCGGGTTCAACCATGAAAGCCGCAATGGATTCGGAAACCGCAAAAGCGGCTTTCGGCGCTGCACCGCCCGATATGAGCGTGGAAGTTCGCGCGCGCGGCGCTGACTGGGTGTACACCTATCTGCGCAGCTTCTATGTGGATGCCACTCGTCCGTCCGGAGTGAACAACGTGCTGTTCCCTCTGGTGGCGATGCCCAATATCCTGGGCCCGATGCAGGGCGATCAGGCCTTGGAAGTGGCAAAACACGAAGGCGGCCATGAAGTGCAAACGCTGAAGCTGACTTCTCCGGGTTCCATGAGCTCCAAGGAGTTCGATGCAACGGTGGGCGATCTGGTCAACTTCCTCGATTTCATGAGCGAGCCAGCCAAGATGGTGCGCTACAAAATCGGGTATATCGTGCTGGGTTTCCTGTTCTTGCTCCTGATTCTGGCTTATCTGCTGAAGAAGGAATTCTGGAAAGATATCCATTAATTCAGTGGACTGGATGATTTCGGATTGAATTTCCGGGTTCATCTGTGGTAACTTCCGCACCCGTCGGCTTTGCCGCACCGTGTCGTGGTCGCAACCCGTTTTACCAAGCGCCAAACGGCGGAGCTATAGAAGCTCCGCCTTTTGGTTTTTTTGTCGTAGCGTTTTTCGTGTAGGTGGTTCTTATGATGACACTTTATTCCGGGACAACTGATCCCTACAGCCACCGTTGCCGCTTCGTTCTGTTCGAGAAGGGCATGGACTTCCAGGTCATAGACGTGGACGTGTTCAACAAGCCGGAAGATCTGGCGGTAATGAATCCGTATAACACCGTGCCGGTATTGGTCGAGCGCGATCTCATCCTGTACGAGGCCAATATCATCAACGAATACATAGATGAGCGCTTCCCGCATCCGCAATTGATGCCGCCCGATCCCGTGATGCGAGCCCGTGCCCGTTTGTTCCTGCACCGCTTCGAGAACGAATTGTTCTGCCATATCCAGGGGCTGGAAAGCAGCAATGCCAAGGTCGCGGAGAAGGCACGTGCGGCCGTGCGCGAGAACCTGACGCAGATTTCGCCGGTGTTCACCAAGCAGAAATACATGCTGGGCGACGAGTTTTCCATGCTTGACGTGGCAATTGCCCCCTTGCTCTGGCGTCTGGACCATTATGGTATCCAGCTCGACAAGGAAGCCGCACCGCTGATGAAATATGCCGAGCGCCTGTTTTCGCGCCCGGCCTACATCGAAGCGATGACGCCGGCCGAAAAGGCGATGCGCAAGTGATTCCAGGTTTGGCATGAGCGAGCCTTCCACCAAGCCCTACCTGATTCGCGCCATTTTCGACTGGTGCGCCGATGCCGGATACACCCCGTATCTGGCGGTGCAGGTGGATGAGTACACGCAAGTGCCAATGGCTTACGTCAAGGACGGCAAGATCGTGCTGAACGTCGGCATGGACGCCGTGCGCAACCTGCATATCGGCAACGAGGACATCACCTGCGGCGGTCGCTTCGGCGGCGTGGCGCACCAGCTTATCGTTCCCATGTCCGCAGTGATCGGCATTTTCGCCAAGGAGACCGGGCAAGGTCTGGTGTTTCAGGGGCAGGAATCCACGCCAACGGGACCTGTGGACAGTGCGGGCGAGCCGCCCGACAATCCGCCGCCACCGGGCAAGCCGACGCTCAGGGTGGTAAAGTAAAAAAGCCGCAGGTTTCTCTGCGGCTTTTTCTTTGGGGGCGGAAAGACTTCAGGCTGCGGCAGGCAATGCCAAATGCGCCTGCATCTTGCTCAAAGCTTTCTGTTCGATCTGGCGGATGCGCTCGGCAGACACCTTGAACTCGGCAGCCAGTTCGTGCAGGGTCGCGGCATGCTCTTCTTCCTCGCGCAACCAGCGTGCCTCCACGATACGGCGACTGCGCTCATCCAGACTTGCCAAGGCTTGCGCCAGGCCGGTGGTGTGCAGATGCTCGCGTTCGGCTGCTTCCAGGATGTAAGACGGCTCATGTTCCGCATTGTCGGCCAGATAGTTGATGGGGGCGTAGCCTTCATCCTCTTCCCCGGCCAGCGGCTCCAGAGCGATCTCGTGACCGGCGAAGCGCGCTTCCATATCCACTACATCATGCTCGCTCACGTTGAGCTGCTGGGCGATCTCGCTCACCTGTTGCGGCCTGAGCGGTTCCAGGCCCTGTTTCAGGCTGCGCAGATTGAAGAACAACTTGCGCTGGGCCTTGGTGGTGGCGATTTTGACCATGCGCCAGTTGCGGATCACATATTCATGGATCTCGGCGCGTATCCAGTGCAGGGCGAACGACACCAAGCGCACACCCCTTGCCGGGTCGTAGCGCTTCACGGCCTTCATCAGGCCAACATTGCCCTCCTGAATCAGATCAGCTTGGGGCAGGCCATAACCGGCATAGCCGCGCGCCACGCTGACCACTACGCGCAAGTGAGAAAGCACTAACTGACGCGCCGCGTCCAGATCGTTCTGCGTTTTGAAGCGGTTCGCCAAGGACAACTCTTCCTCATGCGTCAGCACGGGAAAGCGATTCACGGCCTGCACATAACCTTCAATGCTGCCTACGGCAGATGGTATCGGTAGACTCATGGCTGTATTCATGGCATTTCCTCCTGATTTGGCGTGATTCTAGCACTCGCGCAGTCAGAGTGCCAAGCCAGCAAAAAGTTCGTTTCGGACGGGGGAGGCAGCATTTGTAAGGCTTGCAGCAGGGCATGGTAGAATCCGCGCCTTCCTGTTTTACAACTATATTTTTAGGATACTTGCCATGTTCTCCGCCAAAAACACCATTGCCGTGACCGATCCCGAACTCTGGGCCGCGATTCAGAACGAAAACCGCCGTCAGGAGGACCATATCGAGCTGATTGCCTCGGAAAACTACACCAGCCCGGCGGTAATGGAAGCGCAAGGCAGCCAACTGACCAACAAATATGCCGAAGGCTATCCCGGCAAGCGCTATTACGGTGGCTGCGAATTCGTCGATGTGGCCGAGCAATTGGCCATCGACCGCGCCAAAGCGCTGTTTGGCGCCGAATACGCCAACGTGCAGCCGCATTCCGGCTCGCAGGCGAACCAGGGCGTGTATGTTTCCGTGCTCAAGCCCGGCGACACCATTCTCGGCATGAGCCTGGCCCACGGCGGTCACCTGACCCACGGGGCCTCGGTGAACATCAGCGGCAAGCTGTATAACGCCATTCAGTACGGCCTGAACGACAAGGAGGAGATCGACTACGACCAGGTGCAGAAGCTGGCCACCGAGCACAAACCCAAGATGATCGTGGCGGGCGCTTCCGCTTACGCGCTGGTCATCGACTGGAAACGTTTCCGCCAGATCGCCGACAGCGTCGGCGCTTATCTTTTTGTAGACATGGCGCACTATGCCGGTCTGGTTGCTGCGGGCTACTACCCCAGCCCGGTCGGTATCGCCGACTTCGTTACCACCACCACCCACAAGACCCTGCGCGGTCCGCGCGGCGGCCTGATTTTGGCCAAGGCCGAACATGAAAAGGCGCTTAATTCCGCCATCTTCCCCGCACTGCAGGGCGGCCCGCTGATGCATGTCATCGCGGCCAAGGCCGTGGCGTTCAAGGAAGCGGCAAGCAAGGAATTCAAGGTTTACCAGAAGCAGGTCATCGACAACGCGCGTGTGATGGCAAAAGTGCTGACAGAACGCGGCGTGCGCATCGTCTCCGGCCGCACCGACAGCCACGTGTTCCTGGTCGACCTGCGCGCCAAGAAGCTCACCGGCAAGGATGCCGAAGCCGCATTGGGCAAAGCGCACATCACCGTGAACAAGAACGCCATCCCCAACGATCCGGAAAAGCCTTTTGTGACCTCCGGCATCCGCATTGGCTCTCCTGCCATGACTACGCGCGGCTTCAAGGAACTGGAAGCCGAAAAACTGGCCAACCTTATCGCCGACGTGCTGGATGCGCCGAACGATGAAGAAGTGATTGCGCGTGTGGTCGGCGAAGTGAAGAAGCTGACTACGCAGTTTCCGGTGTATGGCTAAAGCAGGATTTTGGATTTTGGATTTTGGATTTGGGAGGGGCGCGCAGCCCTCCCAATCCGCCTCCCCCAAATCCTAATTCCCAAATCCCAATTCCTATGAAGTGTCCTTTCTGCAAACACCCCGCGACCCAAGTCGTTGACACGCGCGAAAGCGAGGAGGGCGACAGCATCCGTCGTCGTCGTCGCTGCCTGTCGTGCGACAAGCGCTTCACCACGTATGAAATAGTGGAATTGCGCATGCCGCAGGTGGTCAAGCAGAACGGCATGCGCAGCGAATTCGACGACGAGAAGCTGCGCACCAGTTTTACCCGCGCGCTGCACAAGCGTCCGGTTCCCACCGAAATGGTCGACGCGGCGATCGATCACGTTACCCAGAAAGTTTTTGCCCTGGGCGAGCGCGAGATCGGTTCGCGCCAGATCGGCGAGATGGTGATGAAGGAGCTGCTCAAGCTCGACAAGGTTGCCTATATCCGTTTCGCCTCCGTGTACAAGAGTTTTCAGGATGTTGGCGATTTCTCCGATGCCATCGACGCGGTCAAAAATACCCGGCGCCGCAAGAGCGACAAGCAATGAATGCGGCAGACAGTCAGTGGATGGCCCAGGCTCTGCGCCTTGCCGAACGCGGTCTGTATACGACAAGTCCGAACCCGCGTGTTGGCTGCGTTCTGGTAAACAAGGGCAAACTCGTCGGCGAAGGCTGGCACGAGCGCGCCGGAGAACCGCATGCCGAAGTTCATGCCCTGCGCGCGGCGGGGAATTTGTCGAAAGGCGCCATCGCTTACGTCACTCTGGAGCCGTGCTCCCATTTTGGACGCACCCCGCCCTGTGCCGATGCCTTGATTGCGGCAGGCGTGGCACGCGTGGTAATTGCGATGCAGGATCCCAATCCGCTGGTGGCCGGGCAGGGCATCGCGAAATTGCGTGCTGCGGGTATCGGCGTCGAAAGCGGCCTGATGGAAGCTGCTGCGCGCGAATTGAATATCGGTTTTGTTTCTCGCATGACACGCGGCACCCCCTGGGTGCGCAGCAAGATCGCCGCGAGCCTCGACGGACGTACTGCGCTCAACAATGGCGCCAGCAAATGGATCACCGGCGCAGCGGCACGGCGCGATGTACAGCACTGGCGGGCGCGTTCCTGTGCCGTGCTGACCGGTATTGGCACCGTGCTTGCGGACGACCCGCAACTCAACGTGAGGGAAATCGAAACGCCGCGCCAGCCGCTGCGTGTGGTATTGGACAGCGGGTTGAGAATGTCTCCGGGGGCGAAGATATTGCAGGGCGGACAGACGCTCATCTACACGGCATCCAGTGACACGGCAAAACGGCAGGCATTGATGGCTTGCGGTGCGGAGGTGGTGACGCTGGCAGACGCGGACGGGAAGGTGGACCTGCTTGCCGTGATGAATAATTTGGCAGTGCGCGGCGTAAATGAACTGCTCGTTGAATCGGGGCGCACGTTGAACGGTGCGTTGCTGAAAGCCGGGCTGGTGGACGAACTGGTGCTGTATCTGGCGCCGCAGTTGCTGGGAGATGCCGCACGCGGACTGGCAGACCTGGGTGAACTCACGCAATTGCAGCAACGCGTGGCCTTGCAGTGGAATGATGTGCGTCAAGTCGGCGGCGACTTGCGCATCGTGGCTAAAATATCAAAGGAGAAATGAACATGTTCAGCGGAATCGTGGCCGATGTCGGCCTGATCAAATTGGCACAGGACAGGGAAGGCGGCTTGCGCCTGACTGTGGCCACCGAAGCACTCGGCATGGATGACGTGCAACTCGGCGACAGCATCGCGGTGAACGGCGTGTGTCTCACTGTGATCAAACTCGACGGCAACGACTTCACCGTGGAGGTTTCGCGCGAGACGTTGAATTGCACCACCGGCCTGGAGAAGCAGGGAGGCCATGTCAATCTGGAAAAAGCCCTGCGTCTGTCCGACCGCTTGGGCGGGCATATGGTGAGCGGGCATGTGGACGGTGTGGGCGAGGTGATCGCGTTCAACGATATCGGCGAGAGCTGGCGTCTGGTGGTGCGCGCGCCGCACGAACTCGCCAAGTACATCGCGATGAAAGGTTCCATCACCATCAACGGCGTCAGCCTCACGGTGAACCAGGTGGCCGGTGCGGAATTCGAGGTGAATCTCATACCGCATACGCTGGATGTGACAACACTGAATGAGTTGAAGGTTGGCTCAAAGGTCAATCTGGAAATCGACCTCATTGCGCGCTACGTCGAGCGCATGCTGACTGCAGAGGAAAAATAAAAAAGGCGGAGCATCAGCGCTCCGCCTTCTGGTTTTCAGGCGGCAATGATCAGAACTTGAACACCGCCATCAGGGTGGTTCCTCCCACTGCGCCGGTATATCCGTCGTCCTTGAAAGTAACGATCTCGGTAAACAACCGGAATCCGACCATTTCGTTGATATTGTACTGCCCGCCCAGGCCCATGACGAGTCCGGTCGAGTTCTGATCGGCATTTCCAGTCAGAGTCCACCCGGGATTGGCGGTGTATTTTGTATTTACGCTGGCCAGACCAAGTTTGCCGAAGACGGAAAATCCTTTCGGGAATACATAAGCTCCTTTAGCAGCGAGGGTCACGGCAGAGGCCTTGACCTTCGCTGCATTTACTCCTGAAGTATCCTCCACCTCATAGGTGCCCAGACCGGAAAGGCCCGCTTCAATGCCGAAATACTTGTTGAAATCGTAGCCGCCGATCAGGCGCAGGTGGCTGCTGTCTTCAGAATTACGCTTGAATGTGTCGCACGAACTCGTGGTATTGGTGCATGCCGTCAGTTTGCCGTTGGCAAATCCGGCGCCCAGATAGATGCCGGAATCCTCGGCAAAAGCGGGTTGGGCAAGACAGGTCAGGCAAGCTGCAACTAGAACAGAACGCTTCATGATTGCTCCATAGGGTGTGGAAAGGGTTGCTGCGCCTCACTCTATCATTGGTTTTCAATCACAACAAGAATGGCACAAAGCGCTTGGAACGATGCATGTATTCCTGATATTTTGAGCCGAAGAAGCGAAGGTTCTCGTGTTCTTCGACAAGCGTGGCGATCACGAGAAAAATGCAGGCGACCAGCGCAATACCGCCACTGAGCCAGGACATGTGCTTGAAGAACAACCCCCAGTCCAGAAAGATCAGCGAACTGTACATTGGGTGGCGGATGAAACGGTATATCCCGTGGGTTATCAGTTCCGTCGTTCTTTCGAACGGCAACAGGTGCGTTTCGCTGCGGGTGTCATTCTGTTTTCCGTGTTGTCGCAGCGTATCGTAGCTGGCGATGACCAGCAACAACGAGATACCCATCAGTACGCCGCACACGATCTGGTCAAGGGTCAGCGGGGCGCTATACCAGCCGTCCATATTCAGCACAATCAGTATCAGCATCAACTCCCAGGCAAAAAACCGGAAGAAACCATGGGATTTTGGATTGCGCAATGAGGCGCGCGAGACGTAGGACAGAAAAGCAGTTCCTGAAAAGAAGGCTAGCCATTCCAGCATGGACAGAGATTCCCCAAAATGATATGTGTTTATAGTACACGCGTCCGGGCTGGAGATGCGGTGAAGATGATAGAATCCATACCCTTGCATTGAACACCAGAGCCACTTACATGACAGATATTGCACCAATCACCGAGATCATCGAGGAAATCCGCGCCGGACGCATGGTCGTCCTGGTGGACGAGGAAGACCGGGAGAACGAGGGTGACCTGCTGTTTGCCGCCGAATTCGTCACCCCGGAAGCCATCAACTTCATGATCCGTCACGCGCGCGGTCTGGTTTGCCTGACGCTGACCGAAGAGCGCTGCGGCCAGCTCGGCATTTCGCACATGGCGCGGGACAACAAGAGTCCGCTCGGTACCAATTTCACCGTCTCCATCGAGGCGGCGGAAGGTGTGACCACCGGTATTTCCGCATCCGACCGCGCCACCACCATCCGCGCAGCGGTGAAGAAAAATGCCGGTCCTGCGGATATCGTCCAGCCCGGCCACATTTTCCCCATCATGGCGCGTCCGGGCGGTGTGCTGGTGCGTGCCGGACATACCGAAGCGGGCTGCGACCTGGCGCAGATGGCCGGACTGATGCCCGCCTCGGTGATCTGCGAGATCATCAAGGAAGACGGAGAAATGGCCCGTCTGCCCGACCTGATCCCGTTCGCCAGGGAACACGGCTTGAAGATCGGCACCATTGCCGACCTGATCGAATATCGCATGCACAA
This sequence comes from Sideroxyarcus sp., assembly GCA_049286265.1. GTDB lineage: Bacteria > Pseudomonadota > Gammaproteobacteria > Burkholderiales > Gallionellaceae > Sideroxyarcus. Next base: position 15,000 of record JBAQDF010000025.1, read on the forward strand.
CGAAACGCTGGTCGAGCGCGTGGCACGGCGCAAGGTGCAAACCGCCTATGGCGAATTCGACCTGGTGACCTACACCGACAAAACCACGCGGCGCACCCATCTGGCACTGGTGAAAGGCGACATTCAGCCGCAGACCGAGACGGTGGTGCGCGTGCATGAGCCGCTGTCCGCGCTGGATTTTCTGGAGCAGGTCAGTTCGCCCAATACCACCAGCGTGCACGATGCGCTGCAGAAGATCGGCCAGTCGGCGGCAGGTGTGCTGGTGCTGATGCACCACACCGAAACGTCGGAGAGCCTGCTGGCGCGTGCGGCAGCTACCCCCGAGCCGCACCATGCACAATGGGACCCGCGCAGCTACGGCATTGGCGCACAGATACTGCGCGATCTTAACGTCGGCAAAATGTGCCTCATCGCCACGCCGCGCAAACTGCCCAGCATGACGGGCTTTGGTCTGGAAGTAGTTCGTTACTGTCAATGCAAGGAAACAAAATGAAAGAAATCGAACAGAACCTGAACGGCAAGGGCCTGCGCATCGGTATCGTGCAGAGCCGTTTCAACGAAGTGGTGTGCGAAGGTTTGCTGGCGGCCTGCCGCGCGCAACTGGTGAAGAGCGGTGTGAGCGAAAATGACATCACGCTGGCCAATGTGCCGGGCGCACTGGAAATACCCCTGGTTTTGCAAACCATGGCGCAGAGCAAGAAATTCGACGCGCTCATTGCCCTGGGCGCGGTGATACGCGGCGACACCTACCACTTCGAAGTCGTATCCAACGAATCGGCGCGCGGCGTGGGCGAAGTGCAGTTGCACAGCGGCATACCCATCGCCAACGCGATCCTGACGACCGACACCGACGAACAGGCCGAAGTGCGCATGAACCTGAAGGGTGCGGAAGCGGCCCTGGTCGCCATCGAGATGGTGCACCTGTTGAAAGGTATTGCGTGAGCGAAGCAAAACAGAATAACCCGGCAAAAAGCATGCGCCATCGCGCGCGCGAGCTGGCGATGCAGGGCATTTACGAATGGCGCCTTTCCGCCAAGAGTTCGTCTCTGATCGAGAAGGCCACGCGCGACGAAAAAAGCCTGGGACGCTATGACAGCGAATTTTTCAGCCAACTGCTGAACGGCGCCATTGCGCAGCATGAGGCTTTGTCCGCACAATTCGCACCGCATCTGGATCGGGCTGTAAACGAACTGAGTCCGGTCGAATACTCCGTCCTGCTGCTGGGCGCCTATGAATTGATCCATCATCCCGAGGTGCCCTACCGCGTCGTCATCAACGAGGCGGTGGAACTGGCCAAGACCTTCGGCGGCAGCGACGGGCACAAGTTCGTCAACGGCGTGCTGGACAAGCTGGCGGCGCAAGTGCGTGCAACTGAAATAGTCGCTAGTCGTTAGTTGGTAGTCGCTAGTTGATGTGGTTGCTGCGCAGTTTTTGTAACGACTAGCGACTAACAACTGTTTCTATGTCCGAATTCGATCTCATCAAACGTTACTTCACCCGTCCCACCCCGGGCGCAATCCTGGGCGTGGGCGACGATGCCGCACTGCTGCGTATTGCCGATGGCATGGAGCTGGCCGTTTCCACCGACATGCTGGTGAGCGGCACCCACTTTTTCCACAATGCCGATCCCTTTCTGCTGGGCCACAAGACACTGGCGGTGAATCTTTCCGATTTGGCGGCGATGGGGGCTGTCCCGCGCTGGGCGACGCTTGCTTTGTCGTTGCCCGCAGCCGACGAGAACTGGCTGCAACAATTCAGCGCCGGGTTCTTTGCTCTGGCCGATGAGCATGGCATCGAACTCATAGGCGGGGATACCACGCGCGGCCCCCTCAATCTTTGCGTCACCATCATGGGCGAAGTGCCCAAAGGCAAAGCGTTGCGCCGCAGTGGCGCAAAGGTTGGGGATGACATTTGGGTATCCGGTATTCTGGGTATGGCGGCGCTGGGTTTGGCGTACCTGAAGGGGAAAACCGAATTGCCCGAGGAAGACCGTCTTTTCTGTCTTGCCGCCTTGCACAAACCGCTGCCGCAGGTGGCGTTGGGACTGGCGTTGCGCGATATAGCGCACAGCGCCATCGATATTTCAGACGGACTGCTCGCCGATCTCGGCCATATTCTGGAATGCTCGCAGCTTGGTGCAGAGATACACTTCGAGGCCATCCCGAAAGTGGGTGCAGGCAACATTGACGAAGCGCTACTGCAACATTGCGCGTTGTCCGGCGGCGACGATTACGAATTGTGTTTTACCGCAGCTGTAGCAAGACGCGATGAAATCGAAGCGCTCGCACAGAAACTGCAATTACCGCTCACGCGCATCGGCACGATCAGGGCGGAGCAAGGCTGCACCGTGCATACGGCCGGCGGGGGCGAGATAAAATCAAAGGAAAGCGGCTATGACCACTTCAAATGACCAATTGAAAGTTCGACCGACCTGGGGATTTCTATTCAGTCACCCGGCGCATTTTCTTTCCTTCGGGTTCGGCGCCGGGCTGCTGCCGAAAGGGCCGGGTACGGCGGGTACGCTGGTCGCTTTTCCCATGTACTGGTATCTCGCGCCAAGGTTGACCGAAGCGATGTTTTTGCTGGTGCTGATCTGGGCCTTCGCCTTCGGCGTGTGGGTGTGCGAAATAACCGGTAAGGCGCTGGGTGTGGCCGACTACGGAGGCATCGTTTGGGACGAGATCGTCGCGTTCACGCTGGTGCTGTTTCTTACGCCGGAAGGCTTGGTCTGGCAGATACTGGCGTTCTCGCTGTTCCGTTTTTTTGACATCGTCAAACCCGAACCTATTCGTCATTTCGACAAGACCTGGCATGGCGGACTGGGCGTGATGTTCGATGACATCCTTGCTGCCTGTTACACGTTGCTGTGCCTGGCGGTAATCAAAAGCATTGTGGCGTGAGAGCGCTTATTGCGCTGTGTTGTTGCATTGCGTTGGGTGCGCAGGCCGAGACTTTCACTGCCAAAGTGATCGTGGTGATGGATGGCGACACAGTCATGGTGCTGCGGGAGGGTGGCAGCGAAGCTGCCGGGTTCCCACCGGCATCCAGCCTGCGGAGGCGTGCTGCTCGGAAGATAAAAATCCGCCTGGCCAACATAGACGCACCGGAAAAAGACCAGGACTTTGGCAAGCAGTCTCGCGATTCATTGCAGGAGATGGTGGGCAGGAAAATAGTGCAGATCGATAGCCGGGCCGTCGATCAATACGGACGCATTGTCGGGGTGGTTTCGGTTGACGGGCTCAACGTCAATCAGGAGCAGGTGATACGCGGCATGGCCTGGGCTGCGCCAAGCGGGCGCAAAAACCGCCGGGTGTCTCCTGGGTCGCCCGAAACACAAGAGCCAGGCGGCGCTCCCCTTGTCGGTGCAGTGCCACATTTCAACCCCAATCCCAACTACAGCGGTCTGCAAAACGATGCGCGGCAAGCGCGACGCGGACTCTGGGGGCAAGCCCGCCCGCAGGCTCCGTGGCGGTGGCGCAAACTGCACCCATCTACTAAACCTGCCGCTCCAGACCTTCAGCGCAACTCCCAGCCGGTTTTGGACAAACAGCGGATGAAGGGGTAAATATTCCTGTATTTATTTTGTGGATATATCCCGAATAGCGCTTTGGTGCTAAATTGCTGTCTGGCGTATCCATCTTCCAATGCTTTCCGGTTCGGCTTCTGCGAAGCGCTTCAACGGATACCCTCTTGGCTCACTCCTCATTACGCCTTTTTCGCGCAATGCCGAGCGGGCAAAGACTGAATAATTCGGCATAAAGGATTTTTTCGGTTCCGGCAGGGGAGGTTTCCCTTGTTGCAACTACTTCATTGGGTTCTGATATTCAAAGGATGAGTGGATATGGCCATAAATGTAGTTACCCCCAAGGCACCTCAGCAACCAGCGTTGCCTGCAAAAATCGCTCCGGATTTTGTATTGGTTCAACAGCAATTCCCGAAAGTCGCCGAAAAAATTGCATTGATGTGGGGGACGCTCGAGTTGCATGAATTTTTCACCAAAACCATTTTCGATGAACGCGGCGGTCGCCAGGGCTTTCCCCTGCCGATTGTTTCCGCGCTGATGCGATTGCACGAATACCACGTCACGTTGATCCCGGTTGCCCGTACGATTGATGCCTGGGATAACATCGCCTGATCGCTGTTGAACGGACAGCGGTCATCGGTACGGCGAAAAAAATACTTCGCACTCCCCCTGTTGCAACGAGGTAGCCAATACCCCGGCAGGGGAGCGTCCTCTTCGTATATCAACCTAAAAACCTTTGTTAGCCACGGATGAACACGGATTAACACGGATTAACACAGATAAAACGGTGTGCTACATAAGGGTTGCGGCTCACCAGAATGGTGTATGCACCATTGCTCGATAGTCGGTTGTTTATCCGTGTTTCATCTGTGTTCATCCGTGGCTCAATTGCGGTTTTCAGGATCAATCTTCCAGCGCGCGCACCTTGACTGTCTTGCCTTTCACCTTGCCCGCAGACAATCTTTTCACTGCTTCGCGGGCGATGTCGCGGGTAACGGCGACGTAGGTGGACATGTCGGTCACGGTGATCTTGCCGACTTGCTCGCGCGTGAATCCGGCTTCGCCGGTGAGCGCACCCAGCACATCGCCGGGGCGGATTTTTTCCTTGCGGCCGCCGAGGATTTGCAGCGTGACCATGGGTGGCACCAGGGGTCCCTTCTTTTCGTTTTGCAGCGACTCCAGCGTGTGCCATTCAGGTTCTATGCCCATCATTTTGGCGATGTTGGATACGCGATTCATGTCGGCGGGACTGCACAGGCTGAATGCCCAGCCGTCTTCATCGGCGCGTCCGGTGCGTCCGATGCGGTGGATGTGGATCTCCGGGTCGGGGGTGACATCGACGTTGATGACGGCTTCGAGTTGGGAAATGTCTAATCCGCGGGCGGCCACGTCGGTAGCGACCAGCACCGAACAACTGCGGTTGGCGAACTGGATCAGCACCTGGTCGCGCTCGCGTTGTTCCATGTCACCGTTCAGCGTCAGCGCGTGAATGCCCTTGGCATGCAGAATGTCCACCAGGTCGCGGCATTGCTGCTTGGTGTTGCAGAAGGCCAGCGTACTGACCGGGCGATAGTGTTTGAGCAGGGTGGAGACGGCCTGCAAACGGTCCTCATGTTTCACCTCGTAGAAGCGCTGGCGGATCTTGCTGCCTTCGTGCTGTTCCGGCAGTTTCACTTCCTGCGGATTGCGCATGAACTTTTGCGCCAGGCGCGCGATGCCTTCGGGATAGGTCGCCGAGAACAGCATGGTCTGGCGTTGTGTGGGGCATTGCTTCACCACAAACGCGATATCGTCGTAGAAGCCCATATCCAGCATGCGATCGGCTTCGTCCAGCACCAGCGTGTTGAGCCCGTCCAGCTTGAGGCTGCCGCGCTCCAGGTGGTCCATGATGCGGCCCGGGGTGCCGACGACGATGTGCGCACCGTGCTCAAGGCTGTCGCGCTGCGGGCGCATGGTGCTGCCGCCGACCAGCGACAATATCTTGATGTTGTCGGCAAAGCGCGCCAGACGGCGCATCTCCTGCGTCACCTGGTCGGCCAGCTCGCGCGTCGGGCACAGCACCATGGCTTGCACGCCGAAATGGCGCGGATTGAGCCTGGTAAGCAGCGGCAAGGCGAATGCCGCTGTCTTGCCGCTGCCGGTCTTGGCCTGGGCGATCAGGTCGTGCCCGGCCAGCGTAACAGGCAGGCTGGCGGCCTGGATGGGAGTCATGGTGCGGTATTCAAGCTGCTGCAGGTTCGCCAGCAGGGCGGGCGAGAGCGGCAGCTCGTCGAAGGAGCGTCCGCCAGCGGCGGCGGGTGCGGAAGAGGGTACGTTGGATTTGGTCATGCGCAATTATCCCTGTCTGCGGCTTGGAATGCCGGGAAAATTTACTTGCACGAGAATGGGGGGCCATTGCCGATTACGCCGGTCGGCAATCTGAGCAAGATCAAATAGCGCGCTGACGAGTTGGGGCATAATGCCGCGCATTAAGGCGACAGCGAGCCAATTGATGTCGTTTCGTCGAACATGCCGTATCGCGGCATATGGGAGCCTTTAAAAATTCAAAGTTCTAAGCAAGACAAGGCGCGAGCAAAAAATTGCGACGCAGCATATGCGGTCATGACACGGTGCGGCGGAGCCGTCTGGTGCGGGAATGACCGCTGGCGCCATCTCCCGCAAACGGCTGCTTCGCAGTAACGTGTCGATGGCGCTATATGTAAGGAGTAATTTTTTGTGAGCAACGCAGTATTGCGACGAAATTTGGATTTTTAGAGGTTCCCATAAGCCGGATTCAACTCTAGGTAGGCGCAAACATGACAGCAAACACCATTACCCTATCTCCCGTGGCCGCGCAGGCTATCAAGTCTGGCGAAGACGCCATCGTCGGCGGCCGCGTCGAACTGCAACTGCTTACCACGCTCAAGTGCAACCTGAAATGCAGCTATTGTTCGATGGGGGTGGGAGAGGTACTCGGCTCGCAGACCGAGCTGAAATACGACATCGAGCAACTCGCCGCTTTCATCGAGCGGAATCTCGGCGGCAAGGAAATCTACGTCACGTTCTATGGCGGCGAACCGACGCTCAACCGGGAAATGATGGAAACGGTCATGCGCCGATTCCCGTCTTTCCGCTACCAGTTGCAGACCAACGGCACGCTGCTGGACAACCTGCCCGACTGGATGCTGCACAAGCTGTCCAATATCCTGGTTTCCGTCGATGGCGGAGAGCAGACCACGGACGGCTATCGCGGCCGCGGCGTGTGGCGCCAGGTGCATAAAAACGTGAACCATGTACGCGACCGGCTTGGCGGCAGTGTTACCGCGCGCGTGACCTGGGGACACCCCGACACCGGTTTCGGGGAACTCGACGATCTCGCGGAATCCTTCGATTACCTGTACTGGCAGTTCGTGGCCGACGAACAGTATTCGGGCGACTCGCTGGACAAGCGCAAGGCAGTGTTGGTCCAGCTCATCGACAAGTTTTTCCGCCGCACCGACAAGCTCTACCCCCTGATCCCGATCATGGGCATCGTGCGCAACAAGGTGCTGCCGAACCGTGCGCGGGAACTGTACGCCGGACAGACCCAGTGCCGCGTCTCGACGCACATCATCAACGTCATGCCCGACGGCAAGATATTTCCCTGTCCCGACATGACCTATGTGCCGAGCATGCAGATGGGCGAGATTCAGGGCAACTGGCTGGTCAAGAGTCCGTTGCAGGCGCACCCCGACATGCCGTGTGGCGCGTGCGAAGCCTATGCCTGGTGTCGCGGCAACTGCATGAAGAACCTCTACCTGGGGTATGTGAAGAAGGATGACCGCTACCGCACCAGCGTGGTCGAGCCGATTTGCGAGCTGGTCCGCTTCATGGGGCGCGAGATCGACAGGCACGATCCGCAGGCATGGTTTGCCGAGGCGGCCTTGCCGGTGAGAAAACAGCTGATCGATGCGGAGGTTTACGAGTACGTTGAAATCATGCCGTGATGAGGGGCAGTTGTAGGGTGGGCACGTTTCTTGTGCCCACGCGGCTGTTTTATTATTTATCCTCCGCGTGGGCACAGAAAACGTGCCCACCCTACATTGGCTGTGCTTGGAACCTCAGACCGGAATTTCTTCCCACCTGACGCCACGCTGGTCACAGCGCAGGGCGTTGGCCCGGCTGTCCCAGTCTCCCAGCACCCAGCGCTGGCAGGCGTGTCCGTCGACATGATGCAGATGCTTTGCCGGGCGGTGCGTGTGGCCGTGGATGAGGCGGGGATAGGCGTTCTGGCGCAGCAGTTCATGCACTGCGTCGAGGCTTACATCCATCAGCGCCATCTCCTTGCTGCGTTTTTGCGATTCGCTCTGCATGCGCAGTTGTTCGATCTGGGCTTTGCGTTGTGTCAGCGGTTGCGAAAGGAATTGCGATTGCCAAGCGTCGTTGCGCACCAGCGCGCGGAAGCGTTGATACTCGGTATCGCCGGTACACAGGGTATCGCCGTGTGTGAGCAGCGTGGGCGTGCCGTACAGGGCTATCATGGTCGGGTCTTCCAGCAAGGTGGCATTGCAGGCCGACACCAGTTCTTTATCCATCAGAAAATCGCGGTTGCCGTGCATGATGAAGATGCGCGTACCGTGTTCATTCAACTCGCGCAGGGTGCCGGTGATGTGTTGGTGGAACGGGTCGTCCAGATCGTCATCGCCCGCCCAGTATTCAAACAGGTCGCCCAGAATGAACAGCGCTTCTGCCTTGGGGGCGATGTTGGCGGCAAAGTGCAGGAATAACTCGGTGCTGCGCGGGTGCGCTGTGCTCAGGTGCAGGTCGGAGATGAGGAGGCTGTGGGACATTTCAGGATTTTGGATTCAGGATTTGGGATTTCCCCTAAATCCCAAATCCCAGTTCCTAAATCCTTATTTAACTACTTCCGCTTTGGTGATGATGACGTCCTCTCTCGGAACGTCCTGGTAACCACGGCTGCTTCCGGTCTGCACTTTGCCGATGACATCGACCACTTCCTTGCCTTCGACCACTTTGCCGAACACGCAGTAGCCCCAGCCGTCCTGACCGGGGTAATCGAGGAAGCCGTTGTTCTTGGTGTTGATGAAGAACTGTGCGGTGGCGGAATGCGGGTCGCCTGTGCGCGCCATGGCGATGGTGTAGATGTCGTTCTTCAGTCCGTTCGCTGCCTCATTCTTGATCGGCGCACTGGTCGGTTTTTGCTGCAGGCCGGGTTCAAAGCCGCCGCCCTGGATCATGAAATTGGGGATCACGCGATGGAAGATGGTGTTGCTGAAGAAACCGCTGTTCACGTAGTCGAGGAAGTTCTGGACAGTGACGGGCGCTTTTTCGGCGTCGAGTTGCAGGGTGATGATGCCTTTGTTGGTATGCAGTTTTACCATTTTCATTTTTCCTTTGGTTGCGTGTGTAGATGCGGCTTGCGCGGGCAGGACACAGAGTCCGACCAGCAAAATTGAGAGAACGATACGGATCATTTTCATTTTATGCGGCTCCTTCATAGACAATTTGCCAGCGCCCGTCCCGTTTCATCCAGTATTGGCGCTTGTGCATGCGGTTGGAAAGGTTGTTGCTGTCGTAATCCTGCTCGAAATTGACCACCACTAGGTTCGGCTGGCTGGGGTAGGGGAAGATGCTGACGTTCGACATCTTGACCTTGATCCAGGTCTTGCCGGAATTGACCAGACGCTTCTGCTGGGCGAAGGCGGCAAGATTTGAGCTGCCGGTGGAAAAGTCGCGCGCGTAGTGGGCGAGGTAAGCTTCGGTGTTGCGGCTGGCCCAGTCGCTGCGCCACTGCTCGATCGTTTTTTGCAGTTCGGCACGCTCGCTACGATCCGCTTCGTCGCTCCAGTCGATCTTGCTGGCGATGATGACCGGCGTGACGCCGATCTGCAGATGGCTGCCGAGGTCGGTCAGGTCGTTGTTGGCCAGCACCACGCAACCGTTGCTGGCGCGCGGCGGGCGGCTGTAGGTGTCGCTCGGCGTGCCGTGCAGCCAGATGCCGTAGCCGTTGCGTCCCAGGCGCTTGTCCCATTCGTTGGGGTAGCTCAGCGGATAGGCGCCGGAACCGTAGAAATCGGTGAGTTTGTCCCTGGTCAGGTGCGAGTTGACGAAATACACCCCCAGCGGAGTCTTCTGGTCGCCCTCGGTAACCTTGTCCGCGCCTTTCTTGCCGACGCTGATGTAAAAGTCGGCGACATAGCGCGGTTCGCCATTTACATTCTCATACAGGTAGAGCGTGGATTTGTCGGTGTCCACCACCACGGCGTAACGCTGCTTGGACGAGAGTTGCCACAGGTACTTCGGTATGGCGATGGGTTGCTGTTGCTGAACGCGCTGCAAGCGTGCATTCGCCTCTTCGCGCAGATCCTGCACCCGGTCGCGTGGGGCGTTGGGGGCATCGCCGAAATTGCTGATCGGCCTGGAACGCGCCAGCAGCAGATCGCCCCTGACCAGTTGCGCCAGTTTGAAATTGGGGTTGATCTTGAGCAGCGAATCGACTTCGTTCAGCGCCACGTCGAGGTTGTTGTTGCGCACTGCATGCAAGCTCTTCGCCAGTCCCAGTTCCATGTCGCGCGATGCAGAGTCCCCCGCCGCAGCCGGCAGAGAAAACGAAATCAGCAATAGCGCAAGTAAACGACCGGACATGGTTTATTTCCCCGAACGCTCATCCGCGATCAGCCACTGATCGTCTGCTTTCACCCAGTTCAGTGTCTTGCTGGAGACGACATTCAGGTGGCTGGCGCGGTAGGTTTGTTTGAAGCTGACGCTCGCGTGCTTGTCGTCTGCCACTTTGACCTTGGCATCGCGCACTTCAACACGGATGGATTTGGGGGCGGCGATACGTTGCTTGCGCTGGGATTCCCAGGCACTGCGGCTGCTGCCATCGGGCGTTTTGAATTCCTTTGCGTAGAACGCGAGGTACTTCTTGCTGTTCTTGGCCGACCAGGCGGCAGCCCATTCTTTGGTGGCCGTCAATACGTCCGCCGCGGGATCGGCGCTGAGCGGGGTGACGGTGACAGGCGGCTTGGGTTGTGCAGCCTGTACCACCGGCGCGGCAACAACTGCAGAGGGGGCGGATGCGGCGGCCGCCGTGGCCGGCTCGATTGCCGCAGTGACGACCGGCTTGGTTGCTGTGCGCGGATTTTTGCTGAAGAGCTCGCGGATCAGCGCCAGCTTGGTCTGGGTATTGGCGTTGGTGTTGCTCTTTTCCAGTTGCAGCGCGCGGTCATAGGCCTGGCTGGCCATCTTGGCGTAAATATCGCCGAGATTTTCATGGGCCGTGGCATAGGTGGGATTGGTGCGGATCGCCATTTCCAGCGCGTTCTTGGCTTTTTCGTATTCGCCCTGTCCGGCGTAGAGCACTGCAACGTTGTTGTAGGGTTCGGGCAGCTCGGGATAATCCTCGGTGAGGCGTGTGAAAACCGTAATGGCATCGGCCGTGTTGCCTTGTTCGGCGAGGATCAACCCCTTGAGGAAGCGCGCTTGCGCGTCCTTGGGTTTGGCGACGAGGAAGGCGTTGACCTTATCCAGCGCCTGCGCGTGCATTCCCTGTTTGAAAAGTTTGTTGGCGTCCTGCAGTTCGTCCGCCTGAACGGGAATGTTGATTGCCAACAGGAGGCCCAAAACGGCGGATCGGCTAAACAGTTTAAACATTTTCATCGTGTGGTTTTTTCCGGAAAATTGCAGTGGCATCGCCAATTCAGAGAGTGCGCGATTCTACCAAATAAGCGGCGGGCTTACACGGATTGCGCTACGGCGTGGCCGGAGCTGTTTTCGGGTAGAATTCCACACCTTCATTAGCGACACTTTTTGAACAAAAATGAGCAGCAACGCGCCCACATCCGCAGCCCCCGTTTCCAATTTTATCCGCACCATCATCGATGCCGACCTCGCCAGCGGCAAACACAGCAGCATCGTTACCCGTTTTCCGCCCGAACCGAACGGATATCTGCACGTCGGCCATGCCAAATCCATCTGCCTGAACTTCGGTCTGGCCAGGGATTACAGCGGAAAGTGCAACCTGCGCTTCGACGACACCAACCCCGAGAAGGAAAATGCGGAATACGCGCAATCCATCCAGGACGACGTGCGCTGGCTGGGTTTCCAGTGGAACGGCGAAGTGCGCTGGGCCTCGGACTATTTCGATGCGCTGTACGATTTCGCGGTGGAGCTCATCAACAAGGGCTTGGCCTATGTGGACGACCTCACGCCGGAACAGATGCGCGAATACCGCGGCACGCTGACCCAACCGGGTAAAAACAGCCCGAATCGCGACCGTTCTGCAAAAGAAAACCTCGACCTGTTCACGCGCATGCGCAACGGCGAATTCGCCGACGGCGCGATGGTGCTGCGCGCCAAAATCGACATGAATTCGCCCAACATCAACATGCGCGACCCGGTGATCTATCGGATAAAAAGAGCGCACCACATCCGCACCGGCGACAAATGGTGCATCTACCCGATGTACGATTACACCCACTGCATCTCCGACGCGCTGGAAGGCATCACACATTCCATCTGCACGCTGGAATTCGAAGACCACCGCCCGCTCTACGACTGGGTGCTGGACAACATCACCATCCCCTGCCACCCGCGCCAGTACGAATTCTCGCGGCTGGAACTGCACTACACCATCACCAGCAAGCGCAAGCTGCTGCAACTCGTGAACGAAAAGCATGTAAGCGGCTGGGATGACCCGCGGATGCCCACCATCTCCGGCATGAGAAGGCGCGGCTACACGCCGGAAGGCATCCGCGAATTCGCCAAGCGTATCGGCGTTTCCAAGAGCGAGAACACCGTCGACATGGCGATCATGGAAGGCGCGATCCGCGAAGATCTTGAGCTGCGCGCCCCGCGCGTGATGGCCATCATCAACCCGCTCAAGGTCACGATTACGAATGCCGGGGGCGCCCAGGCGCGCGAAGCCGATTTCCACCCGAACATGCCCGAATTGGGCAAACGCGTTGTGCCGTTCAGCAAGGAATTGTTCATTGAAACCGACGACTTCGCCGAAGTGCCGCCCGCAGGCTGGAAACGCCTCACCCTCGGCGGTGAGATTCGCCTGCGCCACAGCTACGTGATGCGCTGCGACGAAGCGGTGAAGGATGCATCCGGCAAGGTGATTGAGCTCAAGTGCAGCATCGACCACGACACGCTGGGCAAGAATCCGGAAGGCCGTAAGGTCAAAGGCGTGATTCATTTCCTGTCGCGCGAACATGCGCTGCCAGCCGAGATACGCCTGTACGACCGCCTTTTCAACGTGCCGGAGCCGGATGGCGACAAAGACGTGGATTTCTGCACGCACCTGAACCCGTCTTCGCTGACCGTGGTGCAAGGCTGGGTTGAGGCCGCCGTGCGCGATGCCGCGCCGGAAACGCGCTACCAATTCGAGCGCCTGGGCTATTTTGTGACCGACCGTCGCGACCATCAACCCGGCGGCAAACTGGTATTCAATCGCACAGTGACGCTGCGCGATTCCTGGGCGAAGGAGCAGGGCTAAAGAGCATAAGGAGGGTTCCATGTACAAACGAATTGCCGTTGCAGTGGATGGTAGCGAAACATCGACCATGGCCTTGAACGAGGCCGTCAAACTCGCCAAGGTGATGAATTCAACCCTGCTGCTGCTTTATGTTTGCGAGGAAATACCGGTTATCTGGAATACAGACGGGATGGCGCCGCTTCCGGTCGAAGAAGTGACAAAAGCGTTTATCGACGCAGGCAAGAAATTGCTGCAACGGGACAGGGAAGGTGTGGCGGAGTCCGGTGTCGAGGCAGAGACCAAATTGGTTGAAAACAACAACGGACGTATCGGCGCCGTCATCAGTCAGGAAGCCGAAAAATGGCTGGCCGACTTGTTGGTGGTTGGCACGCATGGACGCAAGGGCATCAACCATTTGCTGATGGGCAGCGTGGCGGAAGGCGTGATGCGTACTGCGAATATGCCGGTGTTGCTGGTGCGTGGCACTTAGTGTTGGGCAAAACAACAAAGCTAGCCGTCATACCGGCGGAGGCCGGTATCCAGTCAGAAATAACAGTCCGTGCAACGCACGGTCAAAACCAACTGCATCTTGAAATAAAACCGCTGGATACCGGCCTCCGCCGGTATGACGGCACAGGTAAAAACTGGAAATGCTAAAAATCTACAACACCCTCGCCCGCGACAAACAGGACTTCAAGCCCATCACCCCGAACACCGTGCGCATGTACGTGTGCGGCATGACGGTCTACGACTACTGCCACCTCGGCCATGCGCGCGTGATGGTGGTGTTCGACATGGTGTACCGCTGGCTCAAGGCGAACGGCTACGATGTCACTTACGTGCGCAACATCACCGACATCGACGACAAGATCATCAAGCGCGCGGCGGAGAACAGGGAATCCATCCATACGCTGACGCAACGCTTCATCGATGCCATGCACGAAGATGCCGACGCGCTGGGTGTGCAGCGCCCGGACCACGAGCCGCGCGCCACTCAGTTCATCCCGCAGATGCTGGAAATGGTCGCACAACTGGAAAAGAACGGGCTGGCCTACCAGGCGGCGGACGGCGACGTGAACTATGCGGTGCGCAAATTTGAAGGCTACGGCAAGCTCTCCGGCAAGTCGCTGGAAGACCTGCGCGCCGGTGAGCGCGTGGAAATAGCGTCCGACAAGAACGACCCGCTCGATTTCGTGCTGTGGAAGCACGCCAAGGACGGCGAAGCGGACGAAGTGAAATGGGATTCGAAGTGGGGCAAGGGCCGCCCCGGCTGGCACCTCGAATGTTCGGCGATGGGCTCGGAACTGCTGGGCAAGCATTTCGACATCCACGGCGGCGGCGCCGATTTACAGTTTCCGCACCACGAAAACGAAATCGCGCAAAGCGAAGGCGCACACCAATGCCAGTACGTGAACTACTGGATGCATAACGGCTTTGTGCGCGTGGACAACGAAAAGATGTCCAAGAGCCTGGGTAACTTCTTCACCATCCGCGAAGTGCTGAAAAAATACGACGCCGAAGTGGTGCGCTTCTTCATCCTGCGCGCCCACTACCGCAGCCCGCTGAATTATTCCGACCAGCATCTGGACGATGCCAAGGGCGCGTTGACGCGGCTCTACACTGCCCTCAAGAATCTCCCCTCCCCCGCAAGCGGGGGAGGGGCTGGGGGAGTAGACGGTGTTGACTGGAACACCCCCCACGCTGCCCGCTTCAAATCTGCCATGGACGATGACTTCAACACCCCAGAAGCCGTCGCCGTACTGTTCGACCTCGCCAACGAAGTGAATCGCAACCAGTCAATCGAAGCGGCGACACAACTCAAAACGTTGGCTGGCGTACTGGGGTTGTTGCAACGCGACCCGCAGGAATTCCTGCAGGGAGAGGCGAGCGAGGGAGGCCTGGACGATGCCGCAATCAACGCCCAGATCGAAGCCCGCATCGCCGCCAAGAAAGCCAAGAACTTCGCCGAGGCCGACCGCATTCGCAAAGCATTGCTGGAAGCGGGAATCGTGCTGGAAGATAACGCCGCCGGTACGACATGGAGACGCGTTTAGCGTAGAAGCGCAATTCATTGCGCGACAATTTCAAGGTCGCCCGATGAATTGGGCTCCTTCAGTAGTATTCCGGGTTACTTGGGGAGAGCCTAAGGTAACTTGCCTGCCGCGACCATGCGGTTGAACAGCGTGTTGGGGGAAATCCAGATCACCAGATCGTCGAATGTCGGTGAAGGTGTGTGACTGACAAACGAAGTATTGTTATTGGTGTTTTCGTTTTCTTCTAAGGATTGCGGTAAAGCCCAGTTGGGTCCGCGCGAAACGACCACCGCAACGGCTGTATCAGTGAGGCTCTTGGTTGGCGCAACTACAGGCGCAGGGAGCAGCGCACAGGGTGACTGGTCGCACACTCGAATAGCGCCTGTACTATCCAGTTTGAAATAGTAGGTATAGAGCACAGTGCCGCCGCCGTTGAGAGCGTCATGGACTTCATTTTTAGCACCGAATGCCGGTGTAAGTGAATAAACGAAGGGGGAGCCAAAGCCGTCTAGTGAACCGGTGCCAAGCTGGTTGTAAGGCAATGTCGTGGGAGGAACACCAGCGGCGGCACAACTGGTTGTAACCGTGCTTTGGTTAATTGCTGGGCTATTGTTGGAAACAGACGAGGCCGCAGCAAAATCCTCATTCCCATCGTTATTGATGTCTGGGCAGGGCATACGACCGTTGGCAACGGCGAACCCATATAAAGCAGCAGTGATTTCGTCCATCTGTTTACGTGTTTCAGTGCGGCGCTGTTGCTCCATCTGACTTGAGATCATGGGCAGCAATCCTCCCAGCAGAAGCGCCACGATGGTAAGTACCACTGCCATTTCGACAAGGGTAAATCCTGTTGCGATAGAGTGTTTTTTCATTTGCAGTTGTTCTTCCCATCCACACAGATCACAAGATCATTGGTAATGCTTTGATAATTTGTGTCAGATATTTTGTAAGTTTCGTAAGTGGTCGAGGTTGGAATATTCGTCTTGTTAGTTGGATTGAGTCCCTCAAGATAGTTGTTCCTGTCCTGCATGTTTGCGACCGAGGTTCGGGCCTGAGTACCAATCATCTTTCCGGCGATAGTGACGCTTGCTAGATAAGCTCCGGTTCCAGCATTTGTGTTTCCAGAACCGCTGATGCTCAAACATGCACCACATGCGCCGGAACTACCAGTACCACCTGGCCGATACTCATGGGCGATTTGATAAAAGACAAGATCTCGCCAATCGGGCCAGTAAGATGAATTGATCAAGTCGTTGCAGCTGGGTATGGCAGTCCAATCGGTGGGCATAGTTGTGTCCGGAGCCCCCGGGATCGCATTCAAGGCGGTGGTAATTTTCGTAGCCAAGGTGCCAGTGCAAGACATACCGAGGCAATTTTCAGCATAAAGACCTGCAGCACGGGCCGGCTCGGTGGAACTCTGGAAATAAGGTGATCCCTGGGCGAAGTCTTCAAGATCATCCCCTTTGTTTCTTAAAGTAAAAAGTGAGCCCGTCCCGTTGATGTATTTTGTCAGCGCCGTTTGCAGCGCAACAATCTTGTCCTGCAGCGCAAGATCGTCAGGGGTGGGAGTCCCAATACTGGTCGAAGTATTGGCGATGTCCGGAAATCTGCCGAAGCGCACATCGAATATGCCGCTGCGATTCAGGGGGGCGGTGAGGTCAGTAACTGGCGCTGCCCATGGATATTTGTGGTATGTATTGCCGGCCGCAAAAGCATAGTCATCCAGGCAAGCTTTCACTTCGCGGGCAATACGCTTTTCGAGAAGCGGCATTAGTTCATCAATGGTCACGTACAGCAGCTTGTCGTTGAACTGATAGGTTGGATCCTCAATTTGCTTGCCCGGATTGCCCGGATCACTTATCCAGCGGCGATCGTCGCCTGTGACGAATTCCTCTGACAAATCAAAATTCTTGAATGTCCTAAAGCAAAGAGCTCCAACGCAGCCGGGAGGGATCGAGATTTTGTCCAGGTACTGGTCTGGATTGGTAAGGCCTGGTGAAGGCGGTCTGCTCTGATAAGGCAATGCTGGGCCGGGTATGATGATGACAAGAGCAACACGGTCGCTTAACAACGTACCGTTCATGTCGTATACCTTTAGCCAAGGGTAAAGGCCGGGTCTGGGATTCAACAGTTCAGAGTTTAATTTGAGATCGACACCCAAGAGATCTTGAGCGCTGATCAAATTTCTCGAGAATGCATACCACGGCATAACACCGGTTGGATCGTTCTCTGAAGGTGCGATGATTGACATGCCAAGGCTTTTCCAGGGAAGCCTGCCAAAACACCGTTTATTGGTATTGTCGCCGGTCAGCGGCGTGTAGGGCGGAGTTGCCAGTGGCAGTGTGCTATCGAAACAAAGAGTCTCCCAATTTCCGTCGTAATTGCGTGGAACTTCGGTGTTGGATAGTACATCGGGCACCATCATATAGCCTGGTGTGCCGCCGCTGCCGCTCAGCATATGCCCAATCAGGACATCTTTGGTCTGCACCAATATATCACTGCTTTGCTTGTTACGTTCGAGGCTTAGCGTCACCTTGCTGAGCGAGGTAATCAGGAACGCGACGGTTCCAATAATCATAATTACCAGCATCACCATCATTGCTGCGCCATGTTGTGCGCGAGGTTGAGAAGAGAGTGTGCGCAAGGGTTTCATGATGCACCTCCTGCTTATTTATTTTCTTCAGAGGCCGGATTTTGCTCTGCGGCGGGCGTATCCAGCATCAGCCGTTGCCCGACCTTGAGCTGTACCGGCCGCGATTTGCCCGGTACGACGACGGGTACGGATGCCGGTGTTCTGTCATTGCCGCGTTCGACGGTTTGTGCTGTGCCATTGATCCAGACGGTGCGGTTGCCGCCCTTCTTTTGCACGATGCCGTTGACGATGATGTAGTTGCGCTGCCCGCTATCCCCGCTGCTGTTGCTGGTCTCCTGGAATTCCAGTTGCTGGCGTTGTTGCGGGGTGAAGAACAGGCGGCCGAGTTCTCCCGCATTTGCACTTTCATGCCATGCGGAAGTTGCTACTAACACAAAAGCTACTAGCACTATTTGTTTGGCTGGTTTCCGGCTTGGCCGAAGGCCAGCCAGTCCTGAGCTTGTCGAAGGGCCGGAATGACGGAAGTTGTTCATGACGCGTTCTTGTTCTTCATGGTGAACCAGCCGCCGGTGCAATCCGCCTTGAGCGGGGTCAATTCATCGGCGGTTCCGGTGCGGGTGAGTGTGCAGCCGTCGAGCATGAACCAGCCATTCAATTTGCCGCGCAAGTCGGCGAAGAGGTGCAGCAGTTGTTCTTCGTGCAGCAGGTCGATTTGCAGCGTCATGCTGCTGCGGCTGAGTCTGAAATTGCCTGCATCAACCGGCGGGTTTGGGCTGTAGCCTTGTTGCGGGGCGATGGTGTATTTGAAGTCGAGTACGCTGCCTTGCTGGCGCAGTTTTTCCAGTCCTTCCATCCAGTCGAGCCGCTGTTCGTCGCCGATGACTTTTTGTGCCAGCAGGGAATTGTATTCGTATGCATAGGTGGACATGTTTTCTTCGTCGTTCTGCGCGGCAAGCAGTTGGGCGCGCGCGTCGAAGAGGTGTTGTTGTGCGGCCTGGCGATCCTTGAGGGAGTTTTTCAGATAGCTGTTGCTCAGGGAAATGATGCCGGCGCTCAGGACGATACTGAGCATGAATGCGCCCAGGCTCCATTTGAGTATTGGCAGGTCGGCTTTGGAGAAGCTCATTCTTTCTGTCTCCAGATGATCTTCAGCGTGAACTGGGCGGGGTTGCCGTCGTTCTTCTGGGCATCTCCGCTGAGGCTGCCTTTGGAGCTGACGTCCAGCGGCAGTTTTTGCGCGATGACAGTATACCCCCGCTGCCCGAGCGCTTGTTGGAAGCGATCAAGGTAGCCGAGCGCCTTGCGGTAATCGCTGCCGAAGCCGGTGAGGCTGCCTTCGAAAGTGATGACCTGCGCCGGATAGGGGGAGGGCGCCGCATCCGCCGCGCTGGCCTGCCAGGCAAGTTTGCCCACAGTGATCTGGGAGAATTTATCCAGTACGAGAGTCAGGTCTTGCAGATATTCCTCTGTCGGAGGCGTGTATTGATTCAGCTTGCGCGTCAGCAGAACTGCGGTCTTCATGTCGGCGGCAGGCACGGTGCTGTTGGCGAAGCTGCGCTGGATCTGCTGCTGTTGCTGTTTGATGCGCTCGGTTTGCGTGTTGAGCGGTTCGGTATCCGCAACATAGTCGCGCCCTTGCCAGAATGCGACGCCGCTCCATAGTGTGCTGGTGACAATGATCAGCGCGGCGAGTCCGAACAATACCCGGCGCAATTGCCACAACAAATGGAAATGCGTGTGTTCGGAATTGGCATAGTGGCTGCCCGGCGGCTTGCTGGCGAGCAAATGCAGGAACAGCGGTGTGGCATCGGAACTGGAGTAGGCGTCCCTGGTTTTGATGCGCGTACCCAGTTCCTTGATATCCAGATAGGTGTATCGCAATTCGCTGTTGGATTCGAGGCGGGCCTGCAATGCGATCCGGTCACTGGCATCGCAGATGATGTAAACGTCCAGCATTTCGCCGGGAGGGGGCAGGCTCAGGCTCTTCAGGTATTGCTGGGTGCGCGGTGTCTCGGTTGCGACGGATTCACTGAACGTGCTGTTTGTGTTGATCGGGATCAGGCGCGAGAAGTGCAGGCGCTTGTTGTTGAAATAGGTCTGCCGCAGTCCGGCATCCTTTTCCCACGACAACAGCAGCACATGATCCGACGGGAGGTCTTTGAGCAGCGGGGTGCTGATGTTGGGAAGCGAGAAAATGCCGACCAGCGGAATCTGGTTTGCCAGCAGTGTATCCAGCCAGGGCGAGATGCGCTGCGGGTTGGTGAGCGCCGAGAACAGCATCTCGTCGTCGCGGCGGCCGTCTTCCTGGCGGTGCAGCAGGGTGGCCTGGCGGAACGGGGTGTTGCGGTAGAACTGTTCGAACTTGCGCTCGCGCAGATTCTTGCGGGCGGAACCGATCAGGTGCGGAACGGTTTCCATGCGGAAGTCTTCTTCGATGACGTCCACCAGCAGGTAAGCGGGATAACGATGCTGCTTCAGGAAGGTGGAAAAATACGCGCGACCGTTGGCATCGTTGGAAAAATACTGCGACGTACCCAGCCTGCCGTTATGCCAGATGGTGGCCTGGAAGGATTCGGCACTGAGGAAAAGGAGTGTTTTTGCCATTTACATTTTCACCTTGCTGATGATGTCGTAGATGGGCGACAGCACCGACAGCATCACCCAGCCCAGCAACGTGCCGAGGATAATGGTCATGGTCGGTTCGATCAACACTTGCACCTTCTTGATCGAGTCTTTTACATCACGGTCGTAAAAGTAGCTGACGTTGAGCAGTGCCTGGTCGAGTTGTCCGGTGGCTTCGCCCACTCTCAGCATGCGCACCACCAGCGGCGGGAAAATGCCGGTCTTCTGGAAACTTTGCGTCAGGTTTTTCCCGGACTCGATTTCCTCCCTCACGTTTTGCAGGCTGCGCGCGATGACCTGATTGTTGACCAAGTCGCGCGAGTTGGCAATGCAATCCAGAATGGAGATGCCCGAGCTGTACATCATGGCGAAGGTGTTGGCGAAGCGCGCCAGGATGATCTTGCGCAGGATGGGGCCGGTCGGCCATACGTGCAGCTTGAAGTTGTCCAGGTGGTATTGCAGGCCGGGGTTGGTGATGAGCGCAGTCTTGTAGATGCCAAACAAGGCGGGCGGCGTCAGCAGGAGGACATACCAGTAGTTGACGAAGAAGGCGGAGGTCGCCAGCAATATGCGCGTCTGGAGCGGGAGTTCCTGTCCCATGCCCTTGATAAAGCCGACCAGTTGCGGCACCAGATAGATCATCAGAAAGAAAGTGATGCCCAATACGATGGTGCCGACGAAGGCCGGGTAGATCATCATGGTCTTGGTCTGTGCGGCCATCTCGTCCTGCCACTTGAGCGATTCGGTGAGATGCTTGAACACGTCGACCAGGCGTCCGCTTTCTTCTCCGGCGTGGGTCAGGGCGACGGTGATCTTGTCGAAGGCATTGGGATGCTCCGCCATCGCCTGCGAGAGTTTTTTGCCGCTCACGATGGATTCCACCATGCTGGCAATGATCTCGCGGAAAGTGGGTTCTTCCATGGTGTCGCGCAGGTCGCCGAGGCATTCCAGCAGGGGGACCCCGGCACGCACCAGTTGTTCGAGATTGAAGAAAAAGGTAATGAGGTCGGGGCGCTTGATCCGGCTGCTGCCAAAGCTGACTTTGTCCTCGGCTTCCTTGGCGCTGACCAGATCGAGTCCCGAACGTTTCAGGCGCTGTTCGAGGTCGATCAGGTTGGCTGCATCCTGCATACCTTTTGCAGTTTTGCCGGCGCTGTCGATTGCCTTGTATGAATAGAGCGCCATGGGGTCGTGTTACATCCGGTCGCTCAGGTCGACGACGCGCGAGACTTCGGCGATGGAGGTCTCGCCTTGCAGGATACGGCGGATGCCGTCCTGTGCCAGCGGGCGGAAGCCGCGCTCCAGTGCGTTGTTTTTCAGATCGCGGATACTGGCGCGGCGCGCGATCAGGTCGTCCATGTCGCTGTCCAGCTTGAGTATCTCCATGATCGCCTGGCGTCCGGAGTAACCCTGGTGGTGACAGGCATCGCAACCGGCGGCGCGATAGATGGTGATGTTCTCGTCATGGCGCACGCCCAGCATTTTGCATTCGGCATGATCGGGGTGGTACGGGTACTTGCAGTGACGGCACAGTATGCGCACCAGGCGCTGGGCGAGGATGCCGATGATGTTGCCGGCCATGATGTCGGGCAGGATGCCGATGTCCAGCAGGCGCGGAATGGCGCCGATGGCCGAGTTGGTGTGCAGCGTCGAATATACCTGGTGGCCGGTCATGGCGGCGCGGAACGCCATTTCGGCGGTCGGGTGGTCGCGAATTTCGCCGACCAGGATGATGTCCGGGTCTTGTCGCATCAGGGAGCGGATACCGCTGACGAAGTCCAGTTTCGCCGCCTCGTTGACCGAGCTCTGGCGGATCAGCGGGATGGGATACTCCACCGGGTCTTCCAGGGTCATGATGTTGACCGACTCGGTGTTGACGTGGTTCAGCACCGAATACAGCGTGGTCGTCTTGCCGCTGCCGGTGGGGCCGGTTACCAGCACAATGCCTTCCGGTTTTGCGATGATGGCCTTGAGCGTGCTGAGCGCGGCTTCGTCCAGGCCGATCTGGTTGATTTGTACGAGGCCCTTGAGACGGTCCAGGATACGCAGCACCAGGTTTTCGCCGTACGAGGTCGGGTGCGAGGCGACGCGGAAATCGATGGGGCGGCCGGACAGGCGCAGCGAGATGCGCCCGTCCTGCGGGGCGCGCGTCTCGGCGATATTCATGCCGCTCATGACTTTAAGGCGCACCACCATGGCCGGCCAGAAGCTCTTGTGCAGGCTGCGCACCTGACGCAACACGCCGTCGACGCGATAGCGGATGCGCAGGAAGCTGCTTTCCGGTTCGAAGTGGATGTCCGATGCGCCCTGTTGCACGGCCTCGGTGAGCAGCGCGTCGATCAGGCGCACCACCGGCTGGCTGAATTCGTTCACCCCCTGCTGCAGGGCCTGGTGATCCATCTCGCCCGGTTCGATCTCGTGCAGGATGCCGTCGATGGACAGCTCGAAGCCGTAGTATTGGTCGATGGCGCGCAGAATGTCGGATTCGCTGGCGAGTTGGGTGACCAGCCGGTATTCGTCGCGCAACAGCGCGCGCACCTGGTCGAGTGCGATGATGTTGTCCGGGTCGGCGATCGCGATGGTCAGGTTCTTGTTGGCGGCATCGACGGAGAGCGGCAGCAGGATGTAGCGGCGCGCGATTTCCTTGGGCACCAGCGTGATGGCGGCCGGGTCGACGAGAACGTTGGTGAGGTCGACGCTTTCCTGGCCGAGATTTTCGGACAGCACATCGCGGATGGTCGCTTCGGACAAAAAGCCGAGCCGTACCAGCAGTCGGCCTAATGGCTGCGGAGTCTTGTTTTGCTCCTGGGTGGCGATGCGAAGCTGGTCTTCACTGATCACCCCCTTGGCTATCAGCAGGTGCCCGATGGGCTGCTGGGTCTGTTGTTGCGGTGCAGCCATCTTCTTCCTCAGTGGGCGGGGTTCAGTTCATTCAGACGCTGTTGCGCTTGCGCGTGGTCGAATCCGGAATTGTTGGCAGTATCGAGCTGCAACGCTTGTTGATAATACTGGGCGGCGAGCTTGCGCTGTCCCAAATGATCCAGGCTCACAGCAAGATTGAAAGTGAACTGGGCATTGGCCGGCTCCAGCATGTGGGCGTTGAAATAGGACTGCTGCGCATCGCCCCAGCTCGATATGTCGGCGTAATAGTTGCCCAGCGCAAAATGCAAGGCGCCGGAACGCGGCTGGTCGGCCAGCAATGACTTGAGGCGGCTTTCCGTATTGCCCTCATCCGGCGCGAAAGTCATCAATGCGGTCAGCGCCACGGGGTCGCGCGGATCCAGCACCAGCAATTGACGATAGTAGTGTTGTGCAGCATCGTCTTGTCCCTGCTGCTGGGCGATCGCGGCCAGGCCGAGCAGGGCGTCGCGATTGTGCGCGTCATTGCCTAATACCTGGCGGTAACCTTGCGCCGCAGTAATATAGTCGCCGCGCTGATAGGCTTGGTACGCGTCGAGCAGTGCCGGAGTGACGGTATCCGTTTCCATCTTGCGCTTGATGGCGACGCCTGTGGATGCGGATTTGTAGCGGCGTTCGTTCGAGCCTGGTCTGTTGCGCGGTGTGTCGAAATCTTCGTTCTGTGCCGTAACCGGCTGCTGTTCAGGCTGCACCGGAGTCGGTTGGGTTGGAGTTGATGTTTCCAGCGGCGGAATAAAGGGAACCAAGGCAGGAGCGGCAGCCCTGGAGGGCGCGGCAGAAGGGGGCGGAGGAGCGGTACGTTGCACTATTTGTTGCTTCGGCGGTTGTATCTCCAGCCAGACGTAATAGCCGTAGCCCGAACCGAGCACCAGCGCGATCAATAGAGTTGTGGGAACCAACCCCAACTTCCATTGGAAACCGGCCGGTTTTTTTTTCTTGGCCGCGAACATGGTTTCCCCTGCGGCTCGGGAAGATGCGGTTGTCGACGACGATGCAGTGCGCGACGAAGACGTTTCCTCCAGCGTCAGGTTGGAAAGGCCGGTGCCCTGCTGCTGGTATTCGCCGGACTTCTTGAGGGCATCGAGCAGCAGGCTCATGGTTTTGCCTTTTCGTTTTCGGGCTTGAGGAAGTTCGCATCCGGCAGGTTGTTGCGGTATGAACTGTAATCACCATCGATGCTGGCATCCTTGATGACCACAGGGCGCAGGAAGATCACCAGTTCGGTTTTGCTCTTGGTGTCGTTGCGGTTCTTGAACAGGTTGCCGGCGACAGGAATGTCGTCCAGTAGCGGAATGCCGTCGGTCGCATTATTGATCTCATCCTGCATCAAGCCTCCCAGCACGGCAATCTGCCCGCTGTTCACGCGGATGATGGATTCCATTTCGCGAGTTCGAAGCTCAGGTATTTGATTCTTGACGGCAGCGATGGTGCAGCTTGTCACGCCAACTCCGCATGGATTGGCCAGGCTTGGATTGGGGTCGTCCACATAGCGGATGATGCGCGTGATGGTCGGGCGCACGTTGATGGTCACATAGTCGGTATCGTTGATCTCGGGTGTGACATTCATGGTGAAACCGACAGAGACGGGAACGGGAGTCGTCGTGTAGACAGGTTGCGTGATGGTTGTGCCGGTAGTGCTTCCGGGCGTGACTGTTATTGTGAAATAGACCCTGTTGTCCACGACCTTGAGCGTCGCGGTCTGATTGTTCATCACGCTCAGTTTGGGGCTGGAGAGTACTTTTACATCGCCGAAAGAATCGAGAAGCGAGACGCTTGCTGCCAGTGCGCCAAGTTTGGAGGTGGGGTTGGCATAATCCAGAACGACCATTTGTGCGGTTTGGGTGGCGGACAAGGCTGATGCTGTGCCCAAATTGGTTGCCGCTTGCGTCAGTTGAAAGCCTTTCGGGCCCAACCGCATGCGCGACCAGTCAATGCCTTGCTGGAAGTTACTGCTCAGGGTGACTTCGGCGATGGTCGCTTCGATCAAGACCTGGCGCCTTGCCGTCGTCATGACCTTGTCGATGAATTCCTGGACCTTTGCATGCTGACGTCCCGTGGCGCGCACGAGTAGAACGCCGGTTTCCTTGTTGGCATTGATGTTCACGGCAGGCTCATATTTGCCGATTTGCTGCACAGTCGAGGTTTGACTGGAAAGATCTTCATTTCCCTTGCCGGTAACGCCCCCGCCACTTTTGCCGGATTGTCCCTTGCTGCCGGTGGAGCCGGAATCGTTGCCGAAGTTTTCAGATGCAGCACCCGTCCCTCGGGCCGAAGCGGCCATGTCATTGCGGCGCTCCACTCTTTCCGTATACCTGATCCGGTCCTCATCGGCGATGATGGCCCTGACATTCTCAACCAGGCTGTCCATCAGGTTGTTCTTGGTCTCGCTGGTGACTGCAGTCGAGGCTGTGTTTCCACCTGCCGCATTTCCTGCCGTAGCCCCGCCTATCTGGCTGGACGTGAACACTGAGCTTTTCACCGTGCGCGACATGTTGATGAAGTCGATTTTGTATGTCTTCAGGAAAGGCTTGTCCGCTTCCACGAACAGGTTCCCGTTTTCCATCGAGTAGCGCATGTCGACTTGCTTGGCAATGCGATCCAGGATTTGCGGCAAGGTCTGGTTGATGGCGTTCAGCGTGACGAGCCCCTCGATTCCCTGGCCGATGTCGATATTGATCTTGGCGTCGCGCGCCAGGGCGAAAAGTATTTCACGCGCCGGGACGCTGGTGACGACAACGCTGTAGGTTTCGACTTTGGCTGCTGGTTTGGGAGGCGGGAGGACGACCGAGCGTTTGCTGGTTTGCGGGATATCGCCCGCGATGACGGGGGCTGCGCTGCTCTGCTGGATATGCTTGTCGGACGGGGGAAACGACTTGGTTCCACAGGCGGCAAGCGACATACAAGCCGAACAGAGCAGTACGTGAGTGAACCTCATTCCCTCTTCTCCCTATATTGTTTTGGTCAAAGGTATCATCATTTCCCGACCACAGCAATATGCCTTAGGATTTATATACTTATCCCTTCAATTGCTTAGGGCATTTATTGCGAGTCCTCCAGCATGAACAAAGTTGGAGCAAACGCATCCTTGTAACGTTGCGGCAATTCGCCCATCCCTGCGCGCGCCTTGTCGCTATTGGCATAAAGGCCATACAGGACGCGGTATCCGTCCCTGCCGCTCAATTTGATCGGCACGATGTATATCTCGGCAAGAATTCCCAATCTTTGAGCCCGTCCGAGGAAACGCTCCATGCGCTCGGGGCGGATGTCATCGGTGTAAAACAGCTGGATGCTGACATTTTCATGGTTTGGCGCAGTCAGGGCGGTGTGCGTTGCATCAAGCCGTTGTTGCAATAGCGGCGCATTCGATTCGACTACAGCCGGTTTGGCAGGGATGGGTTCGCGTGGTTTGGGGGCTGCCTGCTGGCGCAGCGTCGCGACAACGGGTTCTGCTGGGAGGGTGAGGGTCCTGTCGAGAGGCAGGATCGTGCCGCTTGCAGCATTTTCGACAGTGGCAGTCGCTACCGCTTCCGATGCGGCCACGGCGGAAGCGACTTCCGCCGGTTGGGGCTGGGCGGCGCTGGCGGCAATTGCTTGCACCGGTTCGGCAGGGTGTGCGGCCACATCGTTCAGTCGCGCTGTGTTTTGTCCCATGAACCAGCCTGCGCCAGCCAGCGTGGCGGCGAGCAGGGCGGTGCCGCCAGCCATCGAGATGCTCTTGCGGTTGAGCCAGTTGTGCATGGGAACCATTTCGCTGTCGCGAATGGCGGCTTGCACGTGACGCGCTTCGATTTTGTGTGTGTTCTCGACGAAGGCCGCCAGCAGGGCCTTGTCGGCGAGGATGTTGACGCGGCGCATCAATCCCTGTGAAGCCTTGCCGATGTGCAGTACAGCAGCGGCTGAAAAGACATCGGGCCCCTTGTATCCGGCGGCGCGCATGCGGAACATCAGGTAGTCGTCGATCACTTTGCGCGAGATCGGCAGG
The DNA here is from genome assembly GCA_049286265.1 of Sideroxyarcus sp. Classification (GTDB taxonomy): domain Bacteria; phylum Pseudomonadota; class Gammaproteobacteria; order Burkholderiales; family Gallionellaceae; genus Sideroxyarcus. Next base: position 42,129 of record JBAQDF010000025.1, read on the forward strand.
ATGCTGAAGTGATGCACGATGCGGTCTTTCAACTGGCGCATGTTGCTCTGGTCGAGCTTTTCATCCAGTTCGGGCTGTCCGAACAGCACGATCTGGATCAGCTTGTGCTTGCCGACTTGCAGGTTGTACAACAGGCGCAGTTCTTCCAGGGTATCCAGCGGCATGGCATGCGCCTCATCCACCAGTACCACGCAGCGCTCGCCGCGCTCGTACATGGCTTCCAGCTGGTTCTGCAGGGTCTGCAGAATGACGTTGACGCGCTGTCCTTCGAGATTGAGGTCGAGACGGTCGGCAATGGCATACAGCAATTCGTCGCGCGACATGCTCGGGTTGGCGAGGTAGATGGCTTTGATGTTGGAGGGCAGCCGGTTCAGCAGCATGCGGCACAGCATGGTCTTGCCGCTGCCGACTTCGCCGCTGACTTTGACGATGCCTTCGCTATCCTTGATGGCGTAGATCAGCGCGTCCAGAATCTCGCCGCGGTTGGCGCCGGAGAAGAAAAAATCGGTGACTGGCGTGATCTTGAAAGGCGGTTCGGTCAGGCCGAAGTGCTCCAGATACATCTGATCTCCCCTTATTGTACTTTCTGCGCTTTGTGTTTTTGTACCGCTTCCATGCGGCTGTATAGCGTAGTGCGCGCAATCCCCAATAGTTTTGCGGCTTCGCTGACGTTGCCATGCGCCAAGTCCATGGCAGCTTCGATGTAGCGGGCAGTATAGCCCATCAATAGCTCATCCAGATCGAAACCGCCTTGTTGCAGCACTTGCCGGACTTCGGCAGTTTGATCGGTCGGCATGGAGCCCTGCATTTCCGGTTGCGGGTCGAACTCGGCCTCCAGTTGGCGGGCGTTGATTTCGGCGCCGGGGTGTTTTGTGGTCAGGCGGATGACGATATTGCGCAGTTCGCGGGTGTTGCCGGGGAAAGCGTAGCGATTCCAGGCGTCCGTTGCGGCGGTATCGAGCTTGAATGGAGTGCGCTGCGCCTGCGTGGCGTAGAAGTTCTTGAAATGTTCCAGTAACAGCAGCTTGTCGTTACCCAGGGTGCGGAGCGGCGGAACCTGAATAGTGAAGATGCTCAGGCGATGGTAGAGGTCGGTACGGAAGGTTCCGTTGCGAACCGCCAGCCGCAGGTCGCGGTTGGTGGCGGCGATGATGCGCGCGTTGCTCTTGCGCGTGTTGGCTTCGCCGACGCGTTGATATTCGCCGTTTTCCAGTACGCGCAGCAATTTGGCTTGCAGTTCCTGTGGCATTTCGCCGATTTCGTCGAGGAATAGCGAGCCGCTTTCGGCTTTTTCAAAAAAGCCGATCTGTGCGTTGGTGGCGCCGGTGAATGCGCCTTTGGCATGGCCGAACAGGGTCGATTCCAGCAGGTTTGGGGAGATGGCGGCGCAGTTAAGCACGACATACGAAGAATCGGGTTTGCCGCTCAGGCGTTGCAGGGCGTCGGCGACCAGTTCCTTGCCGCTACCCGATTCACCCTCGATCAGCACCGGGTAGGGAGTCCTGGCATACAGCTCGATCTGGCTGCGCATCGCCTGGATAGGGGAGCTGTTGCCGATGATGCCGAACTGCGAATGGGATGCGCTTTGTTCTGTCTGTTCGCTCTGCTGGAAGCGCAAAGCATCGCGCAACAGTTCGCGCAATATCTCCGGACCGCAGGGTTTGGCAACGAATTCGATGGCGCCAAGGGTGCGCGCGTGCCGCGCATTGCTCTCCTCATTCTGGCCGGACAGTGTGATGACCTTGATGGCGGGCGAATGCGCCAGCAGTTCGGTGATGAGGCGAAACCCCTCTTCCGGTCGGTGCGGCGTGGGCGGCAAGCCCAGATCGACCAGCGCCAGTTGCGGCGGACTTGCCATGTCGCGCAGCAGGCGAATGGCCTGGGGACGGTCTTCGGCAAGATGAATGTCGAATTCATCGCCCAGAATGAGGCGCAATGAATCACGGATGAGGGGGTCGTCATCGACGATGAGCAGGGATGGGAGCGTCACGCTGTTGTCCTGAAAGTGGTCACGAGATGTGTAACAACGCGCAGGATAGCCCGCAATCGCCTATAGCTCAAGTGTGGTTGGTTTCCAAGTTGTGCTGGCGTAGTTTAGAATGCGCCCCTCATAAACCCGCGATTGGCTTTTTTAAGTGCCCACCCCCCTGGTAGAACTTCGCGATGTCAATTTCGCCTATGACAGACGCCCTATCCTGAAAGGCATCAACATGTCTTTTGAGAAAGGGAAGCTTTTCGCCATCATGGGTTTGAGCGGTTGCGGCAAGACGACCATCCTGCGCCATATCGGCGGGGTGCTCAAGCCGACCAAGGGGCACGTGAAGGTGGACGGGCAGGTGATCCACGAGCTGGATCAGCGGGGCCTGTATGAGATACGCCGCAAGATGGGGATGCTGTTCCAGTTCGGAGCGCTGTTTACCGACATGACGGTATTCGACAACGTGGCATTCCAGATGCGCGAGCATACCGACCTGCCGGAAGAGATTATTCGAGACCTGGTGATGATGAAGCTGCATGCGGTGGGGCTGTATGGCACGCAGGATTTGATGCCCGGTGAGCTTTCCGGCGGCATGGCGCGGCGTGTGGCCCTGGCCAGAACCATCGCGCTGGACCCGATGCTGATCATGTACGACGAGCCGTTTGCCGGTCTGGACCCGATTTCCCTGACTGTGGTGGGCGAGTTGATTCGCAAGCTGAATGACGCGTTGGGCGCGACTTCCATCATCGTGACGCACGATGTGCAGGAATCGCTGAAGATCGTGGATTATGTCTATTTTGTTTCGAACGGCGCAATCATCGCGGAAGGCACAGCGGACGACATCCGCGCTTCCGGCGAGTCGTTCGTGAAGCAGTTCGTACACGGCGAGATGGACGGGCCGCTTCCGTTCCATTATCCCGGCAACGATTTCAACACCGATTTGGGAGTGCATGCCTGATGGCCATAGTCAGCAGTTTGCGGAGTATCGGGAAACGCGTAGTGAACGCCATTTGGCGCCTCGGCTATGCAACGCGTTTCTTCGCCATGACGTTGTTCTATTCGGGCCTCAGTTTCCGGCGCTTCCGCCTGACGGTGAAGGAAATGTTTTCCAGCGGCGTAATGTCGCTCATCATCATCCTGGTGGCGGGCATGTTCGTCGGCATGGTGCTGGGTTTGCAGGGCTATGAGACGCTCAAGCGCTACGGTTCCGAATCGGCGCTGGGTTCGCTGGTGGCGCTGAGCCTGGTGCGCGAGCTGGGGCCGGTACTGGCCGCGCTGCTGTTCGCCAGCCGCGCGGGCTCGGCGATGACGGCGGAGATCGGCCTGATGAAGGCCACGGAACAGATATCTGCGATGGAGCTGATGGCAGTCAATCCCATCGCGCGCGTGGTGGCGCCGCGTTTCTGGGCGGGCGTGATCTCCATGCCCTTGCTGGCGGCGCTATTTTCGGCGATGGGCGTGTTCGGCGGCTATGTGGTCGGCGTGGTGAATATCGGCGTGGATGAAGGCTCGTTCTGGTCGCAAATGCAGGCCTCGGTAGATTTTCAGCATGACATACTGAACGGCGTGATCAAGAGTTTTGTGTTTGGACTGGCAGTCACGGCCATTGCGCTGTTCGAGGGTTACGATGCGCCGCCCACGGCCGAGGGGGTATCGGGTGCGACGACGCGGACGGTGGTGGAATCCTCGCTGGTGATATTGATGCTGGATTTCATTCTGACTGCATTCATGTTTCAAGGAGCTTAAGGGTATGGAACGTACAACATTGGATTTATGGGTGGGTGCTTTCGTGGTGGCGGGCATCGTGGCGCTGGTCGTGCTGGCGTTCAAGGTGGGGAACCTGAGCACCTATAACGTGTCGGAAACGTATCAGTTGCAGGCGCACTTCACCAATGTCGGCGGGTTGAAACCGACGGCCTCGGTCAGAAGTTCCGGCGTGCTGGTGGGACGCGTAACCAGCATCGTGCTGGATACAGAACGCTATGAAGCCAGGGTAACCATGAGCATCGACAAGCGTTATCAGTTTCCCTCCGATACGTTTGCCAACATCCTGACTTCAGGTCTGCTGGGGGAACAGTACATCGGGCTGGTGCCGGGCGGCGAAGACAAGATGCTGGCAAACGGTGATGAGTTCAAGAAGACGCAATCGGCTGTGGTGCTGGAGGATTTGATCGGGAAATTCTTCACGTCGAGTGTCGATGCAAAGTGATTTCAGGAAAGCGTAAAACATGAAAAAGATATTTGTCCTGTTGTGTGGAGTCTTGCTGCAGTGTGCAGCGTCGGGCGCGCGCGCCGAGGTGCCCGATCCCGATGTGCTGATCAAGACGACGGTGCATGATGTGCTGGAAATCGTGCGCGCCGACAAGGAATTGCGTGCCGGCAACCAGAAGAAGTTGCTGGAACTGGTGGATGCAAAAGTCCTGCCGCACTTCAATTTCGAGCACATGACGAAGCTGGCCGTAGGCAAGTCGTGGCGCAAAGCGACGGCCGAACAGAAGCAGGAGCTGATGAGCGAGTTCCGTATCCTGCTGGTTCGCACTTACACCAAGGCTTTCACCTCCTATCGCGACCAGATCATCGAGGTCAAGCCGTTCAAGCTGGACCCCGCCGCGACCGAGGTGACCATCAAAACCGCCATCGTCAAACCGGGTTCGCAACAGCCGATACTGGTGGATTACGACATGGAAAAGATGCCGGATGGCTGGAAGGTATATGACCTGACGGTGGAAGGCGTGAGTCTGGTCACCAGCTATCGCGGAACGTTCGCGGACCAGATCCAGCAAGTCGGCATCGACGGTTTGATCAAGACGCTGGTCGACAAGAACAGGACGGCTGCGTCCAATGCCGCACTGGCAGAAAAGGCAGCGGCAAAATGATCCAGCGCGAAGGCGGTTGTTTGCGGGTGTCCGGACGGCTGACCATGGATGCCATTGGCGCATTGTTTGCAGAGGCGATGCTGCCGCCCGAGGGCAAGAACTGGACGGTCGATCTGGCGCAGGTTGAGGCGGCAGATTCGGCGGCGGTGAGCATGTTGCTGTCCTGGCTGCGCAACGCGCAACGGCATGAAGCAAAACTGACCTTTGTCAATGTTCCGGACAATCTGCGCAGTCTCGCCGATCTTTACGGGGTGGCCGATGCGCTGCCATTGAGCCACTCATCATCATAAGCGCCGCAGCAGCGGCGAGAAGAAATCCAAAATGCAGAAATTAGCTATCCAGGGCGGCAGCCCGTTGCGCGGCGAAGTGCGTATCTCCGGCGCCAAGAACGCCGCATTGCCCATCATGTGTGCCAGCCTGTTGACCGCAGACACCTTGCACCTGACCAACCTGCCCGACCTGCACGACGTTGGCACCATGCGCAAACTGTTGCTGCAAATGGGCGTGACGGCGGAAACGGCGCCGAACGAGATTATCTTCAACGGCAGCAAAATCGATAATTGGGAAGCGCCGTACGACATGGTAAAGACCATGCGGGCCGCCATCCTCGTGCTGGGTCCGCTGGTGGCGCGCTTCGGCGATGCCAAAGTGTCCCTGCCCGGCGGTTGCGCCATTGGTTCGCGCCCGGTCGATCTGCATATCAAGGGCCTGCAGGCGATGGGTGCCGAGATCGCCATCGAACACGGCTATATCCATGCCAAAGCCAGGCGTCTCAAGGGCGCACGCATCTTCTTCGATATCGTCAGCGTCACCGGCACCGAGAACCTGATGATGGCGGCGGCATTGGCCGACGGCGTGACCACTTTGGAGAACGCAGCACGCGAACCGGAAGTAGTGGATCTGGCCAACTGTCTGCGTGCTATGGGTGCGCAGATCACCGGCGACGGCACGGATACCGTCACGATTGTTGGCGTCGAAAAGTTACATGGCGCGACGCACCGCATCATGCCGGACCGCATCGAGAGCGGCACCTTCCTGGTAGCGGCGGCGGCGACCGGCGGCAGCATTACCCTGCGCGAAACGCGCGCCGACATTCTGGAAACCGTGCTGGAGAAACTCACCGAAGCGGGCGCGCAGATCAAGGTTTCTGGCGACACTATTCATCTGGAGATGAAAGGCCGCCCGAAAGCGGTCAACGTGCGCACCGCGCCGCATCCCGCATTCCCCACCGACATGCAGGCGCAATTCATGGCGCTCAACTGCATCGCGGAAGGCAGCGCGATGGTGGTGGAGACCATTTTCGAGAACCGCTTCATGCACGTGCAGGAACTGCGCCGCCTGGGAGCCATGATCGACGTGGAAGGCAATACCTCGGTAGTGCGCGGTGTGGATCATCTGGAAGGGGCGACCGTGATGGCGACCGACCTGCGCGCTTCCGCCTGTCTGGTCATCGCCGGGCTGGTAGCGCAGGGTGAAACGGTGATCGACCGCATTTACCATCTGGATCGCGGCTACGAGCATATCGAAAGCAAACTGTCGCAGCTCGGTGCTAACATTCGTCGAATGAAATAATGGAAAGTTGAAGAAATGATCACCATCGCCTTATCCAAAGGCCGCATCTTCGAAGAAACCATGCCGCTGCTGCAGGCGGCGGGGGTAACTGCGCTGGAAGACCCGGAGTCTTCGCGCAAGCTCATCCTGCCGACCAACCGTGCCGATGTGCGCCTCATCATTGTGCGCGCCTCCGACGTGCCGACCTACGTGCAATATGGTGCGGCGGATATGGGCGTGGCGGGCAAGGATGTGTTGAACGAACATGGCGGTGAAGGGTTGTACCAGCCGCTGGACTTGAATATCGCCAAGTGCCGCATGATGGTGGCGGTGCGCAACGACTTCGATTACGCATCCGCTGTGAAACAGGGCGCACGTTTGCGCGTGGCGACCAAATACGTGAAGACGGCGCGCGAGCACTTTGCTTCCAAGGGCGTGCATGTCGATCTCATCAAACTGTACGGTTCGATGGAATTGGCGCCGCTGGTCGGCCTGTCCGATGCCATCGTCGATCTGGTCAGCAGCGGCGCAACCCTGAAGGCGAACAACCTCACGGCGGTGGAGGAAATCGTGCAGATATCTTCGCGCCTGGTGGTCAACCAGGCTTCGCTGAAACTCAAGCGCGCGACGATACAGCCGATGCTGGATGCTTTCGCCCAGGCGGTTAACAAATAAAGAGTACGTTTAATGAACATCACAAGACTTTCAACCCAACAAGCCGACTTCGACGCCAGACTGAGCAAGCTGCTTGCATTTGAAGAGACTGCCGACGAGAAGCTGGAAGCCACTGTCGCGTCCATCATTGCCGACGTGAAGAAGCGTGGCGATGCCGCCGTGCTGGAATACACGCGCAAATTCGATCGCTTGCCGCTGTCTGATGCGGCTGCGATGGAATTGCCGAAAACCGAGTTGAAGGCTGCCTTCGAGGGACTTCCCGCGGACCAGAAGAGTGCGCTGCAGCAAGCTGCCGAACGTGTCACCGACTATCACAAGAAGCAAGTGCAGGTTTCCTGGAACTATCTGGACGACGACGGCACCATGCTCGGCCAGCAAGTCACGCCGCTGGACCGCGTCGGACTCTATGTCCCGGGCGGCAAGGCGGCTTACCCGTCTTCCGTACTGATGAACGCCTTGCCGGCCAAAGTGGCCGGGGTGCTTGAGCTCATCATGGTCGTACCCACGCCGGACGGCGTGAAGAATCAACTGGTGCTGGCCGCCGCATACCTGTCCGGCGTGGATCGCGTGTTCACCATCGGCGGTGCGCAGGCCGTGGCGGCGATGGCTTACGGTACGGAGACCATTCCCAAGGTGGACAAGGTTGTGGGTCCCGGCAATGCCTATGTCGCCTCCGCCAAGCGCCGCGTGTTCGGCGTGTGCGGCATCGACATGATTGCAGGCCCATCCGAAATACTGGTCATCTGCGACGGCAAGACCGACCCGGATTGGGTGGCGATGGACCTGTTCTCGCAGGCCGAGCACGACGAGCTGGCGCAGGCCATCCTGCTCTCGCCGGACGCGGCCTTCATCGATGCCGTGGCAGCGAGCGCCAACAAGTTGCTGGAACAGATGCCGCGCAAGGCCATCATCCAGACCGCGCTGGAGAACCGTGGCGCGCTGATCCACGTCGCCGACCTGGACGAAGCCTGCCGCATCAGCAACCGCATCGCCCCGGAACACCTGGAACTGTCCGTAGGCGACCCGCAGACCTGGCTACACAAGCTCAAACACGCAGGGGCTATCTTCATGGGGCGCTACACCTCCGAATCGCTGGGGGACTACTGTGCGGGCCCCAATCACGTCCTGCCCACCTCCGGAACGGCGCGTTTTTCCTCCCCTTTGGGCGTGTATGACTTCCAGAAACGCAGCAGCCTGATCCAGGTTTCCCCAAAAGGCGCCCAAAAATTAGGCGAAATTGCCTCTACATTGGCTCTGGGCGAGGGTTTGCAGGCTCACGCCCAGTCCGCCTTGTACCGAAAAAATCCCGCATAAATCCATTTTTTGGGCGCATCCACCCGCAAGGAGTAGGCCGGTGGGTACCCGGCGGCCTTGCCGCCACCCATCCGCACGCCGCGTTGTGCAGTGCTCACTTCCTCGCCTACCCAAACGGTATGTCTCGGTCGTTGCGCGCTGCACGCCTTGCGCTGCATCCCCAAATTCTGGATTTCTGCGGGATTTTGGGGAGATTTCAAGTATTGGCAAACTTCGGGTTGTGTCTTTGCGGGTGTTTATGTAGAATCCGCGCCTCTTTGAAAAATGGTTGGAGTGATTGTCATGGCACGCGTCTGTCAAGTAACCGGGAAGAAGCCCATGGTGGGCAACAACATCTCCCATGCAAACAATAAAACCAAGCGCCGCTTCTTGCCGAATCTGCAACGCCGCCGCTTGTGGGTTGAATCTGAAAATCGTTGGGTGTCTTTGCGCCTGACCAATGCTGCACTGCGCACCATCGACAAAAACGGCATCGATGCCGTCCTGTTCGAAATGCGCGCCCGCGGCGAGAAGATCTAAAGGAGAATTACTGTGGCAAAAGGCGCACGCGAAAAAATCAAACTGGAATCCTCCGCTGGTACGGGGCATTTCTATACGACTAACAAGAACAAGCGCACCACCCCGGAAAAACTCGAATTCATGAAGTTTGACCCGGTGGCACGCAAGCACGTTGCATACAAGGAAACCAAGCTGAAGTAATTCGGCGTAGTTCCGGTGTGCAAATAAAAAACCCGCGAAAGCGGGTTTTTTGTTTGGTTGGCTTGCTGGCGGGATACTATTTCTTTGGCGGAATGGTCAGAATGAAGTTCACGATGTTGGTAATCTCCTTTACACGCGCGCCATTGAAATCGATGGGAGCCATCGGAATATATTCATTCCACTCGCCTTTGCCGCCCTTCGATATCTTTTTCACCAGCCCCGGCACCAGCGCCAGCTTTTCGCCCGGGCTATTGATGTTGAACCCCTTGTAAACATAACTTGTCTGGCCGCGGTAACGGTCGGCGACGTTCTGCCAGGATGGTCCGAATTTGGTTCGTTCCCACCCGTGGCAACCATCGCATCCCATCGCCTTTATCTGTGTCATCAATGCCGGTGGAATTGGAACTCCGGGTGCGTCTGCAGCGTGTGCGGCCATGCTGGCCAGCATTGATGCAAGCACCAGTGTCATTGTTTTAACCATGTCACCACCCCCCTTCTTTTTTATGGTTCGATAATCTCAATTCCAAACAGGTATAACAATATCACTATTGCGGGGGGCGTTGGCAGGCAGCATGCGTTTTCAGGTCCCCCAATCGGGTTGAACTGCGGGTGTTGGCTTGGGATTGTTTACGGAATCCAGGAACCGTTGCTTGGCGGAATTCAGGAAGCCGTCAGAGCATGAACCCTGATATTCCAGCCAGTGCACTGTATTGTTGGTAATAACGATGCAACCCGAAATGATCGCGCTTCCCGCAAAAACCGCCAGCGCTGCAACTGCACATTCATTGGTGTTGCATGAGCCGCCAATGTTTTCGGCATACACCTTGAGTGACATACTGTTGGTGTAGGTTTTGCAGGTGCTGGTTGCAGATGCAGCAGAATCTTTGTCGACTACCGGCACTACAACGGCACAGGCAGCCAGTGCGATGGACAGCGAGATGATTGAGAATATCTTTCCGGTTCTCATCTCGGATGACTTTGCGGAGGATGATTACTTCTGGGCCCAGTCCTGCGCTTCGGTGTAGTCGCCGAATGCCCGGATATCGGCATCAACAAACAGGCGCGACAGCCAAGCCTGCCAGGTAAGCCACTGGTCGTCGGTGACGACGGCGATCTTGCTGAAGTCGTGGTTGTGCTGGTGGCTGAAGAATTTGATCTCTTCCCAGGCGACGTCCGGTGTGTAGGCGATCATGCCGCGCAGGTCGAACAGCAGGTTCACTTTGCCGCCACCCTTGAGTTTATACAGCGCGTGTTCTTCAAACTGCTTGAAATCCGCAATCGTGAATTCGCCCATGACGGCGATGTTGACCAAGTTGTTGTTCTCTTCGATGGTGATCATTTGCTTGCCTCTGTGTTTGTTGGCGCCAGACGCAAGCTTAACATGCCGCTGGCGATGATGAGAACGATGCCGAGCCATGCGCTCATGCTCAGCATTTCGTGCCAGAACAACAAACCGAACAATGCCGAGAATACAATGGTGCTGTAGGCCAGGCTGCCGACCACCAGCGTCTGGCCGGTGCGGTAAGCACGGGTCATGGCGAGTTGGGCAAAAGTGGCGGAAGCGCCGAGGGCGATGAAGAAAGGCAGGTCGGATAGTGAGATCGGTTGGGGGGCGTCATTCAGCATCCATACGCCGCTGACGAGGGTGGAGATCAGGTTGAAATAGAACACTACGCGCATGTCCGGTTCGCCCAGCACGCCCAGATGGCGCACATTGAGCAGTGCCACCGCGGCGAGAAGCCCGGAAAGGAGTCCGAGCAGGCCGGGCAATAGCTGATCGTGCTCCAGTGTCGGGTGTAACAGCAATACCACGCCGGTAAAGCCGAGTGCCAGTGCGCTGCTCAGGGGGATATGAAATTTTTCCTTCAGCACCAATACGGCCAAGGCGGAGATGAACATGGACGACGTATAGTTGAGCGTGATCGCGGTTGCCAGAGGCAAGACAGTAATGCAATGGAAGAACAGTATCATGGCAAACGTGCCGGACAATCCGCGCCACAAATGATTGCGCCAGTGGCGAGTGGACATGACAACCTTTGCACGGTGGAGCATTGCGTACATGATGACCAGGCCGACGAGCGAGCGATAAAAGACCAGTTCGCTGGTAGAGAAGTGCGGCGAACCGTACTTGACCAGTACGCCCATGCAGGCGAACAGCAGACCTGCAACCAGCATCCATAGTGCGCCCACTGTATTTACTTCAGATGCGGTTCAAGATTGCGCCGCAAGAACTCGTGGAAGTGCAACATGCCGTCTTCAGTCGGCGACTGGTACGGACCGGCTTCCTCAACACCTTGTTTGTACAGTGCGCGGCGTCCCTGGTGCATGCGCAGGCAGATAATGTCGTCTTCCACCGCAGTTTCGCGGTAAGCCTTTTTCTCGGCCTCGATGTACTCGCGCTCGAACAGCACGATGTCCTCTGGATAGTAGAACTCCACGATATTGGTGCAGGCATCCGTGCCGCGCGGCACCACGGTACTCACCACCAATGTATTTGGGTACCACTCGACCGTGATGTTGGGGTAGTAGGTCAGCCAGATCGCTCCGTACTTTGGCATCTCGCCCTTGCCGTAGCGGTGGATCTGTTTGGCCCATTGCTCGTAGACCGGACTGCCGGCCTTCTTGTGCAGGTCGTTGATGCCCACGGTCTGCACGCTGAACTGCTCGCCGAAGGTCCACTTGAGGTCGTCGCAATTGACGAGTTGGCCCAGTCCGGGATGGAAGGGCACGACGTGGTAGTCCTCCTGGTAGACCTCGATGAAGGTCTTCCAGTTGAAGTCGTATTCGTCGATCTCCACGCGGTCCAGCATGTAGCCGGAGAAGTCGATCTCGTTGAATGCGGGCATGTTGGCCAAGTCTTTGGCGATGTCGCGTTTACCGGCGAACAGCAGGCCTTTCCAGTTTTGCAGCGGGGTCTTGTTCAGGTGCAGGCAGGGATTTTCGGGGAAATGCGGTGCGCCGATCAGCTCGCCATCGTTCTTGTAAGTCCAGCGGTGCAGCGGACACACGATGTTTTTGGCTGTGCCGCGTCCTTCCAGCATGGTGGCCTGGCGGTGGCGGCAGATGTTGGACAGCAGTTCCACGCCGCCTTCGTTGCGTACCAGCATCTTGGCTTTGTCCATCCAGTCGATTACGTGATAGTCGCCGAGATTGGGCACCATCAACTCATGTCCGACATACAGCGGGCCGGAATCGAGCAGCACGCGCTGTTCGATTTCCAGGACTTTCGGGTCGAAATACCAGCGCAACGGCGGTTGTGCAGATACGGGGTTGAATTGCTGCTTCTTGGCGACTTCGGACATACCCACTCTTTCTGTTTCTGTGAATACGGGTTTCAAGGGGCAGGGATTGTCCCCGAAATCATTTGGGCGGGCAATAAAAATTGGCCCTGCGTCGGGGCCTTGGGTAAAATGCCGCCCTTACGCCGAATTTGACGCATTAGGGAATTTAAATGGCTGCAAAACCCAACAAGACGCAGAGTTTCGAGTCGGCGCTGGCCGAACTGGAGCAAGTGGTGGCGGACATGGAGTCCGGCAAGCTGGCTCTGGAAGATTCGCTGGCGGCTTACAAGCGCGGGGCGGAACTGTTGTCGTTCTGCCGTTCTCGCCTGGACGACGCGCAGCAGCAAGTGCGCGTGCTGGAAGAAGGTGTAATGAAGGATTTCACCGCATCGGGCGATGCAAATTAATAATGTCTGACTTTTCTTTCTGGGTATCCGCCCATCAATCCCGTTTTGAAGAAGTGCTGAAGCGCCTGCTGCCGCAGGCTGAGGCCACGCCGCAACGCTTGCATGCCGCCATGCGCTACAGCGTACTGGACGGCGGCAAGCGCGTGCGCCCGCTGCTGGCCTATGCGGCGGGCGAACTGAGTAACGCGCCGGTCGAGCGCGTCGAGATTGCGGCTGCGGCCGTTGAACTCATTCACGCCTATTCGCTGGTGCATGACGACCTGCCCTGCATGGACGACGACGTGCTGCGCCGCGGCAAGCCGACCTGCCATGTCGAATACGACGAGGCCACTGCCCTGCTGGTGGGCGACGCGCTGCAAAGCCTGGCCTTCCAGTTGCTTTCCGAGCATCGCCTCAACGACGATGCTGCCAGGCAGCTGCAAATGGTGAAATTGCTGGCGGTGGCCAGCGGTTCGCGCGGCATGGCTGGCGGGCAGGCCATCGATCTGGCCAGCGTGGGCAAACAGCTCACCCTGCCGGAACTGGAGCAGATGCACATTCACAAGACCGGCGCGCTGATTCGCGCGGCTATTTTGCTCGGCGCCCAGTGTGGTGCTGAAAATAATCATGGCAATCTGGATCAGGCGCAACTCGACAAACTCGACCGCTTCGGCAAATGCATGGGGCTGGCGTTCCAGGTGGTGGACGATGTGCTGGACAGCGAAGCGGACACGGCCACGCTGGGCAAGACGGCGGGCAAGGATGCCGACAATAACAAGCCGACCTATGTCACCCTGCTCGGGGTGCCTGCGGCGAAAAAGATGGCAGCGGAACTGCACAGCGAAGCGCTGGATGCATTGACCGAATTCGGCGCGGCAGCCCGGCGCTTGCGCGAGCTGGCCGACTTCATCGTGATGAGAAAGTATTAAGGGTGCCTCTAATAATTTGGAGTTCGCCCAAATGCAAGGCGCGGAAAAAATTTCGCCGCGCCGCATATGAACAATATGTAAGCAAGGAATTTTTTCCGCAACGCAGTAGTTGGGATGAAATCCGAATTATTAGAGGTACCCTGTAATGTTCAAGCTGCTGGAAACCATCAATACCCCGGACGACCTGCGCAAGCTGGAGCGTGAGCAGTTGCCGCAGCTCGCCGCCGAACTGCGCGAATTCCTGATCGAGTCGGTGAGCAAGACCGGCGGACACCTTGCTTCGAACCTGGGTACGGTCGAACTGACCATCGCGCTGCATACCATTTTCAACACACCCGAAGACAAACTGGTGTGGGATGTGGGCCACCAGACCTATGTGCACAAGATACTGACCGGGCGCCGCGCGGCGATGAGCAGACTGCGCATGAAGGAGGGTATTGCGGGCTTTCCCAAGCGCGAGGAAAGTCCGTATGACACCTTTGGCACCGGGCACTCCAGCACGTCCATTTCTGCGGCGCTGGGCATGGCGGTCGCTGCCAAGCTGCGCGGCTCGGACGAGCGAGCGGTCGCCATTATCGGCGACGGTGCGATGACCGGCGGCATGGCGTTCGAGGCGTTGAACAACGCGGGCGCGATCGACGCGAACCTGCTGGTGATCCTCAACGACAACGACATGTCTATCTCGCGCCCGGTCGGCGCGCTGAACAATTACCTGGCGAAACTGATGTCGGGCCGTTTCTACGCCGCGATGCGGCGCGGCAGCGAAAAAGTGCTGAAGGGCATGCCGCCGGTGCTGGAGTTCACCAAGCGCGCCGAAGAACATATCAAAGGCATGGTGACGCCCGGAACGCTGTTCGAGGAGTTCGGCTTCAACTACATCGGTCCCATCGACGGCCACGATATCGATGTGCTGCTGGATACCCTGAGCAACATCCGCAAACTGGAAGGTCCGCAGTTTCTGCACATCGTCACACAGAAGGGCAAGGGCTATCCCCTTGCGGAAGAGGACTGTCAGCTGTATCACGGCGTGGGCAAGTTCGACCGTGCCAACGGTGTCGTGCCCAAGCCCGGCACCCATCCGACCTATACCGAGGTGTTCGGCGACTGGCTGTGCGACATGGCAACTCAGGATGAAAAGCTGGTCGGCATCACCCCCGCCATGTGCGAAGGCTCGGGCATGCCGGCCTTTGCCGAGAAATTCCCGGACCGCTATTTCGATGTCGGTATCGCCGAGCAGCACGCGCTCACCTTTGCTGCGGGCCTGGCGTGCGAGGGATACAAACCGGTGGTGGCGATCTACTCCACTTTCCTGCAGCGCGCCTACGACCAACTCATCCACGACGTCGCCATCCAGAACCTGCCGGTCATGCTGGCCATCGACCGCGGCGGCCTGGTCGGCGCGGACGGCGCGACCCATGCCGGCAGTTTCGATCTTTCCTATTTGCGCTGTGTGCCCAACATGACGGTGATGACACCGGCGGACGAGAACGAATGCAGGCAGATGCTCTCCACTGCGTTCCGGCTCGGCACGCCGAGTGCGGTGCGTTATCCGCGCGGCACCGGCCCCGGCGTGGCAATACAACCGAGTCTGCAGGCCTTGCCGGTGGGCAAAGGCGAAGTGCGGCGCGAGGGACACAATGTCGCCATTCTCGCGTTTGGCTCCATGCTGGCGCCCGCGCTGCAAGCCGCGGATCAACTTGATGCCACCGTCGCCAACATGCGCTTCGTCAAGCCGCTGGACGAGGAGCTGGTACTCAAACTGGCGCGCGAACATGCGCTGCTGGTCACGGTGGAAGAAAACGTCGTGCAGGGTGGGGCGGGCAGCGCTGTGGCCGAGTGCCTGGCGCGCCACGGCCTGCATCTCACCATGCTGCATTTGGGCCTGCCGGATGCGTTCCTGGAGCAGGGCAACCCGGCAGAGATGCTGGCCGATTGCGGTCTGGATGGGGCGGGAATTGCCCGTGCCATTCAGGAGAGAACAGTCGACTGATTTGCCTGACGATAATGGTCGGGTATTTTGTATAATCCATCACAAACTTTAATTCAGAGAGTTCGCCATGAATTCCGTCACAAAAATCGCAGACGTACAAAGCAGCGCCGACACCCGCCATCTGGCGATCAACAAGGTCGGCATCAAGAGCATCCGCCATCCCGTTGTCGTCCGGGACAAGAGCGTGGGCGTGCAGCACACCATCGCCACTTTCAACATGTACGTGCATCTGCCGCACAACTTCAAGGGCACGCACATGTCGCGCTTCGTGCAGATCCTGAACCAGCACGGACGCGAAATATCGGTCGAATCCTTTGAAGGCATCCTGCGCGAGATGGTGGAAAAGCTGGAAGCGAAGTCCGGTTACATCGAGATGGCTTTTTCCTACTTCGTCAACAAGACCGCACCGGTTTCCGGCGTGCAGAGCCTGCTGGATTACGACGTTACCTTCATTGGCGAGATTGTCGAAGGCAAATATCGCTTCACCATGAAGGTATTGGTTCCGGTAACGAGTCTGTGCCCCTGCTCCAAGGAAATCTCGGACCGTGGCGCGCACAACCAGCGTTCGCACGTCACCATCACCGTGCGTACCCGGCGCTCGGTGTGGATCGAGGAGGTGGTGCGCTTCGCCGAGGAACAGGCCTCTAGCGAGCTTTATGGCCTGCTGAAGCGCCCCGACGAAAAATTCATCACCGAACGCGCCTACGACAACCCCAAGTTCGTCGAAGACATGGTGCGCGACGTGGCGGCCGTGCTGAATGCGGATGACCGCATCGAGGCCTATATCGTCGAGTCGGAGAACTTCGAATCCATCCACAACCACTCGGCTTATGCGCTGATCGAGCGGGACAAAACCAAAGAATAGGATTTGGGAATTGGGATTTTGGATTTGGGAAATTCGCGCTCTTCATTGCGAGAGCCGGTACCTCACTTAATCCCAGTTCCAAAATCCAAAATCCTGGCCTCTTGAAAAGAGGCCGCCCCATCCCCATCTCCCACAAGTCTTGAATTAACCCAAACAGGAGATAACAATGACTGAAAACGCCACCGCCAGCCGCGAGACGCTGGGATTCCAGACTGAAGTCAAACAGCTGTTGCACCTGATGATCCACTCGCTGTACTCCAACCGCGAGATTTTCCTGAGAGAACTGGTTTCCAATGCGTCCGACGCGTGCGACAAGCTGCGTTTCGAGGCGCTGCATAACGACGCACTGTACGAGAACCAATCCGACCTGAACATCCGCGTGAGCTTTGACAAAGAGGCGCGCACGCTGACTATCGCCGACAGCGGCATCGGCATGAGCCGCGACGAAGTGATCTCCAATCTCGGCACCATCGCCAAATCCGGCACGCGCGAATTCTTTACCAAGCTTTCCGGCGACCAGCAGAAGGACGCGCACCTCATCGGCCAGTTCGGCGTGGGCTTCTATTCCGCCTTCATCGTGGCCGACAAGGTTTCCGTGCTGACCCGCCGTGCAGGCGAGAAGGCCGACCAGGGCGTGCGCTGGGAATCAGACGGCGGCGGCGAGTTCTCCATCGAGATGGTGGACCGGGCTGCGCGCGGCACCGAAATCACATTGCATTTGCGCGAAGGCCAGGACGACCTGCTCGCCGGTTACAAGCTGCGCGAGATCGTCAAGAAATATTCCAACCACATCGTGCAACCCATCCTGATGCAGAAAGAAGAGTGGAAGGATGGCAAGTACGAAACCCTGGATGAAGACGAAACCGTCAACCAGGCCTCGGCGCTGTGGGCACGTTCCAAGAACGAGATCACCGAAGAGCAGTACAAGGAGTTCTACAAACACGTCGGCCACGACTTCGACGATCCGCTGGCATGGACGCACGCGCGCGTGGAAGGCAAGCAGGAATACACGCAACTGCTGTATATCCCGGGCCGTGCGCCGTTTGACATGTACGACCGCCAGGCGCGCCACGGCATCAAGCTTTACGTGCGTCGCGTGTTCATCATGGACGACGCCGAACAACTGATGCCGCAATACATGCGCTTCGTGCGCGGCGTGGTCGATTCCGCCGACCTGCCGCTCAACGTATCGCGCGAAATTCTGCAAGAGTCCAAGGATATCGAAGCCATCCGTAAGGGCTGCACCGGCAAGGTGCTGGGCCTGTTGTCCGATCTGGCCGAGAACGACAAAGAGAAGTTTGCCAAGTTCTGGGGCGAGTTCGGTCAGGTGCTGAAGGAAGGCGTGGGCGAAGACTTCGCCAACAAGGACAAGATCGCCGCGCTGCTGCGCTTCGCGACTACCAAGGCCGACACGGCGGAACAGATCGTGTCGCTCAAGGAATATATCGAGCGCATGAAAGACGGACAGGAAAAGATCTACTACGTCACCGCTGACAGCTTCAACGCCGCCAAGAACAGCCCGCACCTGGAAGTATTCCGCAAGAAAGGCATCGAAGTACTGCTGCTGTCCGACCGCGTGGACGAGTGGGTGGTGAGCAACCTGCCCGAGTTTGAAGGCAAGCAACTGGTCTCCGTCGCCAAGGGCGGCCTCGACCTGGGCGCGCTGGAAGACGCAGCGGAGAAACAGGAGCAGGAGAAGCAAGCCGACGAATTCAAGGGTCTCACCGACAAGATCAAGACCAGCCTTGCCGACAAGGTGAAGGAAGTGCGCATCACGCATCGCCTCACTGATTCGCCTGCCTGTCTGGTGGCGGACGAGCACGACATGAGCGGCAACCTCGCGCGATTGATGAAGGCCGCAGGACAAAAAGCCCCGACCTCGCAACCGATACTCGAGATCAACCCTTCGCATCCTGTGGTGCAACGACTCAAGGGCGAAGAGAAACGCTTCGACGACTGGGCTGCGGTGCTGTTCGACCAAGCCCTGCTCGCCGAAGGCGGGCAGCTCGATGATCCGGCTACCTTCGTTAAGCGCATGAACCAGTTGATGTTGCAGATGGGCGGAGACTGATATTGCAACAGGGTCATGGCCGCCAGAACGGCGCCATGGCCTGGTCAGTCTGCTACCATGCGGAGAAAGCAACAGCCCATGCCGACCTGTCGGGCTGCACCCGCAAAGGAGTAAACGCGATGAACAAATCCCGCCGTCGTCTGTTGAAACAACTGACTGCCCTGGGGCTGCTGTCCGGCATGGGGGTCCCCGGCCTGATCCGCAATGCGCTCGCGGTCGGCCACTATCCTTCCGTGCAGGGCATGCACAAGATCAAAGGTGATGTCCGCATCAACGGCAAACCGGCGCGCGAAGGTCAGCCTGTGCTGCCGGGTGACAAGGTTACCACCGGTGCGGACGGCGAGGCGATCTATGTCATAGACCGCAACGCCTTCCTGCAACGCAGCAACAGCGTGGTGGAGTTCGGCAAGGAGGCGGCGAAGCAGTTCTTCCGCATAGTCACCGGTCGGATACTCTCAGTGTTCGAACCCGGCAAAAAACGCCTGGTGGTTCCAACCGCAACCATCGGCATTCGCGGGACGGCATGTTACATCGAGGCCGAGCCGAAAAAGGTTTACTTCTGCCTCTGCTACGGCTCCGCCGAGATAGAGCCCAGCGCAGAACCGGGACGGGTGGAACGCATTAGCACTACGCACCACGACCATCCCGTCTTCATCCATCATGACAAGGGCATGCCTTCGATGGCGAACGCCGTAGCCGTCAATCATACCGATGACGAACTCATCATGCTGGAATGGCTGAACCGGCGCAGGCCGCCGTTCTACGGCCAAGCATTCAGCGGCTATTGATCCTTATGCTACGCCGGGACAACCGGAGTGATTTAGGGAAATGGGCAGCGTCAGGATGTGTTAATGAATTACCCGGGTTGAATGGATATGCATAAAATACGCTCTCGCTTTTTCACAGGTTATCCCATGAAACCCGTCGCCATCTTCCGCCACTCCCCCACCGAAGGCTCCGGCTACTTTGTTACCTTCCTCAATGAGCACGCGATTCCGTGGGTGCTGATCCGCATCGACGAGGGCGAAGCAGTGCCCTTGGAAGCAAGTGACTATTCCGGCCTCGTGTTCATGGGCGGGACCATGAGCGTGAACGACGACCTGCCGTGGATACCCAAGTCGCTGGCGTTGATCCGCGATGCCTGTGCCAAGGATATTCCCGTGCTCGGCCATTGCCTTGGCGGACAGCTCATGTCCAAGGCGCTGGGCGGCGTGGTGACGAAGAACCCGGTGAAGGAACTGGGCTGGGGCAGGACGGAAGTAGCCGACAATGCCACGGCACGTGAGTGGTTCGGAGACATACGCGTTTTCGATTCATTCCACTGGCATGGCGAAACCTTCAGCCTGCCGCAAGATGCGGTGCACCTGCTTTCCAGCGCGCACTGCGCGAATCAGGCTTTTGCCGTCGGCAAACATCTGGCATTGCAATGCCATGTCGAAATGACCGAACCCATGATTCGCGAATGGTGCGAGGTTGGTGCGGCTGAAGTTGCTGCCCATGCCAGCAGTCCGGCGGTACAATCCGCCCAGGTGATGCAGGCGCAGATGCAAGACAAGCTGCCCGAATTGCATCGCGTGGCCGATCAGCTGTACCGGCATTGGTTGCACGGCTTGGCAAAGTAAGGGGTAATCCGATGACTTTCATCGTTGCTGAAAATTGTATCCGCTGCAAATACACCGACTGCGTGGAAGTGTGTCCGGTGGACTGTTTCCGCGAGGGCGAGAATTTTCTGGTGATCGATCCGGATGAGTGTATCGACTGTGCGCTATGCGTGCCGGAATGTCCGGCAGGCGCGATCTTTGCCGAGGACGATTTACCGGAAGATCAGAAGCAGTTCATCGCGCTCAATGCCGAACTCGCCAAAAAGTGGAAGCCCATCGTCGAAAAGAAAGACGCACCAGCCGATGCTGACCAATGGCTCAACGTGGAAGACAAACTCAAATTCCTGAAACGGTGAGTGTTTCCAGCGACCTTTTTGACCGTATCGCCAAGCGCATCCTGAGTGCGCACCCCGCGCCCGACCTGCGCGGCATCACTGTTCTCCTTCCCAATTTCCATGTTGCCCAGCCGCTGGCGCAGGCATTGATGCGTGCTGCGCAGCGTCCTGCCTTGCTGCTGCCGCAGATGGTCACCCTCAACGAATGGGCGCAAGGCGTAGCGCTTGAGGGAGCAGTCGCCACCGACAGCCAGCGCAGTGCGCTGCTCTATCAGCAATTGCGCAAGCTGCAATGGTTCGAAAATGCCGACCTGTGGAGCATGACGCAGGAACTGCTCAAACTGTTCGACGAACTCACGCATTCGCTCTCCGATTTGCCGGACAACGCGGAAGCCTTCGCCGTCGCCGTTCAGCGGGCGTATCAGGCACGGCAGAACAGCACGCTGCAACTGGAAGCGCGGCTGGTGTTCGAGCTGTGGCATGCCATGCAGAGCGGCGACGAGCTGGACGCGGCACGCGCCTATCAGCAGCGCCTGGCCAAGCTGGCCGCGCAGGCAGACCGGCCCTTGTATGTATTGCGCGCTTCGGAATGGAATGCGCTGGAGCAGCGCTTTCTCGATGAGTATGAGCAGCGTGCGGTGGTGAAGGTGTTTGATTTGCGGGAGATGGCTGCCCTCTCCCCCGGCCCCTCTCCCGTAAACGGGAGAGGGGAGCAAAATTCCCCTCGCCCGCTTGCGGGAGAGGGGGCAGGGGAGAGGGTAAGCGCCCCATTGTTCTTCGCCGCCACCTCCCTCGAACAGGAAGCCAGAGCCGCCGCCATGCAAGTGCGCCTGTGGCTGCAGGCGGGCAAACGCGACATCGCCATCGTCGCGCAAGACCGCGTGGTGGCGCGGCGTATGCGCGCCTTGCTGGAGCGCGCCGAGATACTGGTGGCGGACGAAACCGGCTGGACCTTCGCCACGCTGTCGGTGAGCACCGTACTGGACCGCTGGCTCACCGCGCTGCAAAGCGACTTCTATCATCACGACCTGCTCGACCTGCTCAAGTCGCCTTTCATCTTCACCGACATGACGGCGAGCGAACGCAAGTCGGCGGTGTATCAACTGGAACAACTGCTGCGCAAACAGGGCGTGGTGGCCGGTCTGGAAAAATTCAGCACGCTGACCGAGCATGAAGTGGAGTTGCACCAGCCGCTGGCGCGTCTGCGTCAGGCGGCGGCCCTGCTGGAACAGGGCCGGAAAAAAACGCTGGCGGAATGGCTGGCTGCGTTGCGCGAGAGCCTGAATGTACTTGGCATCGACAAGGGGCTGCAACAGGACGAGGCGGGGCAGCAATTGCTGCGCGCACTGGAAAACCGGCAGCAGGAACTGCAAGGCGACGATGGCCGTTACCGATTCGCCGAATGGCGGCGCTGGCTGGCGCAGCAACTGGATACCGAAACTTTCCGCGACAGCAGCATCGACAGCCCGGTGCGCTTCACCCACCTGGCGGCCACGCGTTGGCGTGTTTTCGATGCGGTGCTGCTGCTGGGTTGCGATGCCGATCATCTGCCCAGTGCGGCGGACGGCGGGCGCTGGTTCAACGATGCGGTACGTTCCGCGCTGAACCTGCCCACGCGCGCCACCCACGCCAAGCGGCAACACGACGACCTGCTGGCGCTGCTGGCACTGAACGACACCGTGCTGGTCACCTGGCAACGGGACCAGAATGGCGAAGCGCGATTGTTGAGTCCGTTCCTGCAAATGCTGCGCGATGAATACGAGCAAGCCCATGGTGACGATACCCTCTCCCCAACCCTCTCCCGCGAGCGGGAGAGGGGGCAACCGTCACGCTCTGCGAGTATTGCGTTAGACGAAAGGGAATTGCACGCCTTTATGGCAGCGGAAGAGGTACATCATCCGGATATGCCGCAGTCCGCGCAGCCCGCGCCTGTCGTGGCAGCGGAAACCGTGCCTGCGAGCGTCTCCATCAGTGGCTACAACTCGCTGGTTGCCTGTCCCTATCAATTCTATGCGCGCCATATCCTGCGGCTGAACGAGCTGGACGAAGTGCAGGAGGTCATCGAGAAGCGCGACTACGGCGAGCACGTGCACGGGATATTGCAGCGCTTCCACGAACGCTATCCGCAAGTGAGCGGGCAGGATGCGGCCGAGATGGATGCCGCCTTGCGCCGGATCAGCGAAGAAGTGTTTGCCGACTTGCTGGCGCAGGACTTTGCCGCGCGGGCCTGGCTGGCGCGCTGGTACAAATCCTTGCCCGCGTATCTGGAATGGCAGGCCGAGAACGAATCAAAAGGCTGGCGCTATGCCGAGGCCGAGAGCAAATTCGATTGGCAGCTGGAAGGCGTGCGCCTGCGCGGACGTATCGACCGTCTGGATGTGAAAACCGATGAGAAGCTGGTTTTGGATTACAAGACCCAGAGCGAGCAAGTGCTGCGCAACAAACTGAAAGAGCCGGGCGAAGACGTGCAACTCGCGTGTTATGCCTACGCTCATGAAGCGGCGGATGCGGCCTTCGTCAGCATCGAGAACGGCAAGGTGAAACTGGTCGAACCCAGGGACGATGTGCCGCTGCTGGCGCAGCTTAATGCCGAACGGCTGGTGGAAGTGATGTCGCATATTCGCGGCGGGGCAGGGTTGCCTGCGAATGGAATCGATCAGGCCTGCCTGCACTGTGAGATCAGAGGTGTGTGCAGAAAAGGGGAATGGGTATGAGCAATCACCTCGCCCTCGACCCCACCCGTAGCGTCGTCGTCGAAGCCTGTGCCGGCAGCGGCAAGACCTGGCTGCTGGTGTCGCGCATAGTTCGCCTGCTGCTGGATGGGGCGCAGCCTTCGCAGATCCTCGCCATCACCTTCACGCGCAAGGCAGCGCAGGAGATGCAGGCACGCCTGCAGCAATGGCTGCGCGACCTGGCGATGGGTGACGAAGCCTCCGTGCGCCGCTTCTTCGCCGAGCGCGGCGTGGAGAACCTGAGCGATGAACAACTGCAGCGCGCCCGCAATCTGTACAAAGAGGTGCTGCTGGCGCAGCCCGGCATCACCATCAGCACCTTTCACGGCTGGTTCATGCAGGTCATGCAGCGCGCGCCGCTGAATGCCGACGTGATGCAGGGCTCGTCGCTGCTGGAACGCGCGGGAGCAGAACAGGAGGAAGCCTGGGAAGAATTGCTGGAGCAGATGCGCAAGCAGCCGGACGGTGCGGAAGCGCAGTACATGCAATGGCTGTTCGGTGAATACGGCCTGTTCACTGCGCGCAAACTGCTGTTCAGCTTCCTCGGCAAGCGCGCCGAGTGGTGGGCCTACACGCAGGGGCAGGTCGATACGCTGGCTTTCGCATTGAAAACACTGCGCCACGACCTCGATGTGGATATGGAGTTCGATCCTGTGGAAGACTGGGGCATGTGCGGCATCAGCGAGGAGTCGGTGTTCGCCTTCATCCACTATTTGCGCAGCAATGGCACCGAGGTGCAGAAGGCCAAGGCCAGTGAGCTTGAGCGTGCCTGGACCGACACCGCACCCGAGGTGCGCTTCGATGCGGTCTGGCCGATGCTGTACACGCAGGCGAACGAACCGCGCAAGCTCAAGGCGACCAAGAAACAGAACGAAGCGACCTTCAGCAAGGTGTTGTCCCTGCTGCACGAGAACATGCAGATGGTGCGCGATATCCTCGCCGACCAGCAGGCATTCCGTCTCAACGAAGCCGTGCTGCATTGCGGTGTCGCCTTCCTCGAGCGCTATCAGGCGCTCAAGGCGCAAAAGCAGCAGATGGATTTTTCCGATCTGGAATGGCAGTTGTGCCGCCTGCTGCAACAGAGCGAACACGCCGAGACCATGCAATACAAGCTCGACAGCCGCTACCGCCATGTGCTGCTGGACGAGTTCCAGGACACCAACCCGCTGCAATGGCAGATCCTGCGCTCATGGTTCGATGCGGCGGTGGCGGTGGAATCGCAGCCAACCGTCTTCGTCGTCGGCGACCCCAAGCAATCCATCTACCGCTTCCGCCGTGCCGATGCGCGCTTGTTCGGCGTGGCGCGCGAATATCTGCAGGAGCATTTCGCCGCCGCGACGCTGGGCAACAGCCTCACGCGCCGCAACGCGCAGCCGGTAGTCGATGCGGTGAATTCCGTATTCCGCGAACAGCCGGACGGTTTCGAGTTCGTCGAACACCAGACACATCAGAAAGAGTTGCCGGGGCATGTGCTGGTGCTGCCCCTGGCACATGCGGAACATGCAGAGGAAGCCGTAGCGGAAGATGCGCCCCTTGCTCTGCGCGACCCGCTTTCCACACCACGAGCGGAGGCGGGCGAGGGTGCGCGCCACAAGGAGGCAGAGCAGTTCGCCGATCTGCTGAGAACCATCGCCAGCGACTGGTCCGTGAACGACGAAGGCAATACACGTCGCGCCACCTGGGGCGACATCATGGTACTGGTACGCAGTCGCACCCATCTGCAAGTGTACGAAGAAGCCCTGCGCGCAAAACACATTCCCTTCATCAGCTCACGCCGCGGTGGCCTGCTCGACACGCTGGAAGCGGAAGACGTGCAGGCACTGCTGATGTTCCTTATTACCCCCTTCGCCGATCTTGCGCTGGCGCAGGTGCTGCGCACGCCGATCTTCGCGTGCAGTGATGAAGACTTGATGATGCTAGGATTCGGGAATTGGGATTTAGGATTTGGGAATGAGGCGGTGAACGAAGATAGTGCTTCCGCCCCTCCTAAATCCCAAATCCAAAATCCTAATTCCTCTTGGTGGTCCCGCCTGCAACATTTGGATAACCCATCGCCCGCCCTGCAACGCGCCTCCAAACTCCTCCAACGCTGGCTCGCCCTCGCCGACAAACTCCCCGTGCACGATCTGCTCGACCGCATCTATTTCGAAGGAGACGTACTCGCGCGCTACAGCGCCGTGCTGCCGCCCGAGATGCGCGCCAAGGTCACTGCCAACCTGCACGCCTTCATGGAGATCGCGCTGAGCGTGGATGCCGGCCGCTACCCCAGCCTGCCGCACTTCCTGCAGGAGTTGCGTGAACTGCGCGACAGCAGCGACGATGCGCCCGACGAAGGAAAACTCGGCACGGCAGGCGATGCGGTGCGCATCTACACCGTTCACGAATCGAAAGGGCTGGAAGCGCCCATTGTCTGGTTGCTGGATGCGAACGCGGAAAAGAACAACCGGGACGGCAACGATGTTCTTTTGGACTGGCCCACCCATGAAGAACGCCCACTGCATTTCTCGCTCTACACCGACCAGGCCTCGCGCGGCAAGAAACGCGCACCATTGTTCGAGTTGGATGCCGCCCAGCAAGCGCGTGAAGAAATGAACCTGCTCTACGTTGCCATGACTCGCGCACAGCAGGCGCTTATTGTGAGCGGCAACAGCAAGGGAGAAGACAAGGAAGAAAAGAAGAAAGTGCTGTCGTGGTACGACCGCATCGCGGCAGTAGTGGAGCCAAATCGCACTCAACAACCCCTTCCCCCTCTCAGGGGGAAGGTTGGGATGGGGGTTGAATCGCAGGGAGACAAAGACTCTACCCCCACCCTAACCCTCCCCCTGCAAGGGGGAGGGGATATTGAACTACCCTTCATCCTCCCCACCGGCAAACGCGCCTCCCGCAATATCACCCAACAACAGCGCGGCATCTGGCTGCATGCGCTGCTCCAGCATCTGACGGAAGACATGGCAGACAAGGTCGAATTGCAGCAGCGTCTCGCCATCCCTGCTGAAGAGATGGAATCCCTCTACCTACAAGCCCACCACCTCCTCACCTCGCCCCAACTTGCCCGATTCTTCGACGCCCGGCAATTCCAAAGCGCCAGCAACGAAATGCCCTACATCAACGCCAAGGGTGAATTAAAGCGCATCGACCGGCTGGTGGAATTCGACAACGAAGTGTGGGTGCTGGATTACAAACTGGGTGATAGCGAGGACGCGGTGCGCTATCGTGCGCAGATGCAGGAATACCGCACTGCGATGCAGTCGGTGTATGCGGGAAAACGGGTCCATTGTGCGCTATTGTTCGCAGGCGGAACGGTGTCGGAAATTGACTGAAGGGAGACGCGACGATGTCCTGGCTCGATAAATTGGGGAGTACGCCGGATCATCCGATGAACAATGTGGATGAGGCCAAAAAACTGCTTGCCGATCTGCCCGAGGACGATCCGGTCGAGGCACTGAAAGAACTTTCCAACTGGATGACTTCTTTTGGGGGCACGCCCGGCTTCAAACTCGGCAATCGCCTCGCTGTGACCATGCTGCTGGATGACACGGCCGCACCAATCTATGCCGAGGTGCAGCGCGGCTACACCTCGGCACCCCACCTGCAGGATCTCGAAGGCATGAAGCTGTGGCGAGCCATGCATGAATTCGCCATCGCCCGCATGGAGTTGTGTGCCGTGTGCTTGCGCGAACTGTCGCAATCGGCGAAGAAGAACGAGATCGCGAACGAACAAACCGCCATCGTCTGCGTGCGCTTCCTGCGTTCGGTGATCGAGCAATTGAAGCTGGAGCTGATGCGCTACATGGACGTGCAGAAGGAGGTCTGGGAGAGTCTGTGCTGGGGCTATCAACTTGCGGAGGAGGGAGGTCTGGCCGAGACGATGGTCATCGCCTATCCCGGGCATGTCATCCATTCGTCGCCGCAACGCGAACTGCTGTGCGCGCTGGTGCTGTTCGAATCGGCCCCGGGCGCGCTCTCTTCCAGCCAGATCGAGATGAGCAGCCGCATCGCGGCGCGCCTGTCGAGCTTCTTCGATCTTGCGCGGGAATACAGCGTGGAAACACCCTACCTGATCGATCTTGCACATCCGGCCATGCCGAAATGGATAGCCGCCAGGCCGGAGATTAGCGAGAGCATGCGCTTCTTCGGCGCATCCAGGGCCGTATCCCGGCTGGAAGAAATCATCCACCAGAACGAGCGCGGCCAGGTCGAGGAAGAATACCGCTTCGAGAGCGAATTCACACCCGAAGGCAAGCTGACCATGCTCAAGCACTTGCTGGTCTACTGGAGCAAGGAGCATGTGCATCGCAATCAGGATCGCCACGCGATCCAGACCGAGATCGAAGTAGTTCGCAGCCTCAAGACCATCAGCAAGCTCGTCAAGCATTTCGATATTGGCGAGGCTACCAACCTCTCCGAAGAAGATGCCGCCCAGCTCAAGGAACGCTCCGGCTTCGGGCTGGTGGGCGAGGAGATCAAATACACTTCCGAGACTTGGCCGGTGCTGGACATCAGCGCGGAAGGCGTCGGCGGCATCGTCCCACGGACGACCGGCGACTGGGTGAAGATCGGCGCCCTGTGCGGACTCAAGGGGAAGAACGCCAGCCAGTGGTGGGTCGGCATGATCCGTCGCCTCAAGACCGACATGCAGGGCAAGGTGCATGTCGGCATCAGGGTGCTTACCAAGCAGCCGTTGTCGGTATGGCTGCGCGTGCTGGGCAAGGGCGCGGAGCGCGTTTCCAACTGGCAGACCAGCTCGGGCTCGTTCGCTTTCGACTACCTGCCGGTCATCCTGATTCCCGATGAACACAACTCTTACGCGCATGCCACCATGCTGATGGAATGCGGCAGCATGGTGGCTGGTACGTTGTTCGAGGTGATGCTGGGTGAGAAGAGCCGCACCATCAAGCTGGTGGCGATCATCGCCGAAGGAGACGATTACGAGCAGGTGAGTTTTGAGTGGCAGTGAGGGTGATGTGGTGTAGCTGACAAATCCGAAGGCTCTTTTTTTAACTTCCGGGGTGGGCGCTCTGTCAAAGCAATTCAAGAGGCCGGTTTTCCGAAAAGCAGAAGATCGCAGCGCGAAACTTGGAGTTTCGCGCATCTCCAACAGCAACCATTAATCCAGATTGAAATGGTTCGGAGCGGATTGCTTCATGCCCGCTTTTTCAACGAAAGCGTCAACTTGAACCTGGCAACCGGTTCGTCACTGATTGACGGCACAGTAGCAATAGCCTCGAACTGCCTCTCGACTCTTTCACCCGATGCCGCAGCCTGCGCAACCAGTTCGGCGATCTCCCTGCCCTGATCGCAGCAGAAATGCACATCGCCTTCGGCGCGCTTGAGGAACTGTGCCTCGAAATCCTTGAAGACCAGCGCAATGTTTTCCGGTTGCTTCTTGATCAAGTACATGGCGAGGACTCCGACCGCACAGTCTGCACCGGCGCTGAGTGCACCGAAGTACATGGAGTTGAGGTGATTTTTGGTCCTTCGCCGCAGAGGTATTTTTACCACCATTCGCTCGGGCGAAATTTCTGTGATCGAGGCGCCGACATAGAACAACAGGGGAATCTTGGTGAGTCCGAGCCAGCGCAGGGATAAGGTTTCGCGAGTGGTTTCTTTGAACAGTTTATGGAACAGATTCATGAATTGAAGGGGTTTGTATGTGAAAAGTTTAACCTGGGAATTGCTGTCCACTCTAAACACTCCCCCGATTGAGCGCAACCGTCGAAGTTGATTCACTGCGTGCATGGGGTGCGCATTGCCACTCACGTTTCACATTCGGTTTGACAGTGCCTCCTCGCACACCCTATAGTCACTACAGAACGAAAGTTCTGCATTAACCAAGAGAGTTGAAGAGGCGTCGACAATGCTGTCGGCGGTTAAAGATAAAGTGAAACATGAAGTTGCAAAAGGCCGTGGCGCGACGCTGCAGATCGAGGGGCGTTTCGAGAGTGTGGCGCGCGAACGCGTTGACGATGGTTGGGGAACGGTGGATGAGGAGTTGCCGCCATTCAGGACGACGGTGACGGTGGAGACTGCAAAGAGCGTGCTGCAGCGCCAGACCTCGCCCGACTTGCCATACGAATATTCGTTGAATGCCTATCGCGGTTGCGAGCATGGCTGCATTTATTGTTATGCGCGGCCTTCGCACGCTTACCTGAATTTGTCGCCGGGGCTGGATTTCGAGACCAGATTATTCGCCAAGCCGGATGCGGCAAAGTTGTTGCGTGCCGAGTTGGCGAAACGCAGCTATCAATGCTCGCCCATCGCGCTGGGTTCCAATACTGATCCCTACCAGCCCATTGAGCGCGAGTGGAAGATCACGCGGCAAATTCTGGAGGTGCTGGCGGAGTGCAGGCATCCGCTGTCCATCGTTACCAAGTCGGCGCTGATCGAGCGCGACATCGATTTGCTTTCGCAACTGGCGCGCGACAATCTGGTGCAGGTGTTCATTTCCGTGACCACGCTGGATGCCGGATTGGCGCGCAAACTGGAGCCGCGCGCTTCGTCGCCACGCCGCAGGTTGCAGGCCATCAAGCGGCTGAACGAGGCCGGTGTGCCGTGCGGCATGTTTGTTGCGCCGGTGATTCCTTTTCTAACCGACTCGGAGCTGGAAAATGTTTTACAGGCGGGATACGAGCATGATGCACGCACGGCGGCCTATACCTTGCTGCGTCTGCCGTATGAGTTGAAAGACTTGTTCAAGGATTGGCTTGCCGTGCATTACCCGCTGAAAGCGGCGCATGTGATGAGCCGCTTGCGCGAGATGCGCGGCGGACGCGAGAACGATCCGGAGTTCGGTTCGCGATTTACCGGCAATGGATTGTTTGCGCAGTTGCTATCCCGGCGTTCCCAGTTGGCTTGTGAGCGTATGGGATTCAATCTCGACCATGTGCTTCTCGATACCGGAAAGTTCATCAAACCGAACTTGAGCGGGCAACAGAGTTTGTTTTGAACGGGTTGCTTGCTACCGATTCCCGGTGTTCTTGCGCTTTGTCAGGCCCAACAATTCATTCGGTTGTCCGCGCACGAATTTAAGCAGTTCACTGTGTGCTGTTTCTGCCGGACAGCCCGTTGCGACCAGTTTGCCGACCATGTCCTGAAATCGTTTGCGGCGCATGATGCCTGCGTCGGTGAGGTCGCGACGATTCCAGTAGCTTTCGAGCAGGGTCGAGCCGCAGACGCAGTTCCGGAACAGTTCCACAATTTCGTGACCGTCATCATCATGGCTTTGTTTCAGGCCGCTGGAATTTGTCCGCACGGGCTGTGTGGCGGCAAGAAATTCGGCGGAATTCTGATATTCCCGGCCGCAAAGTTTGCAGCGTTTTGGAAAGGCCGAGTCTGCCAACTGACGCAGGCCGGTGTAAATATCTTCGCTATTGTTTGCTGCACTCATATGCACCTCCAAAAGCGGTCATTGTTCGAGCTGCCGTTTTTTGTCCAGGTGCCGCTGCAGGCCATGCACCAGATTCTGCGTGAGCTGTGCTTGCAGTTCTTCCCAAGGTACCGTGATGCCGACTTCAAGTGCCTGCGTGACGCGCAGTCCCTTGTAGCCGCAGGGGTTGATGTTATCGAACGGCGACAGGTCCATGTCTACGTTGAACGACAGTCCGTGGTAGCTGCAGCCTTTCTTGATCTTGAGGCCGAGCGCGGCAATTTTTGCGTCGCCCACATATACGCCGGGCGCATCTTCACGGCCTTGTGCTTTCACGCCGTATTCCGCAAGCAGGTCGATCACGGCCTGTTCCATGAGGCGCACCAGTTCGCGCACGTTGATCTTCCAGCGGTGCAGGTCGAGCAGCAGATAGGCGACGATCTGGCCGGGGCCGTGGTAGGTGATCTGGCCGCCGCGGTCGATCTTCACCACGGGGATGTTTGTCTGGTGCAGCAGATGCTCCGGCTTGCCCGCCTGACCTTGCGTGTAGGTGGGCGGGTGCTGCACCAGCCAGATTTCGTCCACGGTGTCGGCGGTGCGCTCGGCGGTGAACTTCTGCATGGCGAGCCAGGTTGGCTCGTAATCGACCATGCCCAGTGCTTTGATGTGAATTAAAGGGTGTTGCATGGTTTGGCTCCCTTGCTGCAGCCCCCTCCTTAACCCTCCTCCGCGTTACGCAGGATAGGGGGTAAACGAGGAAGGCAATGTTTATTACAGCACCATTTTAACCATCGGGTGACTGGTCAGGTCGCGATACAAATTATCGAGCTGTTCGCGCGAGGTGGCGCGGATGGTGCAGGTGAGACTGATGTACTTGGCGTTGCTGCTGCTGCGCATTTCGATGGAGGCAGCGTCGAAATCCGGTGCATGCCCTTGTACTACGACAGCGATTGCCTGTGCAAATCCTGGATTGGCCTCTCCGAACACTTTGAGCGGAAAGTCGCACGGGTATTCGATGAGCGAGTCTTTGGGGTCTATCATTTGCGCATCACTTCGCGTTTGAACGTCTGGTACAGCGGATGCAATCTGGCGAACATCGCCCCCGGTTTGCCGTTGCCAACGGGTTTGCCGTCGAGCGTGGTGATGGCGAGTACTTCCTTGGTGCTGGAGCTGAGCAGCAGCTCATCGGCGTCGAACATTTCCGCTTTTGATATGCGGCGCACTTCATGCGGAATGCCGTTGGCGGCGGCAAGTTCGAGGATGACGTCGTAGGTGATGCCGGGCAGCATCAAATTATCTTTGGGCGGGGCGAGCAGTTTGCCGTTCTTCACCACGAAGATGTTGCTGGCAGCGCCTTCGGTTAAGAAAGCATCGTCGCGGATCAGTATGGCTTCGGCGCAACCGGCTTCGACGGCGGCCTGGCGCAGTAATACATTGGGCAGCAGGGCGATGGACTTGATGTCGCAGCGCAGCCAGCGGTTGTCGACGACGGTGATGCAGTTGATGCCGTTCTGCAATTGCCCGGCGTGCGGCGTGGTGAGCGGGTTGCTTAGCACGAACACGGTCGGCGGCACGGGCGGAACGGGAAAAGCATGGTCGCGCTTGGCGACCCCGCGCGTGATGTGCAGGTAGAGGTATTGGTCTTCAGGCTCGTTGTGTTTGATGATCTCGGTGAGGATGCCGACCCACTCGCTTTCGCTGTGCGGGTTCTTCAGCTTGATGCCATCCAGGCTGTGTTGCAGGCGCTTGAGGTGTTCCGCCATGCGGAAGGCGCGGCGCGAATAGACGGGAATGACTTCGTACACGCCGTCGCCGAAAATGAAGCCGCGATCCAGTACCGGCACCTTGGCTTCTTCAATCGGCATGAATCTACCGTTGAGATACACCGTCATGTATTGCTCCTTATTGGAACAGCAAGCGGATATTGTCCACTCCGCGTGAGAATACGTTTGCCAATGGTATATCTTCCAGCGCGACCACGGGCAGGTCGAGATAGGCTTTGTCGTTCAACGTCAGGTGCAATGTGCCGAGCTGCTGGTCGTGGGCGATCGGCGCCAGCATCGGCTGGCGGGTTTCCAGCGTGGCTTTGAGTGCATCGCGCTGGCCTTTGGGGATGGTGATGTAGCGATCGGTGCCAAAGCCGATGTTCAGGCGTTTCGAGGTGCCTTTCCAGATGCGTTTGTTGCTGACGGGCTGATCCTTGCCATAGAGCTTGATGGCTTCGTAATTCTGGAAGCCGTAGTTCAGCAGGCGCTGGCCTTCGGTGCTGCGCAATTTCTCGGTTGCTGTGCCGAGTACCACCGCGATCAAGCGGTGTTCCTCGCGCTTGGCGGAGGCGACCAGATAGAACTCTTCGGATTCGTTTGCGCCTGTTGCCATGCCGTCGACGAAGGGATCCAGCCACAACAGACGGTTGCGATTGAACTGGTTGATGCCGTTGTATTGATATTCGCGCTGCGAGTAGATGTAGTAGAACTGCGGGAAATCGCGGATGAGCGCAGAAGCGATCAACGCCAAGTCATGTGCGCTGCTGTAGTGCTGCGCGTCCGGGGTGCCGGTGGCATTGATGAAATGCGTGTGTTTCAGTCCCAGCCGTTGCGCTTCGGTGTTCATCGTGTCGGCCAGCGCCATCTCGTGATTGGCAATCACTTCGGACAGCACGCGTGCCGCATCGTTGGCGGATTGCACGATCAGGCCGCGCAGCAGTTCCTCCACCGTGACCTCTTTGCCTGCATTCAGGAACATGCGCGACTCATCGGTCTGCATGCGAGTGGCATAAGCCGAAGGAATAATGCGTTGCGTCAGGGATAGTTTTCCCTGTTTGATCGCACCGAACACGACGTAGGCCGTCATCAGTTTGGTCAAGTGCGCTGGCGGGATATGCGCGTTGGCGTTTTGCTCCACCAGAAATTGCCCGCTGGTGTTGTCATATAAAACGTAGGAATTGGCTGCAAGAGCGGGAGAAGCGGGGACTTGCTCTTCGGAAAAAGCCAACAGCGGAAACAGGGAAAACAGGAATATCAGTGCGAACTTCATGGGGATAATTGTGGTGGAAATGCGCGGATTATAACAAGGACGGGGCCCGGCAGGCGCCGGACTAGAGAAGGTATAGATACTTTTGCGGGGGGTATAGGTACGGTCTAGTCCGTAAGGCATATTGTTCCCGCACCTTGCCGGGGATGAAAATGCCGACCTTGGAAGTAACTCTATCAAGGAGACTGCTATGCAACTAATCAGCGAAAGACTGGGACAGGAAATCGGCAAGCTGCCGAACCGTATCAATCGGGTGCATGATCCCGAATTCATCGGGATCGATTTCGTGGAAGTCGCCGAATCGCATGTATTGTTTTTCGGGCGCGTGAAGGATTTTGTGCATGGCGAATTGCCTGAATCAAAAGAGGATCTTGCGGAAGTTGACCAGAATTGCACCCTGGATAGATGGTTGAAGGGAACCGGCGCATCGCGTTTCGGGGAATTGCGCGCCTTCAGCCGCTTGCATGATGCCCACGTCGAATTTCACCGTCACGCCGCAGATGTGCTGGCGAAGATTCATGAGGGCAGTTGGATCGCCGCCGAGCATATGCGCAAAAGCGAATTGTCCCAGGCATTGCGGCGGGTGTTGATTACGCTCACCGAATTGAACGAGTCGATCAACAAGCAGGTATGCACTGTCAGTTGAAGGAATTGTAGAACTGAGCTGCCTGGTTGGCCTGTTCTTCTGCCTGTTCCTTGATTTCATCGGCCCGATCCGGGTCAATACCCAGCGCGGCCCAATCTTCGGGCGAGACATAATTCCCGACGAATTCGCGTAATCCGAGCTGCGGCAGCAGCTTCTCGGTGATGTTGATGATACGCACCAGCGGCTGTCCTTCGGCCGCTCCCGCATCATCCGGTGTATGGTGATACCGTATTACGGAAACGATCTCGCTTGGCAGATTCCAGTGCTTGGCCAGCTCCGCCCCCAATTCGTCATGCGTCACCTCCAGTAACTCGCGTTCCACCTCAATGGCGGGCCTGTCCGGCTCGATGACCATGCGTGTGTGCAGGTCATCGCTGCTTTGTGTGTCCAGATGCGCCAGAGCCAGATAACCGATGTCATGCAACATGCCGGTCAGGAAAATCAGATCGTCCTGCGGGCGGTTCCTGGCCGGCATTGCGCGCACTACCGGCAGCATGGCAAAGGCCACGCCCATGCTGTGTATCCACAATTCCTGCGGGTCGAAGCGTCCGATGGGTTTGTTCACCAGCGACATGACAGCGATGCCGGTGGCGACCGACTTCACCCGCGTCAATCCGAGCAGCATGGCCGCATCCTTGATTGCGGAAATATGGCGCGAAGCACCGAGCAGCGGGGAATTGGCCAGACCGATGATCTTGGCAGAGATCATCGGGTCTTGCGCGATCAGCAGCAACATCTGGCGTTCGCCTTCCTCGCTGTCGAGCTTGAGCGACATCAACTTCTGCGCGATGACGGGCAATGCGGGCAAACTATTCAGGTTGCGGACGGCTTGGCGGAGATTGACTGGTGTGTTCATGGGTTGTGTCGGGTGCGTTAAAAAGGAGTAGCGATCTGTTTTGCGTGTTCCGCTTGCTGGAGGACGATTAATGCCAGTTCCTCGGCGCGCGCCGGGTCAATGCCAAGAACGAGCCAGTCCTGCCGACTGACGTTCGATTCGACATGTTCGAAAATACCGAATGCCGGCAGCAGTTTCTCTGCCAGGTTGAGCAAGTTAATATAGGGTTGTCCGGCTTTAGCGCCCGCGTGGGTGGGGGTGTGGTGGTAACGCAGCACGGCGACAATATCCCCGGGCAGATGCCAGTGTTGTGCCAGTTCCGCACCCAGTTCGCCGTGCCCGATCTCGATCACATCCGACTCTATTTCGGTGATGGGGCGATCGGGCTCCGCCGCCAGCCTGGATTGCAGCAGGTCGCTGCGATCGGGATCGATATAGTTGAGCACCATGAAGCCGATGTCGTGCAGCAACCCGGCGAAAAATATCTCGTCGTCCATCGGGCGTCCGCGGCTGGGCATGGCGTGTGCCAGCGCGCACATGGCCAGTGCGATACCCAGACTGTGCAACCACAGATTTTGAACGTTCATGTGCCCGGTCTGGCGGCGGGCGAGGGTGGACATCACGGCGATGCCGACAGAGACCGACTTGACGCGGTTGACGCCCAGCATCATGGCAGCATCGGGGATTGAGGTTATTTTTTTGGAAGCGCCGAACAATGGCGAATTGGCGAGGCCGATGATGCGCGCCGAGATTTGCGGGTCTTGTTCGATCAGTTTCAGCAGTTGCTGTTCGCCGTCAGGGGTATCCAGCGGCAGTCGCAATATCTTTTGAGCCACCACCGGCATGGCCGGCAGACTGTCCAGATTCTGGATGGCTGCTCGCAGATTGACTTGCTGGTCACTCATCATTTCGCTGTGGTTGCCCATGCCGGATGTTTTCGGGCATTTTACCCGAACCGGAAGGGGTGTTGCGGCTGATTCAGAGACCTGTCGGGCGTTTCGACAGTTTGCGTTGCAGGGTGCGGCGGTGCATGTTGAGGATGCGCGCGGTGGCGGAAATATTGTCGCCGTTTTCGCGCAGCACGCGCTGGATATGCTCCCACTCCAGACGTTCCACGGTGGCGGGCTGCGCTTCGAGCGGGACATCCGTGCTGGCGTTGTGGCCAAAGGCGGCGACGATCTCGTCGGCGTTGGCCGGTTTGGAAAGGTATTGCGTTGCGCCCAGCTTGATGGCTTCCACCGCGGTGGCGATGCTGGCGTAACCGGTCAGCATCACGATGCGTGTGGCCGGGTCGAGTTCGTGCAGCTTCTGCACCAACACCAGCCCGGAAACGCCGTCCATCTTCAAATCCAGCACAGCATATTCCGGCGGGTTGGCGTTGGCGAGCGGTAGCGCTGTTTCGACGCTGTCAGCAGTGGTAACCGCGAAGCCGCGTTTTTCCAGCGCGCGCGACAGCACCGCGCGGAACGTCGCGTCGTCGTCCACCAGCAACAGCGATGGTTTCTCGGCCGGGCTCATGCCGCCAATCTCCGCAGCGGCAGGATCACCTCGGTGGTGGCGCCGCCGCCTTCGCGGTTGGTCAGGCGCACGCTGCCGCCCAGTCTTTCCATGGTCGCGTTGGCCAGGAACAGGCCGAGGCCGCGTCCTTCCTGTTTGGTGGTGAAGAAGGCCGAACCGGCGCGGGATGCGGCTTCCGAAGTAAGTCCGGGGCCGTGGTCGTGTATCTCCAGCGTGATGTTCGTCTTGTCCCAGCGCAACTGGATATCCATCTTGTCCGGCGAAGCATCGGCTGCGTTATTCAGCAGATTCAGCAGGGCAGAACGCAGCGCCAGATCGGCGCGCACGCGCGGTGAAGGCTGGATTCCGCTGACCTGAAAAAGGTAGTGCACCGTCGGGCGCAGCAATTGCCACTCGTCCAGTACGGCGCGGATGAATTCCTCCAGCGACAATTCGCTGCTGGTTTCCTGTGCATGCGCAAGCAGCGAATTGAGGATGCGTTTGCAGTTGCGCACCTGATCGTCGAGGATGGACAGGTTTTCCTTGTGTTCCGGGTCGCTGCAATCGTGGCGCATCTCGCCGATGACGACCGACATGGTGGAGAGCGGTGTACCCAATTCGTGGGCCGCACCGGCGGCCTGGGTGCCCAGCGCCACGATGCGTTCATTGCGCAATATTTCCTCGCGCACGCGGTTGAGCTGTGCATCTCTGACGCGTACCTCGCGCGCCATTTCCACGGCGAAGTAAGCCACCACGAGCGCGCTGATGACGAAACCCAGCCACATGCCGAGCACATGGGTATTGAATGCATCTTGCAGGGGGGAGGTTGTGATCACGGCGGCCGGAGGAGCGGCCATATCCATGTTGTGACTTGAATGATCCATCTGTTGCATCGCGGCGGGTGCATGCTGCGCGTGTCCTCCAACAGGCAACGGTACATACCACACCATCAGCAGGCTGTAGCACGCCAGCGTCAGTGCTGCCATGCCCCAGGTGTCGCGACGCGGCAGTGTTGCGGCGGCGATCACCAGCGGCAACAGGTAGAGCGAGACAAAGGGATTGGTCGAGCCGCCGCCGTAATAGAGCAGCACTGTCAGCTCCAGCACATCGATGCTCAATTGCAGAAATATTTCCAGGCTGCCAACAGGGTAATTGAACGAAAGCCTCCACCAGGTCAGCACATTAACCAGAGTCAGAAAACACACGGCGCCCAGCATCGGTATCCAGGCGAAATCGGTACTGAGGAAGCGGTGTACCAGGATCAGGGTCGCGAACTGCGCGAGGATGGTTCCGCAACGCAGCAGGAACAATCTGCGCAGGTGCGAATGGCCGGTCTGGGTGGCGAGCAGGGATGAATTCATGATGCCGGATTCTACCGGAGACGCGTTGCGCAAGGGGTGCGGCAATATGTCGCAGGGGGGTGATGATAAGTTTCTCTACAATT
This sequence comes from Sideroxyarcus sp., assembly GCA_049286265.1. Classification (GTDB taxonomy): domain Bacteria; phylum Pseudomonadota; class Gammaproteobacteria; order Burkholderiales; family Gallionellaceae; genus Sideroxyarcus. Next base: position 80,233 of record JBAQDF010000025.1, read on the forward strand.
CACGCCAGTATTTATAGGTAAATCAGGGGGAAATGAAAATGAAACTTAAAATGAGTGTGGTGGCTGTTGCGTTGACGTTCGCGTCTGGTGCATTTGCCGAAGAAATGGCGGTTCTGGACGAAGTGGTCGTGACGGCTCCGAAGAGTATTGAGCCGCTGACCGTGAAGACCAACCCGAAGAAGCCGCGCCAACCGGTGCCCGCTCACGACGGCGCCGATTACCTCAAGACCATTCCCGGTTTCTCGGTCATCCGCAAGGGCGGTACGGACGGAGACCCGGTTTTCCGCGGCATGGCGGGTTCGCGCATCAATGTGCTGATGAATGGCGAGAACATCATGGGCGGTTGCGGCGGACGCATGGACCCGCCGACGGCATATGTGTTTCCGGCTGCCTATGACAGCATCACCGTGCTCAAGGGGCCGCAGTCGGTGATACATGGCGCAGGCGGTTCTGCCGCGACAGTGATGTTCGATCAAATCAACAATCGCGCCGAAAGCGGATTTCATGGCGATGCCGCGCTTACCGTCGGCAGCTTCGGCCGTCATGACGAAGTGCTGAGCGGGCGTCTCGGCAGCGAAAGTGCCTATGCCCGTGTCGATGCGACCAGCACCCAGGCGGACGATTACAAAGACGGTTTGGGCAATGCGGTGCGTTCCGCGTACAAGCGCTGGAGCGGCAATGCAGCGCTGGGCTGGACGCCGGATGAAAATACGGTGCTGCAAGTCTCGGCGGCCAAAAGCGACGGCCATGCCGCTTATGCGGATCGAACCATGGACGGAACTAAGTTCGCGCGCGAGAACGTCGGCCTGAAATTCGACAAGAAGCACATCTCTTCGCTGGTGGATCGCATCGAGGCGCAGGTCTATTACAACTACATCGACCATGTGATGGATAACTTCACATTGCGCCCATTCAGCGCGGCAAGTTATATGGTCAACAATCCCGATCGCAAGACCACCGGAGGACGGATCGCGACCACTTTGCTGCTGGGCGATGCGACCAAGGCGACTGTCGGTCTGGATACTCAGACCAACATTCATACGCTACGAACGGGTATGTCGATGGTCATGGGTGGCGGCAGCGCCGCTGCTGCGAATGCAGCTTATTTGAATGCTGCGCGCACCGAGGACATGAACTTCAAACAGACCGGCGTGTTCGGCGAGGCGACTCAGGCGCTGGGCGAAAAAGACCGTGTGATTGCGGGCCTGCGTGTGGATTTCCATGAGGCGCATGACAGCCGCACGGCCGCCGTCTCTTCCACTGCGGGGCAGACCGACAAGACGACGCTGAAGAGCTACTTCGGACGCTATGAGATGGGTCGCGAAAACAATACAGGCACGACTTACGTCGGCCTGGGTCACGCAGAACGCAGTCCCGATTACTGGGAACGCAAGGCAACCAGTGTGTCCGGCTCGACCGTTCTTGCCAACAGCTCGTTCTTCACCAAGCCGGAGAAAACCACACAACTGGATATCGGCGCCAGCTGGCGTGCCGGAGAGATGACAACTTCGGTGTCGGCTTTCTACGCCAAGGTCTCCGACTACATTCTGATGAAGTGGGTGAACCAGCAACCGAATACCGCACAGGCGCGCAACATCAACGTCACCACCATGGGTGGCGAGGCTGACATGTCCTATCGCCTCAGCGATGCATGGCAGTCCAACGTCACCTTGGCCTATGTACATGCCACCAACGACACCGACAACAAGGCGCTGGCGCAACAGCCGCCGCTGGAATTGCGTCTGGGGGCGAACTATGACGACAAGACCTTCCTCTTCGGCGCCTTGCTGCGTGCGGTGGCTGCACAGAATCGTTACGATGTCGGTTCCGGTAACATCGTTGCCAACGGTATGGACTATGGGCGCACGGGCGGTTTCAGCGTGTTCTCCCTGAACGGCGGCTGGCATGCGAGCAAGTCGATCCTGATTACCGCAGGGGTGGATAACGTGTTCAACAAGCAATACAACGAGGCGCTCTCTCGCGGATTCGGCACTGCGGTATCGGGATACACGATGCCGACCAACACCCGTATCAGCGAGCCGGGCCGCAATGTCTGGGCGAAGGCCAACATCGATTTCTGATCGATAAGTGCAGTCTGGTAATGACGCGCCGCAACGAAAGATGCGGCGCGTTTTTTTTCGTCAATGTGACGGAACCCCGGCAGCGCATGGTGCGCTTCATCCATACAGGTTCAGCAAGCTGAATATCCGATTCAACAGCTTGGGAAAATATTCGACCAAGAGACTGGGGGATATCAGCTTGCGCAGGCAAAGAGGCTTTCCGAATACCGGAATCGGGCTAAAATGGGACGCTACACAAAAAAGTGACACTTTTTAATATTCAAGTCAGGAGAAAAAGATGAAGAGGATTTTGTGCGTTGGTTTGTTGGCAATGATGGCAATGGCGCCGGCTTATGCGGATGACGTGAAAGTGACCAAAGCATGGGCGCGTGCCACTGCACCGGGACAGGATAGCGCATCGGTGCAACTGACCATCACCAGCAAAAAAGACGCAACCCTGATCGGCGTGGCGAGCGGTTCGGCGCAAAGCGGTGAAATTCACACCATGGTCATGGAAGGCGACGTGATGAAGATGCGCGCGATCGAATCCTTGCCACTGCCTGCGAACAAATCCGTAACACTGGGCGAGGACGGCAACCACCTGATGCTGATCGGACTGAAGGCACCACTTAAGGCGGGCCGCAAACTGCCATTCGCTGTGACGGTCAAATTTGCAGACGGAAAGACACAAGTCCTCAGAATACTGGCTCAAATCAAGCCGCTGGACACGACCAGCAATGCCGGACAAATGCAAATGCAACCAGCAACCAAAACCGAAGCGGCAATGCAGCACGAACACCATCATTAACAGGAGGTGAAAATGTGGCGCAAACTATTCTGTGTGAGTCTGTTGCTGGCCGGTAACGCCTGGGCCGGAGCGAACGATGTGATGGTGGACAAGGTCTGGATGCGCGAAAGCGTGCCGGGCCAGAAATCTGCCACCGTGATGCTCAACCTCAGCGTGACCAAGGCCGCGCGTCTGCTGTCGGTAAGCAGTCCGGTTGCCGAGGGGGGCGAGATACAAGGGGTGGTGATGCGCCATGGCAAGTTGCAGTCGGGAACTGTGGATAGCATGAAGCTGGCGGCGCACAGCACGACAACTTTTGGCACGCGCGGCATGTACCTGACTTTGGTAGGCCTGAAGCAGGCATTGAACGTGGGTGATCGCGTTCCGGTGAGCCTGGTAGTGGAGACTGGCGGAAAAACGATCACTATCAATACCGAAGCGCAAGTAAGGGCGCTGGAGCTGAGCTACCAGCACTATAACGACCCGACTGTGAAAGACCACCGGTAAGACAAGACAGCACGGCAGAATCGGCAATACAGGGCGGGCATAGTCGAGAGGCTATGCCCGTTTGTCTGGTGCGGCGGAAATTCAACCCATTGTCTGGTGTTGTTTAATCTGCGGAAATCTGCGTAATCTGCGGGCAGCTTAGGTTTTCAGGTTCAAGCAACATGCCGGGTGCCGGACTGGCCAGGTAATTCGGCCAATCGGCCATGCTACGGGAGCGATCTGGCCACACGAAAGCCGATGTTGCTGAAACGGCTGGTGGGTGAATCCCGACCACGTTCGGCTGCACGCACACGGCCGGGGCCATTGTTCCACGAGCCGCCGCGAATCACGCGCTGTTTGCCATCTCCCTGCCAGGCACTGCCATCAACCGGAGCGCCTTCATGGCTGTCGTGATAACTGTCCTCAGTCCATTCCCACACGTTCCCCAGCATGTCATGCAGCCCGAAGGCATTGGCCTTGAAGCGGCCCGCCGGAGAGGTATAGGCAAAACCATCCGCGCAGTCATGCAACAGCCAAAAAGAAGCGCCGGGTATCTTCGCCCGTGCGGACCTGTCCGCGACATTCGCATATTTGTAAGCCTTGTCCGGGTTGCCTCCCCAGTAACGAGCGGTGGCGGTGCGGCCGCGGGCGGCGTATTCCCATTCCGCTTCGCTCGGCAGGCGGTAATGTTTGCCGGTTTTGTGCGACAGCCATTTTGCATAGGCCTGGGCATCGTTCCAGTTGATGCAGGCTACAGGGTGTTTGTCGTTTTGCAGGAAACCGAGATCGCGCCAGTTGCGGCCAGTGCGCCTTTCGAATTTGCTGCCTTCAAGCGTTCTGCAATTGTCGCCGACGACATATCGGGTGTTCTTCACGAAGGCTGCAAACTGACCGCGGGTGATCTCGGTCTTGCCAAGGGCAAAGGCAGCCACTTTGACACGGTGTACGGGTTCTTCGTCGTCGCTCCGCGAAGCCTCGGAGCCGGGAGAGCCCATGGCAAAATTCCCGGCGGGGATGACCACCATCGAGGGACAATCCGGACAGTCGCGGAAGGTGGCGCCGGCTTTGGGTACGGGCGAGATTCCGGATACCTTGGCTACATTGCCGGCAACTGCAGCTTGAGCCGGGTGCGGCATCCCTATCAGACAAAAACCGGCAATGATCAGGCTGGGAAGTTTTCTCATCGTTGCATGTCGAAAAGTAAAATGACCTCCGGAGCGACTGGCCCGTTACCCGAATCGCAACTCACATACGCTCGGTGACATCGTTAATTGCCAGCAGTATCGCCTGTGTCGCATCCGCCTTGCCGGTGATGCGCCGGGCATTGAGCAGCAATTTGCGTTTGCCGATATCGGGAAAGTCATGTTCGATTGCATAGCCGTCCAGAAACTGGCCGTACGGCAGGATGGTTTCCAGCAATTCCCTGAGTCTTGGTATGTCCCACCGGCGTTGGCCTACTTCGTAGATATGGTGGCCCAGGGTTTCTTCCGGCGTGACACGGAACTGATCGAAAAATGCCATGCTGGCGGAGACGACTTTCGACGCGCTATCCAGAACGAGGAGCGGCTCATGCACGGTATCCACAATGTTTTCGGCCAATCCGCGGGCGTTATGGAGGTCTGTTTCAGACTGCATGCGTTCACTGATATCGCTAAGCGCAAGTCGTACCACGGAGACCCAATCCTGTTTTGCATCGAGCGACGATGATTTCTCGAGTTCACAGCAGTTTACCGAATCCATTTGGGCGTGAAAGCATGAGTCATCGCCGCGCTGGAGGGTGACTTCGCAACGCAGCCGCTGGCTATGCTGCATTACGTTTATAAAATACTTGTCCCAGCGATCCCGGTCTTCCTTCACAACAAACTGCGAGAAGCGGCGCGAAACAAGCTGGCTGCGCACGATGCCCAGCATATCGGCGGCGGTGAGGTTGATCTCGCTGATCGTGCCCGCGCGGCTGAGGGTGAGATAGCCGATGGGGGCGAAATCATACAGGTCCACGTAGCGGTCGCGCGATTCTTCCATGGCGATCTGCGCCTGGCGCAGCTCGTCGTTCTGCATCTTCAGCTCGACCTGGTGCACCTGAAGTTCGTGCAGCAATCTATGCTGCAGTTCCTCGCCCGGCTGAGGATTGTCCGGTGCGATCGGATCCCGGGCGATTTTTTCCTCGGCTTCGTTGCGCAGCGCGTCTTTGGCGACTTTCTTGTTTCTCATGGTGCATCCTTCAAACTTCTTTGGTGGTGTTGCGCCGTACTCATCTTTCATATGCTGTGCCGGGTGGCATGAACTCCCATGCTACGGCAGTTTCATATCATGGTCGCGCACGACCTTGATGCACGCCGCGACGACAGCCGGGTCAAATTGCTGACCGCTGCCCTGTTCTATTACGGCAAGAGCAGCTTCTATCCCCAGGGCCGGGCGGTAGGGACGGTGTGATGATATCGCCTCGACCACATCGGAAACGGCAAGAATACGCGCTTCCGGCAGGATGGCGTCGTTCTTGAGCCCCTGCGGATAGCCCGAGCCATCGATCCGCTCATGATGCTGCAGCACCATCTGCGCAATCGGCCAGGGAAATTTGATGCCCTGCAGAATATCGTATCCGGCTTGCGAATGGGTTTTGATAAGGCTGTACTCAATACTGTTTAGTTTGGTCGGCTTGCTCAATATCTCGGCCGGAATCTGGATTTTCCCAAGGTCATGCAGCACCCCGGCGAGATGGACGGCGTACACCTGTTCATCGGACAAACCCATTTTCCCGGCTATGGCCGATGCCAGTGCGGCCACCCTGAGTTGATGCCCGGCGGTATAGGGATCGCGCATTTCCACGATGCAGGCTATTGCCCGCACGGTGTCGTCCAGGTTGTCGCGTATTTGCACGAGGTGTTTCTGGTTTTGCTCCAATGACCGGTCATGTTCCTGCCGCATGCGCAGGGTGCGCACCCCGAATGCCAAATCTCCCGCCATCTCTTCCAGCAGGGCGATTTCAGCGGGAATGAAGGTATTGGCTTCGTTGGAATACACGGACAATACGCCGAACACGCTGTTGTCCGCGTCCGACAGCGGCATGGCGATGCTGGAAGCATAACCGTGTTGCAGCGCCGCTTTGCGTAACGGCAGATATTGCGGATCTTTGGATATGTCCTGACACACCTGTGTTGCACCGCTCAGGATTGCGCGAGCGCGCGGTTCGATGCTGTTTCCGGAGTCCGTGCGGATGAAGGGATTGGTGTCCGGGGAACCGCCGCCGTTATCGCCGGCAAACGCCTTGATCTGGATGGTTTTCTCGGCATCCTGCTGCACGTAGCCTACCGTGGCCATGCGGTAACCGCTATGTTTCACGATGGCTTCGCAGATGGCTTGCAACAGTTCCGCTTCGTTGGCGGCATAAACCAATTGGCGGTTTACTTCACCCAATGCGGCGAGGGCACGGTTGGCGTGGTTGAGCGCGATCACTGCCTGTTTGCGTTCGGTGATATCCACCACTGCACCGATCAGCCCGCCCACGCTGCCATCGGTTCGCTGGAAACTCGCTTTGTGGAACACCACATCGCGTGTTTCGCCGGACGGTCTAAGGATCACCCAATCGTAAACCTGTTTGCCGGGGTGATCGAACAATTCCGCGTCCATCGCGTGATACTTTTTCGCGATCTCCGCCGACGCCATGTCGAACACGGATTTGCCGATGATTTGTGCCCGGCTCTTGCCCAGAGCTTCCTCGTAGGCGCGATTGCATCCCCGGTATACACCCTGGCAATCCTTGAAAAATATCGGGACAGGCACGCTTTCCAACAGCGAAGTCTGGAATGCCAATTGTTCTTTCAGATCGTCCTGCGCCTTGAGCAACTGCTGGTTCAGATGCATGGCGTTGATGTCAGTCAAGGTCATGCGCAACTCCGGCTCGGCACCGGCTGCTTCCAGGCGTATGCAGTCGAGGTGGGCGTAGAACACGGTTCCGTCGCCGCGCTTGAGCGCCAGTTCGATCCCGTTTTTGCCCGTATGCCCCATCAGGCTGGCGGAAAAGATGTACCAGCGGTCGCAGTCTTCCGGGGCAACGAAATGATCGAAGCGATCTTGCAGCAATTTTTTGCGCTCCAGGCCGAGCAGCGTGGCGCCGGTGAGGTTGATTTCGGAAATCTGGCCTGAGCGTGTAAGGGTGAGATAGCCGACGGGAGCAAATTCGTACAGGGCCGCGTAGCGATCGCGCGACTCCTCCAGCGCGGCCTGGGCGCCACGCAACTCCTCGTTCTGCATCTCCAGTTCGATCTGATGCACCTGCAGTTCGTGCAGGATTTCCGCGGCGGATTTGGCCGGCGTCTCTGCCGGGTGCATGCGGGCAAGCTGCGCCTCGGCTTCGGTGCGCAGAATATCTTTTGCGGTTCTTTTGCGGTTCATGATTCCCCGTGCAAGATTCCGTTGTGGACAGTTATGTTACATCGTCGGCAAATCACTTGCGATGGGTAACGTCCTCTATCGCCAGCAGGCTCAATTGTGCCCCGTCCGTTTTGCCGGTGATGCGCCGCGCATTGAGCAGCATCTTGCGTTTGCCGATAACGGGGAAGTCGTGCTCGACTTCAAATCCCTCGACGATTTGTCTGTCCGGCAGTTCGGTTTCAAGCAGTTGTCTGAGTCTGGGAATATCCCACTGGCGGTTGCCCAGTTCGTAAAGTTGGCGGCCCACGATATCGTGCGGCGCGACCTTGAAATCCTCATAGAACGAGCGGCTGGCGGTGACGATTTTCATCGTGCCATCCAGTACGATGAGCGGTTCGCGCACCGTGTCCACGATGCTTTCGGCCAGTTCGCGCGCATCCTTCATGGTGGCTTCGGCCTGCATGCGTTTGCTGATGTCGGTGAAAGTCAGCACCACGCCGTCGATCACATTGTCCAGCGTGCGATAGGGCTGGATGCGCACCAGGTACCACGCCCCGCCGGTGGTGCGCACTTCGCGCTCGCGCGGCACCAGTGTGTCGAGCACGGCCTGGGCGTCGGCCAGCAGATCGTCGTCCCGGATATTCGATTTGATGTCGCCCAGGGGGCGGCCCACATCGGAGGCGACCAGCCGGTAGACCTGCACCGCCTCGCGCGTGAAGCGTTTGATGTTCAGCGTGTCGTTGAGGAATACCGTACCGATGTTGATGTTGTCGAGCAGGTTCTTCATGTCATTCTGCATGCCGGCCAGTTGCTCGATCTTGTTCTGCAGTTCGGCGTTCACGGTCACCAGTTCTTCGTTGACGGATTGCAGCTCTTCCTTGGAGGTCTCCAGCTCTTCATTGGTGGACTGGAGTTCTTCGTTGGTGGATTGCATTTCCTCGTTGGTGGATTTGAGTTCCTCGTTGGAGGCTTGTTGTTCCTCGATAGTGGCGTGCAGGTTTTCCTTGGTGTAGGCCAGTTCGCGTTCCATCTCATCTATGCGGAGTTGTTCTGCGGATGCTACGGCGGTTTTGCCGCGTGCAGTCTTGCCCTTGGCAGCGGGTGTTTTGGCAGCCGGTTTTTCGGGCTGTGCATTGGCCACTTCATGGAAACTTACCATCAGCATGCCCTGGCTGGCGTCCGCGGCAGGCAAGGGACGCACACTGAAGCTCACAATGTGGAATTCGCTTTTGCTGCCGAAAGAAGCTTCGCGATTCAGTGCCGGTATGCCCTTTTCGACGACTTCCTGAATGGCATTGCGCAGTTCCAGTTGCAGTCCCTCGCGCGCCATCTCGATCACGTTGAAGCTGGCTTGGCCGGGAGCAGGGCGCAGGAATTTGCCGGTGTCGCCGTGCACGAACAGGATGTCGCCTTTGATGTTGGTTACCACCGAAGCCGGGGCATAGGACTGCAGCAGGGCGCGCCGGGTCAACTCGGCGAAATCGGTTTCCTTGATCTTGGTAATCACTTCATCTGGCCTTTGGGTCGGGTTATCTTTGGTCCAGGACAATCCGCTGGACATCACTGCACGGGTTGAAGCAACCGTCGGCGCGGTCCGGTAGAACTTCCATTTGCGGTTGAGCGCAGTGAACAGCTCGACATGGTTGCCGATGCTTTCCGAAGGGGAGAGAAACAGCACGCCGCCCGGTTTCAGCGCGTAATGAAACGCCGGAATGACGCGGTTCTGCAAATCGGGTTCCAGATAGATCATCAGGTTGCGGCAGCTGAGCAGGTCCAGCTTGGTGAAAGGAGGGTCCTTGATGATGTTCTGGGTGGCGAACACCACCATTTCGCGGATTTCTTTTTTGACGCGGTAGCCCGCGTCTTCCTTGATAAAGAAGCGGCGCAGCCGTTCCGGCGTGACATCCTGCGCGATGTTGGGCGGATAGATGCCGGCGCGGGCCACGGCGATGGCATCGTCGTCGAGGTCGGTGCTGTAGATCTGCGTCTTGTATTCGCGTCCCGTTTCGTTCATGAATTCGCGTAACAAGATCGCGATGGAATAGGCTTCCTCGCCGGTGGCGCAGCCCGCCACCCAGACGCGGAATACATAACTTTCCGGTTTGTCCTTGAGCAACAGCGGCAGGATGTCATTCTTCATTGCAACGAATGCCTCGGTATCGCGGAAGAAACTGGTGACATTGATCAGCAGCTCCTTGAACAGCAAATGTACTTCGGCCGGATGCTCCTTGAGATAGCGCGCATAGACTTCCGCGTCTTCGATGTTGTGCTGCGACATGCGGCGTTCGATGCGGCGGCCGATGGTGCTTTTCTTGTACAGCGAAAAGTCGTTGCCGGTGCCGGAGCGCAACAGCATCAGGATGCGGCTGATACCGTTCGGCCCGGTCGGTTCCGGCGGCTGCTTTTCATGCCGGACATTCAACTGCCTTGTATTGCTCAACATTTGTTGCGGCATCTTTTCCACCGGCAGGGTGTAGGTGGCGTAACCGGCGTGGATCGCACTGACCGGCATGCCGTCGTATTTTGCCGTGGCTGGTTCCTGCACCAGCGTGATTCCGCCCGCACCCTGGATGGCACGCAACCCCAGCGTGCCGTCGGTGCCGGTGCCGGAGAGGATAATGCCGATGGCTTTTTCGCCCAGATCTTCTGCCAGGGAACGCAGGAAGGAGTCGATCACCATGCGCTGTCCGCGCGGCATCTCCGGCTCGTTGAGTTGCAGGGCGCCGTGGAAAATGGCCATCTCGCGGTTGGGCGGCAGCACATAGACGTGGTTCGGTTCGACCTTGACCTGATCTACTGCTTCGACCACCGGCATGGTGGACGCACGTTGCAGAATCTCGGTGAGCAAACTGGCGTGATCCGGGTCAAGGTGAGACACCAGTACAAAAGCCATGCCGGAGTCCGGCGGGACATTGCGGAAGAACTGTTCGAACGCTTCCAGTCCGCCTGCCGAGGCGCCGATGCCGACGATGTTGAAACCGGCGTCAACCGGTGGTGTTTCTGTGACTGCCGGAGCGGGTGAGCTTTTCGGAGTTTTGGGCTTTTTAACGGATTTGCTGGTCGCCACTGGATTGCCCTTTGTATTCAGACCGTTCTTTGAAGAACGATATCCTACTCCGAAATGGGTGTTTTTACGGTGCGATCCGCCGCATTAACGACACCGTGAATCGGGCGAACTCCGTGCGGACTCAAGCATTCCTGGCCCACAAGACACACCAGCCTTCGGGACTGAATAGTCCCTCGACGCGACTGCATGTTGCCTTTGCGGAATTGAAGTTCATGCAGTTGCTGCATTTCTGCGTGCCCTTCGGCTGATCCTGATACTTCACTTCTTCCTTGGACAGTTTTTCTGGCAAGGTCGGTGCGCCTGATTCGGTTCCTTTGGAGCAGGCGCCTAATAACGTGACAGGAGCAAACAGACAACAGCCCGCAACCAGCGCGTTGCGCAGTACAGTTCTGCGTGACAGGATTTCATCCTGTGTCATGCAGGTTTCTTTGGGGGTTGTTCCATTGATGTTTTTGCTCATGGTGATTATTTATACCCCGGCCAGTTCCGCCTGCTCATCCGCGAAATAGCTACTGCGCACCATCGGCGCGCAAGCAGCATGCGAGAAGCCCATTTCCTTGGCGGCGATCTCGAACTCCTTGAAGGCTTCCGGCGTGACATAGCGCAGCACCGGCAGGTGTCCTGCGGAAGGTTGCAGGTACTGGCCCAGCGTGAGCATCTCGACATTGTGTGCGCGCAGGTCGCGCATCACTTGCAGCACTTCTTCGTCGGTTTCACCCAGACCCAGCATCAGGCCGGATTTGGTCGTCACCTGCGGGAAGTGCGCCTTGAATTCCTTGAGCAGTTTGAGCGAGTGCGCGTAGTCGGCGCCGGGACGCGCCAGCGGGTACAGACGCGGCACGGTTTCCAGGTTGTGGTTGAGCACATCGGGCAGGTTGCTCGCCAAGGCGTCCAGCGCGATGTCGAGGCGGCCCCGGAAATCCGGCACCAGTATCTCCAGTTTGGTGGCGGGCGAAGCGGCGCGGATGGCGCTGAGGCAAGCCGCGAAATGTTGCGCGCCGCCGTCGCGCAGGTCGTCGCGGTCCACGCTGGTGATGACGACATATCTGAGTTTGAGAATGCCGATGGAGCGCGCCAGATTCTGCGGCTCGTCGGCATCGGGCGGCAGCGGTTTGCCGTGCGCCACGTCGCAGAACGGGCAGCGGCGCGTGCATACGTCGCCCAGGATCATGAAACTGGCCGTGCCCTTGCCGAAGCATTCGCCTATGTTGGGGCAGGAGGCTTCCTCGCACACGGTGTGCAGATGCTGCTCGCGCAGCATGCGCTTCACTTCGTTATAGCCGCTACCCGTGCCGGACTTGACGCGTATCCATTGCGGTTTGCGCAAACGTTCCTGCAAGGGCACGATCTTGATGGGGTTGCGCGCGGTTTTGGCGGCGCCGGTTTGTTTGTTGGAATCGGTCATATGGTGAATTGTAAGACATGCGGGTGTGAGCCCGGTTCTAATACGATTGAAATCCCTGATGTTAGTGGGCTATTTGCAGGCGCACCCTGCAAAAAACCTGGAAATGACAGCAGTTCCCTGTAGCATGTAAGACTATATAATACCCAAGCATAAAGGTATGGTATAGTACGTACCTGATGGTTCTGCCATTTCCCCTTTACCAATAATAATCAGGAGACTGCCATGGAACACCAATTGCCCCCGCTGCCATATCCCCGCGAAGCGCTCGCGCCGCACATGTCCGCCGAGACCTTCGATTACCACTATGCCAAGCACCATCAGGCTTATGTGACCAACCTGAACAACCTGATCAAGGGTACTGAATTCGAGAACGCCAGCCTGGAAGACATCATCAATAAGGCATCCGGCGGCATCTACAACAACGCAGCCCAGGTCGCCAACCACACCTTTTTCTGGAGCTGCATGAAGCCGCAGGGCGGCGGTGCGCCGACCGGCGCGCTGGCCGACGCCATCAACAAGAAATGGGGTTCGCTCGACGACTTCAAAAAAGCTTTCCAGACTTCCGCCGTGGGCAACTTCGGTTCCGGCTGGACCTGGCTGGTGAAGAAAGCCGACGGTTCGCTCGACATCGTGAACCTCGGTGCGGCAGGTACGCCGCTGAAGAGCGGTGAAGGCAAGCCGGTGCTGACCGTCGATGTGTGGGAACACGCCTACTACATCGACTACCGCAACATGCGTCCCAAGTACGTCGAGACTTTCCTCAACCATCTGGTGAACTGGGATTTCGCGGCGAAGAACTTCGCGTAAGCGACAGTTAAGCTGACTTCAAGGCCGGAGTGTTCCTCCGGCCTTTTCCATTTCATCGTCCGCCCGCAACAGGTTGTAGTGCGCCTGAAATAACCGCGGGTCGAATTGCAGCGCGGTGGCGAATTCGTGCCGCGCTTCTTCATTTCTGTCGGCAAGCAGATAGGCATGACCGAGGTTGTTGTGCACGCGCGCCTTGTTTGGCGATTTCAGCACAGTGTCTTGCCACAGGCTGATCTCGCTGGCGTAAACCTGATTGCGCAAAACGGTGAGGCTGGTCATTGAAATCAGGAGCGCGGCTGTGATCAGACCGAATACCTTGCCGTTCAGCCAAAGTGCAAGTTCGATGCTTAACGCGAGCAGCAGCGGCCACGCGGCCAGATACAGCTGGCGCTCGTTGGCGATGTCGAGTCGCGGCAGGAATAAATAAAGCGGGATCAGTTGCAGCATTGCCCATGCCAAAGCGAAGCTGATCCAGGGCCGTCTGCGCCAGCAGGCCAGCATCAGCGCAAACAACGCAACAGAGAGAAGCAGCGGCCACAGCGCGCCGGAAATACCGGACAGCAGCGGCAGGTCGGGGTCGATGTTCAGCCACAATGGCAGCGCCCACTGCCGCAGTAGCCAGGCGAAGCCGGTGAGGTTGGTGGCGAGGTTGCCGTACAAGCTGTTGAATTCGGCGCTGCGCTGCATCTGGGCGAAATAGCTGTTGCTGAAAACAAAGAACAGCACGGCGACGACGGACAATGCCCAGACCGGCCATTGCGGTTTGAATGCGATCTTCCAGCGCCCGCCGCAGCCCGTTTCCCACAGCAGCAACGCGAGCGGAAAAGTCATTGCGGTTTCTTTCACCCCGAGGGCCAGCACGAACAGCAAGGGTGTGGTGATGTACAAATAGAATTTGCTATCGCGGGTGCGGCCGATCACGTAGCTCAGCAGTGCGGCCAGATAGAACAATGTCATGAGCGAGGCGGAGCGTCCGCAGATGTATGTCACGGCCTCGGTGTGGACGGGGTGAACGGCGAACAGCAGCGCGGTGAGCAGCGGTACAGGGCGCATGCTGTCGCGTTGCCATTGCTGTTGGGTGAAGGCCTGCGCCAGTCGATACACCAGAAACGCATTCACCCAGTGGATGAACAGATTGGTGATATGAAACCCGGCCACGCCGGTGTCCATCGTCCAGTTCAGGGTGTAGCTGAATTTGAGCAGGGGCCGGATGCCGCTGCTGAGAGCGGCGAACCAGCTGGCCCAGCTGTGCACCTGGGGTTCGTTGACGATGACGTTGTAATCGTCGAACTGGAACGGGCTGCCAAGCACGTTTGCGTAGCCAGCGACAACAGCCAGCGTCAGCCACAGCAGCACCGAGGCGCGCGATTCAGGGCGCAGGGCGTGCATGGTCGAAAGCCAGGTCGAGAATATCCACCGCATCCCACCAGCGGTCTTCGCCGTGCAGCAGAATCAGCAGCACGGTGTGGTCGCCGCGCCTGGCGTAGGCCGCCAGACATTTCCCGGCTTTGGGTGTGAATCCGGTCTTGAGGCCGAGCGCGCCGTCGTAGCGGCCGATCAGCGCGTTCTTGTTTTCCAGCGTGTATTGACGCTGGCCGTCCAGCGTGGCGATCTGCAAGTTCTTTTGCGCAGTGATTTCCAGCAACGACGGATACTTGAGCAAGGCGTGCGCCAGCAGGGAAAGATCGTGCGCCGTGGAATAGTGGCCGGCTTCGTCGTGGCCGCAGGCATTGGTGAAATGCGTCTGCTGCATGCCGAGTGCTTGCGCGCGCCGGTTCATGCGCGCGACGAAAGCGGCTTCATTGCCATCCACTTGGACGGCCAGCGCATGGCAGGCATCGTTGGCCGAGAAAAGCATGGCGGCGGCAAGCAGGTCTTGCAGGCGGAAGCGTTCGCCGGGTTTGAGGCCGATGCGGGTGCCGGTCTCGTGTGTGGCAGTCGCCTGGATGGTGACTTCATCCTCCGGTTGTGCCAGCTCAAGTACCAGCAGCGCGGTCATCAGCTTGGTCAGGCTGGCAGGGGGCAAGCGCCGCTGCGGCTGCTTCGCCCAGATCGCTTTGCCGTTCAGCTCGACCAGATAAGAACTTGCGACCTGCGGAAATGGATCGGGCTGTGCTGCCGCCAACACCGCGTTGGCAAACAGGCACAGCCCGATGAAGAAAAGCTTGTGCACTTAGAAACCGAACTTGCCTCTTAGTTTTTTGGCTGCTTCCAGTGCTTCATCCGCGGGGCTTTTGGATTTTCCGGACTTGGGTGTTGGGGCCTCGTCTCCGCTGCTGTCATCCGAATTGTCGGAGTCTCCGCTTATGCATTTCTTGATGTCCTCGGCACGCGTTTCTGCAGTGTAGCTGCGCCCCTCGCATTCCGTGCGGCGCACCGTTTCGCGATAACGTTTTGCTTCGGCAGGGCAGTGGGCGGAGAGCTGGCTGTAGTTTTTCTCATTCAGCGTCTTGCAGACCGATTTCGTCGTGGCTGCCATATCCAGTTTGCATTCCTTGACGATGGAGACGCCGCCCAGCATGTGCTGCTCATGCATGGACAGGGCGCTGTAGGCTTGGGCATCCCTGGGAGTGTCCTTCTTTACTGCGTCGCAGAACTGTTTGCGCTGATCGGCGCAGGCAGCCCCCGGTTGCAGGATGAGGTTGGCGCCGCTTATCCATTCAGCCGTGTTGCTGAAGTGCGAAGTGTCGCAGACCTGCGCTTTCGCCTTCTTGATCTGCTCTTCCGAGTCGCAGCTGCCGCCAATGCGCTTGCCGCTGAATGCCATGGTCATGTTCATATCCTGACCCTGCGACTTGCCGGAGAATTGCATCTTGCCCTTGTAGCCGTTGGCGCTGGTGGTTTGCTCACCTGTGCCGGTCATCACTTCGCCGTCGCGGTCGCAGCGCGCCTTCCAGGTGGTCTTGTTGCCGACGGTCTTGACGTCGGTCATCTTGCAGCTTTTGTCGCCGGAGGTTTTTTCGGGATTGCTCTCGCCGCCCTTGGGGATGCACACCTTGGTCGTGGTTGCCGGCATGGCGAAAGGCATACCCGGCATTTCCATCGTGTTGGTGATTTCCCAGTATTCGCCGGGGGCGGCATGGGCTGCCGCACTGAATAAGCCGGTCAACATGCCAAGGACTGCGAGGTAATGTCTGTTCATGATCTCTCCACAAGTTGATTGGGTATCGAATCTGATCCAAGCTGCCGCGATTCTTGGCTTTCCGGCTCTGGCCGTCAAGCACGAATTTCGTGGCTGACGATTGAAGTACGCATTGAAGCGCTGGTCCGCAAGCCGGTTATCAAGACAAGCATGCGAACCTTCAGGGTTTTTTGTTTGTATTTTGTTAAACTGGGGACATGAAGCTACATCTGATTGTCATCAACCGTATCCGGCAGCTGTTTGCCATGTTCTATGCGCTGCTCGCGCGGCGCTGGAAGAAGAATTTTTATCTTTATCTGGCTGCCCTGTTCACCATGTTTGCAATCGCGGATACGGCTGTCCTGCATGTGACGCAGGAGATGCGCCAGGGCGCATTCGACCTGATGGTGCGCTATCGCATCAACGCGCCGAAACCGGACCCGGATATCGTCATCGTCGATATCAACGAGGCCAGTCTGGCGGCGATGGCCAAAGATTACGGGCGCTGGCCGTGGCCGCGGCAGGTGATGGGCGAGTTCCTGGAGCAGATCGAGAAGCAGCACCCGCAGGCGGTGGTGTTCGACATCTTGTTCAGCGATGCCGATGTGTACAACGCGGAGAGCGATGCCTATTTCGATGCGGCAGTTGCGGCGACCGACAATACTTTCTTCCCGATGTTGCGGCTCGACCCGGACAGCGATGCGCTGAGCCAGATCAAGCCGGGCATGATCCCCGGCGTCACGCCGATACCCGGAGAGGCCAATTCCGAGGCTACGGTGGCGGTGGTGCTGCCGCACTTCGCGGCGGCGCTCGAAGGCGGGCGCCTCGGTCTGCATAACATCTATCCCGATGCCGACGGAACGGCGCGGCGCTATCAGGCATACCGCGACGATTACGGCTGGAAGATTCCCTCATTGCCCGCGCGCGTGGCAAGCGAACTGAACTGGCCGCAGGCGCCCGCGCGCGAGGTGTTGCTGAACTGGCGCGGCAAGCCGTTCTCGTATCGCTATGTAACCTTCAGCGATGTGTTCACCGACATGGGGCACAAGGAAAAGACGCGGCCGCAGGATGAGTTCAAGGGCAAGATCGTGATCATCGGTTCGACCGCGCCCAGCCTGTTCGACATCAAGCCGACGCCGATGAGCCAGATGCATCAGGGCGTGGAGATACTCGCCACCGCCATCGACAACATGAAGCACGGCGATTACCTGCGTTTCCCGGAAGCTCGTATCGCCTATCTGCTGCTGACGCTGGCGCTGGTGTGGGTGACGGCATGGGCCTTCTATCGCAATGTCGGGCGCGACAAGATCGACCGCCTGTTCGGCCTGTCGCAATTCCTGCTGGTCGGCATTTCCTATGCCAGCATCAATCTCAGCAACACCTACATCAACCTGACCGGGCCGGTGGCTGTGGCCATCGCTTTCTTCTCGATCGCTCGCATTTACGCCACCGGAACCTACAAGGCGCTGGAGCTGAACATGGTGCGTGCCTCGGCGGAGCAGACGGGCGAGTTGAACGGCACGCTGCTGCTGATCCGGCTCGACGGCACGCAGAACCTGATGAACGATGTGTTGCTGGAGCGCATCCGCAACGGGCTGGAGCGCACGGGCAATGAGACCAAGAGTGTGGATGTGGTGAAGGGAATCCAGAAAGGCCTGTGGGATTTGTTCGAATATACCTTCGCCGTGTCCTGGGTGGCGGCAACGCAGGACGAGGCGGCTTCTGCCCGCATCGCTGACGACCAGGAAGCCGTGCTGGCCGCTTTGCCCGTGCTGCTGAAGAAGAATCTGGCACAGCCGGAGAATGTGGCGACCTGGTTTGCTTATCGTGGGCGGGTGGCTGGGGGCAGCAGGGCGCGCGCCAGTTGGCGCGTGTTGTTTGCCGAGGCGATTCTGGAATGGGAACGAACGCAGGAGACGAAAACATGAGAGCAAAAAACAGGATAGGAATGGCTGCGCTGCTGTGGTTGCTGGTGCAATCGGCGGCGCTGGCGGCAGAGTTCGGCACGGCGCTGAAAGCGGATGCGATCCGGGCGGAACCTTTCGGCGATGCGAAACAGGTGGCGACGCTGGCGACCGGCGACAAGGTGGATATCCTGAAGAAGAACGGCGGCTGGTTGCAGGTCAAGAGCGCCAAGGGCAAGGGCTGGGTGCGCATGCTGAGCATCCGCAAGGGCGATGCCAAAAAAGGTTCGGGCACGGCGGCAGGTTTGCTGGCGCTGTCTTCCGGCCGCGCGGGAACCGGCAAGGTGGTAGCGACCACGGGCATTCGCGGACTGAACGAGGAAGAACTGCGCGCGGCGCAGTTCAACGAGCAGGAAGTGCACCTGGCGGAATCCTATGCGGTCAAAAGATACGATGCGCAGAAATTCGCCAGGCAGGGCAAGCTGGCCGCGCGCCCCTTCGACTATCTGCCAGAACCCAAATAAGGAGCCGACATGAGAACGATGCTGAAATGGATGGGGATGCTCGGTTTGCTGTGTTGCGCGCTCAATGCGGTTGCGCTGGATCTGGGCGGCTTGCGCGACAAACTCAAGGCCGAGGTGCCGGTCAATCCCAAGCTGATCGAGGCGGCGAAAGAGCTCAAGGGGCCAGATGAGTCGGAAGAGACGGCCATCGGACGGCAGATCGCAGGCAATCTGCTGGGTGCGTCGCCGCTGGTCAAGGATGCCAGGCTGCAGAAGTATGTGAACCAGGTCGGCACCTGGGTGGCGAGCCAGAGCGAACGCCCCGATCTGCCCTGGCATTTCGGCGTGATCCAGTCGACTGACGTGAACGCCTTCGCTGCGCCCGGCGGATATATTTTCGTGACGCTGGGCCTGTACCGCCTGTTGCAGAACGAAGCCGACCTGGCCGGTGTGCTCGGGCATGAAATCGGACATGTCATACGCAAGCATCACCTGAAAGTTTTGCAGCAGAGCAAGCTGCTGGATGCGGGCAGCAAGGCATTGTCCAAACAGGCGGGCGGCAACGACAAGGTGCAGCAATTGATCGGCAGCGGGGCGGAGATCGTCGCGCGCGGACTCGACAAGGATGCGGAGTTCGAGGCGGACCGCATCGGCGTGGTGCTGGCGACCCGGGCGGGCTACGACGCCTATGGATTGCCCGGCGTATTGCAGCAGATCGGGCATTTCGCCAAGGACGAGGACAACGTCGCTTTGCTGTTCAAGACCCATCCGCATCCCGACGACAGGCTGGTGCAACTAGACAATGCGATGGCGGACCGCTTCGACCGCGTCAAGGGTGCGACGCTGGACAAGCGTTTTTATCGACCCAAGAAATGAGTTTGTTCACGAGTTCCAGTTTGCAAGGGAGTTGACATCAGAACGCTCGTTCTTTAGGATGCAAGAACGTTCGTTCTGTAGAGGTAACATCATGTCCGATTCCGACCCCAGCGCCAGAGACGCCGAATACCTGGCCAAGTTGCAGGATTACTACGCTTCCTGGAAAAGCATCCCTTCCTATGCCGCACTGTGCGATGTGTTCGGCATCGCCTCCAAATCCTGGGTCAAGGCCATTTTGGACCGGCTGGAGAAGGCCGGTTTCGTGGAGCGCACGCCGGACGGGATGTGGATACCCAGCCGCCAGTTCTTTGCCCGGCCATTCGCCGAATCTGCCGTGCAGGCGGGCATGCCGGTCGCGGTGAACGACACTCAGGGCGAGTATTTCATCATCGACGAGATGCTGATCGACAAGCCCTCCACCACCACCATGATCCCGGTGAAGGGCGATTCCATGATCGATGCGGGCATCCACGAAGGCGACGTCGCCGTGGTGGAGAAGCGCAACCTGGCCAATATCGGCGACATTGTGGTGGCCATCGTGGACAATGAATTCACCCTGAAGACGCTGGACAAGGAGCGCGGGCAATACATCCTGCGCCCGGCCAACCCGGCGTATCCGGTGATTCGTCCGCAGGGGACGCTGGAGATATTCGGGGTGCTGGTGGGGCTGATCCGCAAATACAAGTATCCGGCGTCTCCTTCGGGTAATTCATGGGCGGACAGGGCCAAGGGTTGTTAAAATCGCGCCCTGTCTGCAATCTATACCCAATATGAATCCGACCCTAGTATTCGACATCGAAAC
>JBAQDF010000026.1:0-23743 GCA_049286265.1 Sideroxyarcus sp.
TCATCCACCTCAACCAGTTTGTCCGACCTGTCGAACGTCCAGGTGACGGCAAAACCGACGGTGAAATACTGTTTGCTTTTTACCAGCGGGCTATCCGCAAACACGGCGCCCTTCAGGCTGTCCCATTTCATGAAGCCGCCCATCCAGCGCCCGTCCGGATCGCGCTTGTTGAAGGCGAAAATGAACTGCATGCCGGAATAGCCGCCGCTCGCGGAGTACTCGGGCCGCGTTACGGTCGCGTATTGCGGCGCCACGTTGTAGAAATACTGGTGGTAGCGGCGATCGGAGTAGATCGGCCCGCCCACCAGACCGATGTTCCAGCCGCTGTGCTCGATGTTGCGGAAATCCAGATTCAACTGCGGCTGAAACAGCCAGCCGGCCGATTGAACCTTGCTGAAATCGGATGCAATCACCCCGCGCAACGGCATGCGCAAATCGAATGTGTTCTTTTTGTCTTCGGAATACAGCAGATGGAAATTGAGCGAGGGCCCGATCTCCAGCGTCGGGTCCAGGTCGGGCATGCCCTCCCGCGCTTTGGCCCCCTTGGCGGGCACGGAACCGTTTACGCTGATATCCAGCTCGACGGCATCGCGTTTGAAGATCAGTCCGCGCAGGCGCTCGCGGTTGACCTGCAGCGTCTCGCCGCGATAAACGAAATAGGGAACGGGCAAGATGTAAGAACGGCGCTCGTCCGAGCCCCGGTACATCGGAAAGTCGATGGCCGCGACACCCGCGCCGAGTTCCCACTCGGGCTTGAGCTCGGTCTGCGCCTGCGCCGTGGAAAGAATAAACATCGACAGGACTGCACAGCAGGCAAAACTCTTCATCACGGTAATCGCCACTGTGCTATTGCACTTCGTTGAAATAGGCGCCCTCGATCTCCAGCAACAGGTCGGAACGGCAGATATTGGAATGCAGATAGACCGCCTTGCAGTCGGGACCGAATTCAGCCTGCACCTTGTCCCGCACCATCGCCAGGTGTTCGGGATGGCGCAGATAAACCTTGAGTAGCATGCGGCCCTGGCCGGGGTCGTAGTGCGGAATCTGTTGCAGCAGCGTGCGGATGTTCATCAGCGTCTCGGCGGTCTGCTTTTCCGCGTCGCCCTGATGCAACGTTTCGAAGCCGACGATGCTGGCCGTGCCGGAGATGAAGAAGCAATACTGCCCGCCCAGCGTTGCCGACATGGCGCGCACGAAGATCGGGCTGCTCGGGCCGAAGAGTTTCGGATAGTGGTAGGCACTGACCTGGCGCGGATTCTCCACCGCCTTGCCGCGCTTTTTGCAGGCCATGAAATAGACCACCAGCGAACCGCTGTTGCTGCCCAGCGCACTTGCCGCAGGAACACTCTCTTCGCCGATCTTGCGGCCATTGGCAACAAAAGACGCGTGCCGCCCGACGTTGAAACCGCGATAGCGCTCCAGGCCATTTTCGTCATCGTTGATCTGCGGGAAATAATGCCAGACGCGCAACAGGTTGCGATAACCGAAATGATCGATAAACCCGAAGATGCGCATGTAGGCCTGCTCGGCCAGCGTCTCCAGCGTATCACCGGCGTGTTGTTCCAGCGTCAGGTTGCCGAACAACACCTGACCATCGTCCGTACCGCTGATGCCCAGATGCTCGCATGCCGTAACAGGCAGATCGCTGGTCCATACCTCGATGCTGCTGTCGTGACCGCCCAATACCGGGATATCCACCCACAGCGGCGCACACCCCGGCAGCGGCAGCGCGTGGCCAAAGCCGATCACGCTCAATACATGACCGCTGTGCTTGTCGAGATATGCGCCGATTTCGTCGGCATCGAGATAGGCCAGTCCGAATTGCTTGCTGCTAATGTGCATATATCAGCCTGCCACTCCGATATCCACGTACTTGACGGAACGTTTGCGCTGGCGCCACGCCATGAAGCTGGACTTGAAATGAATGATCGAGCCGAGGTAGTACATGACCTTGAACATGAACAGCCAGTAGGCATAGCGCTTCGCCTGATATATGTCTCCGATCAGCACCGAGATCAGCGCCTTCTTGATCTTGCTCTCGGCACCCTTGAACATGAGCAGGTTGCGCATGGCCGGGGTGGTGATGCGGTAGATGTACCAGGAGAACACCTTGGGCCCTTCTCCGATGGCCCTGTCGAACTCCTTCAACGCCTCGGCAGATTGTTCGGGGTGCCTGACGCAGCGCTCAACCGCATCGGCGCCGGCGAAGGAACTGGCCATGGCGAGGAACACACCGGAGGAAAAGATCGGGTCGATGAAAGCAAAGGCGTCGCCCAGCAGAATGTAGTTCTCGCCGGAAGAGCGCTCGGACAGGTAGGAGAAGTTGCCCGTCGCGATTGCCGGCGATTCCAGCTTGGCACCCTTCATGCGTTCCATCAGCGCCGGGCACATTGCGATGGTATCCAGGAAGAACTGGGTAACATCGGTCTTGCGCGTCTTCATGTAGTAGGGCCAGCAGGTCGCGCCTATGCTGGTGTTGCCGTCGGCCAGGGGGATGAACCAGAACCAGCCATGGTCGAACCAGAACAGGCTGATGTTGCCTTCCACTTCGCCTTCCAGACGTTTCACGCCGGAGAAATGCCCGAAGATGGCCGCGCTGTTGTGTTTTTTGTTGCGCTGCTTCATGTGGAAATGATTGGACAGGAAGGTGTCGCGTCCGGAGGCATCCACCACGAACTTGGTGCGGATGCGTTGCGTATTGCCGTCCTTCTTGACGGTATTCACGATTGTTTCCGCACCCGGCTGGAACTTGACGTCGGTCACCTGGCATTCCTCGGCAACGCGCGCACCTTTTGCGGCGGCATTCTTGAACATGACCTCGTCAAACTGGTCGCGGCGCACCTGGTATGCGATCGGGTATGTGTTGTCCAGCGCGTCGTTGAAATCGATCATCACCGGCGCCGGATGCCAGGGCGAGACGAATTCCGCGCCGCGCTTCAGCATGCCGATACGCTTGATCTCTTCGGTCACGCCGAGTTTGTCGAACATCGGCATGTTCATCGGCAACAGCGATTCGCCGATATGCCAACGCGGATGTTTGTCTTTTTCCAGCATCAACACATCAAGCCCGCGCTCTGCCAGCAACGCCGCAATGGTGGAACCGGACGGACCGCCGCCGATTACCAGTACCTCACATGAACCCTCTTGCTCAACCATGATGACTTCTCCTCTGAGTATTAAGCATTAAGCGCTGTCCGCGTCTTATTCAGCCTTGTTGACTTCGATTTGTGTCAATAACTGCTCCCCACCCGAATTGAGTGTCAACACACCTTCTCCCTTGTACGAATACTGGATGACCCAACGATCCGGTCCGAAATAGAACGGGATGGAGACCTTGGCAGTGGGGTGCGTCCATTGTTTGGTAGGCGGACCGATCGTCTTCTCCACCTGGCTCAGAGTCATGCCGATCTTGAGTTTGGAAAATTTGCTGCCTGTCGCCGGTTTGCCCACGATCACGCCCTGGGGCGCTTCTTTCTTGGGGGTTTCCTTGGCGGCAGAGGGAGCGGGAGCGGCCTTGGCGGGCGCTGATTTTTCGGGCGTTTCCGTTTTTACCTGCTTCGAAGCACATGCGGTCGCCAATGCAGCAGCCAGAACGACGAGAACCATACGGGTAAATTTCATATCAGCTCCTTTAAGGGCACCTCTAAAAATCCAGATTTCATCCCAACTGCTGCGTTGCGGTAAAAATTTCTGGCTTACATATCATCTATATGCGGCGCTGCGAAATTTTTCCCGCGCCTTGCATTTGGGCGAACTCTGAATTTTTAGAGGCACCCTTAAGTTATCCAGCCGCGCCTGACGACGCAATCAATCCTGTAAATTTGCAGCCCATCTTAACCGACCCCCCAGCACCGGGCAACCAACGGGACTGGGTTTATGCATCATTCCTGACTATTAAGATTGCAGAAAAGATCAGGCTCAACACCGCACCGACCGCCACGGTGGAGCCGATGGCATTCAGCACCGGCGACTGCGAGAACGACAGCAAGCCGAACCCCAGCATGGTGGAAAAATTGGCAAACAGCAGCGAGGTCACGGTGCGCTCGCGATCCTGCGGCGAAGTACAGCTGCGGTCGAAAAACAGCGCATAGTTGGAGCCAACCGCCACCACCAGCAGCAAACCGATCAGGTGGAAGATGGACAGGCTATGCCCGCTCAGCACCAGCCAGGTCGTCACCGCAACCACCGCCGCCGCCAGCGGCAGCAAGACTTCCAGCACGCGTCGCGTCGAACGCAGACTGACAAACAGCAAAATCACAATAGCCAGCGCGCCGAGCAAAGCGTTTTGGGAAGCTTCGTGGCGGTAATCGCGGAACATCTGCTCGGATTCCTGTTTCATGTCGAGCAACACAAACGATGTCGCGGCCGCCTGACGCAGGTTCTGTTCCAGCCGGATTGAATCTTTTACGCCGCGCAGCGGCAGCATCAACGACCAGCCGCCCTCGCGCTGCACCAGGTAAGTATCGAGTTTCAATCCGAGGTTGCTGCCCTGCATGGCAGCCCTGTCCAGCAAGGGCTGTTGTTTCGCTGCGGCGATCTCCTGCGCAAACGGAGCAAAGATGGCACTGCGGAAAGGCATCTCGCGCAACGCCCGGTTCAGGTTATTGCGGGCTGCGGCTGCGTCCGGCAGGGCATCCTGCCGCGACTGCTGCACGGCGCGACTGGGCAGCGGCGGCACATCGAAACCCTGCAGCAATCCTTGCGCCACCTGCAGGCGCAGGATGGCCGCAAGCGCTTCGCCCTGTTGCAGCACACTTTCCTGATCTGCCCCGCCCAGCACCAGCATGTAGCGCACATCCGGCGCGCCCATATCGTTGCGCAATTGTTCATCCAGCAACAGCGCTTCCTTCTTCACCGGACTCATGCTCGACAAACTGTCGTTCCATAGCGAGTTGCGCTGTGTCGTCAGGAATATCACGGCCACGGCCATCGCCGCCAGCAAGACAATGCGCGCGCGCGGCGCTTGCCGCAACAGCGCCATCAGCAATCCGCCAAGCTGGCGCGGAGGGTGCACCGAAAATCCCTGCGGCAGCAGATGCGGCAGCACCCAGCGCGTGGTGCTCACCGCGCCGATCAGTCCCGCGATGGAGAACAAACCGAGCTGGGCCAGCCCCGTAAAGCCGGAAAAAAGCATGGCGCTGAAACCGCATATGGAAAGCAGCACGCCCACGCGCAATGTCGGCCAGATGCGGCGCAACGTGGATTGCGGCGTGCCGTTCTGTTCGATCTGGGTGAACAGGTAAATGGCGTAATCCACCCCTTCACCGATGAGCGTGACGCCGAAGCCCAGCGTAATGCCATGCACGCCGCCGAAACCCAGACTCACGGCCGCGATACCCGCCAGCGCACCGGTCACCACGGGGAACAGGCCGAGCGCCAGCACGCGCGGCGAACGGTAGAGCAGCATCAGCATGCTCGCCACCAGCAGTGTGGCGATGAGCGAGAGCCGCCAGGCATCATCGCGGATGGAAGCGCGCGATTGCACCGAGAATACGCCGGGGCCGGTCATGCGCACTTGCGCGGATGCCGCTTCCGGAATGGGTTTGCGCGCATTCTCGAATGCGGCCTGGATCGCAAGCATGGCGCGCTCCTGCGCATCGATGTCGTTACCCGCGCCTCTGGTGTGCGCCAGCAACATGGCGCGCGCGCCGTCGCGCGAAAACCAGACATCGTCCTGCATCGCCGGATGTCCCTGCCCCTGCAGCTGCTCCAGCATATGCACCAGCTCTCCGCTGGGATCCTTGGGCAAGACGCGTTGCGCCATGCCGCCCATCGGCGTGCTCAGCAGGTCGAGATAACCGGACAGGCTTTCTTTCAAACCGGCGGGCGTAAAACGTTGCGGCGTTACCGCATCGCTCAGCAGATAGCGGTTGTTCCACAGCAGCTCGAAATCCTTTTCCATGCCGGTTTGCTCGCCGTTGTTCACGGCCAGCAGTTCCGGCGAGCTGCGCAATTCAGCCGTCATGTTTTTGCTGAGTTGCGCCAGCACCGGCGCCGGTGCACCTTCCAAGCCGATCAGAATAAGGCGCGATACCACGCCGTCGCGCAACTGCTCAACCATGATCTTTTGCGAAGGCGTCGGGTTGCGCGGCATGAACGCCGACATGTCGGCGGTGAACTGGGTGCGGCTGATGATGAAGATGAAAGCCGCAACGAACAGCAGCCAGACGATTACCGCGATCTGTTTGCGCAGGTTCATGGCGCTTCCTCGACGACTGTCATCACCGAACGGTCACCGTTGGGTTCGGTGGTCTCGATATGGGTTACGCGGGCGCCGCGTCCGGAAATGACGATTTCGCTCATCACCTGGCGCGTCCTTTGTTCAAGGGGAACCAGCAGCATGCTCCATTTGCCTGCATTGCCCTTCAGTTTGATCTTGTAGAAACGCTGCAGCGTGGGCAGGTCGCCCGCCAGCGTGGAGCGGATGCTTTCGACGAACGCCCACACCGCAGGATATTCCTGAAGCACCAGCGTGCGCTTGATATTGCGCGCCTTGCTGTCGATGGTGAGTACGCCCTGATCCAGCACCAGACTTTCAGCCTTGGGCTTGAGCGTGTGTTTTTCCAGATGGCCGGGAGCCTGGAACAGCAGGGTACCGGACGAATCCAGCGGCGCGATCAATACGGCCAGATATTTGCGCTCCTTGAATCTGGCTTTCGAGCTCTGCACTTGCGCCAGGCTCTGCATCAACTGCGGCAAACCCCACCCGGCGGATGCGGCAGGCGCTTCCTCTTCGGCATGGGCGAAAGAGGATGCGAGGCACAGCAGCAGGAACAGAAAGCGGATCATGGTTTCCAGAAATCGTAGAAGTTAAACCAGTTGTATGGAGCTTCGCGGCAATAATGTTCGATGCGCGCCACATAACGCAGTTGTGCCTGACGGATCATCTCGTTGCGCGGCAACTCGCCCTTGCTCATGTCCATCAACTCCTCGAAATACAAGTCGTAACGGTTGCCGCCGCGATACACGCCCGCCATGAGCAACACCGGACACTTCAGCATATACGCAATGCGCAAGGGACCGTTGGGGAATTTCGTCTGTTCGCCGAGAAACTCGCAGGTCACGCTCGCGCCGCCCTGCTCCAGTCCGCGGTCGGCAAGAATGCCGATAAATTCGCCGCGCTGCAGCGCCTGTTCCACCTTGAGCATGGAATCGACCTTGCCCAGCGCGATCACCTGTTGCGTCAGGTCTGGATTGATCGCCTTCAGCACCGAGTTGAGCTTGCGCGCATTCTCCTCGTACATCACCACGCTGGCGGGCGGCCCTTCGATCTCGGCGGCATAGGCGCGCGTGATCTCGAAACTGCCGAGATGTGCGCCGAGCAGGATGCAGCCTTGCTTGCTGTCTATCATCCTCTGTGCGGCGGCATCCAGATGCGCGCGAACATCGAACTTGTCGAAGCGCCCGTTGAGCAGGAACACGCGATCCAGAATGGTCGAGGCAAAGGTATGAATGTGACGGAAGCCGTCGCCGATATGCGGCTCGCGCCCCAGCACCCTGCGCAGATATTTTTTGGAAGCGGTGCGCGCCTCGCCCGCGAACAGCAGGAAATACAGGCAGATCGGATACAGGAACAAGCGCGCCACGCGCCGCCCCAGGGTAAGCGCGACCCAGACAATGAAACGGATCGCCAGGGTGTTGCTGCGCTCCGGCTTTGCCACCCACGCGTGCGCCTTGTCGTCGATGTCGTCATTCGCCCGCAACGATGCCTCCCGACAGGACTTTGGTTCCAGCAACGGCGCATTGAAACTCGATGGTGCCCTGCGCCGAACGCGTATATTCGATATCGACACTGTCGCCCGGCCGCGCCGGATGCAGGAACTTGGCCGCTTTGACATTGCACGAGGAAAAATGCTTCCCCTCCGACTGTTCGATGCAGCGCAGCACCTCGGCCAACAGCAGCGCGCCCGGAATGATGGGGTTGCCGGGGAAGTGTCCGGCGCCGGTCGGGTGGTTCGCGGGAATCTGTAAAGTCAGTTTGTTCATCTCATCAATTCCATTGGCCCGTCATACCCGCGAAGGCGGGTATCCAGTGGCGCGCAGAGCGCGCCGATGTATATATTGCCGGATTCCGGGTCAAGCCCGGAATGACGAAGCTGATACAGTTTGCGTGCCGGATCATTTCTTCGCGCATTGCTCTTTCAACCGCAGCAGCGATTCCCGCGTCAGCTTGCCGGTCGTGTTGCGCGGCAGTTCGTCGACAAAATACAGCGGGCGCGGCAGGAACACCACATCCACGCTGTGGCGCAATGCGCCCATTACATCTTCGCTGTTCAGGCCGGGCGCCACCACAAATGCCAGCGGACGCGTCACCGCGCCGTCGCTATCGTCCGGCATCAGGAACACGCCGTCCTTCACACCCGGAATCGCATTCAGATAATGGTTGAGACTGGCCAGCGAAGTGCGCTTGCCCGCAATGTTCACCATATCCGCCGTGCGTCCGTGCAGAATAAAGGTGCCGTCCGCATTGCGCTCGATCACGTCGCTCAACGGCGCCTCGATCTCGACATGTCCGCCGTGCACACGGCTGCCCTGTTCGTCCTGCTGCAAAACCACGCCGGGCAACAGATGCCAGGCCGCGCCTGCGGTCGTGCGGCGGCTCGCCACCATGCCCGCCTCGGTGCAACCGTAAATTTCATACAGCGGCGCGCCAAAACGCGCCTCGGATTCGCTCGCCAGTTGCGGCGCAAGGTGCGCGGTGGCGCACAGCACAAAGTCCACGGGAGGCAATTCAGCCGCACCCGACAACAGGGTGCGCAAATGCACCGGCGTCGTCACCAGACAGCGCGGTTGCGGCAACGCCGCGAGCTGCGCGCAGATATCCGCCGGATAGAACGGTCTTTCGCCGACCAGCGCCAACCCGTTCTGCAGCGCCAGTAGCATGCAGGATTCCAGGCCGTACATGTGCTGCGCCGGAACTGTGCCCAATACCGCCATGCCTGAGTTGCTCACTATGCCCAGGCTCGCCGCTTCGCCGGCCGCCCCTTTGCACAGGCTGCTCCAGGATTTCGGGTGCGGAACAGGATCGCCGGTAGAGCCGGAAGTGAACACCAACGCCGCAAGCTGCTCCGCCGGTATGGCCGGAACTGCAAATGCCGCCCTGTCCGTCTGCGGCATGGCCGGATAGTGCACGACCTCCACTCCCGGGAAATCCACCTCGCCATCGGCAAGGCAATACATGCCGGGATAGCGCTGCCCCAGGTGTTCGACGAAGCTGGGCGTGTAATTGGGCGGTAACAGACTGGTCTGCTTGCGCACCAGCGCCGCCGCAAAACCGACCGCGAAACGATAACGGTCGGTGCACAAATTCAGGATGTGGCTCTTGTCCGGCAGGGTTTGCGCCAGATGCGCGACCTGCGCCAGAAACTCGGCGACGCTGACGGCTTGCCCTTCGCGCCAAGCGAACACACTGTCTGGATCGGAGTGGGTAATGAGCGGGATTACAGCCATGGAGAGGGACTTAGCGTTCGCTATTCTGCTTTCTTGGGCGCAGCAAAATCCTTGCTGTAGACCTCGATCGCCTTCAGGATTGAAGTTTTTGGGTGGTTGGGGAAACGCACCGTGCGGTAGGCTTTTTCACCGACGAACATGAGAATCAGCAACGGCAGGTTCAACACATTGATGAAGAACGACCAGGCGGCAATCGGCGCAAAAGCGTACAGCGTCAGCGAAACAATAATCTGGAGCGCGAAGAAAATGCACCAGGCAATGGTCACATGGCGGGTGTAATCGGCGACTTCCGGCAGCAACTGACCGTTGATGTGGCGCGAGATCTGCGAAATCAGCGGCTCTTTGCCGGACAGCAAGGTGCGCCCAAACAGCCAGAGCAGAAACAGGTTAAGCGTCGCGTTCGACAAACCGTTCACCGCCAGCAAACCGACGCGCCCGTGATCGCCGGTCGCGAGGTAGTACACCCCGGCGCCAAACAACAACGTCAGCAACGGCCACCATACCTTGCCGAGCATGCGAAACACCACCCAGGCCGCCACCGCCAGCAACGGGGCGAAGACGAACATCAACTGCCACATCTCCACCTCGTCTTCCTTGAGAATGAACATGTGCAACAGAATGGGGTAGCCGACGAACGACAACAGCAGCAGAATTTTGCCCAGACGCCCCATGTCACGCCCCCCGATTGAGGACGAGCATCGAAGCTGCATGATCTGCGCATTGCCGGTCTGAAGGTTGCATGATGATGTGGGAGAATTCTCGTTCTGGCGACGAATTGACTGTGTAGAACTGCAAGGCCTGCCCCTGTTTATTTCAGGCCGCCATTCTACCTCGAATCAGTCAGATACGCCCTGTCCGACACCTTCCAAACATGTATTTCACGCCCATAAAAGCGGGAATTCAGTTAGCATTCGCGCTCACCCATTCAACGACATTCTCGAGCCATGGCAAGTCATAACAACGAAGCACCTGGCAGCATCGTCCACGCACCGCACCCCCCGCTCACCGAGTATTACGCACGCGAAGAAGACCGCCGCACCTGGGTCGGCGAGCAATTCAACAAGACCGCTTCGGATTATGACCGCATCGAGAATATCCTCGGCCTCGGCACCGGCTCCTCATACCGCCACAAAATACTCGGGTTTGCCGGACTCAAACCCGGCATGCGCGTGCTGGATGTCGGCATGGGCACGGGCCTGGTGGCAAAACAGGCGGCCCGTCTGGTGGGCGACCCGAAGCTGATCACCGGCGTCGACCCCAGCCCCGGCATGATCCGCAGCGCCAAATTGCCCGGCGGCGTTACCGTGGTCGAAGGCCGTGCCGAGAAAATACCCTTACCGGATGGCGGCTACGATTTCCTCAGCATGGGTTATGCCCTGCGCCATGTATCGGATATGTCGGTTGCTTTCGCCGAATTCAAACGCATGCTGAATCCGGGCGGCAAAGTCTGCATCCTCGAAATCACCCCGCCCAAAGGCAGGATTGCCACCGCACTGCTCAAGGGATATTGCAAGTACGCCGTGCCCGCACTGGCGAAGCTCGTCGCCAAGGACAAGGATACCGCTCAATTGTGGCGTTACTACTGGGACACCATCGAAGCCTGCGCCAAACCAGCCGAAGTGATGCAGACGCTGGAAAGTGCGGGATTTGTGAATGTGCAGCGCACGGTGGATGCGGGGATATTTTCGACTTATCTGGCGGACAAGCCGCTGTAGCAGTTTCATCAATAGGCGCAGTTTGTAGGGTGGGCACGTTTCTGTGCCCACGCGGAATTTCCAAAATCAACATCAAAACCGTCGGGGGTAGCCCGACAGCTAGTCACTTTTCTCGTCTTGCCGAGAAAAGTAACCAAAAGAGGGCGCCCCCAGCGCGCCGCCCCTTCGGGGTTCCCTCCGTTGCTCAACCAGACAGGCCTCCTCATAAACTCGCACGATCCGCTGCGCGTCCACGTGCTCAAACATATTCGTCGGACTGCCCCTGTCTGGTCTCCGCTACTCGGCGGCGCACAGGGGAGGGGAAGTCAAAAGCAAAAACAAACATGGCGGGCCTAGCCCGCCATGCTACGTTCAGATTGGGCATCATCTCGGCAGCGCCAAAGGAGTAGCACGTTCAGTAAGGCTATCGACAAGTAAGACTTCGCGAAATGGAACCACGGGAAGCAGACTCTCCACCTCTCGGATTAAGGTTCTCCATTCATCTGGCATGTAAAGGCTATTCAGATAACACGCCACAACAAGTGATGTACCTTCGGGGTAATCGATTTGGGACTTCTTCTGAATGGCGGATGCGATGATGGGCGCAAACCCTGAAACGTGTTCAAGATTCGAGAAGACGATGGGCTCTGACTCAATCGGCTTGCCTCTTTCTTTTTTAATGCCTTCGGGAGCGAATGCTGGCCGCCCTTCCACGAGCAGCTTCCATATCCAATGCTCGTTTTCGTGCATGGCGCAAGTGGCTTCCAAGTACGCGAGAGGCTCGTAATACCCTTTCGAGATGTAATCGCCTTTCTGATGAAGTTCCGCGTCAAATGATTGGCTTCCGTTTAGCCAGCGCACGGAGATGTACCGCCCGGGACGATAGTACGTCTGGATGAACCTGCAAATCGGCAGCAGCTCTTCAAGCAATCTTTTTTCGGTATTGCCAGAACGGAGGCGCATACGCTCAACTCCTTCTGGAGTGCTGCGGACGGACTCAAACAAGGCGTAGGTGAACGCACAGAACTGAAGTCCATCTAGGAGCTTCCCGTCAAGGTCGTCGAGGCAGGGAGGATTCATGGCTGAAATGTACCGTAGCTAAATTGTTTTTCCTATTCGCTTGAGCATGGCGGGCATTGCCCGCCATGCTGCTTTTCGCTTTTGATTTTCCTTCCCCTGTGCGCCGCCTCGATATTTCGCAAACAAGCGGGGATTTAGGCGAGCACTGTTCGAGCTCCGCGGTGGGGCACGTTTTGTGTGCCCCGCTAGGGCGAGTTGCGCCGCCCCGCTTGTTTGTGAAATATCGAGGGAACCCCGAAGGGGCGGCGCGCTGGGGGCGCCCTCTTTTGGTTACTTTTCTCGGCAAGACGAGAAAAGTGACTAGCTGTCGGGCTACCCCCGACGGTTTTGGTTTTGATTGAATCCGCGTGGGCTCTTCGTGCCCACCCTACATTTGCGGTGTAATTGCGCTCACGAATTCCAGACAGTCACTTCAGCAGCGGATGATCCTTGGGCAGTTGTTTCGAATACCAGATGGCGAGTTTGTGGCGCAGGGTTTTCTCGGCAACCTGATCTTCGGGCAGGGGCTGGATGACTTTGTCGTGAACCAGCAGCCGGTAGATATAGAGGAGTTTTTCGCTGGCCGAATCGCCGGGTTCGAATTGGACCACGCCCCGGCCTTCGGCGTATTTGACGCCTGCCGCCAAGGCTTCCTTGAACAATGCCGCTTCGTGTTTCAGTTCTTTCATGGCGCACCCCCGAGTCGTTGATGACGGCGACGAAGACTGCAATGTGACGAAATCACGAGCCCATCGTGCCGCGTGGGCGCCGGGAAATCAAGCTGGATCAGGCAATAGCCTGCTTGAGCGCCTGGAAGAATTCCTTCTCGCGTTCAGCCTGGCTGTGCAGCATCTCGGCCAGTTGCTTGGGCGCGAAGGGTTCACGCCCCTTGATCATTCGCGCCGCCTTCAGGGCGAATTCGCGCCAGCCGTCGCCGATCTCGTTCATGCGTTCCGACAACACTTTTAGCTCGGCTATGCCGGAGATCTGCGCCGCTTCCTGCAGGAACGCGGCATACAGGAAACGGAATCCGCCGCCGCCGGTGCCGATCTCTTCCTGCATGCGCACGATGTGCCCGGCGTAGTTAAGGCTGAGCTTGTCGGCAGGATCCAGTTTCGCCACTTTGTTGGCCAGCATATGGATGCCGCGCACGCCGATGATGGGAACGGGGCCGAGCATGGTGCGCACGGTCTTTTTGATGGCGCGGCGGACGGCTTCTGCCGTTACTGTTTTCTGGTCAATGGTTTCCGGGTAGTACAGCAGGCCCTTGGGCGCCATCAGACCTGTGGCAAAACGCGCGCGTTGCAATGCATCGCTGGCACAGCGTTGCGGGTCTTCTGCCACCGGATCGCTGATCAGGTAGTCGTCTTCTTCCTTGCCGTACACGATCAGATTGTGGGCGTTGAAGTGGAAGCGCATGTCCGCCGGAAAATACGGCAGCCAGAATGCCCCGGTTTGTATGCCAACGATCTTGCCTTGCGTGAGCAATTCATCCAGACGCTGCATGCCTGTTGCCGGATTGCGAAACGTTTCGAAATGGAAACGCATCTTGAACGGTTTGATCATGCCCTTGAGGATGTGCTTGGGCGGCATGCGGTAGGCAATCAACGGAAACCCGGCGAACTTCACGAAGGGCAGATAGGCGAACGCCATTGCCGACGACAGGCCGAAGGCCATCGCCTCTGTTATCGCCGCGCCATGATGCGTCAGCATCGATGCAGCGACACCGCTCTCGCAGTGGGCGGCATGGCGGTGCTGGAACTTTTCAATGAGGATATTCATGGAAGTTTTTTGAGTTGTTCGATGGTAATGCCCATCACCCAGGCATAGTTCTGCAGAACTTTATCAGACAGCTTGGCGAATATCTTGGGGCGGAAGTGGCGGCGGATACGCCATTGCCAGTAGCCGGAGACTTGCGAAAGCTGCGGCAGGTCAAGGCGCTGTGCGTACATCCAGTATTCCAGCGGCGACGACTCGCCCGCCAGCACGCGCGCCCTGGCTTCTTCGGTCTGCTCATACAGCCGGTCCAGCGCCTGCAGGGTGACGGTTTCGTCCACCTCGCCGCCGCGCGACGGAACGATCACGATGCGTCCATCGTTGTCCCGCGCATACATGGCGCGGCGATAGCCGCCCATGGTGCGGTTGCCTTCCTGCGGTACGTCGTTTATGTCCATCAGACTGCTTCCATGAAAATGAAACCGCTGGAGAAGCGCCCGCTCTCCGGAATGTACATCAACAGTGTTTGGCCTTTCTTGATGCGGCCGGAATGGAACAATTCGTCCAGCATGATGTAGGGCGAAGCGGAACCGGTATTGCCCTTTTCGAACAGGTTGGTAAACCAGTTTTCGCGCGGGATGTTCAGGCCTGCTGCGGCCAACCCCGCCGCAACGGGTTCGGCGAAATATTTGGATGAATAGTGCGGCAGGAACCAGTCGATCTTCTGTGCCGCCAGATTGTGCTTCTTCACCAGTTCGCGCAGGGGATTGGTGAGCGTGGCGCGGATGACATGTTCGTTGAGAAGTTTCACGTCCTGCTTTACGGTAAACACGGATCGCGTCGCCCACTCCTGGGTCGTGAACTGTTGCCATCCGGTCAGCGTGGCATCGTCATTTTTCTCTGCACCGGAATACATGCAAGGCGGCAATTCGTGCGCGGCGGAGGACAGTTCCACCCACTCCACTTTCAAACTGAGCGGACCGCTCGGTTTGTTCTCCAGCAGCACTGCACCCGCGCCATCGGACAACATCCAGCGCAGAAAATCCTTTTCGAAAGCGATCTCGGGACGCTGTTCCAGTTCATTTACCTTGTGCTCGGCCTCAGCTTCATAGTTGCGCGCATGCAACGACT
The DNA here is from genome assembly GCA_049286265.1 of Sideroxyarcus sp. GTDB lineage: Bacteria > Pseudomonadota > Gammaproteobacteria > Burkholderiales > Gallionellaceae > Sideroxyarcus. The sequence goes on from JBAQDF010000026.1 coordinate 15,051, forward strand.
GCGAAGCCAACTCCGAAGCCACGGCCACGGCGCGCTGCGCATCGCCCGCACGCACCGCCAGCCATGCGTGCTTGAACGCTGCCGCACCCGCCACGCAGATACCGGACATGGACAACACTTCCAAACTCGGCCATCCCAGTTCGCCGTGCACCATCACGCCATGTCCCGGCATGAGTTGGTCGGGACGGGATGTTGCCGTCGCCAGGCTATCCACTTTGCCAATATCGCCCAGCGCACGCACCGCTTCGGCAGCCATTTGCGCGTTCGACATCACCGGCTGGCCGGTGACGCGATCCAGCGCATAGTGACGGTGCTGGATGCCGTTGTTGCGCAGCACAATGCGGCGCGCCTTGGAGGGTTTGCCGCCGACCATACCCAGCACCGCTTCCATGTCGTCGTTGCCTACCGGCTCCAGCGGCAGGAACGACGCCGTGCGCGTCAAAAATACATCAATGCTCATACAGGTGCATCCTCTCCGTACCCGAACCCGACGGGAGATCGAAGCGCTGCTTCAAAGCCGCGAAGCGACGCCGCATGAACGGGCGCAACAGCGACTGTATGAGCAGGCTCAATGGCACCACAGTCAATATCAAGGCAATCAAAAAAATCACGTACAAAAACAGAAACGGGTAGCGGCGCAATTGGCCCGGTTCGCCCACCGCGCGCAGCAATTTTCCCCACAAGTAGAAACTGCGCGTGGCGGCTTTCTCGCTCACCAGCAGATGCGGATCGGAGTCGGCCGCTTTCAGTCCGCTGAGCAGCGGTGCATTGCCGCGTTCTTCGTTATTGAGCAGGGCATCGCGCAGTGCAAATCCGAAACGGCTGGCCGCGCGGATACTCGCAGCATCCACGCCCGCCGGTGGCAACATCTTGAGAAAATCCTTCTTGCCGCTGAGCAGCCAGAACGGTGTCGTCCAGAGACTGGCCATGGTCGGGCTGGGATCGACCAGCGCGACATTGTCGAGCAGGCGCGCGCCGCAAGCTTCCAGCATGCCCTTCATCTTTTCCTGCGCCAGCATCCACATGTTTCGACAGCCAATCACGGTGACCACCGGCTTGCCATGCAGCAGCTTTTTCGCCAGCGGGTGCTTGAGGAATGCGGTAATCGGCTGTGACGGCGCCAGGAACCATACCTGATAGGGCAAAATTACCAGATCGAAATCTTCGTCGCCGGTCAGCGACAACGGCTGCAGCGGTGGCGGCACCATGTGTGCCGCTTCGGGAAATGCATCGAGGAAGCTGAAGAACCCCCACGGAAAAGGATACGGTTTGACCGGGCGCAAGGTCTCGACGTGCAGCGCAAAACGGCCGTCCTGCTCCAACGGAGCCAGGATGCGCCGGGTGATCTCGGTCAGTTGTCCGGTCTGCGAAAAACTCAGTACCAATACACGTTTGAGCGGGAGAGGGGTCGATGCTTCAGTTTTGTTCAATGCAGCCACGCAACCAGTTTTAGGTGTTGAAAATCCGGTCATGATTCTAACATCCCGTTCCCGCTTGCTCCAAGGCTGACCGGGACAACAGGCCCGACTTCCACTCCAGTATTACTGAGGCGCAACCGGCTGATCTGCGTCGAAAAAATCGCCTCGGCAGATGCCGCGTTAAAGCCGCCGGCGGCGTCCGCACAGGGCAGCAGCCGCAGCCAGTTGCTCACTCCGCCGTCCATTTCATCCAGCCAGCCGAACAGTACCCCGTCCCGGCTGGTCTGCGCGGCAGCCAGTCGCAATATTGCCTGCGGCTCGGCGCCCGCCACAAAGCAGGCATGGCCTTTCCAGCCCACCTGCGCCGCCAGCAGCGCCAGCAACTGGCTCGGCTGTGTCTGCAAAAAGGCCATCGGCATGGGCAAGTCCTCTCGCAACTGGGCAAGGACAATGTCAGTCGCCGCATATGTACCGCTGCGACTGCCCAGCCATATCTGAGCGTCCGGCGGCAAGGTCTTCTCGCCCGCATCCGCCATGCAGCGCAGCGCGCCATATAAGCCCAACTCCGCCCAAGCGCCCAGGCGGCGCGGCTTGGCGCCCAGCATCTGCGCCAATTGTTCGCGCCAGTCAGTTGGCGGCGGAGAAGCGATGCAGCGGCCGCTGATGGCGAAAGTCTTCATGCGCGCTCCAGAACCACGCTGGCATGACTGCCGCCGAAACCCAGTATCGTCGCCAGCACATGACGCACCCTGTCCGGCGCCGAGGCAGCAAGCGCAACACCGAGTTCTGGGTCCGCATCATCCTCGTATTCCGGCCATACGCCCTGTTCCAGACAGGCCATGAGCAGGGCAATTTCTGCCGCCCCGGATGCACCCATGGTGTGGCCCAGCGCTGCCTTGAGCGAAACCAGCGACGGCTTTTTTGGAAATGCTGCCCGCAGACCTTGCGCTTCGACCGCGTCGTTGCCCGAACTACCCGCGGCCTGCACCTTGATCAGGTCGATCGCGTCCGCAGTCAGGTCGCTTGCCTCCAATGCGCGTTGGTACATGCTCACCACCGCCGGAACTGAAGCGCCGGTTGGCTGGCTGCCATCCACCACGTTGGCACCGCCCAGCATCCGCCACGGCGCGGATTCATGCGCGGACAATCTCAATGCACTGACCGCTTCGCCCAACACCAGACCGTCGCGTTTCGCGCCGAAGGGTTTGCTGCTGCCGGTCGACAGCAGTTGCAGGGAGGCGAAGCCACCCAGGGTCAGCTGATTGTCCAACTCAATGCCCAGCACCAGCGCATCTTCCGCTTCTCCTGTATTCAGCAGTGCTTGCGCCGCAATCAGCGCATTCAGGCTGGAAGTGCAGGCCGTACTGATCACATACACGGACCCCGACCAGTCCAGCCATCCCCCGATCTTGCTGGAGAACGCGGCGTAATCCATCTGCGCCGCGCCCTGCTCCACGGCCCCGATGTCGAAGGAAGAAGTGGTGATGAACAACGCCCCGTTGCGAACCTGCTGCGCCCCGGCTTCGTTCGCAACACTACGCACCAGATCGCGGGCGCGTTCGTTCCAGTCGGTCCGCGGAAAGGGAATAGCGCGATAAGGAAAGGAGCCGCCCAGTGCACCGGGCAGGGAATAGTGGGAGGCTGCAACACCGCCCTGGCGCAAGGCCGCCAGCGAACTCTGCACATCGAGTCCCAGCGCACAGGCCAGCCCGCGACCTGCAAGATAAACCGGTTTCATGCTGGCCGGAGATTGCGCAGGTGTTCGGCCAGCGCCACCAGCGAGACCAGGGCACGGCGCGTATCTTTGCTATCCGGCATGCGCACGCCGTATTTTTTCTGGATTGCCATCGATATTTGCAGCGCGTCGAGCGAATCCAGACCCAGCCTGGAATCGTCCCCGAACCACGGCTCGTCGTCGCGCAGTCCGTCGGCCGGCTCGTCCTTGTCTACTGCGGCAAGAATGAGCGCCTTGAGTTCGGCGCGGAATGCAATATCGTTATCGTTCATGGGATCAGGAACGCCCGCCGGACGGCAGGCGCTTGGTTCACTAGGCGCGGTGTTGCTGAATGTGCTGATTCAGATTGCGCAACGAGCTGAAAATCTTGCTGTTGTCCGCATCATCCGATTTGAGTTGCACGCCATAGTTCTTGGAAATCGCCAGCGACAACTCGAGAATGTCGATCGAGTCCAGCCCCAGACCTTCGCCATACAACGGCGCGTCGGGTTCGATCTCGCCCGCCGAAACTTCAAGATTCAATGAGGTAACAATGAGTTGAGCCAACTCCAGTTCTTGTGCGCTTGCTGCCATGATGCTCCCTGTCTTTATATTAATGCGGGCGCATTTTACCTCATTGGGCGCGAAGTCTCTTCATCCGTTGCAGCGCTTCCAATCTCCTCCTGGAATACTGGGAATTACAGTGAAAAAGGCTGTTTCTAAATCATCGCGCCGTTGACAGAAATGACCTGCCCGGAGATGTAGGCCGCTTTGTCGGATGCGATAAAAGCCACCAGATCAGCCACTTCTTCCGGTTTGCCCGCACGCCCAACCGGCACCAGGCGTTTGATTGTGTCCTTGTCAAACACGTTCTCGGTCATGGCTGATTCGATGATGCCGGGTGCAATGGCATTGACGGTGATGCCGCGACTGGCCACTTCCAGCGCCAGCGATTTGGTTGCGCCGTGCAGGCCGGCCTTGGCGGCGGCGTAATTGGTCTGTCCGCGATTGCCGGTAATGGCTGCCACAGACGATATGTTGATGATGCGCCCCCAGCGTTTGCCTATCATCGGCAGCAGCAAGGGCTGCGTTACATTGAAAAAACCATTCAACGAAACGTCGATGACCTTGTGCCATTGTTGCGCGTTCATGCCCGGCATCACTGCGTCATCGTGGATGCCGGCATTGTTGACCAGTATTTGTATCGCGCCTTCTGCCAGCACGGTTTGCAGCGCACTTTGCGTTTGCTCGGCATTCGCTACATCGAAAGCGATGGCTTGCGCGCTGCCACCCGCATCCTTGATCTCGGCGACGATATTTTCGGCAGTCTGTAATGAACTATTGGCATGCACATAGACGTGATACCCAAGCTCCGCAAGTTTGCGGCAAATCTCGGACCCGATGCCGCCGCTGCCGCCTGTGACCAGTGCACGTTTCATAGTCCCGCCTTGTCTGCGTCCAGCACCACCGTGGCGCGTCCGCTCATGATTTTGGCTGTCCCTGCATGGATACTGAACTGGTAAATGACGCGCGCGTCATCGCCCATCATTTTTTCCGCTTCGATAATGAGATCGTCGCCCAGATTATCCAGGCGCATGGTGTGGCAGGCAACATCGCGCAGTGCAGCCAGGTAACCGGCTCGCGGTTTCTGGTCGTACTTCGCATCCCATGCGCCATGCACCGCCATGGCCTGCGCCGCGTATTCGATGCCGCACAGCGCAAGCAGCGTATCGCCGGAACGCATGGGGTTGTCAGCATTGCGGTGTGTACTGCTGATGCAGCGGATGCGCTGGGAATCGCATTCCAGTACACCGTCGAGCAGGCACATGTTGCCGGTGTGCGGAATGACTTTGGCGATCGCGGCCTTGTCAGCTAGCATGGTGTTACGCGAATGTTGAGGTGGTTGTCGTTGAGGTAGTCGATGCTGACTTGCGCCGGTTTGCCGCTGGCCAATGCTGCCAGCAACGGCAATGCGCGTGCCGCGGGAGCGCCCAGACGCAATGCTTCCAGTCCGGGCGATTGCATCGTTGTCTCCTGCGTTTGACCAGAGACAAAATCCACTTCAATGATAGCCAGCGTTTTCTCGCTTTGCCGCGGCGCCAGGATCATTGCCATGCCGAAGGAGGCAGAGATCGGGCGCACCGAATGCAGCGGCTCGGGATAGCAGTGGTCGTAAGCAACCAGCGCCACGACAGCGTCGTCTACCGTCACTTGCGTGGCGGACTCCAGCAGTCCCGCGACAAAGCTGGCATCGTATGCGCACAGGCTGGTGGAAGGCTCATGCGAGCCGGCTGCAATACACCAGTATCCGGCCGCCGCGTTATGCACGGAATTATGGAAGCGCGTCGGCGAGACTTCGCGCGGGGCAGTCGCCAGAATGCCGTTGATGGCATGCACGTTGTCATTGTCACCGCCGGAAGAGGTAAACACCGTAGACGCCGTTTTGGTGTCGCGTCCGGCTTGCAGGAATGCTTCTTGTCCGACCGCCAAAGCCAGTTTGATCGGCACCCCGGCACGTCGGCGTTCGGCGGCTGGCAGCATTTCGCTGGCGCGCAGGTTTGTCGGTGCTGCCTGATAGTCGACCTCTCCGGCCAGCACGGCACGACTTGTTGCCCATCCGTCCAGGCCGGGACCGAGCAGTCCGATTCCTTCAACGAAGAGGCGCATCATGCTTGCCTCCCCAGCACCAGAGTGCAATTACTGCCGCCGAAGCCAAAGGAATTGCTCAGCACGCGCTTGATTTCCCCTGCACCATTCTCGATCCGGTAATTGATGGCGATGGTCGGATCGAGTTGCTGTGTATTCACGCTTCCCGGTACAAAACCGTGTTCGGCCGCCATCATCGCAATGATCGCTTCGGTGATGCCCGCCGCGCCCAACAGATGGCCTGTCCAGCCTTTGGTCGAACTGCACGGTACGCCGGTGCCGAATATGTCCGCGACCGCTTTGCCTTCGCTCGCATCGTTGGACTTGGTCGCCGTGCCATGCAGATTGATATAGTCGATATCGCTTGCCTTCAGTCCGGCAGAGTCCAGCGCGCGCTGCATCGCCAGCTTCGCGCCCAGACCTTCCGGGTGCGGCGTGGACATATGATGTGCATCGGAACTTTCGCCGACGCCCAATAGCATCATTGCGTTTGAGGAGCTCGCTTCTGTGGCGCGTTCGATCAATACGAAACCTGCGCCTTCTCCCACCGAGATGCCGTCGCGTTCAGCATCATATGGCCGGCAAGGCAGACGCGACACCAGACCCAGCGAGTTGAAACCGTACAGCGTGCTCAGGCACAAGCTGTCGACGCCGCCAACCACGGCCGCATCGCATACACCCGCCCCCATCATGCGCACCGCATTGGCGAATACCTTGGCGCTGGAAGAACACGCGGACGACACCACAAAGGAAGGACCGGTCAGGCCCAGGTAACGCGTAACGAAGCCCGCGAGGGAATAGGAATTTTGCGTTTCCGCGTAATGAAAATCCGGCGGCAATGCGCCGGTCTGCGGATCCAGATGGCGGTAAGCCAATTCGGTTTGCAATATCCCGGAGGTACTCGTTCCGAGAAACACGCCAATGCGCGCGGCGCCATATTTTTTCCTAGCGGCGTCGATCGCCTCGCCGAAGCCGTCCTGCTGCAGGCACAACTGGGCCAGGCGATTGTTGCGGCAATCATAGGCGGACAGATCGGTGCGAACGCGATAACTATCCAGTTCTCCGACCTTGGCAATATACGTTTCCAGATCGACATCCTCGAACGCGCAGGGAATCAATCCCGAACTCCGCGTGCGCAGGGCGTCCATGGTTGCCGACGAACCCAGGCCCAGGCTGTTCGCGAGTGTGTAATGACTGATGATTAGAGGCTGCAAATCCAGAGAACCTTAAAAATGAAGGGACAAACTTAACGCCGAAGATTTTAGCACATGATTCAAATCCGATTTTTCACACTACAACACGGCTTGGCGTGTTTCGCATCGTTGTTCCCTGCGCGCATCATCCTGAAATCAATCCCTCTTCGCCAAAGGCGTCTGCGTATTGCGTATGGTCGTGTAGGCCTGATAGTTCCATGAAAAGGACAAGCCGGTGCTGAACAGACTGCGGGTATTGCGAAAGGTTTTTACGCCGCGAACTAATGACGAGCGGAACGACGACACTTCCGCGTATGCCTCCAGCAATCCCTCGTAAGCCTCGCGCGGCGTCATGCCGTTCATCTTGAACACCGGCTCGAAGATCGTGTAGTGCCGCCAGTCGTTGGGGTAATCGGTCAGCAGCAACCGGTTCTCTTCGACCATCTGCTTGTAGAAGGCAGTGCCCGGCAGCGGCGTCTCCAGCGTCATTTGCACGGCATCGATTTCATTCTCCAGCACGAAATCAATGGTGCGGCGGAAGGCATCCTTGTTTTGCCCCTCGGTGCCAAAAATAAAACACCCCACGATGGCGATACCGTGATCGTGAATTTTCTTGATCGCGTCGCTGAAATTACGGGTACTCGGCCGCAGGTTTACCGACTTGTGCATTGAATCGATTGTGGCCGCATCCAGAGATTCGAATCCGATCAGCATGCCCTTGCAACCGCTGCGTTGCGCGGCTTTCAGGACATCGTCGTGCTCGACGATGCTGAGGCAGGTCTGCCCTCCCCATTCCTTGTTGCAGTCCTTAAGCTGATCGAAAAAATCCTTCGCGCGCCTGATATAACGCGGCCCCTGGCCGACGATATTGTCGTCCACAATAAAGATGCGTTTGGATTTGATGGAATTGATTTCGTCGATCACGCTGTCGATGTTGCGCACCCGGTAGCGCGAACCGTTAAACGCGGTAACCGAACAGAAATTACAGTTGATCGGGCAGCCGCGGCCGGTCTGCACGGTCTCGACGAAGTATTTGCCCTTGAGCAAATCGCGGCGCGGCGCCAGCAGGTTTTCGATCTCGGGCGGCTCGGTCATGCGGTAAACTTTTTGCATCTGCCCGCGCTCGAAATCCTCCAGCAGTTTCGGCCAGATATTCTCTCCCTCGCCAACCACAACCGCATCGGCATATCGCAAAGCCTCATCCGTCACGTACGAAACGTGGATTCCGCCCATCACCACCGGAATCCCGCGTGCGCGGAAGCGGTTTGCAATCTCGTAGGCGCGCGGCGCCAACGGTGTCATGCAGGTAATCCCGACCAGATCGGCCTGTGTATCAAAGTCCAGATCTTCCATGGCCTCATCGACGATCTGCACATCGTAATGCTCCGGCGTATAGCGGGCGATGATGGCCAGATTGAGCGGCGGCAATGCCAATACCTTGATGTTGGAATGCAGACTGTCTTTGTACGCCGGATTGATGAGGAGTATTTTTTTCATGCACACTTTCCTGAAATGTTCGCCGCCATTTTTCCAAAGCATATCAGAAATCCGCCATTGCCTTGCAAGCCTTATTGGACGGGCATTTTGCCCGCCCCAAAGCAAAAGACCCCGCCTTTTGGGCGGGGTCTTTCACTTTGTAAGGAGTCTGACGATGACCTACTTTCACATGCGTAATGCACACTATCATTGGCGCGAAGTCGTTTCACTGTCCTGTTCGAGATG